>NZ_JAPEPZ010000002.1:0-600000 GCF_026339875.1 Streptomyces sp. NBC_01571
CCGGGCCGTCCCCCGTGTCACCCGCCGGGTCCGCCGTCCGGGCGCTCTCCCGCACAGCGATGCCCAGCGCCTCCAGTCCGGCCCCCGCCACCAGGCCCGCCCCCGGGCCGTCCGGACCGGGGGCGGCGGCCGGCGCCGGCTGCCGAGTGATCTGCGGCGGCGGCCCGGTGCGCGTCCCGTGCGGATCGGCGGCCGGGGCGGTCAGGCCGGCCGCAGCCAGCGCCCGGCCGACCAGCCGGGCGTGGTGCGGTACGGCTCCCAGGCGGCCCGGGTGACCGGCCGCGCCGGCGCGGATCACCGCGTACACGCGGTCCCCGGCGGCACGGGCCGCGGCCAGCGGCTTGAGCAGCACGACCACCACTCCCCCGCCACCGTCCCCGACACCACCACCCCCACCATCGGCATCGACACCGGCATCCGTGCCCGCACCGGTGTCGGTGTGGGTGCCGGTGTCAATGTGGGTGCCGGTGCGGGGCGGCCGAGGTGCCGGACGCGGTGGCAGCTCGACGGCGCCGGCCAGCGCCGCCTCGCACTCCCCCGCGCGCAGCGCGCCGAGTGCGAGGTGCAGCGCGGTGAGGAAGGAGGACGCGCCGGTGTCGACGCTCAGGCTGGGCCCGCGCAGGTCGAGCAGCCGCGACAGCCGCCCGGCCGGTCCGGGCCCGCCCGGCGTGTCCCCGCCCGGCGCGTTGTCTGCCGGGCCGGCGGCGAGGTAGACACCGACGCTGCGCCCTGCGTGGTCGGGGCCGGTGAGCCGGTCGGTCCGTACTCCGGCGTATCCGGCGCTCTCCAGGGTCTGCCACGCGCTGCGCGCCAGCAGGCGTTCACGGGAGTCCAGGACGGCCGCGCCGGCGGTGTCGAGGCCGAACAGGGCGAGCAGGCCGGCGTCGAACTCCCGGATGCCGTCCGCGAATCGGTCCCCTCCCCGCGGGGACGATGCCGTGGGGGTGTGCTGTTCCAGGGCGTGGCGCCAGAAGGCGTCCAGGTCGTCGGCGTGCGGGAAACAGCCCTGCATTCCCACGACGGCGCACGGCTCGGCGCCGCCGGCACCGGGGCCGGCCGGTGGTTCACGCTCCGCCGCGGGCCGCACCGCGGGGCCGGGCCGCGGCGGTGCTCCGGCCGGCGATGCGGCGCCGCGCAGCAGGGCCACGGCGTGCTCGCGCTGCAGGGTGCCGCCTTTGAACCGCGTCAGGATCTCGCGGGTGTCCGTCACCGTGTGCCCTTCGTGTCAGGCGGAACGGGCCGCCAGCAGGGCAGCCGCCTCGTCGATGCTGAGCACCTCGTCGCGCACCGCGTCCAGCAGGGCGTTCAGGTCGATCTCCACGGCCCGCGGCGGCTGCGCGGGGGCGGGGCCGGACGCGGGTGCGGGTGCGGAGCCGGACGCGGGTGCGGGGCCGGTGGTGCGGGTGTCCGTCACCTGCGCGGTGACGTGTGCGGCCATGGCCGCGAGGTCGGGGTGGTCGTAGAGCAGGTCGGTCTGCTCGCTGAGGCCGTAGGTGCGGTTGATGCCGGCCAGGAACTCCGCGGCCAGGATGGAGTCCAGTCCCAGCGCGGCGAACGGCGCGCTCACGTCGATGTCCTGCGCGGCGCAGTGCAGGATCCCGGCGAGCTGCGTGCGCAGGGTGTCGGTGACGGTGTCCGGCCCCGCGACGGGCCACGGGCCGGCACCGCGCACCGCAGCCGCAGCCTGAGACGGGGCCTGGACCGGGTCGGGCTGCCCGTCACCGTGCCGCGGGGCGGGGCCGGTGCGCGGCAGGGGCCCGGGC
The DNA here is from genome assembly GCF_026339875.1 of Streptomyces sp. NBC_01571. Classification (NCBI taxonomy): domain Bacteria; kingdom Bacillati; phylum Actinomycetota; class Actinomycetes; order Kitasatosporales; family Streptomycetaceae; genus Streptomyces; species Streptomyces sp. NBC_01571. The sequence continues at coordinate 1,764 of NZ_JAPEPZ010000002.1, forward strand.
GCGGCGAGTTCGGCCGCGACGTGCCGGGCCAGTGCCTCCGGGGTGGGGTGGTCGTACAGCGCGGTGGCCGCAATCTGGGTGCCGTAACGGGCGTTGAGCGCCGCGACGAACTCGAGGGACAGCATCGAGTCCAGGCCCAGCAGCCGGAAGGACTCCTGCGTGTCGAGGGACTGCGGCTCGACCCGCATCATGCCCGCCAGTACCGCGGTGAGCTCGGCGAGCACGTCGGCCGCCGGCGTCGGCGAGGCCGTGTGCGGATGAGGGGCGGAGGTCATGGTGGGCGTCTCCAAGGGTCGGATCCCGGGTGGCCGTCCTGGCATTGTGGGCGCCGCCGCCACCGCGCCACATCCCCGGCCGTGGTGATCCCGCCGAAGGCGACTGGCTCCCGGGAACCAGCCGGCGCCCAAACCCTCCGCCCAAAGAATGAGCCGCCCGCCCACCTGCCTGCCCCTGCCCGCCCACGGCAGCCGCAACGGCGGCTGCCGGCCCGCGCGCCGGTCTCCCGGCGGGCATGGGCTGCGTGCGGCGCCCGCCGGGCCCGTCCGGCAGGCGACCCGCGGTCCGGGCAGGGGAGTCGCGCCACTGGTCCCGTGGCGCCGGGGGTGCCGTCCATCCGGCCCGCGGATACGGCGCGTTCAGCCGCTTCCCGCATCCGCGGGCAGCCCGCGCACCACCCGCACCACCCACCCCGTCCGTCCGCACCATCCGCTCCGTCCGTCCGCACCATCCGGCCCGTCCGCACCGCTCGGACGGTCGGTGCGGCCGGACGGTCGGGGCGGCCCGAGGTGCCCGAGGTGCCCGAGGTGCCCGAGGTGCCCGAGGTGCCCGGGCGGCCCGAGGTGCCGAACCGCCTTGCAGTCCGGCGCAGTTGCTGCCGGCCGCCCGCACGGCGGTGGCCCGTGCCGCCGCCGCGTGGGCGGTGCGGGTTCAGCGGGCCCGTGCGGGCGCGGGGGGTCCCGCGCCGTCGAACGGTGCGGGCGCCGCCGCCGTCTCCGGCGCCGCCGTCTGGATGGAGTGCTGCAGCCGCCGCAGCCGCGGCGAGGGCTCCAGGCCCAGGTCGTTGACGAGGGTGGCGCGCAGCTGGTGGTAGACGCTGAGCGACTCGCTGCGCCGGCCGGAGCGGTGCAGGGCCAGCATGAACTGCGCGTGCAGGTTCTCGTGGGTGCGGTAACGGCTGGTCAGCACGGTCAGTTCGGGCAGCAGTTCACGGTGGCGGCCCAGCCGCAGATCGGCCTCGATGCGCTGGTCCAGCGCGCACAGCCGGCTCTCCTCCAGCCGCCGGGTCTCCATCGCCAGCTGCGCCCCGGCCTGCACGTCGGCGAACGCGGCCCCCGTCCACAGCCGCAGCGCCCCGGCCAGGGTGCGGGCCGCCTCGGCGAAGGCCCCCTGGTCCATGGCCCGGTAGCCCTCCCCCGCGAGCCGCTCGAACTCGCGCACGTCGCTGCTGCCGCCGCCGGAGACGAGCAGATAGCCGCCCGGCAGGGTCATCAGGACGTCCTTGGCGCCGCTGCGGCCGTGCTCGAGCGCCTGCGCGATGAGCTCGCGCAGCTGCAGCACGTACGTCTGCAGGGTGGTACGGGCGCTGCGCGGCGGGGAGTTGCCCCACAGTTCCTCGATGAGGGCCGCGACGGGCACCACCTGGTCGGCACGGAGCGCGAGCAGCGCCAGGACCTGCCGCGGTTTCGGCGCCGTCGGGGTGATGGACACCCCGTTCTCCCGCACTGCCAGTGCGCCCAGTACGTCGATGTCCACGCCGTCTCCCCTGCTCGGTGTCCCGTGCCGCACCCCCGATTACAAAACAGCGCATCCGGTCTGTCAATACCCGACCGGTCGTGCTGTTTTAATGGGGGTGGGGGAGGCTGTCCGTCCGCGGCCCGTGCGCCGCCGGGGAGGGGCGGCTGCCAGGCGTCCTGCGCAACTCCGGTCCGGTTCCGGCCTGTTCCGGCCCGCTCCGGTGGGGCGGGGAGCGGCGGGGCGGGACCGGTCGGCGTCCCGCAAAGCAGACCGTGGGGTCTGCTCCTGGTGCGGAATGCCGGGCGGAAAGCGGAGCGGCGGGGAGTGCGGGGGGCGGGAAGTGCAGGGGCGCGGGGGCGGGTGCGGTGCGGGCGGGTGCCGTGGCGGTGCGGGGCGGTGCGGGCGGGTGCGCCGTGGCCGGTCCGCGGGGTTACTGCGGGGGGTTGCCGTGTTTGCGGGAGGGCAGGTCGGCGTGTTTGGCGTGCAGCATCGCCAGCGCGCGGATGAGGACCTCGCGGGTCTCGGCGGGGTCGATGACGTCGTCGACCAGGCCGCGCTCCGCCGCGTAGTAGGGGTGCATGAGTTCCGCCTTGTACTCCTTGACCATGCGGGCGCGCATGGCCTCGGGGTCGGCGGCGTCGGCGATCTGGCGGCGGAAGATGACGTTGGCGGCGCCCTCGGCGCCCATCACGGCGATCTCGTTGGTGGGCCACGCGTACGTGAGGTCCGCGCCGATGGACTGGGAGTCCATCACGATGTAGGCACCGCCGTACGCCTTGCGCAGGATCAGCGAGATCCTCGGCACCGTCGCGTTGCAGTACGCGTACAGGAGTTTCGCGCCGTGCCGGATGATCCCGCCGTGCTCCTGGTCCACGCCGGGCAGGAAGCCGGGCACGTCCAGCAGGGTGAGGATGGGGATGTTGAAGGCGTCGCACAGCTGCACGAACCGGGCGGCTTTTTCGGAGGCTTCGATGTCCAGGACGCCGGCGAGGGTCTGCGGCTGGTTGGCGACGATGCCCACCACCTGGCCGTCCAGGCGGGCCAGCGCGCAGATGATGTTGCGGGCCCAGCGTTCGTGGACCTCGAGGTAGTCGCCGTCGTCGACGAGTTCCTCGATGACCTTCGTCATGTCGTAGGGCCGGTTGCCGTCCGCGGGCACCAGGTCGAGGAGGATCTCGCCGCGCCGGCCGGCCGGGTCGTGGGCGGTGGTGTGCGGGGGGTTCTCGCGGTTGTTCTGCGGGAGCATCGACAGGAGGTAGCGGACCTCGGCGAGGCAGGTCTCCTCGTCGTCGTAGGCGAAGTGGGCCACGCCGCTGGTCTCGGCGTGCACGTCGGCGCCGCCGAGCCCGTTCTGGCTGATCTCCTCGCCGGTGACGGCCTTGACCACGTCCGGGCCGGTGATGAACATCTGCGAGGTCTCACGGACCATGAACACGAAGTCGGTCAGGGCCGGCGAGTAGGCCGCGCCGCCCGCGCACGGGCCGAGCATCACCGAGATCTGCGGGATGACGCCGGAGGCCTTGGTGTTGCGCTGGAAGATGCCGCCGTAGCCGGCCAGCGCGGAGACGCCCTCCTGGATCCGGGCGCCCGCGCCGTCGTTGAGGGAGACCAGCGGCGCCCCGGCCGCGATGGCCATGTCCATGATCTTGTGGATCTTCGTGGCGTGCGCCTCGCCGAGCGCGCCGCCGAAGATACGGAAGTCGTGGGCGTAGACGAAGACCGTACGGCCCTCCACCGTGCCCCAGCCGGTGATCACACCGTCCGTGTACGGCTTCTTGGCCTCCAGGCCGAAGCCGGTCGCCCGGTGCCGGCGCAGCTGCTCGACCTCCTGGAAACTGTTCTCGTCCAGCAGCAGGGCGATGCGTTCCCGGGCGGTCAGCTTGCCCTTGGCGTGCTGGGCGGCGGTCGCCTTCTCGCTGGGGCCCAGCCGGGCCGCCTCACGGATCGCGTGCAGTTCCGCCACGCGTCCGCGGATGTCGGTCGGCCCCGGCTCGACGGGGGCGGGGGCAGTGGTCATTGCCATGTCAGATCCCTTTCTGGGCGAGGTCCGTATCACTGCCAGCCGCGCGGGCCGCGGTAGGCCCGGGGCCTCCTCCACCAGCGGGAGCCGTTGACCGGCCTGCCCCGGCGGGCGGGTGCGCCGCCCGCGCTGAGCGCGAGCAGCACCACGGTGAGTGCGGCCAGTTCCTCTTCGCCGGCCCGCCCGCGTTCCACGCGCAGGACGGGCTCGTACTGGTTCGGGGTGCCCATACCTCCTCCCTCCTCCTCCTTCTTCTTCAGCCTTGGGGGACACCATCGGTCACCGCGCTCAAGAACCGCTCTCACTGCGCTTGAAGAGCGCTCCACGCCGCCGCCCGCGACCACAGGACGGCCCGGCACACCCGCGCCGCGGGGCCGCGGCGGCCGGACACGGCCCGCACGCAGCAGCACAGGCCGGGACGGGACGGCCGGGGCGGGGCGGGGCGGGGCGGGGGGAAACGCTTCGGCCAGTTGCCGTGGGTGCGGGGCGGGCGGGAGGTGTCCGGCGGGGCGGGCCGGGAGCGCGGGGGCGGGGCGTGCGCTCCGGTGCGCGGCGGGTGCGGGGCGGGGCGCGGACGTGATGTCTTGACGGCGCCCGCGGCGGTGATTACGGATGCCGCCGGCAGCGGCGCGGGCGCGTGGAAATGGCCGACGGTAACCGTCTGGAGTGCGGCGACGGCGGAATCAGGAGTTCGATTCGAGCCGCGCTGCAAGCGTCCTCCAGCGCCCCGGACAGCGGGCGTGACACCGGACTTGGAAGTCCGCTCGAGAACGGCTCCAGGAAATCGCTGGGGAGGGACGGCCGCGGCTAGCGTGAGCGGCGGCGCGGATTTCTGGCCACAAAAAGGAACGGGACAAGGAGCTCGACGACATACGGAGGAGACCGGTGAGGATTCAGGTTCTGGGTCCGTTGAGTGCCGAGGTCAACGGGGGATCCATCGTTCCGAGCGCGGGCAAGCCGCGGCAGATCCTGTCGCTGCTGGCGTTGTATCCCGGACGGGTGATGCCCGTCCCGACCCTCATGGAGGAGATCTGGGCGACGCAGCCCCCGCAGAGCGCACTGACGACCCTGCAGACCTACATCCTGCAGCTGCGCCGGCGGCTGGGCACCGCGATGGGGCCCGGCGCGCCGGGCGGCGCCAAGGAGGTACTGGCCACCCGGCACGGCGGCTACCTGCTGCAGATCCCGCCCGACAGCGTCGACGTGCACCAGTACGACCGGCTGACACGGGAGGGACAGACCGCGTTCGAGAGCGGCGACGACGAGGTCTCCGCCGCCCGCTTCCGCGAGGCCCTGGGACTGTGGGAGGGACCCGCCCTGGTCGACGTACGCCTGGGGCCGGTCCTGGAGATCGAGGTGGTCCGGCTGGAGGAGAGCCGGCTGGTCACCGTGGAGCGGCGCATCGACGCCGACCTGCGGCTGGGCCGGCACGCCGAACTCATCGCCGAACTCATCGAACTGACCGCCCGTCACCCCCAGCACGAGGGGCTGCACTCGCAGGCCATGGTGGCGCTCTACCGCTCCGGCCGGCAGGCCTCCGCCCTGGAGGTCTACCGCAGACTGCGGGTCCGGCTGATCGAGGACCTGGGCGTGGAACCCTCCCCCCAGCTGCAACGGCTGCACCAGGCCGTCCTCACCGTCGACCCCCAGCTGGACGTACTGGCCGGACCGCGCCACAGCTCCACCTACGACCTGTTCACGGCCTGAGCCCGAGCCCGAGCCGAACCCGCGAGCAGGAGGGGCGAAAGCGGGAACGGGAGCGTGGACGGAGGCGGAGGCGGGGGACGGGCGACACGGCCGCCGCCGGGCAGCCTGCGGCCCCCGACCGGCCGGTGACAGCACGACAGGAAACCGGCCCGGGCCCGCCACCCCCGCCCCTGACCCCGGCCCCGGCCCCGGCCCCGGCGCTGGTTCGGCACCGGGTCTGGGCGGGGCGCGGGGGGCCGCCTGCATTTCCGCCCGCCACGGGCCGGGGGCCGCGCGGGGCGCGGGGCGCGGGGGCCGCGTGACTTCCCCGCCCGGTCCCGGCTCGGCCCGATGCCGGGCGGTGCCGGGACCGGGCGGTGCCGGCACCGGGCCGTTTTGGGCGCGTGCGGATGCCCCGCGGAACCGGCGCGCTCTCCCCGGCCCTTCAACTCCTCGACGGGAACGGGGTACGGGCGCATCCGTGCCGTGCGGGTCCGCCCACGGTCCCCGAACCTGCCGCAACGGCGGCGGGCAACGACGGCAGGGACGGTCCGCCCCGGCGGTGTCCCGGCAGCGCCGCGCAGCGGTGGCCGCCGGGACACCGCCGTCCGCGCCCCGCCCGGCCCGCCCGGCCCGCCCGGGGCGGCCGGGCGCGAACACACCGCCGCAGCCCCCTCCTTCACGGCCCCCTCCTTCGCGGCCCCCTCCTTCGCGGCCCCCTCCTTCGCGGGCCCCCTGCTTCGTGGACCCCGCTGCTTCGCGCGGGCGGCGGGGCCGCTGGTGCGCCCGCCCGGGCAACGCCCTGCCCCCGCCCCGGCAGCGCCCTGCGCTCACCGGACTTGCGCGCGACGCCGGCCCGGGGCCGGGTTCAAAAGGGCGGAGTTCAGGGGGGCAGGGTTCAGGGGGCGGGGTTCAGGGGGCGGGGTTCAGGGGGCGGGGTTCAGGGGGCGGGGTGAGGACGGCGCGGACGCCGCGGGCGAGGGCGGACGCGCTGGCGGCGGCATCGCCGATGCCGGTCATGACCACGGCCGGAGCGGGGCCGGCGGCATACGGCATGTGCTGGGCGAGTTCGTAGGCCGCCCGCCCGCCGGGCCCGCACCCGCACAGCACCAGCCGCCGGCCCGGCCCCCGGGCCTGGTGCAGTACGGCCTGCGGGGCGCCGGGGGCACCGTCGGCGTGCACGGCCACGATCTTCTCCGGGCCCCGGTGGCCGCGGACGAACAGGTCGTAACCGCCCCTGGGCACACCGGGGACGACGACCAGGCAGATCACGTCCGCGTGGGGGTGTCCGGGCCGCAGCACGCTCAGCGCGGGACGCGGCGGGGGCGGGGCGGGGCGGGCCATGCGCGGGACCGCGGCCCGGGCCAGCACGTCCAGCAGCTGCCCGGCGGTGGCCGCGGCATCCCGGTGTCCGGGCAGCGCGCCCAGCAGACGCACGCACTGGGCGTGCAGGGCGGCGGCGTCCTCGTCGGCCAGGCGCGCCCGGTCATAGACGGCAGTGAGGGCCAGACCGCCCCCGGTGTCGTGGCGGGCGGTGAGGGTCAGGGGCCGGCCGGTGGCGCCGGCCGCGGTGCGCGGGCTCTGCACGTCGATGCCCTGGGCGGCGAGTTCACCGCGCAGCGCCTGCGGCAGCAGGAGCGGGCCCTCGAACCGCACCAGGGTGTCGGCGCAGGGGTCGGTGAACGTGTCGGCGAACAGACCCGACCCCGCCCCCGACCCCGACACCGACGCAGACACGGACCCGGACACGGCTGGGGGCGGGGAGGGTGGTCTGCCGCTCCACGCGCGGATCGACTCGGCGCCGGCCCACGGATAGGCGGCCAGGTCCAGGAGTGTGTCGCGGACCTGGTGCAGCAGGTTGGTGAGGGGTTCGTCGGGGTCGACGGTCACGGTCATCGGCAGCGGCCCGTCCAGCGGGCCGGGGATGCCCGCGGCGCCCGGCAGGGCGATGTCCCGGCCGGACAGCTGCACCCCGAAACTCACCGGCAGCGGACCTTGCGCGTCCGCCGCCCGGTACAGCAGCAGCGCCCACACCAGGTGCAGGGCGCTGCTCTCCGCCACGCCGCGCAGGGCCGCCCAGGAACGCAGCCGGAAGGTCTGGGCCGCCCGCAGCCGGGTGTGCAGGAGTCCGGGCCCGTGCTGCCCGGTTTCCCCGCCCGCCCGGCCCGGACGGGTCGCGGCGTGCCGCGGCGGCGCGGCCCGCGCCCACAACTGCCGTGCGGCGTCGGTGTTCTGGCCGGCCAGCCAGCGGGCGTGATCACGCAGGTCGGGGCGGCGTTCCCCGCCGGGCAGCACACCGCCCGCGGCGTAGGCGCGGTAGAACTCCCGCAGCAGCAGGTGCACGCCCCGCTCGTCCAGCAGCGCCGGGTGGTAGGTCAGCAGCACCCGCGGGGGCGGGGCCGGCACCGCGGCCGAGGACGCCCCCCGCAGCAGGGCCAGGCGCAGCAGGCCGGGCCGGTGCAGTGCAAAACCCCGCGCCCGGTCGCGCCGCAGAAGCCGCGCCCAGGTGACGGCGGTACGGGAGTGGACGGCGATGTCGGCATCGGCGCGGGCGTGCAGCACCAGACGCGGTGAGGCGACCCAGTCGAAACAGGCCCGCAGCACCGACTCCCGGTCCACGACCGACTGCCACGCCGCGGCGAACCGGGCCACGTCCAGCGGCCCGGACCAGTCCCAGTACAACTGCTCCAGCTGACCGTCCCCGCCACCCGCGCCGCCCGTACCGTCCCCGCCGCCGGTGCTGTCCCAACCGTCCGTACCGCCGGTGCTGTCCGTGCCGTTGGCGGGGCCGGTGTGATCAATGTGGTCGGTGTGGTCGGTGGCGCCGGCGGGGGCGAGGGCCGCGATCAGCAGGGTCTGCTGGTGTCCGGTGACCGGGAGGACCTCACCGCCCGGCGGGGGCGGGGCCAGCACGTCGGCCAGCAGTTCCGCGGGCAGCGGGACGGGGCCCGGCGCGCCGGCGGGCGGGGTCAGGCGCAGGGTGTGACGGCCGGGCCGGTGACTGTCCAGCGCGACGTCGAAGGCACGGTGGCGCTGCGCGAGGCGGGCGGCGACGCTCTCCGCGTCGGCCGGGCCCAGCGGGCCGCACAGTTCCAGCACGAGCGGGCCCCCCGGCGGGGGCGTACCCGGCTCGTGGACCACGGCAAGAACGGCGCCCCGCGGCGCGTACCGGCTGCTCATCCGCCCTCCCGCGAACCAGGGACCACACCCGCGGCACACCAGCGGACCGGCCCCCCGCTCCCCCTACCGCACCCACCGCACCGGCCAGACCGGCCGGACCGGCCCCGCGCAGCCAACACACCCGGCACACCCGGCAGTACCGGCTGGGCGGGCAGTAACGGCTGGGCGGGCCGAAGGGATCGTGGGGACAGGCGGGATCGTGGTGCCCGGCCGGTATCCGGCCGGGCGGCGGCGAAAGCTGCCGCCCGGCCTGCCGCCGGCGGCACGGGGCCGCGCGGGGGCGGGCGGGGCGGTGTGCGGTGGGGTGGCTGCACGGTGGTTCACGACGCCCGCCTCTCGTCATGTCGGCTGTGCGCCGGAGCTGCCCGGCAGCGGCCAGCCTAGCGTCGCCGCAGGTGGGAGGCCTGTTTCCTCGAGCGGGTGTGGAGCGGGCCGCGAAGGGGTCTCGACCGGGAACAGCGGATGGTGGGCGGCACTGACCAGATAGCGGCCGTGGACGAGGTGGGTGGCGAGAATCCACCGCGGCGCGCCGGCCGGTTCGTCGGCCAGGACCGTACGGCCCTGCTCGTCGCGGCTGAAGCCGAACGCGGCGAAACGGCGCCGCATGCCGTGCCCGAGTGCCTTGGTGTAGGCCTCCTTGAGCGTCCACAGGTGCAGCAGCCGCGCCGTGCGGTCGTCCTCGGGCAGCGCGGCGAGTTCGGCGGCCTCGGCGGGGGTGCACACGTAGGGGTGCAGCAGCTCGAAGGACGGCCGGCGGGTGACGGGCTCGGCGTCCACCCCGATCGGCCCGGTGCGGCTGACGGCGACCACGATCAGCTCGTCGGTGTGGGCCAGGCTCACCTCGGTGCCGGCCAGGCCGCGCAGATGGGGGCGGCCGCCGGGCCGGTAGGCCAGGTCGAGGGCGTCCGCGGGCAGTTGCAGGGCGGCGGCCGCGGTGTGTTTGAGGACCATCCGCGAGGCGGCGAAACGCAGCCGGCCGGCCGGCGCGGCCGTCTGCCGGTAGCGCGGCCAGTCACGGCCGAGCAGGCCCCGCAGTCCCGGATCCAGCAGCGCGGCCGCCAGCCACTGCCCCCAGGTGGTGTGCACCAGGACGTGACCGCGGCCGGTGAGCTGGTCATGGACCTCCTCCCAGGGACCCTCGGGACCCGCCACGTGCAGCGGCGGCCCGAGCAGCCCCCCGCTGCTCCCCCGCCCCTGCCCGCCCCCCGGACCCACCCGGCCCACCCGGCCCACCAGATCCGCCGGTTCCGCCAGTTCCGCCGGTTCCGGCAGACCCGGGCCGCCCGTACCCGGCCCGCCCGTGCCCGGCCCGTCCGGGGCGGGGACGTCCGGGGCGGGGACGTCCGGGGCGGGGACGTCCGGGTGGGAGGGGTGCGGGCGGGACGACGGGCGGGGGCGGGCGGGGCCGGTGCTGCCCGGGGCGGCCGGGCCGTGTCCGTTCACCACAGCAGCCGGGTCGCGTAGATGTCGCAGTCCACGCCGTGCCGGACCCGGTCGGCGAGTTCCGCCCAGACCTGTTCGCGCGGGTCGGCGGCCGGGCCGGGCAGCGGCACCCCGAGCCGTTCGGTGATGCCCGACAGTGCCAGCAGCGCCCAGTGCGGGCCGCCCAGGAACAGACCGCGCCCGTCGTCGGCCGCCTCCTGGACCCCGAGCACGGCCGCGGCCAGCCACAGCAGCGCCTGACGGTCCGCCAGCGCCCGTACGGCCGGACCGTCAGGACCGTCCTGGCCCGCCGCGCGGCACGGACGGCGCAGCGCGCGCTGCTCGCTCAGCAGCCGCCGGGCCGCACCGGCCAGCGCGGCACGGTCCGGATCACCGCCGCCCGCACGGGCGGCAGCACGCAGCAGCCCCGACAGCACCACACCGTCCCCGCCCTGCCCGCCCCCGCCCTGTTTGTCCCCGCCCCGCCCGTCCCTGTCCTGCCCGTCCCTGTCCCGCTCCTGCCGGTCCTGCCGGTTCGCGGCGGTGACGGCGGGGTCGGAGCCGGGGTGGGGGTCGGAGGCGGAGCCGGGGTGGGGGTCGGCGAGCCGGAACAGGGCCGGGAGGGCGGTGGGGTGCGGGGGGCGGGGGCTTTCGGCCAGCGCCGGCAGAGCCCGTACCAGGTGGGTCTGCCAGGACCCGGCGGCTGCCGCGTCCACGCCGGCCGCCGGGAGGTCACCGGCCAGTTTCGCCAGCATGCGGCCCTCAGGACCGGCGGGCCCGTGGCCGCACTCGGTCAGCACCAGTTCGAGCTGGGCCAGTACGTCCGCCACTACCGTCGGCACCACGTAGCCGGCCACCGCGGGCAGCAGCGCACCGGACGCGGGACGCATCGGGCGGCGCAGCGCCACGCTGGTCAGGCTCTCGCAGGCCAGCAGGTCGGCGAAGACGGTGGCGAGCACCGGCCGCCACTGCCGCAGGGCCGGCTCGCTGTGGCAGCGGCCGGCCACGATCCGCGCGGCCTGGCGCAGCACGGTACCGGTGGCGGCCAGCAGCGCGGCCGGCCCCAGCAGGGCGGCGGGCACCGGGCACGCCCGCACGGCCGATGCGCAGGCCTGTCCCAGGGCAACGTCCCGGCGCAGGACCGGCCGCAGGGCACGGACCAGCTGGTCGGCGGCCCGTATCCGGCCAAGGCCCGCCGCCGCCAGGAGCCCGGCCCGGTCCTCCCCCGCACCACCCGCACCACCCGCACCACCCGCACCACCCGCACCACCCGCACTGCCGGCGGTGCTGCCGGTGGTGCTGCCGGTGGTGCTGCCGGTGGTGCGGGTGGTGCTGCTGCCGGTGGTGGTGCTGCCGGTGGTGGTGCTGCCGGTGATACGGGTGGTGGTGAGGGCGGGCAGGCCGTAGGGGTTGGCGGCATCCCGGGGGTCGCCGAGCAGGGCGTCCAGGCGCAGTGCGGCGAGTGCCACCTCCAGGGGCGGGGGCAGTGCGGCATAGCGGTGCGCGACGCCCCGGCGGGGCCCGGGTATCACCGCACCACTGCCACTGCCACTGCCACTGCCACTGCCGCTGCCTTGGCCTTGGCCGTGGCCGGGCCGGGCGGGCGGGAGGCCGGCGGGGACGGTGCGGGGGGCGGGACGGGTGACGGCCATGGGCGGCCTCCTGTTCATCTGTTCATCGCAGACGGCGGACGGTGCTCTCCGCATGCCACTTGGCCAGGCCCAGTGCCTGTCTGTCGGCCCGGGACAGCCAGCCGTGCACGTACCGGCGGGCCTCCAGGAGGCTGGTGTTCTCGCCGAGTTCCCGGGCGACGGCGTCCTGCCGGAGCATCGCCCGGTGGGCGGCGACGACCGTCACCCCGGAGGCGTCCGGCAGCAGGGACCACTCGCCGCTGTGGGCGGCGAGCAGGCGGGGCGTGAGGGTCTCCTTGTAGACGATGCGACCGGCGTGCGGGAAACACAGCCGTACCGCCCGGGTGGTGACGGTCCCTGCGTCCTCGGCGGCGCAGGTGTCCACCTGCACCACCTGGACGCCCGGCGCGTCCTCGCGCACGCGGGTCCCCTCGACGTGCGGCAGCCGTTCCTGCCAGTCCCCGATCCGGTAGAGGAAGTCGTAGACCAGCTCGGCGGGGCCCTCGACACGGATCCGGTCCTCGAAGGACAGCAGCAGCTCGTCGAGTTCCTCCCACCGTTCGGCCGCCCCGCGGACCTCGCCGAGCCGGCGCCGTACGCCGGCGGCCGCGTCACCGCGCAGGCGGCTGTCGCCCGCGGCGAGCAGCACGGGCAGCACCCGTTCCTGACGCAGGCTCAGCACGCACCGGGTCTCACCCGCCGGGCGCACCGTCCACACCCCCGAGGTCACCATGCCCGGGCGGGCCTGGTCCTCCTCCTCGAAGACGACACTGCGGTCCTGCGGCCGCAGGACCCGCCGGGTGTGCCGGGAGCGGACGTGGCCGCCCGGGGCACCCGCCTCGTCGGCCACCTCCCACACCAGCAGCCGTTCCCGCACGCCGTCGAAGTCCAGCCGCTCGACGTGCACATGAGAGGGCAGGAACACCGGCCAGCGCACGGCATCGGCCAGCAGGCCGTAGACCACACCGGCCGGAGCGGCCACCTCCACGGCGTCCTCGCCGGCGTGCACGCGCGACGACATGCCTGCCCCTCCTCCTGCGGATACCCCCACCCTGCCCCACCCCACTCGAGCCCGCCTCGCGCCCGCACCGACCCCCCGCACCCCGCCACCCCGGCCGGCACCCCGAACCCCGAACCCCGAACCCCGAACAACCACCGACCCCGCCAACCCCGCCGGCCCCGCCAACCCCGCCGGCCCGAACAACCCGGCCGACCCGCACGGCATGCACCGGCATGCACCGGCATGCACGGCACGGGACACGACAGGTACTGGCTCGGCACTGGCGGGGAGCGGCTTCGCGCGGCCCGGCCCAGGCTTCGCACGGCACCGCCGGTATCGCACGGCCGACGCGGCACGGCATGTCCAGGCCCCCGAGCGGGCGGCCCGCGCCACGCCAAGCCCTACCGCGCCCCCGGCCGAGCCCCGGCCAGATGCCCGTACCCCGGGGGCCCGCGCCAGGGACCGGACCGCCCGGACTTCCCGGCACGGCCTGGCGGTCCAGTCGGTCCAGTCGGTCCGGACGGTCCAGTCGGTCCGGGCGGTCCGGGCTGTGCCTCTCGGCACCGGGGCCCGCCCGGGGAGGAACAAGAGCCCCGGGCCGGGGAGTTGGGGGCCGCTGCCAGGGGATCGGGGCCGGTGACCAGGGGGTTGAGACGGAGCCCGGGGGGCGGGACGGTGCTGGGCCGGGGCGGGACGGTGCTGGGCCGGTGCTGGGCCGGGGTGGGGGTGGGGGTGGGTCAGCCGACCGGGGCGGCGAGCCGTCCGCTCCCGGCGGGGCCCGTACCGGGACCGGCGGACCCGGATCCGGCCGTGGCGGTTGCGGCGGGTGAGCCGTCCGGCCGGGCCATCAGGATGGAACGCTGCAGCTTGCCCAGGGCCGCCGACGGCTCCAGGCCCAGACCGCGTACCAGGGTGGCCCGCAGCCGCTGGTAGGCGTCCAGGGCCTCGCCCCGCCGCCCGGAGCGGTACAGGGCCAGCATGTACTGCCCGCACAGGCTCTCGTGGGTGGGATACCGGCTGACCAGCACGGTCAGCTCGGCGAGCAGTTCACGGTGGCGGCCCAGGCGCAGATCGGCCTCGATGCGCTGGTCCAGCGCGCACAGCCGGCTCTCCTCCAGCCGTTTGACCTGGGTGGCCAGGTGCGGGCCGGCCTGCACGTCGGCCAGCGGCGGCCCGCTCCACAGCGCGAGCGCGGCCCGCAGGTGCCGGGCCGCCTCGGGGAAGTCCGCCCCGTCCATCGCCCGGTAGCCCAGCCCGGCCAGCCGCTCGAACTCCCGCACGTCACTGCTGCCCTCACCGCTCTTGAGGAGATAACCGCCCGGCACGGTCAGCAGCACGTCCTTGGCCGTACGGTGCCCGCCCGGATCCCTCTCCAGCGCCGCGGTGATCAGCTCACGCAGCTGCAGGATGTACGTCTGCAGGGTGGGCCGTGCACTGCGCGGCGGCTGCGCGCCCCACAGTTCCTCGCTCAGCATGCCCACCGGCACCATCTGGTCGGCATGCAGCACCAGCAGCGCCAGCACCTGCCGCGGCTTGGGAGCGGTCGGGGTGATCGAGATGCCCTTCTCCCGCACATCAAGTGTGCCGAGTATGTCGGTGTCCACGCCGTCTCCCCTGTCCGTTCGCTGCCATCTGCCAGAGCCCGCGGCCACGCACCGGCCACCACCGCCCCGCCGCCCGCCGCAGAGCCGGCCGGCCCGGTCCCGGGCCCCGTACCGGCCCACCGGCCCACCAACCCGCGGACCGGTAGGACCCGTGAGCCCGTCCGGCCGGCCGCCGGCCCGCCGGCCGCTCTGCGGCTCGTCACCGGCCGGCCGGCCTTCAGACCCGCCGGCGTCAGATCCTCAGATCATCCGCCCAGCCGGTCCGCCGGCCTCCAGGTCCGCCGGGCTCCAGGTCCGCCGTCTTCAGGTGTGCCGTCTTCAGGTGTGCCGTCTTCAGGTGTGCCGGCCGAGGGTTCTGCCGGTCCGTCAGCAGGCCCCGTTCTGCCGGGACTTGCCGGGCCGCGGACTGACCGCCGCCCCCGTGCTTCCCGGCACACCCGAGTAAAAAACAGCATGGACGGTATGTCAATCTCAAACCGGTCGTCGTGTTTTCTCTCCGCCGGCACTCGAGACCCCCTCCAGGGAACGCGACTTTTGCCGCACAACGCCCCGGCCAGGCGGAACACCGGCCCTGCGGGCCCGCTCCCCGCACGACTTGACCTCTCCATTGCCGGACCATGCGGTCTGTTTACCCGGAGGCGGGTGCGGTCCCCCGCACGGAACGAGCCGGATCCCCGCCCCGACGGGCAGAACCGGTCCGCCGCCCGCAGGCGGACTCGGCCTGCCGCCGCAGACGGAACCGGCCTGCGCCCGGGGGCGGGACCGGAGATCCGCCGCCGGGGGGCGGGGCCGCTAGCGGGGGGCGGGGCCGGTCTCGGCGGCGGGTATGCCCGGCCGTGCCGGGCGCCGGGGCGGGGGCGCGGCGAGGCCGGGCAGCAGCAGGGCCCAGAACTGTTCCACCAGATGCGGGGAGAGGTGGAAGCGGTGGCGGGAGGCGAGACCGGCCAGCCCGAGGGTGGCGGCGACCACGGCCACCGCGGCCGCCTCCGGGGAGACCCCCTCCGCCAGTTCACCCGCACCATGGGCCTCGCGCAGCAGCGCGTGCACCCACTCGCTCCACCACCGGCCCGGCCCCTCACCGCCCTTGCGCGAGGGATCACCGCCCAGCCCGAACCCGGCCCGCAGCACCGGGTCGGCCGACAGCCCCAGCACCAGGTCACGGCTGACCTCCACCAGCAACCGCAGCGCCGCACCCCCCGCACCCGCTCCGGCGGGGCCGCCCGGCACCCCGCCCGGCGGCGCGTCCTGGCGCGCGGCCAGCCGCTGCAGGGAGACGGTCGCCGCCGCCTCCACCTCACGGGCCAGCAGATCCTTGCTCGGGAAATGGAAATGCAGCGCCCCGGTACTCACCCCGGCCCGCCGGCTGATCGCCGGCAGCGAGGCGAGGGCGTACCCGTCATCGGCGAACACCTCGGCCGCCGCCCGGACCAGGGCCTGGCGCGTACGTGCCGCCCGAACCTGCTTGACCATCCCGCCTCCTCCCGGGCCCGCACCGGCCGCCGCCACGGCGGACACCCCCGGGCACTCCGAGGCCATACCCTACCAAACCGCACGCGCGGTATGTTTCACTGCGGGGATGCCCCGCCGGCACCCCGCCCCACCCCGGCCCGCAGACACCGCCACCGGCCGCCACCGGCCCGGAAACCCCAGGCCACCGCCCCCGGCACCCACCAACGGCCGCCCGGCCACCGGACACAGCCCCACGGAACAGAAACCGGCCGCACCCCACCCCGCCCGCACCGGCACCGGCACCGGCACCGGCACACCGCGCGGGCAGCCACACGGCCCATCCCGCACAAGCCACCCCGCCCGGTCCGCACACACAAACCGGCCCACAGGCCGAGGCACGGGCCCCGAGTCACGGGCCGGTCCACGACTGCGAGGAGGGCCGTGCGGGACGGGCGCCGGCCTGCCCGCCCGCCGCCCTGCCGGTCTGCGGGCCTGCCGGTCTGCGGGCCTGCGGGTCTGGGGGTGGGCGGTGCGAGCGGGCCGGGTGTCAGGCGGTCAGGCGGGAGCGGCGACCTCGTCCAGGTCCCCCAGCTCTCCCGCCTCGGCGGCCAGCCGCTCGCCCTCGGCGGCGACCTCGGCGGCCCGGGCCGGGTCGGTGACCAGCTTGCCGAGCACCGCGGGCACCGCGATGCTCGGCAGCAGATGCTCGAACAGCGCGGAGACCCGCCGCTCCAGATCCTCCCGGCCCGCCAGCGTGTGGGAGTAGACCTGCACACCCGTCCACGCGGCCGAGAACACCCACGCACTCTCCGCCGGGTCCACATGCGGCAGCAGTTCACCCTGCTCCCGCGCCTCGCGCAGCACCTTCTCCGTCGCATCCAGCCAGGTCGTGATCGTCCAGGTGCCGAAGATGGCCCCCATCTCCTGGCCCAGCGAAAGTCTCGCCGAGGCACTGACCACCGGGTTGCGGCGCATCCGGTACGCCAGCGACAGCCCCATGTCCACCAGCTCCTGCAGCTTGCTCGCCCGGGGCGCCAGCGTGAAACCCGAGAACTGCTCCGCCAGCACCCCCTCCGCCAGCGCCTGCTTCGAGGGGAAATGGAAGTACAGAGCCCCCTTGGTCACACCCGCCCGGGTCAGCACCTCACCGATCGTGGCGGCCTCATACCCGCGCTCGTCGAAAACCGACGCCGCCGCATTCAAAATCGCCCGCCGGGTGCGAATCGCACGCTCCTGCCGCACCACGAACCCTCCAGTGGTCGTTCCTCACTCCATCGCAAGATGTTTTCCTTGCAACCACTCCAAACCAAACCAGGTAGTCCGTATTTTCACAAGGGCGGCGCCCCCGCCACCACCCCGCCCCGGCTCAAAACCCCGCCCCCGCCCACCCCCGCACCACACCGCCCCGCCCGCCCCCTCACCGGGCCGGACAACACCTCCACCCCCCACCCGCCACCCCCCGCACCCACCCAACCGGAAGTCCGGATTCAACCGGTCCCCGCCCACCCCGCCCCGCCCCGAACCACCACACCCGCACACCCCGACCCCACAACAACCCCACCCGCCACCCCCACCCACACCCGACAGCCCAACAACCAACACCCGGCACGGCAGACCCCGGCACTACAACCAGACGCTCACCCGACCACACCAGGAACGGACACGGCCCACACCCCACCCGCACCCCCCACCCCGTGCCGCCACGCTCACCACCCGCACCGCCGGGCCCACACCCGAAAACCCCGGCGAACACCACCCAGCCGCCCGCCCGCCAACAGCCCCCAGGCGCCCCGGCACCCGGCAGCACACCCCCCGGGACCAAGACGCCTGACCCACCCGCCCAGACAGCACACAACCGCAGACAACCGCAGACAACGACGGGGCGGACACCGGCACCCGCGCACCACCGGGCCCCTTCCCCGCACGGCCCGGCACACCGGAGAAACCGCATCCGCACACGGCCCGGCAGAACGACGTCTGCCACCCCACCCCGGCCCTGCCGCCCGGCACCCCTGGGCACCCCGGCACCCCTGGGTGCCCGCGTCTCCTGCCGGGGCCGCACCGCAACACACCACAGGCGCCGGCCGGTTCACACAGCAGGAAAATCCCCTACACCCACAACGTCACGCAGACGGTCGCCACCAAGCCCACCCGGCACCAGGCCCCCGAACACCCGGACCGGCCGCACCCGACAGGACCGGAACCCTTCCCCGGTCCGCGAACCCCCAACCGGCCTCCCGGACCGGCCACCGGCCACGAAACCCCCCGCCCCCGGCCTCCCGCGCACCGTCACAACCAGCAGCACCCCACCCCCACCGGCGCCGGCCCCGTCCGGGCAGCACCAGCCGAAAACTCCGGCAACCACCGACCGGAGCCTCCCCCTCAGCCCGCACTCCACCCACAGCACCCACAGCGCCCACAGCAGCGACAAGCCACAGGCCAGAACCGGCCGGCCCCACAAAAACCCGCCCGAGACAGCCACAAGGAGAGCGCCGGGCGGCCGCCACCGACAACCACCCACCACAGCCGGCAAACCCGAGACAAGACAACACCAGGCCCCACGAGACAAGACAAGGCACGACGAGGCAAGGCAAGCCCGGATGACGGAACTTGACGCAGCCGACACCCCCGGACCCACGCCATCCCCGGCACCGCCCGGCCCACCGCCCCAGAACGGCCACCACCACCACACACACCGCACCCGCAGGGCGACCCGGCCCGCGAAACAGACAACACACCGCCCCGCACCAGCCCCTGGCCGGCACCGGCCAGGACCCCCACCCCGGTCAACCCACCAAACCCACCAAACCCACCAAGCCAAGCGGCCCTGGCGGGCCTGGCGGAGTCCGGCAGGCCCGGTCGCTCACCCGGCCGCAGCAGCCGGGTGAGCCGCCGGGCCCGGCACCACGGGCAGCACCCGCGGCCCGTTCGAAATGAACGACTCCGTACGCGGCAGCTCCCCCGGCCCGAACGCCGCCCGCATCCGCGGGAAACGCCCGAACAACGCCCGCAACGCGATCTCCGCCTCCAGCCGCGCCAGCGGCGCCCCCAGGCAGTAATGCACCCCATGACCGAACGACAGATGCTCCCGACGCGTCTTTCGCGTCACATCGAACACATCCGCATCCTCCCCGTGCACCCCCGGATCCCGGCCCGCCGCCGCGAACGACATCACCAGCGCATCCCCCCGCCCGATCACCGTCTCCCCCACCCGCACATCCTCCACCGCATACCGCAAAATCGCATTCGCCCCCGGCGCCTCCACCCGCACCGCCTCCTCCACCACATCCCCCCACGACGCCCGCCCCGACCGCACCAACTCCAGCTGACCCACATCCCCCAGCAACAACGCCACCGCATTGCCCAGCAGATTCACCGTCGGCTCACACCCCGCACTCAACAACATGATCAAGTTGTCGACCAGCTCCTTCCCACCCAACCCCCACCCCCACCCGCACCACCCGCACCACCCGCACCACCCGCACCACCGGCATCACCCGCCGCGATCAGCGCACTGGTCAGATCCTCACCCGGACAACGCCGCTTGAACGCGACCAACTCCCCCATCGTCGAATACAGCGCCCGGTAATTGGCCTGCGCCTCCACCGACGACACCGCCGTATCGAAAAACCCGTCAATGATCTCCCGCAACGGCCCCCGGAACTCCTCCGGAATCCCGAACAACTCCAACATCACCAGCCCCGGCAACGGCAGCGCGAACAACTCCCGCACATCCACCACCCCGCCCGCAGCCCGCCCCGCCGCCTCCTCCACCCCATCCAGCAGACCCCCCGCGATCTCCTCCACCCGCGGCCCCAGCAACGCCACCCGCCGCGCCGTGAACGCCGACGCCATCAACCCCCGCAACCGCCGATGCTCCGCCCCGTACGACGTCACCAGATTCTGCACCGACACCCACACCGCCAACGGCCAACTCCCCGACACCTCCCCCCGCCGCCACGCCGGCCAATGCCGATACGCATCCTTCGACACCCGCCCATCCGTCAACAACCCACGCATCACCCCCGCATCCGTCACCACCCACGCCCCCACCCCACCCGGCAACACCACCCGCGACACCGCACCCCGCCCCCGCAACACAGCCGCCTCCCCCTGCACATCCCGCCCCAACACATCCAACACAAACGGACACCCCCCACCACCCGAACCACCCACCCCAACCACCCCACCCGGACCACCCAGCACCCCCACACCCGCCCCACTCCCCGCCAGCCCCGCCAGCCCCGCCACCACCGCCGCCTCACTCCCCGCAAGCCCAGCCGACCCCGCCGACCCGGCCACCGCCGTCACACTCCCGGCCGTCCCACCGCCCCCCGACCCAGCCACCGCCGCCGCCTCACTCCCGGCCGTCCCGGCCACCCCGCCCCCGGCCACCCCGCCCCCGGCCGCCTCGCCCCCGTCCAGCCCGTCCAGCCCACTGCGACCCTGCTCACGCCCATCCAGCCGACGCACCATCAGACCCTCCCCGCAGACAGCGAAAACACCGGAAAAACCACAACGACACGAACCAACACAGCAATACAAACAATCACCAACAACACAAAACCGGCACAAAACGCCAGCCCACAACACAACACAGCACGGCACGGCGCGGCACACCCAGCGCCACCAAGGCCGCCCCGCACCCACGCACCACCCGACACCCCCGCCACCACGAACCGCCCCGCACCGAACCGCCCGGCACCGAACGGCCCGTCACCCCACCACGAGGAAACCGGCAACGCACCACCCCCGCACCCCCACCAGGAACGAAGCAGACACGACACCCACACCGGCACCAGACCCCACGCCCGCCCCGACCCCCGCACGGCCACCCCCAACCCGCACCCCCCGACCCCCGCACCCCCGCACGGCCACCCCCAACCCGCACCCCCCCGCACCCCCGCACGGCCACCCCCGGCCGGCACCCCCCGACCCCCCACACCACCAGCACCGCACCATCCCGGCCCCGCCACCAGCACCGCCACCCACAGCACCGGCCCGAACCCTCACACCACCCACACCCACACCCGCGCACGCGCCCACGCCCACGCCCACGGCACAGGCCCGCACCCGCCCAAAACAGCACCCAAACCAAACCGCTCAGCCGGTTTCACCATAGCCCCCGAACCCGCCACCCGCGAGAGCCCCACCCCACCCCCGCCACCGAACCCGAGCCTCGCACAGCACCCCGCACCCACGGAAGACACCACCAGAACGGAATACAACCCCCCGTTTACCCGGAAAGATCCCCACCCCGCCCGCCCCCGGCCACCGACCCCCGCCACCCCGCCCGCCCGGACCCTCCACCCGACCGCCGGCCGCGAAATTCCCCGCCCACCCTTGAAAAGAAAACCGGTAGGTTCGTATCTTATGACCCTGCACGGTCGATCCCAGCCCATCCAACGGCGCAACGGAGACACCCATGACCCTGCTCACCGTCCACCAGGACAACCACCCCACCCCACCCGCCACCACCCCACCCCCGCACCCCGCCCCCACCACCCCCATGCCCCGCCTCACCACCACCGTCCCCCGCGAATACGTCCACCGCTCAAGCCTCGCCGAGGTCTTCCTCACCGGCAGCGAAAAAACCGGCGACAACCACTACACCCTCACCGCCCAATGGCCCCGCGCCCACACCTTCTACACCACCCCCGACGGCACCCACCACGACCCCCTCCAAGCCGCAGAAACCATCCGCCAAACCGGCCTCTACCTCGCCCACGCCGAACTCGGCGTCCCCCTCGACCACCACTTCCTCATGTGGAACATCCACCTCACCACCCACCCCCAACACCTCCACATCGGCCCCACCCCCACCGACCTCACCCTCACCGCCACCTGCACCACCCTCCGCTACAAAGGCAAACGCCTCGCCGACTTCACCATGCACATCCACATCACCCGCAACGGCCACACCACCGCCACCGGCGGCGGCCAATTCACCTGCCTCACCCCCACCACCTACCAACGCCTCCGCCAACCCCACACCACCCAACCCACCCCCCAACCCACCCCACCCCCCACACCCCCCACCGACCCCACCCCCTACGGACGCCACCTCCCCCTCGACCTCGTCCTCACCCCCACCCCCCAACCCCACACCTGGCAACTCACCCCCAACCCCCACCACCCCATCCTCTTCGACCACACCACCGACCACATCCCCGGCATGGTCCTCCTCGAAGCCGCCCGCCAAGCCACCCACACCCACACCCACCCCACCCCCACCCACCTCACCACCCTCCACGCCACCTTCCACCGCTACACCGAACACCACACCCCCACCTACATCACCACCCACACAACCAGCGACACCCCCACCCCAAACACCAACCAAAACACCACCACCAACAACAACCGAA
This sequence comes from Streptomyces sp. NBC_01571, assembly GCF_026339875.1. Lineage (NCBI taxonomy): Bacteria > Bacillati > Actinomycetota > Actinomycetes > Kitasatosporales > Streptomycetaceae > Streptomyces > Streptomyces sp. NBC_01571. Next base: position 23,858 of record NZ_JAPEPZ010000002.1, read on the forward strand.
CCAACAACAACCGAACCCACAACAACCGAACCCACACCACCCCCACCACCAACACCCCCACCAACACCCCCACCAACACCCCCACCAACACCCGCACCATCCACGTCACCGGCCACCAAAACAACCACACCGTCTTCACCGCCCACATCACCACCACCCCCACCCACCACCCCTAACCCACCAACCCCAACCCACCAACCACGCAACCCAACCCCCACACCCAACCCACCACCAACCCCCACCACCCACGCAACCCAACCCCCACACCCAACCAGCCACGGCACCCGCATCCCTCTCACCACAGAGTCAGAGCCACCAACCCCGTATCCACGACGGGTCATCACCGCGAGGAGCAGCTGGACGTGTGGACGAACTCATGGACAGCGAGGAGTCGAACCCCACCAAGCGCAATGGGACTATGTGACACCTGAGCGTCTCGGCCCTCTCGTGCCACTGGTGCGAGCCGGTGCCCGCTTCGACCACGGCCACCTGGTCGAGTGCCCCGAGGAGGCCACGGAGTGAATGGCACCAACAGCGCCAATGACCGTTCCACCGAGGACGAGCACCAGCGATTCGCCCGCTACCTGGATGAGCTGGCCGTCGTCCGTGACGAGGACGAAGCCGAGTTGGTCACCAGAATCTTGCGCGACCCGGACACGACGATGGCGCAGTCGGCCATCGTCCGCCACCTCGACCGTCGCGCGGCGCAGTTGCTGACCGACGACGGGTTCACCTCCTGGGCCCACGCAATGGCCGAGGTCAGCGCGGAGCGGGTGTTCCTCCCCCACCGGCTGCACGAATGGCGTGCTGCGGTCAATCACCATGGGCGAGCCGTGGAGCTCGGAGGAAGTCACCACGGGATCCGACTGGTTCCAGCGCAAGGCCGTCGAGACCCTGCCCTCACCCGTCGTCCTCACCCTGCTCGCCGAGTCAGGAAGAACCCGGCGCGTCCGTGCTAACGCCAGTCACCGACTACGTCAGCGACACCACCGCGACTGACTTGATCCACAGGTCCCGGCGTTCCTCCCTTTCTCCGCCTCCACGGACCTACCGCACCGCGTGCCGGATGGCAGACAACAGACGCGGGGTGCGGGGCGCCGGCCATCAACGCACCCGCCCAGCACTGCGGAAGGTCGCGATGCCGACAGCAAGGAGCCAGTAGCTGAGGAGGGCGCCCATGAGTGCGGTGGTACCCCAACCTTTGGCGGCATAGAAATCGGCCGGGGTGTTGCCGAAGAACAGGGACGGCACAAAGGCCAAGTTCACAGCGTCCAGAACGTAGGCCGTGCGGTGAGTCCAGCACGGCAGCAGACATGCCTTGCTCGCGGCGTATCCGAAGCTGACGAGGAACATGCCCAGCAACATGCGAGAGATCGTCCCGTAGAGGATGTAGGTACCCGAGACCGTGACCGTGACCGTGGGATCGACGGGATGGTCGGCAGCGATGACAGCTCCGGCTTCCAGACCGCTGGATACGAGGGTGATCGCGGTGTACGTGAGGCCGCTCCCGGGCCCGGGATCCTGAGGCCAGGTGCACGGATTGAGTGGCAGCGCGTCAGATACCAGCGCGGCGCTGCAGCAGCAATGCTGCAGCGCCGCAGGCCCGCGTTTGTCAGTCGTGGTCTGTGCTGAGGGCGATGTGGCGCCAGACGTCCATTTCTTCTCGGACGCTGGTGAGCTTGGCCTCGTAGGCCCGGAGGGTGTCGGCGCCCAACTGGAGGCGCAGCGGGGGCTGCGGGGTCTGGGCAATGTCGATGATGGCGCGGGCGGCTTTGGCTGGGTCGCCGGGCTGGGCGTGGTTGAGGTCGGTCATGGCGTTGCGCACCGCGCCGGCGGTGGGGGCGTAGTCCTCGATGACCTCGACGTCGGTGTGGAGGCTGGCAGAGTCGAGGAAGTCGGTACGGAAGAAGCCCGGTTCCACGAGCGTGACGTGCACGCCCAGAGGGGCCAGTTCGGCGGCGAGGGTCTCGCCGATGGCTTCGACGGCGAACTTCGTCGAGGCGTAGATTCCCCATCCGGGCGAGGTGGCGAAGCCGACGATCGAGCTGATGTTGATCACGTGTCCGGCACGCTGGCGCCGCAGGACCGGAAGAACCGCGCGCTGGACGGCGAGCAGGCCGAAGACGTTGGTCTCGTAAATCCGCCGGACTGCCGCGTCGTCAGATTCTTCGATGGCTGCCAGCAGGCCCGTTCCGGCGTTGTTGACCAGGACGTCGATGCGTCCGAACTGCTCCACGGCTGCGTCGACGGCCGCCTGGATGCTGCTGGCGTCGGTGACGTCCAAGGAGAGAGGCAGCAGCACCTCCGGGGCGTCGAGGAACTGTGTGCGGACGGCTTCGGCCTTCCGGGCGGTTGCCACGACCTGGTGTCCTGCCGCAAGCGCGGCGCGGGTGATTTCCAGGCCGAGGCCGCGGGACGAGCCGGTGATGAACCAAACACTCATCGGGTTCTCCTGTGGGATGGATCAGGCCGTGTGGGCGTCGTAGAAGGCGCGGTTACGGGTGACGAAGGATTCGACGTCGAGGGGCTCGGTGCCGCCGATGGTCTTCACCAAGTCGTTGGTGCCGGCGAAAATCCCGTTGCGGTAGTCGACGGCGACGGCGAGCAGGTGCTGGATCATGTGCGGTGACATGTTGCGTTTCTTGAGGAGGTCCTCGAACTCATCGAGCTCGATGGGCACGTAGGTGACCTGTCGGCCCAGCGTCTGCGTCATCTTCTGGGCGATCTCGCGGTGGTTGAGCTCGATCGGCCCGTAGAGCGGATAGATCTCGTCGGCGTGCGGGGCGGGGTCCTCGAGGATGGCCGCGATCACGTGGGCCTGGTCGCTGGCGGCGACGGGGGCGTGACGCCCGTCGGCGAAGGGGAAGCGCAGCTCGCCACTGCCGTCCCACATGTTGACCAGCCATTCGGCGAAGAAGGTGGGGCGCAGGTGGGTCGCGGCGACAGGAGAGCGGTCCAGGATGCGTTCGGCCACCCAGTGCTGGCGGGCCGCGTTGCTGGCGCTCTCGCGGCGGGCGGACTTCTGGGACATGTTCACGATCGCCTGTACACCGTTGTCCTCGGCTGCCTGGGCCACGTTCGCGGTGGCATCCATCAGTCCTGGCAGGATGGGGTAGGTGAAGTAGAGGGCGTCGATGCCCTGCGTCGCACGGTCCAGGGAGTGCAGGTCCTGGACGTCTCCTTCCACGATCTCGGCGCCGAGGTCAGCGAGCCGTGCGGCGGCGTCGTCCCTGCGGCGCACTAGGGCGCGGACGTGGTGGCCGCGTTCGAGGAGCAGGCGGGTGGTGTGGCCGCCGGTCTGGCCGGTGGCGCCGATCACCAGGAGGTTGCGGGTCACGAGAGGTCCTTTTCCATAAGATTGTTATGGGCGTTTCATCCTGAAGTGTGTGGACACGTCAGGAGGGTGTGGGGCGGTTCGTAGGGCCGGGCTTTCACGTCTCGCGGCGGGAACGCAGCGCGAGCAGGGCGGCGCCCGCGGCGAGGCCGGTGCCGGCTTGGATCAGCCAGGCATGGCGGTAGCTGGTGAGGGTGGGCTGGGCGGTGAGGGCGACGAGCAGAGCCACGCCGACGGCGCTGCCGATCTGGCGGCTCATGTTCAGCAGGGCGCTGCCTGTGGCGGCGCGTTCGGGGGCGAGGGTCCCGGCAGCGGCGAACATCGGGGCCTGGGTCGTGTTGCGAAAGTCCCGCCTGCCAGGCCGACAAGCAGCAGGCCCGTGAACATGCCGCTCCAGTAGTTCGGGGTGGCGTCCACGGCTGCGAGCCAGTAGCCAACGGCGAGGACCATCACGGCCGTGCCGGACACCGCGGGGAACGTCCGTCCGAAGCGTCGCTGGATGGGGCCCTCGCTCATGGCGCAGGGGATCGAGGACAGCGGTGCCCCAGCAGCGAGGGTGGGCGGCACCCACGCCGGAGGCGGCCGGTGTGGAGCCGGTGTGTGACGACGCCGGCGTAGCGGCCTGCGGTGGGGGCTGGCTGGACATCGTTTCCACTCCTTCCAAAAAAGGGGCTTCACAGCCCTTTTTCATCTCGACCTCATGGAACACCAAAAAAAAGGGGCTGTCAAGCCCATTTTATGGTAGCGTGGTCGCCATGACCACCACCACCGAAGGGCGGCCCCGGAAGCTGACCGCCAAGGGCGAGGCGACACGCGAGCGCATCGTCAGCGCAGCCGCGGATCTGATCTACGAACACGGCGTGCACAACACCAACAACGAGCAGATCCGCGCGGCCGCCGACGTCAGCGGCTCCCAGCTGACCCGCCACTTCCCCACCAAGGAATCCCTGGTCAGCGCCGTACTGGACTGGCAGGCCGAGCAGATCGTCACCGACCCGCGCATACCTGAGGGCAAACTCGACAGCCTCGCCGCCCTACGCCTGTGGGCCGACACATTCGTCGCCGCGCGCGAAGCCCTGCACGGCGGATGCACCTTCGGCTCGCTGGCCGCCGAGGTGATCAAGGCCCAGCCCTCCCACCAAGGTGCGATCGCCAACGGCTTCGAGCGGTGGCAGGAGCTGTTCCTGCGAGGACTGACCGGTATGCGGGAGCGCGGCGAGCTACGCCCGGAAGCCGAACCCGCCGCGCTCACCCACCTGTTGGCAGCCGCGTTCCAGGGCGGAATGCTGCTGGACCAAGCAGCCGGCAACACCATCCCGCTGCGCGACGCCCTGCACGGCGCCCTGGACTACATCGAATCCTTCGCCCCTCAGACCTGACCAGCCCGCCACGGCACGTAAGAGCACAACCAGTCTCAGCAGGGCTCACCATCGACGTCGCCGCCGATCGCTCGTCTGGCCCGGTGCCAGGCAGCAAAGACCTCGCGACGTCTGCCGCGCATAGTCAGAAGGAGGGGGCTCTGCTCCCAGCTGGACGCGCTCGATGCCATCGCGCCCCCGCACATCGGAATCGCGGTGGAACTGATCACCGACCGGGGCGCCGGCCCCAGGATGTCAGCTATCTGCGCTGGGACTGCCTCGATGCCGATGAAGACGGTCAGCCCGTCCGCATCTACGACAACTACAAGTTCCACCGCCTGCGCCGGCGCCTGCCCATCGCCGCAGCGACCGCCGCCCTGATCACCCGGCAGTAGGCGACCGTGCGACGTCGCTTCCCGAACACTCCCACGAAGGGCCTGGCACTGCTGCCCACGCAGATGCGCAACCCCCACGGCATCAAGACGATCAGCGAGGACCTACTCGCCCAGTGGCACCGCACCTGGGTCAACGGACTGCCCGACCTCTACGTCAACGTCGCGTGGAAACCGACGGGCGGCGCACAAACCGGCAGATCCCTTTTCGACAAGGCCCGCGTCTTCCTCCACGCCTACCGGCACAGCCACGCCCAGCGGCACGCCGACGCCGGCGTCGCGCCCGACGTGCTCAAGGAGCTGATGGACCACCGCAAGAGGAGCTGGTCAAGCAGCTGGTCGACGTGCGGGTCGAGCGTGATGAGCTGGTGGTGGCCGGGCGGGTCGTGCAGCGGATCAGCGAGCAGGGCTTCGAGCAGTACCTGTCGCTCGCGCCGCCGGCGCCGGAGTCCAGGTGGGCGGCCGGTCGGTGCTGCTGATCCCGGCCCGCGCCGCCGGTATCGACCCCGACGGGCCGCCGCAGGACCATCAGCGGCTGGTGGCCATCGTGCGGGAGGCGGCCGGGCCGGTCACGGTCCGGGCCGTCGGCGAGGTGCTCGGCCTGCCGGTCGACGTGCGGGGCAAGCTGGAGCCGCTGCGGGCGAAGCTGAACCGGCTGTCCGACCATTTCCATAAACTATGAATATAAAAACGCTATGCTTCGAGCATGAGTCGTCAAGACACCGCTCCTGGCGCGTCCGCCGCCATCGGGGCAGCCCTCTACGGCCTGGCCACCAGGGCCGCGAGACGCCTGCCCCGGGACATGAGCCTGACGTCCGCCGCCACCCTGGCCACCCTGGACCGGACCGGCCCGCGGCGCATCACCGATCTGGCCGCGGTCGAGGGCGTCACCCAGCCCGCGATGACCGCCCTGGTCCGGGTGATGGAGGAGTCCGGCCTGGTCGAGCGGCGGGGCGACGCGTCCGACAAGCGGGTCACGCTGGTGTGCCTGACCGAGGCCGGCGCCTCCTATGTCCGGACGCGGCGCCAGGCGGGCGTCCACGCGTTCGAGCGGTTGACCGGCGAGCTCACCGGCGACGAGGTCGAGGCGCTGGTGGCGGCCCTTCCGGCGCTGAAGCATCTGGCAGAGCTCGAAAGCCAGGACCGCGAAGGGCCGAAGCAGTGACCGGGCAGCCGGTCCGCGGGGTCGCGGTGAAGGCGTTCCCGGTGGCGCGTTCCGAGGCGCGGCTGCTGGTCCCTGCCCTGATGTTCATCGCTCTGGTCGTGGCAGCGGTCGCCAGCCTCGGGACGCCGCTCATCACCAGCGTGGCGACCTCGTTCCACGTCTCGCTCGGCAGCGCGCAGTGGACGCTGACCGTCGCGCTGCTCAGCGGCGCCGTCGCCACGCCGGTCCTGGGCCGGCTCGGAGCCGGCCCGCACCGGCGGGCCACGATCCTCGCCACGCTGGCGGTCGTCGTCGCCGGCAGCGCGCTCACCGTGCTGCCGCTGCCGTTCGCGTGGCTGCTGGCCGGCAGGGCGGCCCAGGGCGTAGGGCTCGGGCTGACGGCGCTGATGATGGGCGTGGCCCGGGACCACCTCCCCGAAAAGCGCAGCGCGGCCGTGATCGCCCTGATCTCGGTGGTCTCGATCATCGGGGCCGGCGTCGGCTACCCGCTGGCCGCACTGCTCGCCGAGCTCGGCGGGGTACGGGCCGCCTACGGCCTCGGCCTGGTCGTCACCGCCGCCGCCCTCCTGACCGCGTGGCGCTCCATGCCCGAAGCCCCCGAAGGCCGCTCCGCCCACGTGGACGTGGCAGGCGCCGTCGTCCTGGCCGCTGCGCTGCTCCTGGTGCTGTTCCTCGCCGGCGAACGGAATCTATGGAGCCGGCACCTCGCCGTGGCGGCAGGCCTCGCCGTCGTCGCGGTGGTGTTGCTCTGCGTCTGGGCCGTCATCGAGCTGCGCAGCACGACGCCCCTGGTCGATCTGCGGGCGGTGCGGCACCCGGCGGTCGCCGGGGCGAACCTCGCCATGTTCGTCGGCGGGATCGGCATGTACCTCCTGCTCACGCTCATCACCCGGTACGCGCAGACGCCGCACGGCGCCGGCTACGGCTTCGGGCTGACGACCTTCGTCGCCGGGCTGGTCCTCATCCCGTTCTCGGTGCTGGGGTTCGTCGCCGGCAAGCTCACTCCGCGGGTCCGGACGCGGATCGCCGACCCCCTGCTCCTGGCCGGCAGCGCGGTCGTGGTCGGCGGCGGGTTCGCCCTGTTCGCGGCGGCCCGGTCGGACCTGGCCGAACTGTTCGCGGCGATGGGCGTGCTCGGCTTCGGCGTCGGCGGCTTCTCGGCCGCGATGCCCGGCGTCATCCTGGCCGTCACCCCCAAGAGCGAGACGTCGAGCGCCATGAGCTTCAACTACGTCGTCCGCAGCGTCGGGTACTCCCTGGGCAGCGCCATCGGCGGCCTGATCCTCGCCGCGGGCACCGGCCCCGGCCACCTCTTCCCCGACGACAGCGCCTACACCACCGCGGCACTGGTCGGCATCGGCGCCATGGCGATCACGACTCTGACAAGCCTCGCTCTCGCCCGCCGACGCTCGTCCGAGACCAACCCGTAAGTCAGATGCACTCATCCCAACACTGGAGGTTCCATGCCCAAGGGCTACTGGGTCAGCGCCTACCGCACCATTTCAGACCCTGAGAAGCTGGCTGCTTACAACAAGCTGGCCGGCCCGGCCGTCGAGGCCGGGGGCGGTCGGATCCTCGCCCGTGGCAGTCGGGTCGTGGCGCATGACGCCGGAATCGCCGAGCGCACCGTCCTGATCGAGTTCGACAGCTTCGAACAGGCCGTCGCGGCGCACGAGAGTGCGGCCTACCAGGAGGCGCTGGGCGCCCTCTCCGACGGCGTCGAGCGCGACTTCCGCATCGTCGAAGGCATCGACTGACCGAGGTCCAGTCGGATCTTCACTGAAGATCCACCATCTTGGTTTTCGCTGGTGCGGCTGCTGGTGTGGCGGGGTTCGTGCGTGCTCGTACTGGTCGTGGGCGGCTGTCTTCGGTCTTGATCGTCTGTCAGCGGTCGAGTTCGAGGTTCGTCAGGACGAGCAAGGCGCGGAGCAGGTTGGTGGCGCGGGCGGGGCTCGTGCGGAGTCTGGTGAGGATGCGCCAGGTCTTCAGGTGCGCGAAGCCGTGCTCGACGGGGGCGCGGCCGGCGGCTTTCAGGTGCTCGACGATGTGGTCGTGGCGGGCGGCGGCGATGTCGTGGGTGCGCCCGGGCCCCGCGGCGGAGATCCAGATCAGGCGTCCGCGTTTGTCGGTGAGGCGAGGAAGTGCAGGCCGTGGCGCATGTGCTTCCCCGAATAGTTCTTGCGGTTGTCCTTGCCGGTGCGGCGGCGGGTGGGGATGAGGGTGCCGTCGATCAGCACGGCCTCCCCGCCGCCTCTGGCGACCTTGGCCAGGGCGCGGTCCAGGTGCGGTGCCCCGGCTGTCGGCGTACGAGGTTCTCTCCCCAGCTGTGTACGGGCGAACGTCCCCAGCTGTTAGGCCACTTGGTTCTCGCGCTCGATGGCCTGGAGACGGTTCTTGAGCCGGTAGCTCGGGCGATCTCCGACAGGCTCATTGCCCCGGACTCCAACAGCCCCCGAAATCGACGTAGTTCCGACCAGCGACGCGGATCCAAGACCATCGCCGGCCACCCCCCCTGCCGCAGCACACCGACTACGCAGCAGAGTGCCGACCAGCCCTCCTCAACGCATCAGGAAGTGGCCGCGTTCGCCCGTACGTGGGTGGGGACGTTCAGGTGTACGCCGACAGGTGGCAAACACCGGGACGTAGACACCGATGTTGTCACCGCCGTTGGCGAAGGTGACTGCGGCGACCTCCAACGAGCTGCGGCCGCCCTCCTTCGCCTCTGCCTCGTCCGCGTCTTCACCGTCGCGGTGGTTCTTCCACGCTTCCCACGCCGCCTTGAGACCTAGATGATCAATTCAAGGGGGTGCCTGCGGAGGGTGTTGCGGTGGGCGGTCAGGCGTCGGGGTCGACTTCGGGGTGCGTGAACCGCACGGGCTTGCCCAGCGACCGGGCGTAGGCGATTTCGGCTCGGGTGCTGTCTCCGATGTAGTCGCCGACTACAAGCACCTCGTCAGCGAGCCGGATCTTCGCTCGGTGCAGATCGTCGAGTCGAACCTTCAGCCTCTCGGCCTCGACAGGATCGGACCAAAATTCGTGCGGCGACTTCATGTCGCAACCCGGCTTGACGACAATCTTTCCAGCTTTGGTCTCCCGCAGATCGACCTCGGTCATCTCGGTCATGAAACGGGTGGAGCCGCAGATCACGACGATACGCGGGAGGTTCAGCTGCTTCTTCGCGTCGGCGAGTTTCTCCTCGGGGGTGAGCGATTGCAGGTACGACACTGGTTCCTCCTGGTGGGGTGGTCCAAGGGGTGCCTGCGGAGGCGAGAATGAGGGTGTCCAAGATCGTCTTATGGCGAAGAACGTGGACACCCTCGCCATGATGCGGACCGCCCGGCGACAGTACCCGGCGCACGGCCCCGCAGTGCCACCCCGGCTCCACGGCAGCCTCGTCAACGAGATGGCCGCCCAACAGCCCCTTCAGGCGACAGCACCACACCTGTCGCAGTGGCTGGACTCCCAATCAATGGCGCTGAGCTGTACCAACGTGAACCAACTCGCTAACGCCACAGCCCAGAACCCCAGAGAAGGTGCGGCTGCCCGACGCCACCGCCCTGGACGGGGAACTGGTCATGCGGGAGCAGGACCGGCTCGCGTTCGAACGGCTGCAGGGCCGGCTTCAACGCCGGGGTGCCGCAGCCGCCCAGGCCGCCGAAGGGTGGCCGGCGCACTTCGTCGCGTTCGATCTGCTGCACCTGGCGGGGACGGACACCCCGTCTACGCGGTGGCGTGCACGCTTCTCGACGGCACGCCGGTAACCGTCACCACAGGCATGACCGGCATCGTGCGGATCTGGGACCCGGCCAACGACCAGCGGATCGGCAAGCCGCTCACCGGACACGGGGTATCCGTCCACGCGATGGCGATCCTGGACAACACATGGATAGCCGTCACCGGAGACGTGGGCACCTTCCTGGCCCCGATCGAGAACGGGGCCCGGGTACCGTCACCTGAGCTCGACTGAGTACGAACTGCCGGAGAATTCCCAGCCGTCGGTGCCTTCGCCGATGTCGGCCACGACGACGTCGTCGATGAAGCGGTCCTCGAAGTCGTCGTCACGCAGGTCGCCGGCCAGCCACAGCGCCTCGATGTCGCTCCAGTCCCCGCGGCTCGCGTCGATGCGCAGAGGGGCGGCACGGCGGGTGCCGCGTTCGCGTTCGTCGGCGCCGGTCTTGACGAGGCCGCTGATCTCGAACCGGCCGTCCTTGACGGTGTCGGGGATCGGGTCGGCGGGGATGATGGCGACGTTCTCGTACGCGGTGTGGATGAGATCGCGATAGCTGCGGCGGACGTTGTACTCAAGGTCCGACAGCCACTTGATGAGAGTGTCGGGGCGGACGTCGAGGCCGGCGGCGTCCAGGGCTTCGTAGCCGCGGCGGGTCTCGGTGAGCTGGCTGAGCTGGGCGTGCCAGTGCTTGGCGCTGTAGGAGGCCAGCCGATGGCGGGGGGTGACCTGGGCACGCAGGAGATCGTGCAGCGCGCCGCCCAGAGAGCTGCTGCGGCCCGTGGTGTACGAACCAGCGCCCTAGCTCAGCGAATCTGCACTCCGCGATGTCCCTGTCAGCTACGGATGATGTTCTCCAGCCGCATGCACTCCTGGCACTCAGTGACATCGAACGGCTTCCAATTCCCCCGAGCGTGCCCGCCAGGATCAACTCGGCGTACTCCGCGTACGCGGTATAGGGAGTGGGCGTAACACTCCTACGGCAGGTCATTGAACCGATCGGAGACCTCAGAGCGCAGAGAGACCCCGGGCCGCGGAGGTCCGGGGTCTCGTACTGTCCCACCAACGCGGCCGCATCGTTAGCAGCACAGCAGTGACGAGATGAAGGTATCGCCGAATTGCGGCTTTCCACCCCGTGGAGTCTCATCGCCGCCAGGCCCAGTGCGTGGCGCTAAGGGCTGTCCCGTAATCCCCGGTGTATTAGCGCGCGGCGTCAGATGGGTGCATCGCACGGCGGAGGGTCGGCCTCATACTTGGCGTATTCGGGCGATCCGACAACGCTGCGAGGTGCCGTAGCTGTCGTCGTGCGCCCGCCGGGGATCACGGCACAGCCCTTAGCTCGAAGTCGCTGCGGAATGATCAGACAGAAGGGCATGACAGGCCGAGCGGGCAATCCAATCCTGCGCCCGCTCGAACGGCCATCCGCGTTCGCCGACGAGCGTGATCCAGGCGTGCGGCCCCAGATGGAACCAGAGCAGATCGATGGCCTCCGCGCGGTTCACCTCGGCGCGGAGCGCGCCGAGGGCGACGAGACGGTCGGCCACCAGGGTCAGAGCTTGGACGTAGTCGTCGGCCCCCTTGTCCAGGACTGCCTTGACGGCGGGCTCGCCCGGCGGGTTCCGGTAGAAGATCTCGTACACCAGGTCCCAATGACGCTCATGCGTGAGCCGGGTGCCCGCGGCCGTCAGGCCGATCACGGCGTGCGGATCGTCAGTGGCCTCGACTGCCGCGAGGGTCGTGGCGATGGCGGGGTCCGTGAGAGCCGGCTCCAGGAGGGCCGTCAGGATGCCGGGCTTGTTGCCCACGCTGCTGTACACGGTCGGTACGGCGACCTTCGCCGCGTGCGCGATCTCCGCGACGGTCACCCCGGCGTACCCACGTGCGAGGAAGAGCGCATGCGCGCTGCTCAGGATGGCTTCACGGGTGGCTGCCGCCGAGCTGACGCGTCGAGTCGAGGTGTACTTCCGGGTCGTCGTCACAGACGCAGTGTACCGCGTGCACGATAGGTAACTATATTGACAATAGGTTCCTCTAATGAATATGTTGCGCTTCATGACACTGACTCCCCCCACGGACGTGCCGGCGGTCGTCGAGACCCGGCTGGCCCACGACGTCCACCGAGCGGCCACCACGCTGCTGGCCGAAGCGGCCCTCGACGCCTCGGTCCCCCTCGGTGCGACGGCGCAGCTGCGCGACTTCCTGGTCGCCAACCTCCGGCACCACCACCAGACGGAGGACGACGACCTGTGGCCCCGGATCACCGCGAAAGCGCCGGCCGCCGCACAGTCGCTGGACTCACTGACCGACGAGCATGACCAACTGGACGCGGCGCTCGACCGGCTGGCCGGAGTCGCCGTCCACGTCGGCGAAGCCGTCGCTGGCGTTCCGCTCACGACGGCCGGCACCGGCGACGGCGCGGCCACCCCGGGTGAGGCGGCGGTTCGTGCCGAGCTGCACGACGCCGCGGTGACGGTCCGAGACGTCGTGCACGACCACCTCACCCATGAAGAGCCCGTCCTCTTCCCGGCGCTCCGCGAACATGTCAGTCCCGCGGAGTGGCAGGACTTCGCACAGCGCGTGATCGCGACCACTCCCCCCGTGGCCGGGCACCTCATGGTCGGGTTCCTCGACGAGGTGGGCACCTCTGCGGAGGTCGAGTTGGTGCTCTCGGGCCTGCCGGAGCCGGTGCGTCCGCTGGTCCCCGCCATGCGCCTCCAGGCAGAGGCCGATCTCGGCATTCTCCGCGGGACCGGCGTATGACGTCCGCGCCGCTCAGGTGGCCCGACGCCGCCGACCCTGTGATCAGGGGCGACCTCACCGTGGCGGTCGCCTACGTCACTCCGGCCGGCGGCGCCGTGGTCACCAGCGTCTCACCGCTCGGCCTCGGGAGCCGCGAGGCCGCCCGGGTCGGGTTCACCACCTCTCTCGGCTTCCCGAAGAAACTCGAACGGATCCTGCGCGACCCGAACGTCGCCGTCGCCTATCACACCCGTGAGCACGGCTTCGCCGCCAGTGACGCGTACGTGCTGGCCCAGGGCGCTGCGTCGGTGGACATGCATCCGTCACCGGAGCGCCTTGCAGAGCTGATGCATGCCTCCGAGCCGTTCCTCGGAGAAGTGAGACGTGGGCCGTTGTGGGACTGGCTCCTGCGTGAGTACCACCAGGAACGCGTCTTCGTGGACGTCGAGTTGCAGCGTGTCGCGGTGTGGGAGAACCTCGCGGCCCGAGGGGCGAGAGCGGTCACAGGCGCCGCTTGGCCGGAGTTCCCGGCGGAACAGAAGGCACCGAAGAACGGCACCGGCCCGCGCGTCGACGTCGCCGCGGTCGCCCGTCAGGTCCACCGGCTGCCGCACCGGCTTCTGGCCTACCGCGGCGCGGACGGTCTGCCCGTCATCGTCCCCGTGAAAGTCACCGGCCACGACGAGACCGGACTGCACCTGGACATCCCCGCAGGGTTGCTTCCGCCCGGCGGCCGCAGAGCAGGCTTCCTTGCCCACGCCTTCCAACCGCAGTGTGTCGGGCTGGGAATGCGCACGCTCACCGGCTGGCTCACAGTCACCGAGAAGGGGGCCGTCTACGCACCTCACACGTCCAAGGGCCTGGCCGCACCCCCGTACCGGACACTGCTGACCGTCTCCAACGGACTACTGGCCAAGTACGGGCTGTGGCGCGCGCGACGTGACGGCACCTCCGCCCGCCTGCACGCCCTTGCCGCCCAACGCCAGACAGACTGATACACCTTGTTATCCAGGGTCTGCCGGAAGAAACAGCCGCCCCTGGGACGCGACGCCTCGCGTCAGTGCCCCGTCCCTGCGGATGCGCCACGAGCAGCCTTGCGATCCGGGACTCTGGAGCGGTAGCTGGCGGATGTGCGGACGGCAGCCTTGCACGGCCGGCCTGCAGCACGAAGGCCGGGAACCCCAATCGGTCCCGGCCTTCGTCTCCTCGCGTCCGCATGCGAACGCACTCCCGTCCTGCAGACTCAGCCGCGGCGCTGGCTCTCGTTCGCTGGATGCCACCTTGTAGGCAGGTGACCGGTCATGAATCGAGGTCGGGCTGGTCAGACGCGTGGTGCGCCGGGGGCGGCGAGCCCGGCACCTTCTTGATCCAGCGGCTTAGCGCCATGCAGGTAAACATGGGGACCACGACAAGGGAGCCGAGCCAGAGGAGGATGCTGACTGGAGAGATCGCGTAGTACTGCACGCGAGCAGGCATGAACGCCACCAGCCCGAGGCCCGTGATGAGAGCGATCCACGTAGCGACAACAACGAGTACGGCCTTGAATACGATCACTGCAATGCGCACGGTCACCCCCCGGTAATTGCGCTGGAGGCGACCCTAGCCCCATCTTTGAACATGTTCAACTTGGGGGCGGTGGGGATCCGCGAGCCCGGCGACGGAGTTGTGCGCGGTCAGGTGTTCGCTCATGACTGGGGTCGCGGTGACGGATGCGGCAGCACAGAGGATGCGCGTCCGGGACGCGCGGTCTACGGCGCGGTGGGTCAGCGACGCCGGCTCCAAGCCATCGGCTGCTGTTCGAAACGGCCAAGACATCACGAATGGGATGTAGTGATGGCGCGTAGCCCCGTTGCGGGGGCCAGTCCTGAACGGTTCACCGCGTGTTTCGCCATTGCCCTCTCAGGGCCCGGCGGGGCCGAGAGGTACTTGCCGCCGAGTGTGATGCCCGCGCTCGCCGCCTTCGGGGTCGGCGACCTTCTTGGCGTGCAGCTTGAAGTCGATGGCGCTGACGATGCCGTCGCCAAACTGAATGCTGGTCTTTATGCCCTTTGCCAAGTCGTCCCCCAGCGTTTCGGCGAAGAGGGTGTCCGTGCTGACGGACCTGGAGATACCAGTCCGACTCGAGTCCAACCTTGCCAGTCCACGGCCTCATTCGCCTGCGGTTACTCGAACCGGGCCGGAGGCGTAGGCTTTCTCCCGTATGCCCAGCGCGGGACGCTTGTGCATTCCGTGCCCCGATACATCTCCCGCGAAAGGCGATTTCCAGCAGTTCATCCGTCCCGATTTTTTCGCAATCGGAATAGGGAGGCGCGATTATGGCCGCAAGTGTGGATCCTGATCGCTCCGAGTGGGACGTCATCGTGTTGGGTGGCGCCGCGGCGGGCGAGAACGCGGCTCAATACGCCACACAGTTCTCGGGTTTGGACGCGGTGCTCGTGGAAGCTGAACTGCTGGGTGGCGAGTGCTCGTACTGGGCCTGCATGCCCAGCAAGGCCCTGCTGCGCCCCGTTGACGTACTGGGAAACGCGAAGCATGTGCCCGGTGTGGCGTCGCTGTTGACTGATCACGTGCTGGACGTGCCGGCGACACTGGCTCGCCGGGACACCGTCGTGAACGGCCTCGACGACTCCTCGCAGATCGGGTGGGCACTCGGTGCCGGCGTCGACGTGGTCCGCGGGTACGGGCGCCTCGACGGAGAGCGCTCGGTGGCGGTGGAGATGGCAGCGGGTGGCACCCGTGACCTCACCGCGAGGCACGCGGTGGTGATCGACACAGGGTCCTGCACCACGGTGCCGCCGATCGAAGGCATGGCAGAAGTCCGGCCGTGGACCTCCCGCGATGTCACCAACCTGCACGAGGTGCCGCGCCGGGTCGTCGTCCTGGGCGGTGGAGTGGTCGCATGCGAGGCGGCGACCTGGCTGCGGGCGCTGGGCGTGGCCGAATTGAGCGTCGTATACCGGCGCACCGAGCTGCTGCCGCGAGAGGAACCGTTTGCCGGGCGCATGGTCGGCGACCGGCTCAGGGATGCAGGGGTGCGGCTGCTTCCCGGGAGGTCGATCACCAAGGTGGGACGCGACGATCCGCGGGAGACGGGAGTCGGACTGCCCCACGGCGGAGAGGTAACCGTCTGGCTGGACGATGGCAGCACGCTCGTCTGCGACGAACTGGTGCTTGCCACCGGCCGTACCCCCAACACTCAGGACATCGGCCTGTCGTCGGTCGGATGCCCGGACGCCGGCTTCCTCGAGGTGGACGACGAGCAAGTCGTACGGGCGGTGAGCGGGCATTGGCTGTACGCGGTCGGTGATGTCTGCGGGCGTGCGTTGCTGACTCATATGGGCAAGTACCAGGCGCGGGTCGCCGGCGAGGTGATCGCTGCTCGCGCCACGGGGCAGTCTGTGGCGGGTGCGCAGAGCGGTGTGCGGGGGGCTGCTGACGGGCATCGCGGCAACCCGCAGGTGACGTTCACCGATCCGGAGGTCGGATCAGCCGGCATGACCGAGCGGCGGGCCCGCGAAGCGGGGCTCGACGTGGCGACGGTCGAGTACGACATGGCCGCCCTCGCCGGCACGTACGTGATGCGTGATGACTATCTCGGGCGCGCCAAACTCGTCATCGACCGAGCCAGCGACACGGTGGTGGGTGCGACGTTCGTCGGTTCAGGCGTCGCGGATCTCGTGCACTCCGCCACGACGGCCATTGTCGCGAGGGTCCCGCTTTCCCTGCTGTGGCATGTGGTGCCCAGCTACCCCACCGCCAGCGAGGTCTGGCTACGCCTGTTGGAGACGTACCGGGCTCAGAGCTATGCCTGATGCTCCAGGTGTGCGCGGGTCGCTTCGGCCGGCCGGTGGTTCGCTCATGGTGTCTGGCAGAGTCGCCGCCGGGGTGCAGTCGGGCGGACCGGCTACTTCATAATTCAACGACATATCATGGCGCTGCCACCGAGGTCGGCGGCAATGGGCCGCGTGAGACCTCCGATTGAGAAGAACCACAGGGATGCCGTAGTCCTGCTGCGCCTCACCTGGCTGTGACCCACCTCACGGGAACTGGCCCGGTACAACCGACAGGTACCTGCGTGAAGCAATCCTTGCGAGCTCGTCTGCGAGCCGGCGATCCAGAAGCCTTCCGCCAGCTGTACCAGGAACTGGGCCAGGCGATCTACGCGCACGCCTACCGGGCCACGGGTGACTGGTCGGCGGCCGAGGACGCGGTGTCGTTGACGTTCCTGGAAGTGTGGCGGCTGCGGGAGCGGCTGGAGGAGGGCGACGACAGCGTCCGCCCCTGGGTCTACGGCATCGCCACCAACGTCCTGCGCAACCGCGGCCGCGCGGCGCGCAAACACCAGCAGACCCTGGCCCGCTTCCCCACACCGGAGACGGTCCCGGACTTCGCCGACGAAGTCGCCGATCGCATCGACGACGGTGAAAGACTCGCCGCCGCCAGAGCGGCGGTGGGCAGGCTGCGCCGCGGGGACCGCGACGTGTTCATGCTGTGCGTCTGGTCCGACCTCAGCTACGCCGCGGCCGCCGAGGCCCTGGGCATCCCGGTCGGCACCGTCCGCTCCCGCCTGTCCCGCGCACGGGGGCGTCTGCTCAAACTGACCGAGCAGGAACTGAAGCGCGGGAAAAAAAGAGTGGAACCCCCCGCACCCGTCCGACAGATACAGGGCGACCGCACACCCGCGGTCCGGTCGATACAGGAGAAAGCCCGATGAACGCTCCGAAGCACGGTCACGAGGTCGAGCGCCAGGAGCTGTCCCACCTGCTGCCGCGCCCCGGCACACCAGGTCTCTCTCCCGCCCGGTCTCAACGTCTCGAGGAATATCTGATGCAGGAAGTCACCCAGACCGGCGCGCAGACGCAGCCGTCTCCCGCAGCCAAGCGCGGCATGCCGCGCTGGAGCCTGATCGCCGCGCCCGCCGCGGCACTGGCTGTCGCCGCGGCCGTCGCCGTCAGCGTCACCGGCTCCGGCACCGGACCCACTGACGACAGTGTGGCGATGTCATCGGTCATCACCGTGCAGCCCGCCTCGGCCCACGGCGCCACCGCTTTCCTCAGCCAGGTCGCGGACGCGGCCGGCAAGCAGAAGACCCCGGCCGTCGGCGCCCACCAGTTCATCTACGTCAAGAGCAAGGTCGGCTTCACCCACCAGGTCAAGCAGCGCACCATCGGCGGCCCGGCCAAGCTCGACGCCGTCCACCAGCGCCAGGTGTGGCTGGCCGCCGACCCCTCCAAGAACGGCCTCATCCACGAGGGCGGCCAGAACATCACCATCCACAACAGCGGCCCCGGCATCGTCAACCCCCACGCAGCAGCGCAGCCCCCGAGGCCGGGCACCGTCCCCCAGATCGCCTCCCTGTCCACCAACCCCGACACCCTGCTGAAGCAGATCTACACCGCCACCCGCGGCCAGGCCCCCGGCAAGGACGCGGCCGCGTTCAACTGGGTCGGCGACACCGTGTCCGAGTCGATCGTCCCCGGAAACGTCGCCTCCAGCATCTGGCGGGCCGCCGCGAAGATCCCCGGCGTCGTCCTCGTCAAGGACGCCACCGACGCGGCCGGCCGCCACGGCGAAGCCATCGCCCACGTCTCCAACGGCGAACGCACCGAATACATCTTCGACCGCAACACCCACCTGTTCCTCGGCGAGCGCAGCTACCTCGTCAAGGACACCCCGGAGGGCAAGGCAGGCATGCTCACCGGCACCAGCGCGATACTCTCCCGCGCCGTCGTGAACAAGATCGGCGACCTCCCCGCAGGCACCCGCGCCTGACCCCACACACCCCAACCGCCCGGCCGCTGACCACCACTCAGCAGCCGGGCGGCCCTCATCCCCCAACCGGCGCCAACCGGGCCTGGCATGAGCGGGGACAACGTCGCCTGACGCGGCGGCAAGGGCTCGTCCGTCGACAGATACTCGACCTTACCTTCAGCCGGATCAACAGGCCTTCCACCAGGGGAAGTTCACCGTCGTGGTCGAGCCATGAGGAGCGGTGGGTGAGCCGGGCCCGGTGGTCCTGTCCCAAAGTGGCGGTCTGTCAATGCCTTCGGAGTTGGTGACACCCCCCGAGCCATGCACTCGACGAGAGGAGGTAGTCATGCCAACTCCGAAGGCCGGTAACCGCATTGCGAGGCTACGAAAACGGTAACGGGGGGCGGCCGTGCTGCTGTCCATGCAACTGCCGCCGTTCCGGAGTGGGGCGGCCCGGGCCGTGTCAGCTGTGGTTCAGGGACCACTCGACCTGGTCCTGGTACCAGCGGGCGGGAGTGACCCGGTGCGACGACGTCGCCTCGTCGACCTGGTCCTGGTACCAACGGGCGGCAGTGACCCGGTGCGACGACGTCGCCTCGTCGACCTGGTCCTGGTACCAACGGGCGGCAGTGACCCGGTGCGACGACGTCGCCTCGTCGACCTGGCCCTGGTACCAACGGGCGGCGCTGACGCCGTGCCACGAGGCCGCTTCGCCCTTGTGGGCCGCGGCCTGTACGGACACGTACTGCGTGTGCTGCACGGGTGCCGAGGCCGTGGCGGCCGACGCCGAGCCGCCGGCTCCGAGAAGGGCTCCGCCGGCCAGCGCGGTGGAGGCGAGGGCGATCGAGAGGCGCTTCGTCATGCTGCTCATGGTCATTTCCCTTACAGAACTGCCGCGGCTTCGCCGATCTGGCGGGCGCCGCTTCCATGTGAACCGAGATCCGGAAATCCCGGGTCAGTCGGCTGGCTTCAAGGTCATCCGGAGGGGTGCCTCACGTTCGACTCCGCCACCGTACCCGAGGGGCGCCTCATGTTTGCAGTGAGCATCATCACAGCACGTCACGGGCACGAAATTGCGATCGGAAATACGAGTTCCCTCCAATTGGAGGGGGTCCTCATGTTACAGTCGAGCCATGAGCCACCACCACGCCCCGTCCCTGAGCGAGCCCCCGGCCAAACCTCTGCGCCGTGACGCACAGCGCAACAGGGACGCGATCGTGGCCGCCGCCCGCACGGCCTTCTCCGAGCAGGGCCTCGGGGCGTCCCTGGAGGGCGTCGCCCGCGAGGCCGGCGTCGCGATCGGCACGCTCTACCGCCACTTCCCCACCCGCCTCGCCCTGGTCGAGGCGCTTTTCAACGCGAAGTACACGGAACTGCTCGCCACCGCGGAAGAGGCCGCGGCCATGGACGACGCCTGGGAGGGGTTCTGCCGCTACATGGAGAAACTCTGCCAGCTGCAGGCCTGCGACCGCGCCTTCAACGACCTGGTCTCGGCACGACTGCCCCTTCACGCGGCCGGCCGCGAGATGCACGAACGCGCCAAGGAACTCTGCACCCAGATCATGCGCGGCGCCCAAGAACAGGGCGCCCTGCGCGACGACGTCACCGCTCAGGACATCGCCTTCGTGATCTGGTCCCAGGCCGGGATCATCCAGGCCACCCGCACCGTCGCGCCCCGGGCCTGGCGCCGCCACCTCTACCTGATGCTCGACGGCTTCCGCGCCCAGGGCGCCCACGAACTGCCAGAGCCTCCTCTGACCAGCGAGCAGGCCGACCAGACCCTCACCGCCCTCGAGTGCAACGAAGAGGACTGCCGCGAGCAGCGGCCCTGACCCGTGCCGTCACACGCCACCCACACCTCGCGGTGCGAGCCCGTCTCCCGCAAGCACCCCGTCCACATCGCCGACCTCCCCCGCCGGACCCGGCACGTTCACCGCGGGTGGCGCTGTCGGCGGTCGCCCCTGTGGTCCTGGACGCGGTGACGGAGTTCTCTGTACCTACGACTCCTGGACAAGATCGAGGCGGCGCACAGCACCGGCCCGCTCGGTGCCGCCGTTCGATCTGGCGGAGTCCGCGGACGTACGCCGCCCACGCCGCCGCCGAATCGCCGAGCCGGATCTGGATGCGTCGGCGAGCCCCATGGACTCCGAGCCGGTCCACGGCAAGAAGATCTTCGAGCATTCCCTCGCCCCAGGACCTCCCGCCCGACACTTCGACCGCCGATCTGGTCCGCCTGGCCAAGGTCCGCTGGCGCATCGAGCACGACCACCGAGAGCTCACGCACGGTTGGGGCCTTGACCACTTCGAAGGCCGTCGGCGGTCACGAGGGTGATGTGGTGGTGCCAGCCCGGCCAGGAACAGCACGCCTTCCTCCCCGAACAGCGCCTGGCCCCAAAAGCACCGCAACCAGCATCACCCTTTACCAGATCCTCGACGCCCTCCAAGACACCCGGAGGTGCGGGACCGGGACCGAGACCTGCACCAGTTGCCGGCAACCCCTCCCCACCACAGTCCGCACAACAGCAAGATCAAGAAAGACCTGACGGAGCCCTATTGGCATCAGCTCGAACCGGCCAATACGGTCCCGCGCACCGTTTGTACGCCGCGCAGAACGTCCAGCCGCATACATTGCGGCCGGGTCGATCGACGAACAGCGGGCCGACTACATGCAAGAGGTGTCACTTGAATTCCAGCTCGGTGCCCCTGGGGACGATCTGGACGTGGAGTTCAATATTGATGTTGGAGCCTACGACTGCGATGCCGCGGGCCAGCATCGACTGCCAGTTGATGGTGTAGTCCTCGCGGTGCAGCTCGGTGGTGGCCCGGATTGCCGCACGGGTCTCACCTTCCATACCGACGCGCAGACCGCCGTATGTAGCGTCGAGGGTTACCGTGCGCGTGACTCCGTGCAGCGTGAGTCCGCCGGTGATCGCCCAGTTGTTTCCGCCGCGATGAACGAAACGGTCGCTGTAGAACTCCATGGTCGGGTACTGGTCCACGTCGAGGAAATCCGCGGACCGCAGATGCTCGTCACGCATCCTTACATTGGTGTCGATCGAGGCGGCGTCGATAACGACATGCATTGCCGTCTCCTCCATCGACTCTCCGACCCGAATCGCCCCGGAGAAGTTGTCGAAATGGCCAAAGACGCGGCCCAGTCCGATGTGCCGAGCTGCGAAGGAAATTCGGGTATGAGCTCGTTCGATTTCCCATTCGCCGGGGGTTGGCAAAGGGGTCAACGGTGCCGCCTGGAGCAGAATATCTTTCACCCCGGTGCACTTTCCCTCTTCCACGACAGACTCGTTTCCCCGGTACGGGCTGAAACTTTCTGACGAGACAGCGAGCCGGTATTCCCCAACGGGAACCATCGCCAAGATCATGCCGAAGGGGTCAGTCTCCCCGCCCACAATCTTATGACCGTTTCTGTCGCTCACAGTGAATTCGGCGTGCCTGACCGGCTGGGTCGCAGAATCGAGAACGCGGCACGCGAGAAGACCTGCACCGGACGGCACGGAAAGTCCAGATATAGAGTTTTGCCCGTTCGCGGTCATCGGGCGGCCAAGAAAACGACGGATCATGGTGTATGTACCCCTGTGCAATGAAGCTTCGCGGCTCTAACGGTTCGACTGGTCGTCGAACGGGCCGCTGTTTGAGACATTATTCGATCACTTGGTGCCATTCGATGCAAACGGGTCGACAGAGAGAGGTGCTCATGCATGCAACCTGCATGCAACCTGACGTTCGTGACACCTACACCCACACCTACTGAACCGCAGCCCGAATGGACGTAACCGACCAATGCTCCGCGCAGCGACCCATCTCCCGGCGCGGGGGGGTGCGTGTTAGCTGCTCTCCGGACGAGGTCCTCCGCGGCAGCGGTTGCCAACGCCGGCGAATCTGGACGGCGGTAAATGCACTAAATCCGTTTTGCCCTTTCAGTTGGAGGGTCGGAGTGAGTGAGGCCATCCGAAACTCTCGACAATCCCTTCACACACTTCCCGATGACTGAGCGGAATGGCATTTCATGGAACCCCGCCTGCGACTCGCGGCGAACTGGGCGCAGGCTGTCACTCCCCTCGCGGCGAGCCCCGCAGGTGACAGTTTTTCGGGGAGCCTGGGTACGCAGATGTCCGCTACGTGGGTGTCAGACCTGGCCGCCGTCGGCGAAACAGTCGGCGCCGTTGGCGAAGCTGGAAGTGTCGGCGGTGTCCGCGAGCCGAGCGAGGAGGTGATCCTTGTCTGGCTCACCACTGCGGGATTTCGAGCGAGAGGCTCTTCTGGCTCCCCGGAGCATATTGCCCAGCCCGGATCACTTCTTGAGCTCGGAGATGCTTCTCCGCCCAGTTGCCCAGTTCCTTCAGCGCGGGCTCCAGCGCGGCGCCGGCCTCCGTCAGACCGTACGAGACCCGCAGCGGTGGTCCTTCGTCGACCTCGCGCACGACGAGTCCCGCGGCGCCGAGTTCCGTGAGGCGGTCGGAGAGCATCCGTTCGCTGATGCCGGGGATCGCCCGGCGCAGGTCGGCGAAGCGGACGGGATGCGGCAGCAGCACGGCCACGATCAGGCCCGTCCAGCGCTTTCCGAACAGCTGGAAGACCCGGGCCATACCGTCGTCGACCTTCTGGCCCGGCCCTGCGTCGTGTGCTCCCAGCGCTGACATGTGCGTACTACATTCCTTTGGTGGAGAGAAAATCAGGTGGCCGAGCCAGCGATCGTGCACGGAGAAGGATCTTTTGCGCTAGCGCATCGGACATGCTGTCTGCGTCAAACTCCAACCTGAGCCTGTGACATGGACTCTTATCCGCTTCTTTACTTCTCCTGGGCCGTGGTTCATCGTGGGCTCGAGAGTCCGGGGTGCATGGATGTCTTCCTCGGCGCGCGCAGCGGTGCCTACCAGTTGGTCCATGGCGGCGTGACTCAAAGGAACGGACAGTTCAGGCAGGGCGATCGTCACGGCGCCATGGCTCGACAAGACCAGAGGATCGACCGCCAGTCGAGGAAGCTCTGTGGAGACCCGGGCCGCTTCGTCCTCGGTCGGCCCAGCGAACAACAACTCGACCGCGGTCTGTACGTTTCCTGTGGTATCGACAAGTCGTGGCAGTGATGTCAGGTTCCCGCCGGACCAGAAGTAGACACGAATCTTCCGCGTATCTATCCCGGTCGCAGGTTCGCCCACCTGAACCACACTGGTGGAGGGAATCCCACATGCCGATATCACTAGAGAAATGAGCAGCGCAACCAGAGCCATCGGGTGAGGGTGGAGATTTCGTGCGGGGGTTCCTCGGTATCGCATCAAGTGGTACTGGGGGTGTTTCCGTTCGGTCGGTGGGCTCCTGCGGCGGTCAGGACGTCTTCGGCGAGACGGTAGGCGACGGCCAGGGGTGTTGTTGCCTCATTCGCACTGTCCTCCAGTATCCGTGCGGTGGCTTCCTCGATGGAGGCGAGCCGCTGCAGGGACTGAGCCGGCGTCAGTTGGTGAAGCTCAAGGCCGGACGCATACATGACCCCGCCGGCGTTTGCCACGAAGTCCGGTGCCCAGGTGATCCGTGCCTTGGCCAGGTCCTCTGCCACGGCGTCGTGGGCCAGCTGGTTGTTGGCCGAGCCGACGATCGCCCGGCAGCGCAGTGAGCCGACGAGCTCGGAGGTGAAAGCGCCGCCCAGGGCACAGGGCGCCAGAATGTCGGTCTGAAGGGTGTGGGCGCCGTCCAGTTCTACCCACTGCGCTCCGGACGCCTCGACGGCCGAGCGCCGCCCGGCGTCGACGTCGGTCGCCCGCACATGAGCGCCTTGTGCGAGCAGGCGCTTGGTGAGCTCATGCCCGACGCCACCGAATCCGATCACCACCACGTCACGTCCCCGCAGATGCGGTGTTCCCCACAGATGCGCGGCGGTTGCGTTCATCGCATGCTCGACGCCGGCGGCAGTCCCGAAGGTAGTGGCCCCGAGGCCATCGGCTGTGGCGGAATAGCCGCCCACATAGGGGGTGCGGCGGCGCATGAGCTGGATGTCGGCGGAGCCGGTGCCGACATCGGGGGCCACGTAGTAGGCGCCGTTCAGATCGTGGACCAGTTCGGCGACATCGAGCAGCAGGGCTTCCCGCAGTTGGCCGTCCAGGCGCTGAGGGCCCCCGGGCAGGAGCGGGACGACAGTCTTTCCTCCGCCCGTGCCATTGCGGACGGCGGCAGCCTTGTAGGTCATCCCGCGGCTCAGTCGGAGACAGTCCACCAGCGCGTCGGCCGGGGAGTCGTATCGAGCGATCCGCATGCCACCGACGGCAGGGCCGAGGCGAGTGGAGTGAATGGCGATGATCACTGGCAGGCCGGAGCGGTGTCCTTGCCGGACCAGGAACCCCTCATGGTCAAGCGTGGTCTCCAGGGTGCGTGACGGCATGGCCAGTCCCTCCAGCTCAGGTACGGGCTGACTTAACAGTAGCTAAGTCAGATCTGGCTTAAGCTAGCATAAGTCTGCTGCTTCGCTAGACGGGATGGTGTGATGTCGGCACTCACTGGCTCGCTGACCGACCGGGACAGCTGGAGCGAACACCGCTGCTCAGCGGCTCGGGCTCTGGAAGTACTGGGGACGCCCTCGAATCTGTTCGTGCTGCGCGAGGCCTTCTACGGCACGACCTACTTCAACGACTTCGTCCGCCACACCCCGCTGAGCGCACCCGCCACGGCCAAGCGTCTACGAGAACTCGTCGAGGTCGGACTTCTGCGGCGGACCCCCTACCAGGCGCCCGGACAGCGAACACGCGACCGCTACGAACTGACCGAACCCGGCCAGGAGCTCCTGATCGCCTACTTCGCGCTGATGGAGTGGGGCGACCGCCACGCCACCCAGGGAACGGAAGGCGGTCCGGTTCGCTTGCGGCACCGAGACTGCGATGCTCCCGTGCACGTGGAACTCTCCTGCTCCGACGGCCACACGCTCGCCCCCAGCGAACTCGAGGTCGTTCCAGCCCCGGGACTGTCGCGGACTGAGGCGGCAGACTGATCCCTCCGACGCCCCCTCGCCCCGTGTACGCAATTCGTCCCGGCAGCGCCCTGGCGACGTTGATCGGTCCATTCGTAGCCGGATCGGCTCAGCTTCTGGACCGCCGCACAGACGGCCTTCGCGCGCCGCGGGGCACTGGGACGGCTTCACGCATGGGGTGCGGTCAAGACCGGCTGCAGCTCAGTCCAGGACGCGGCCGAGGAACCCGCGAATGTAGCCGCTGATGGCGTCGAGGTGCGTCTCCAGGGCGAAGTGCCCAGCCGGCAGCAAGTGAACTTCCGAGTCCGGCAGATCGCGGGTGAAAGCCCGGGCCCCGTCCGGTCCGAAGATCTCGTCTCCCGCACCCCAGACCGCCAGCAGCGGGACCTGACGGGTGCGGAAATATTCCTGGAGCTGAGGGTAGCCGTCGATGTTGGTCGGGTAGTCGCGGAAGAGCGCCAGCTGCACCTCATCGTTGCCGGGCCGGTCCAGCAGAGTCTGATCGTGCAGCCAGGTGTCCGGGCTGACGAGGCTCCTGTCGGAGGCGCCGTTCTCGTACTGCCAACGGGTTGTCTCGGCGCTGAACTTGGCCCGCGCTCCCGGTTCGGTATCTGCTCCCGGGGCCGTGGCATACGCGAACAGGTCCTCCCAGAAAGGCTGGACGAATCCATCCATGTAGGCGTTGCCGCTCTGCGAGATGATCGCGGTCACGTCGTACGAAGGATCGAGAGCAAGCCGCCATCCGATAGGGGCACCGTAATCATGTACGTAAATTGAGAAACGGCTGATGCCTAGGCTGTCGAGCAATCCGCCGGTAATTTCCGCGAGATTATCAAAGGTGTATTCGAACTCGTCGGCTTCCGGCATTGCGGACTGACCGAACCCAATGTGGTCGGGCGCGATCACGTGGTAGCGGTCGGCGAGGGCCGGGATGAGGTGCCGGAACATGTGGGAGCTGGTAGGAAATCCGTGGAGGAGCAGAACGACCGGCGCCTCCGCCGGACCTGCCTCGCGGTAGAAGACTCGTTGCCCCTGGACGATTGACGTGCGGTGGTAGGTAGGGAGCATGCTGGCCCTCCGAGGACGCACCGAGTTGGCAAAGCGGGTTTCGCGGCATTCGGTGCCGTCGATAACCGGCGGCACCGGAGACTCTGATGGATTTCCTGGTCTGCAAATGGACCAGAACGCGCCGCACCCTTATTCACCTAAAATGCTAAGCCCAACCAGGTGCAGGGGCCACTGAGGGCAGGACGCCTGCGTCCCAGCCATGCCGGCACAGGGCGCTGCCTGGCTGAGTCTGCCGCTTCCGCGGCCAGCCCTCCGATGTGCCGGATCACCTTGCCGGCCCGCTGAAGCCGATGGCGACTCTCAGCGAGACGTGGCAGACAGCTCTGATCCAGTCGTAGCTGGTGGCCGGCTGGGCCACGGCGCTGTTGGAACTTGCTGATGCGCCGCTCGACGGTGCTGCATTGTCCGCGCGGTGGAGGTACTGCGTGTGGGCTGACGCCTGGCGCCTATTCGCTCAGTCGCGGGAATCGCCGACTGCAACCGGCGGCGCCGAGGCGGTTCGCACGGCACGAGCCGCGGTCACCAGCGTCTGTGTCGGCGCCGGTGCCGCGGCTGACGGTGAGCCGGTCAGATCCCCTGGCGGGCGGCCCTGCCGCTGTTGGCGCCGGTCACGACAGCGGTCTTGTTCTCGAGCTGTCCCATGGGTGTCCTCCTGTCAGTGATGAGGTGACGGAGGTGTCAGGCCTGGGCCTGGCCCCGTCGGCGAACCAGTCGTCGCCGTTGACGAAGCTGGAGGAGTCCGAGGCCGGGAACGACGCCACGGCGGCGATCTCGTCCGGGCGGCCGATTCCGTCATGTTGCGCCGGCGAAAGTGCCGGGAAGGGGTGGATCTGCCCAATGCGAACGGGCCCAGTTCCGTGGCTCGGGACTGGGCCCGCTGCTACAGGTACCCGACCTGTGGCGTTGTCCCTTTTGCTGTGGTTCGCGACCAGTAGCGTTCAGGGAGCTGGTCGGCGCTGCCCCACACCCGACGCAGCGCCGACGTCTTCTTTGCTCAGTTGGCGGTGAAGGCGGGGTAGTCGGTGTAGCCCTCGGCCTGACCGGCGTAGTAGGTGTCCCTGTTGCCGTCGGCCAGCGGGTGGCCCTGCGTGAAGCGCTCGACCAGGTCGGGGTTGGCGATGAAGGGTTCGGCGAAGGAGACCGCGTTGACGATTCCGTGGTCGAGGATCTCGTTGCCGAGGGCCTGGGTGAAGCCGAGGTTGGCGACGATGTTGCCCTGGTAGTGGGCGCGGTAGCGGGAGAAGAGGGCGACGCGCTCCTCGATGGTGCCGGGTGTGCCCAGGAGGTGCAGGTAGGCCAGGTTGCTGTCGTTGAGCTTCTTGAACAGCTGGTCGTAGTCGGCGAGTGTCTCCTCGTCCGCGGTGAACGTGCCTCCGTTGTCCCAGGTCGGGGACATCTTCACGCTGACGCGGTCGCTGCCCCACACGTCGCTGACGGCGTCGAGGATGTCGAGGAGGAACTGGGCCCGCTTCTCGCTGCTGCCTCCGTAGGCGTCGGTGCGCTGGTTGAGACGGGGGTTGAGGAACTGCGGGATCAGCTGGGACTGCTGGGCGTGGATTTCCACGCCGTCGAAGCCGGCGCGGCGGGCGTTCTCGGCGGCTTGGCGGTAGTCGGCGATGGTGGCGGCGATCTCGGCGGCGGTGTAGGCGCGCGGGGTGACGGTGTCCTTGGGGCCGGAGGGGGTGAAGGACTTCTCGCCGGGGTTGATGGCCGAGGGTCCGGCGGGCAGGCGGCCGCCGAGGTGGTCGGGGTGGGAAGCCGCGCCGAGGTGGCCGAGCTGGGAGACGATCCGCCCGCCGGCCTCGTGGACGGCTTCGGTGACCTTCACCCAGCCGGCGGTCTGCGTGTCGGTGTAGATGCCGGGCACGTGGATGAAACCGACCCCCTCGGCGTTGACCCAGGTTCCCTCGGTGACGATCAGGCCGGCGCCGGCGCGCTGCGCGTAGTAGGTCGCGTGCAGGTCGGTGGGGGCCAGCTCGGCGTTCTGGGCGCGGGCGCGGGTCATGGGGGCCATGACGACGCTGTTGGCGAGCTCCAGGGCGCCGAGGCGGACGGGCTGCAGCAGGGGCTGGGTGGTGGTCATGAGCAACTTCCTTGTGCTGAGGGGTGATGAGGAGGAGAGCGAAGAAATGGGCGAGGGCCCGGCTCAGTCCTGTCTGAGGGCGTGGAGGCCGGAGAGCGGGCCCTTCGTGGGGTTCAGGGTGTGGGGCTGGTGAGCAGGACGGTTCCGCTCTTGCCGGGGCGGCGGACATGGTCGATGGCCTTCGCGAAGTCGGCGAGGTCGTAGCCGGCGGCGACCTCGAAGAGTTCCGGGGCGGTCGTGGCCAGACGGGCGGCGAAGGCGACGTCCTCGGCCCGTTCCTCAGGCGTGCGGGCGGCCATCCAGTGGAAGACGGACGTGCCCCGCACGGTCAGGGCCCGCGGGGTCAGCGCGAGCGACTCCAGCGGCGTGCTGCCGGAACCGAGCCCTCCGTAGGTGATCAGCGTGCCGCCGTCGGCGAGCAGTCCGGCCAGGTCACCGGTCAGGGATCCGCCCACCGCGTCCAGTACGACCTGGACGCCCCGGCCGCCGGTCGCGTCCTGGACCTGAGTGCGCCAGTCCGCGTCGTCCGTCGAGATGGTCGGCAGACCGGGGAAGCGCTGCCGCAGGGTCTGCGCCCCGGTGGCGCTGCGTACCAGGTTGACCAGCGGGATGCCGTGCTTGAGTGCGGCGGCGCTGACCAGCTTTCCCACCGACGAACCGGCGGCCGTCTGCACCACCGGACCGGGCTGGCCGTGCTGGGCGTCCTCGACCGCCCGCAGCAAGGAGAGCAGGGTCAGCGGGTTGACCAGCATCAAAGCTGCGGTCTCGTCGCTGAGGTCGTCGGGCACCGGCACCACAAGATCGGCCGGCGCCGTGACGAGTTCGCTCCACGCGCCCGGCACCGGGAAGAACGCCACCCGCCGACCGGGCCGCAGGTCCTGCACGCCCTCGCCGACGGTCTCGATGACGCCCATTCCCTCCACGCCGGGAATCCGTGGCGTGGCGAACCGCTGCCGCGGCCCACCCGCAGGGCCCTCCACTCCCGCCAGGTCGCCGGGGTGGATCGGCCGGGACAGCACCCGCACCCGCACCTGCCCGGCCGCGGGCGCAGCAGGGGCCGGCTGCTCGCTCAGGCGCAGTACCTGCCCGGCTTCTCCGTGCCGGCCGTAGGTGATGGCGCGCATGACGCTCCCTTTCCACGAACTATTAATGATGGGCATCATTGCAATTTCTGCTATGATGAGAGGCATCATTAAAAATGTCAAGTCGAGAGCGACACGAGAGGACGGCCATGCCGCGGATCACCAAGCAGGACAAGGCCCGCAACCGGCAGAACATCCTCGAAGCGGCGAGCCGCATGTTCCGCTCGCAGGGCATCGACACGGTTGGCATCGCCGATTTGATGAAGGAAGCCGGACTCACCCACGGCGGCTTCTACAACCACTTCGCCTCCAAGAACGACCTGGCCGTGGAGGTGTGCGGTGCCGCCTACGCCGCCTCGCTCGAGGCCCTGGCCCGGACGATCGAGGACGGTCCGGACCAGGCCGGCTCTCCGCTGGAACGGGTCGTGGCCGGGTACCTGTCCACCGCGCACCGTGACGCCCCGGACGGCGGCTGTCCCTCCGCCTCCCTGGTCACCGACGCCGGACGGCACGGCGAAGCCGTGCAGAGCGCGTACGCCGAAGGCGTCGAGGGCTACCTCAACCGCTTCGCCGCCGAGTTCCTGCGCGAAGCCGACGAGAAGGGCCACGAACTCGACCCGGCCGACGCCCGCCACAAGGCCATCCGCCTGCTCAGCGAAATGGTCGGCGCGCTGATGCTCGCCCGCGCCGTACACCACGTCGAACCCGAGCTCTCCGACGAGATCCTGCAGACCGGCCGCAGCCACACCCTCGACTGACACGACTCAAGGCCGCCGGTTCCTGGACGCCTACGGCTGGACGTCGACTGCCAAGGACGACGACGACTTCCGACGTCTGGGGCCGGCTGCACGAAGCGGTCCTGCACCGACTCGGCGACGCCGGCCTCATCGACGTCTCGCGCGTGGTTCTCGACTCCGCTCACGCGCGCGCTAAAAAAGGGGCGAACACACAGGTCCGAGCCCCGTGGACCGCGGCAAGCCGGGTTCCAAGATGCACATCCTGTCGGACGCGAACGGACTGCCCCTGGTCGTCGGCATCTCGGCCGCCAACGTCCACCACAGCGAAGGCCTGAAGCCCATGGTGGAGGGTCACCAAACGAAACACGACCCCTACCGCGGCCGCCACTTCAAACCCCGACGCCTCCACGCCGACAAGGCCTACGACCTCCCCCCACCTGCGGAAATGGCATCGCGGCAAGCGGATCGGAGTACGTATCGCCCGCAAGGGCATCGAGTCCAGCGAACGCTTGGGCCGCCGCCGATGGGTCATCGCACGGACCACGTCCTGGCTGTTGACGGTGCGGGAGGTCATCCGGAGCTGGCGGCCGATCGCCCTCCGGCTGAGCCCGGCGGCCAGCAGTTCGTGGACGGTCGCATGGTTGGCACGGGTGCGGTCAGCGAAGCGGTGTCCCCTCGGCCAGGGCGAGCCGGAGGGGTCTTCGAACTTCTCCGGTTCGGGGGCAGGCTGGGCTGGATCTGGTGCCAGGACCTGCAGGCATCCACGGTGGTGCGCGACGCACCGCTCTGCGGCCTCGCTCAGGTTGTGCCAAAGATGCCACCTGTCCGCGACCTGCACCCGACTGCGGTGCCCCGGCCGTGGCACCTTCGGCGAAGAACGGTGCCCGATCGCGGCAGACCACCTCCACCTCGGGCCGTCTCGCGAGCCAAGCTGCGAGGCTGGACGCCTCCCGGTCGGACAGCAGGTCCAGTGGACGCCGGCTTTCGACGTCGACCACGACGGTCCCGTAGTGACGCGCGCGGGTCGGAGCTGTGAATCCGCCGTGACCAGTTCCCACATCCGGGACAGATGGCCCCCAGCCACAGTGCTTCAGGCCTCTATGCGTACCGCCTCGTCGTTCACGGTGACGGACAGCACCGCCACGTCGGCGATCGACGGGAACAGCAATTCCTCCAGCCGGAGCACCACTTCTTCCACGGGTCGAACCGTCAGCCACGCCAACCTGGTACGAGCCAATTCCGGGCAACTTTCCCAGGACCCACTCGCCCGACAACCGTGACTCAGCGTGCATGCTCCACGGAAAGTGAGCAAGAACCCAAACTCGTGAACAACGCCATGGGTAACCTCGCCGACTACGGCGTCCTCCCCGCCGGCCCCCGCCACATCGCCATCGGATGCCGAGGCGGCAAGCACCAAGGCGTTGACCGGACTACGCCAGCCTCCCAGCCGGCCCACTACACATCGCCACCTGATGCGCAGGAGGGCGTCACAGAGTGTGACGCCTCATGTTCGGGGTCTCCGGCTTTCGCCGGCCGCGCCGCAGACCTGATCAGTTACCGCAGATTCTCTCCGTGCGCGGGCTGCGGGATGCAGCGGAGCCGCTCCTGCAGCGCCTCCAGCAAACCGGGCAGATCGGGGGCAACGGCGAGGTCGTCGAGAGTGGATGCGGGGAGGAAGCCAGAGTCAGCGATGCCGCGCAGGGCGCCGAGCAGCGGCGTCCAGAAGCCCCCGGCGTCAAGGAAGCCGATGGGCTTGGCGTGGAATCCGAGCTGACGCCAGGACCACACCTCGAAGATCTCTTCCAGGGTGCCGAGGCCGCCGGGCAGGGCGACAAAGGCGTCGGCACGCTCAGCCATGAGCGCCTTGCGCTCGTGCATCGAGTCGCACATGAGCAGCTCCGTCACCCCTTCGTGCGCCCACTCCCGTTCGACCATGCTGCGCGGCATGACACCGATGACCTCACCACCCGCCTTCAGCGCGCTGTCCGCCACCACGCCCATCAGGCCCCGGCGGCCACCGCCGTAGACGAGACCGATTCCTTGCCGGGCCAGCTCTGCGCCAACGCTGGCGGCCAGCGCGGCGTGCGCCGGATCGTGTCCGTTGGACGCGGCGAGAAAGACGGCGAGACGGCGCATGAAGATCTCCGGAAACGGTTGTGGCAGCAGACCCTTCGGTCTACCACAGGGACTCCGGCGCTGCCCAAGGCCTTTCCTGCGAGGAAGAGTCCGTGGGCCCTACGGATCCGTCAACCACGCCACCGCGACCGCCAGCAGCCTGCGACAGCAGACGGGCAACACCCTGCACGTTTCCCGGCACGACCGTGACCGTGTACCCCTACCTCCCCAGGGTCGAATACATCCGCCCGTGGCTCACGAGGGACCCGGCCCACATCTCCACCCTGATGGACGCCGAACCAGGTGGCGACGGCACCGGCCGCGACTTCCCCGACCCCTGGGCCCGGCTGCACGCACAGGAGGGACACGAGAGCGCCGCCCGGATCGGGAAGACGGCCTGTTCCGTGTACGACGCCCTGCACCACGGCCTCGCGGAAGCCGAGTACTCACAGCCGACGGCCGCGTCCAGCCTTCTCGGTTGAGATGGAGCAATCAGACGGAGCCCCCGCTTCCCTGACCTTTCGGTCCGGGATGCGGGGCTTTCTGTGTTTCTGAGCAAGGGGATCGAGTCCCACCGGGGGCCAGAGCGATGACGTAGCGATGGCACGGTGCCCCCGGAGGGGCTGTGAGATCCGGTCCGCTGGCATCAGGACGACCTCTACCGATGGCAATCACAGGGGCACACAGCTCCCGCACACCCTCCTGGACCGAAGGAGGCATCGGCCAACCCGCGTGCTTTCAGCGCAAGTACCAGTCTTCGGAAGCCAGTGGCGGACTCGCCGTCGCCCGTCTCCTCGCCAGATGCCTCAGCGAGCCTTCCGCGGGCAATACCGAAACCGCAGGCGTATTCGGCTACGTGCCACGCGATGAGCCCCTCGAGATAGCCGACTGCCTCCCCGCCCTGCAAGCCGCCACGCAACATCGCGGTACGGCCGGCTTCGATTCACTCAAAGCACCAGAGCACCGTGAAGTACGCGCGTCCACCTTCCGAGCCGCAGTCACCTCACCGGTGGTCAGATCTTGGTGCGAACTGCTGTACTGGGTCACCTTTGACACCCCGCAGTACGACATCGGCGGCGGCCGTCCCTTTCGCAAGGCCCAGGTCGGGGGCCGATACCTGAGGTCCGACCCGAATCCCGAAACGGCCGCCAGTGATGCGGGCGGGCCAACAGTCCGTCAGACCAGATCACGCACCTGGACATTCGGCGTACGCGGCGGCGGCCCTCGTCTGGTCATCTCCTCCGGCCAAGGCGTGCGTGACCGAGGTGAACGTCACCCGCCTGGCCTGGGTCCTGCACGATCTCCCCATCGAGATGGTCGGCCGGGTCCGCTCCACCTGAGCCCCCGCACGGCAAATGGAGCGGGGCTTCGACACGGGCCAGGACCCTCTCGCATGGACGGACACGTCGCTGACCTACTGCCGTGTCCATGGGTGGCAACGGCCAAGCTGACCACATAGCGCTCCTCGACCGTCCCGTCCGGGAAGGCTTGAGTCAGGAGGTCGCGCTCAGCGGCCAGGAACGTCTCGGCGGCGTTCTTGCCGAGGACGAGGAAGTCGGAGTAGCTGGCGAGATTCGCGAGATGCTTTTCGAGTGGGACGCTCCTTGTCCACGACATCTGCCGTGTGACGAAGCTGAGTTCGAGCGGCAGGTGGCGGAATCGGGCCCTGGGGTCGGGTGCGCTGTCCTCGGCGCCGAAGAGACGGCGCAAGCGGGCGTCTTGGTCGGCTATCCAGCCGACGGTGCTGTCCGAGTCGTTCCACCAGAGGGCAAGTGCGCCGCGGGGGTGCAGTACTCGGAGGGCTTCGGGGACGGACTTGTGGGGGTCGGTCCAGTGCCACGCCTGGGCATAGGTCAGGATGTCGATGGACTCGGAGGCCAGTGGCAGGTTGTTGCCGTCACCGAGCACGACGGGGACGTCCGGCAGGCCGAGGCGGAATTGGGAGGCCATTCCGAGGCCTGGCTCGACCGCGACGACGCGCGCACCGCGGGCGTGCAGGAGGGCGGTCGCCAGTCCCGTGCCGGCGCCGATGTCCGCAACGCGGGCGCCCGTTAAGGGACGGGCGGCGAGTTCCTCGACCGCATCGAGCAGCGCGGGCGGATACGAAGGGCGGTTCGCGGCATAGCTGGCGGCGGCCTTGCTGAATGAACGAGCCTGCGAAGTGATCGTCATTCGACCATCCTCGGCGGTCCGAAGTACCTGGCACAGCACTTTGACGGCGTTTCCCGGCACGACGTCAAGGGGTCCCCCGCGTTTAACCAACCCCACCCGCGCCACAGCGACGCTATTTGCCCGCGGTTCCCCGAGAGTCGCGCAGAACCCCGAACGCGGCCCTGAGTTCATTGGTGAAGATGTCGGGAACTTCCCAGGCCGCGAAGTGGCCGCCCCTGCTGGCTTCGTTGAAGTAGAAGAGATTGTGGTAGCTGCGTGAGGCCCAACTCCGCGGCGCCTGGTAGATCTCACCGGGGAACACCGTGATGGCGGCCGGGATGGAGACCGACACGGCGTTGAAGTTGTTGGCGTTGTTCTCCCAGTAGAGACGCGAGGATGACACGGCGGTGTTCGTGACCCAGTAGAGCGTGATGTCGTCGAGCATCTCGTCCTTGGTGAGCACCCGTTCGGGATCGCCGTCGCTGTAGGTCCATGCGGCGAACTTGTCGTACATCCATGCGGCCAGTCCGACGGGTGAGTCCGTCAGTCCATAGCCTTCGGTCTGGGGACGGGTGACCATCATCGCGGAGTAACCCGAGCCCGACTTGTAGAAGGTGGCGAGCTTTTCGTACGCGGCCTTCTCGTCGGCGTTCAGTCCCGCCGGGACAGGGTCACCGCAGGCGAGCTTCTTCGCGATATCGGCAGGGACGGTGGCCGGGAAGTTGACGTGGATTCCAAGGAGTCCCGCGGGTCGCTGTACCGCCATCTTGTCCGAGATCACAGCTCCCCAGTCGCCGCCCTGGGAGACGTAGTGCCCGTATCCGAGGCGCTCCATCAGCACGGCCCAGGCACGGGCGATACGGTCGGGGCCCCAGCCGGTGGTCGTCGGTCTCTCGGAGAAGCCGTACCCGGGCATGGACGGTATGACGAGATGAAAGGCGTCCTCCGCGCGTCCCCCGTGGGCCGTGGGCTTGCTGAGCGGATCGATCACCTTGAGGAATTCCAGGATCGAGCCCGGCCAGCCATGGGTCAGAATCATCGGCAGGGCGTTCGCATGGCGGGAGCGGACATGGATGAAATGAATATCGAGTCCGTCGATCTCGGTTTTGAACTGCGGCAAGGAGTTCAGCTTCTCCTCGATCTTCCGCCAGTTGTAGCTCGTCCCCCAGTAGTGGGAGAGTTCTTTCATGGTCGCCAACGGGACGCCCTGGGACTGATCGTGGACCGTCTCCCGGTCAGGCCACCGTGTCGCGATGATGCGCCGGCGCAGCTCGACAAGGTCCTGCTCCGGTATGTTCACGCGGAAGGGGCGGATGCTCTCCCTCTCGCTCACCGCCACGGGCTTCCCGGAGTACTCATCGGAGTACGGACCGAAAACACCGGTTGCCGCCGCCGTCATCGCGGCGGCTGAGGTGGTGAGAAACATACGCCGGGACTGCAGCCGGAGATTTTCGGACATGGCGGATCTCCTTGGATCGTTCCAGCGCTTCCGAGAGGGCACCCTCGACAGTCATATTTCGGGTCGGCGGAACAGAAATCCGGCACGGAATTCCTGTGACCCGGGTGGCCTCCACCCCGGCGGAGCCTGAGGCGGGCGGCAACAAGCTGGTAGACGTCTGCATGCGACGGCCTCATGTGACGTTGTCCGCACGCGACGGTCTCATCACGGTACGTAACGATATTTGTCCCTCTGTGAGCGTGCAACTCGAGGCCGAAAGGTGCGTGCGACATGCGATCACCGGGCAGTCGGTCCTCGAGAGAGGTCCTCGACGGTCGAGGACGATCAGGAGAGGCACTCGGCGATGCAGATGTCCGGCCAGACAGAGCCCCCGGAGTGGGCCCACTCCCGAGTGGTCCGCAGACGGCACCAGAGGGGGCCGGCGTACGGGATGCGGGTCTCACCCTTCCGTGAGGACGTGACCAGTACCCAGGAACGGCCGGAGTTGGCTTCTCCCGACGTCGACCGGTCGACCTCCGCGACGGTCGAGGAACGTACCTCGCGGATACGGCGCCGTTTGGAGCGCCTGATCGGCATCGCGGCGACCGAGGGCAACGCGCTCACGGTCCTGCGCAACGGAGATGAGATCTTTCCGGCGATGCTGGCCGGCATCCGGTCTGCGGAGCACACCGTGGACATGATGACGTTCGTGTACTGGACGGGTGACATAGCCCGCGAGTTCGCGCGGGCACTGGCGGAACGGGCACGTGCGGGCGTGCGGGTGCGACTGCTGCTGGACGGGTTCGGCAGCCGCCTGATCGAGAAGGAACTACTGCGGGAAATGGAGCGGTCCGGCGTACAAGTGGCCTGGTTCCGCAGACCGTTGGCTCTTTCGCCGTTGAAGCAGAATCACCGTTGCCACCGCAAGGTTCTCGTCGTGGACGAGCAGACGGCCTTCACCGGCGGGGTGGGCATCGCGGAGGAGTGGTGCGGCGACGCGCGCACCGAGCACGAGTGGCGCGACACTCATGTCGAGGTCCGCGGGCCGGCCGTGGACGGCGTCGCCGCCGCGTTCGCGCAGAACTGGGCCGAGTGCCACGACGAACTCTTCGACGATCGTGACCGGTTCGTCCCGCACCGACCGCAGGGCGACGCGGTGGTGCAGGTCGTGCGCGGCTCGGCCAGTTTCGGCTGGCAGGACATGCAGACCCTCATCCGGGTGATGCTGGAGTCGGCCGAGGACCGCTTCCGACTGGCCACCGCCTACTTCTCACCGGACGCGTACTTCGTCGAGCTGCTCTGTGCGACCGCCCGCCGGGGCGTCGAGGTGGAGATCCTGCTGCCCGGCCCGCACACGGACAAGCGGGTCTGCCAGTTGGCCGGCCAGCACCACTACGAAGACCTCACCGCCTGCGGCGTGAAGATCTACCAGTACCAGCCGACGATGATGCACGCCAAGGTCATCACCGTGGACGGCGTCGCCGCCCTGGTCGGCTCCACCAACTTCAACCGGCGATCACTCGATCACGACGAGGAGATCATGCTCGCGGTGCTGGAGCAGAAGTTCACCGCCATCCTCGACAGCCACTTCGACGAGGACCTCAAGGCTGCCACGTTGATTCAGGAGGGGCGCTGGAAGCGGCGCTCCTTGGCGCAGCGGGCACGAGAGGTTGCCGTCGTACCCATCCGCCGCTTTCTGTAGCTCCGGCCGTCGGCCGCCGGTCTCGCACCGCCGACCGCCGGCCGACGGCCACCGATCTCGGCGATCGGCGGCCGGACCTCGTATCCGTGCGGCGGGTCCGGCAGCCGGACCGGGCAACCCCGTACACCTCGTACCCCGTACGCCTTACCCCGTGGCAGCACCCGACGGACCCTGCCACGGACAGTGATCCACGGACAACGATCCACGGCCGCCGGTCGCGGGACTGTGGGGTACCGCCACGACAAGGCACCGTGACACCGCCGAGGGACGGGGACCTAGCCCGGACGGTTCAGCGTCCTGGGACCGGAGAGCCGTCAGAATCACTCCCGCTTCCCGGCGAGGGAACCGCGAGGTCCAGCCTTCAGGCGCGAGGCGGTCGGGTCGCGGTCTCCAGGTAGAAGGCGTCGATGCTCCTGACGGCCTGCTCGAATTCCGCCAGGTTCACGGGCTTGGTCACGTAGGCGTTGGCGTGGCTGTTGTAGGCCCCGACCACGTCGTCCGGCGCGGCGGACGTGGTGAGGACGACCACGGGGATGGTCTGCAGGTCCTCGTCGGCCTTCAGGACCCGGAGCAGATCACGGCCGTTCATCCGGGGCATGTTGAGGTCGAGCACGATGAGGTCGGGACGCACGCTGCCCGGGGTGCGCAGGTGTTCCAGCGCGGCGACTCCGTCGGTGACCTGGACCAGGTTGCGGGCCCCGCGCTCGGAGAGGGCTTCCTCGATGAGCATGGCGTCGGCGACGTCGTCCTCGACGAGCAGTACGTCGAACGGGCGGGCAGGGGTGGTCATCATCGGATGCTCCGTGGGGGCTTCGTGGGAGTGGTGGAAGAGTCCCGGCCAGCGACGCCGGGCGCCTTGGCGAGTCATGTCGCATGCCTCGCCGATCTGCGGGTATCCGGCCCCTGCCCGAGCGGCGTCCAGGGCCGCGTCCCGCTGGAGCCGCTCGGCGGCCCGCTGGAGGTGGGTCAGTACGTGCAGCAGGGTCAGGGCCCGCGTCGGATCGTCCGCTGACGGGGGATGTGGGGGGTCTTCCAGTAGTTGAAGGGCGATGCGCCGCGCGAGATCATCGACCGCCGCATCCGCGACTGCGGCCGTCTCCTGCGGAGTGGTCCGCACGACGAAGTTCTTGCCAGGCACACCCGCACATTAGGCCCCGGACCGCCCCCGCGACAACAACCGTTGTCGATCGCCCCCTACAGTGTGCGCTGCGCCGCTTTGAAGGCGGCCGTCACAGCGGAGGAGTCAGGGAATGACCGGCGACGAGAGACCGCCGCGTGCGCGGGAGCTTTCCACGTGGACGACCCGGCGATGGCTTCGTGTCGGGGTGGCCGTGTCCTTGACCGTCCTGGCCGTGCTCGGAGTCACCGGAGCGTGGATCCTGGGGCGGACGGCGTCGATCAGCGACAACCTCGTGGACGTGAAATCCCCCGCGCTGACCACCTCGATCCGCCTGGAATCGGCCCTGCTCAACCAGGAGACCGGCATCCGCGGCTATGGGCTCACCGGGACGCCGGACTTCCTCAAGCCCTATCAGCAGGGGCTCGCCGAGCAGAAAACGGACATCGCGTCGCTGTCGGAGCTGCTCCGGGGCGACCGGGCAGGTCTTCGCGATCTGAAGGCCGTACAGGACGCCGTGGAGAAGTGGCAGTCACGGATCGCCCGGCCGATCGCCGCCTCACCGCCCGGGACGCCCTCACCGCTGACCACCGAACGCGCCGCGGAAGGCAAGACGGTCTTCGACACGCTCCGCGCGGCCATGGTCACCCAGCAGGACGGGTTGCGTGCCGCCCGGGCCCAGGCGCGCGCGGACCTGGCCACCACGATGAGGGTGCGGAACTGGGTGTTCAGCGCGATCGCCGTGGTCATCGCCATCCTCGCGGGCGTGGTCTTCGAGGCACTGCGGCGTGGCATCACCACGCCGCTGGAGCGGCTCGGGGCGGACGCCCGCGCCATCGCCGACGGCGACTTCGCTCATCCCATCACGCCGACCGGCCCCGCGGACCTGCGTCAGCTGAGCGGCGAGATCGACTCCATGCGCCAACGGCTCGTGCGGGAACTGGACTTCAGTGAGGAGGCACGGCTGCGCCTCGACGAGCAGTCCACGGAGCTCCAGCGGTCCAACGCCGAGCTGGAGCAGTTCGCCTACGTGGCCTCCCACGACCTCCAGGAACCACTGCGCAAGGTCTCCAGCTTCACCCAGCTGCTGCAGCGGCGCTACGGAGGTCAGCTCGACGAGCGGGCCGACCAGTACATCGATTTCGCGGTCGACGGAGCGAATCGCATGCAGACCCTCATCAACGACCTGCTCGACTTCTCCCGCGTCGGCCGCGTCCACCACGCCCACCAGAGCGTGGACCTCGACTCGGTGATGAAGCGGAGCCTTTCCGCGCTCAGCGTCAGCATCGAGGAGGCGGGCGCGGTGATCACCCAGGACGAGCTGCCGACACTGGTCGCCGACCCCACCCAGATGGGCATGCTGTGGCAGAACCTGATCGGCAACGCCGTCAAGTTCCGCCGCCCGCAGGAGGCACCGAAGATCCACGTGTCCGCCGTGCGGGACGGTGCGCTGTGGCGGTTCGCGGTCACCGACAACGGAATCGGCATCGCCCCCGAGTACGCCGAGAAGGTGTTCGTGATCTTCCAGCGGCTCCACACCAAGGACGCCTACCACGGCAGTGGCATCGGACTCGCGATGTGCAGGAAGATCGTGGAATTCCACGGCGGGACCATCTTCGTCGACCCGGAGTACACGGGGGGCACCCGCATCACGTTCACCCTGGCCGGTGAACCCGTGGAGACGGGCCTCCCCTCCACCGCTGCGGAGGAGACCCGTTCCGGCGCGCAGCCGACGGCTTGACCGGGGCGTTGGCCGGGGCGGTGCCCGTGATCACCGCCACTGGTGGCGTCATCCGGGCGACCGCTCCGGGAGTGTCCTGGTGAACGGGGTGACCGGGCGTTCAAGGCGGTCGCCGTCCACGGTGATGTCCACCGCCTCGTTGTAGAAGGCGAGGAGGTCCTTGACGGCGCCCACCGCGGGCAGCGGCTCCGGGTAGCTCCAGACGATGTTCGGCGGGGTGTCGGGAACTCCGGCCTCTCCTCGCCACGACCAGTACGCGGCGGTCCCCTTGTAGGGGCAGCCGGTGCTGTGGCGGGTCGGTTCGAACAGTTCCATCCGGACGTCCTCGCGCGGCATGTAGTACCGCGTCGGCAGGCCGGTCTCGAAGAGCAGGACCGGGTGGTGGGTGTCGGCGACGACCGTACCGTCGATCTCGACCCGGACGTGGCGGCGGCTGGGGATGGCGTCCACCCGTTTGTGCGGGTCGCGGGGGTGGATGAAGATCTCTTCCTCCTCCTCGTACCAGTGGTCCAGGCCCCGTCCGACGCGTCGGAACCACTCGAAGGCGATGTGTCCGGCCAGGTCGTCGGCCGGAAACGTCCAGGCCGCGTTCTCCAGCAGTTCGCCGTCGACCTCCAGGTCGTAGAAGATCCGCGATCCGGTGTGGGTGCCGGTCAGCGGGTGCTTCGCGGGGCGCAGCAGGTCCTCGCGGACCTCC
Organism: Streptomyces sp. NBC_01571; assembly: GCF_026339875.1. Lineage (NCBI taxonomy): Bacteria > Bacillati > Actinomycetota > Actinomycetes > Kitasatosporales > Streptomycetaceae > Streptomyces > Streptomyces sp. NBC_01571. The sequence continues at coordinate 65,225 of NZ_JAPEPZ010000002.1, forward strand.
TCGCGCGGGAAGGCGTACAGCGGAACCGGCACCCGTGGTTCCCACACGAGGACGGGGTGCCTGCTGTCGACGACGGGGATGTTTCCCTTGCGGCCGCGTACCCAGCGTGCGCTCGGCTCCCACAGAAGGCCTTCGGGGGTGGTTCTGACGTCCGGGGCGGTGGGAAACGTGATCATGACCAGCTCTCCTTCAGCTTGCTCGCCGCGGTGACTTCGGCATGTCCTCGCCCGCCGGCGTCGAGCCGTCGGGGTTGGCCTCTCCACCCTGCGCCGAGTGTTCTCGAGGTCCTGATCGAGCCAAACACATCCCGGGCGGCTCAGGGGGTACCCGGCCGCCATGGCGAAGCTGCATCTTCCAGGGCGAAAAGATCACCGCGGCAGGGACGAGGTACTGCCGCCGGAGGAGGTCGGCCCGGAACCGGAGGTGGAGCGAGCGGCACCGGACACTCCGGCGAAGCTGCCGAAGCGTGCGTGGGGCGCGGCGCTGAAGGGTGCCCTGCGCGAGTTCAAGGACGACGAGCTGGCCGACCGGGCGGCGGCGCTGACGTACTACGGGGTGCTGTCGCTGTTCCCGGCGCTGCTGGTGCTCGTGTCCCTGCTGGGCGTCATCGGCAGGTCGGCGGCGGACAGGGTGCTGACCAACCTCAGGCAGCTCACCCCCGGCTCGGCCCACGACATCATCACCCGGGCCGTGGACCAACTGCAGAACAGCTCCGGCGCGGGCTCGGTCGTGGCGATCGTCGGCATCGTACTGGCGGTGTGGTCTGCGTCCGGCTACGTGGCGGCGTTCATCCGCGCCGCGAACGCCGTCTACGACATGCCGGAGGGTCGTCCGCTGTGGAAGATTCTGCCGGTGCGCGTCGGTGTGACCGTCGCGCTGATGATCCTCGCGGTCGCCGGCTCGGTCATCGTGGTCTTCTCCGGCGGCGTGGCCCGGCAGGCCGGGAGCGCGCTGGGCGTGGGAGACACGGGACTGGCGGTGTGGTCGGTCGCGAAATGGCCCGTGCTGGTCGTTCTGGTCACCGTCATGATCGCGATCCTGTACTGGGCGAGCCCGAACGCCAAGGTGAAAGGGTTCCGCTGGATCACACCGGGCAGCTTCCTCGCCCTCGTGATCTGGATGATCGCCTCCACCGGATTCGCGTTCTATGTAGCCAATTTCGCGTCCTACAACAGGACCTACGGCACGATGGCCGGGGTCATCGTCTTCCTGGTGTGGCTGTGGATGACCAACCTGGCGATCCTGCTGGGTCTGGAGTTCGACGCCGAGACGATCCGCCAGCGGGCCATCGCCGGCGGTCATCCGCCGGAGGCGGAGCCCTATACCCAGCCGCGCGACACCCGCACGTGGGACGAGGAGGACCGCCGTCGGCTCGGCGACATCTGACCGCGCCCCACGGCCGATACGGGGCCGGGCACAGCGACTCGCACGCCGCACCGTCCGGCACTGCGGCGACAGCACGGAGTGGGGCGGTTGCGCCGTCGGATCCGGCGTGCGCCGGTATCCCGGCGCAGGGAAGCCTGGTTGATTCGCAGTTGCTGCCCTGAACTGCCCGGTCGGGGGTACTCGACTCCTCACTGACTGCCGTGGCTCAGCACAGGGCCCGGCGGTGACCGAGATATCTGGTGGGAGGTGATGTGCCGTGTCGAGTGTGCGGTCGCACGTGGACGGGCCCGACAGGCAGGCGCAGGGGTCCGGATCGGATCAGGTGGGTGAGCTGGTGCACCGGGCTTCGCAGCAGCTGACCGAGCTGGTCCGGGGCGAACTCCGTCTGGCGCAGGCGGAGATGAAGGAGAAGGGCAGGCACTACGGCAAGAGCGGCGGGCTGTTCGGGGGCGCCGGGATCGTGGGCTTCCTGATGCTGGAAGCCCTGGTGGTCGCCGCGATCGCCGCCCTGGCCGTGCCGCTGCCGGTGTGGGCCGCGGCGCTGATCATCACCGCGGTGCTGGGCGTGATCGCCGCGGTCCTGGCTCTGACCGGGAAGAAGCAGGTCAGTCAGGCGGCGCCGCCCGTGCCCGAGCAGACCATCGACAACGTGAAGGCCGATGTGGCCGAGATCAAGAGGAGTGCCCACCGATGAGCAACCCGTCCGACCACGACCAGACCGCCGCCACCCCGGAAGAGCTGCGTGAGCAGGTCGAGCAGACCCGTGCCGAGCTCGGGGAGACGGTCCAGGCCCTGGCCGACAAGACCGACGTCAAGGCCCGGGCCAGGGAGAAGACCGCCGAGGTCAAGGAGCAGACCGTGGCCAAGGCCGGGGAGCTGAAGGCCAAGGCCGCCCAGGCCGCGCACTCGGTCCAGGACAAGCTGCCCGACCAGGTCAAGGAGAAGGCGGCCCAGACCGCCGCCCAGGTCCGGGAGAAGACCGCCCAGGCCGGGAGTGTGTGGGAGGAGAAGGTTCCCGAGCCGGTCCAGCTGCAGGCCGCCCAGGGCGCCCGGGCGGTACGGGACAACCGCAAGCTGCTGGTGGCAGCCGGGGGCGCGACGGCTCTCGCGTGGCTGATGTTCCGCCGTAAGAAGGGCTGAAGCCGGTGAAAGCCTCGAAGGTAGCCTACAAACCGGTCGGCCTCGCTCTGGGCGCCGCCGGCGGCTTGCTCGCCGGCATGGCCTTCAAGCAGGCCTGGAAGATACTCGCCCACGCCGAGGACACCCCCAACGCCACCGACGAGAACCGCTCTTGGCGTGAGGTCCTGCTCGCCGCCACGCTGCAGGGTGCGATCTTCGCCGGAGTCAAAGCGGCTGTCGACCGCGCCGGTGCCACCGCCACTCGCCGCGTGACCGGTACCTGGCCGGGCTGACGTCCGAGCTGACAACTCTTGCTGACGGCGGTCGGGCGCAGGGAGCCTGCACCGATCCGACCGATGACCGTCGGCACCAGCGCACGGAAGTCCCCGGCCGCAGCGGCGCGGGGGCTTCCGGCGTTCCCTGCGCCGCTCCGAAAAAGCGGTGTCGTGAGTCCCTGGTATGGCTCAAGGGACGGGGACGTACGGACGCATGGGGCGGACACACGCGGCTACCTCAACGACTCCCCCGTCCCCTGTGGAAGAGAGACACGTGCCCGAGAAGAATGTCTTTGTGATCGGCCTGGACGAAGCGAACCTCCCCACGCTGAACGCGGTACCGGACGCGAAAGAGCTGCGCTTCCACCCCCTGCTGACCATCGAGGAACTGCAGGGCGGCGAAGTGTCGGTGGCGGCCTTGCTGGAGAAGGCGCGGAGCGTGCTGGACGCGTTCGACGGGACCATAGACGCGATCGTCGGCTACTGGGACTTCCCTGTCAGCACCCTCGTGCCGATGCTGAGTGAGCGGTACAGCACGCGCAGCACCAGCCTGGAGTCGGTGGTCAAGTGCGAGCACAAGTACTGGAGCAGGCTCGAGCAGCAGAAGGTGACCGACAGGCATCCGCGGTTCGGGCGGGTCGACCTCGAGGCCGACGACCCGCGTCCGCCGGAGGGTGTGCGCTTCCCCATGTGGCTGAAGCCCGCGCTCGCCTACTCCTCGGAACTCGCTTTCGGAGTCAAGGACATGGACGAGTTCCGCACGGCGGTCGCCGAGATCCGCGAGGGCATGTCCCGTGTCGGCCGCCCCTTCGAGTACGTCCTCGACCGGCTCACCCTCCCGCCGGAGATGGACGGGGTCGGCGGCGAGGTGTGTCTGGCGGAGGAGGAGATGTCGGGCATCCAGGTCGCGGTGGAAGGCTATGTCCACCTCGGCGAGGTCACCGTCTACGGTGCGCTCGACTCGATCAACTACCCCGACTCCCCCTGCTTCCTGCGCCATCAGTACCCGTCGGCACTGCCCGAGCCGGCGATCAGGCAGCTGCACGATGTCACGCGGCGGGTGATGAGCCGGATCGGCTTCGATTCGGCGACCTTCAGCGTGGAGTACTTCTACGACCCGCGGACCGGGCAGATCAGCCTGCTGGAGATCAACCCACGGCACTCGCAGTCGCACGCGGAGCTCTTCGAGTACGTCGACGGCGTGCCCAACCACCACTGCATGGTCAGCCTGGCCCTCGGCCGGGACCCGCTCATGCCGCACCGGGCCGGGCCGTACGCGATGGCGGCGAAGTGGTACCACCGCTGGTTCGCGAACGGAGTCGTCCACGACGTGCCCACGGCCGACGATCTGCGCCGCATCGAGCGGGAGATCCCGGGCGTACGCATCGACATCGTGCCCGCCGAAGGCGCACGCCTGTCGGAGCTGCCCGGTCAGGACAGCTACAGCCACGAGCTGGCACACATCTTCACCGGTGGTGACAGCGAGCAGGACCTCAGGGAGAAGTACGACCGTTGTGTGGCCGCGCTGGGGCTCACCTTCGACGAGACCACACCGGGCGGACGCGACCAGAAGAACGTCTGAACACCGGCCCGCCGCCCGACCGCCCGCAACCGCCCCTCCGACGACGAGGCCCGGGTATGCGGCGAGGAGAGGAGCAACACCGACACATGCGTTTCGTGACCAACCTGCCGTACGCGACGAAGGAAGAAGAGCACGTCGTCATCCCCATGTCCGACGGAGTGGAGCTGTCGGCACGGATCTGGCGCCCCACCTCGTCGGACAGCGAACCGGTGCCCGCGGTGCTCGAGTACATCCCGTATCGCAAGCGCGACCTCACCGCCGTACGGGACTCGATCCACCACCCGTACATCGCCGGCCACGGATACGCGTGCGTACGGGTCGACATCCGCGGCACGGGCGAGTCCGAGGGGGTGCTCGAGGACGAGTATCTGGAGCAGGAGCAGCGCGACGCCGAGGAGATCCTCGCCTGGCTGGCGGAGCAGCCGTGGTGCGACGGCAGCACGGGCATGATGGGTATCTCGTGGGGGGCGTTCGCCGCGCTCCAGGTCGCGGCGCGGCAGCCACCGAGCCTGCGGGGCGTCGTCATCGCCTCGTTCACCGACGACCGGCACGCAGACGACATGCACTACATGGGCGGAGCCCTGCTCTCGGACAACCTGGCCGAGGCGGGCACCATGTTCGCCTACGGCACCTGCCCGCCCGATCCGGCGGTGGTCGGTGAACGCTGGCGCGAGATGTGGCACGAACGGCTCGAGCACACACGTCCCTGGGTCCTGGAATGGCTGCGGCACCAACGCCGTGACGACTACTGGCGGCACGCGTCGGTCTGCGAGAACTACCAGGCGGTCCGGTGCCCGGTCCTTGCCTCCAGCGGCTGGGCCGACGGTTACTCGAACGCGGTGACGCGCCTGCTGGGGAATCTGGACGTGCCGCGCAAGGGCCTGATCGGACCGTGGTCCCACAAGTTCCCCCACCTGGGCGAGCCGGGGCCGGCCATCGGCTACCTCCAGGAGGTCGTGCGGTGGTGGGACCACTGGCTCAAGGGCGTCGACAACGGCGTCATGGACGGCCCCATGCTGCAGACGTGGATGCAGGAGAGTGTGCCGCCTTCCACGTCCTACGAGGAACGGCCCGGGCGCTGGATCGGCGAACCCGCGTGGCCCTCCCCGCACGTCCACGACGTCACGCATCCGCTCACGCCCCATCACGTCGGGCCGCCCCTCGACAGCGCCGAACAGCGGGAGTGCGTCCCGGAGTCCGAACCCATGACCGTGCAATCACCTCTGTCGGTCGGCCAGTTCGCGGGCAAGTGGGCCTCGTACAACGCACCGCCCGACCTGCCCTACGACCAGCGGGAGGAAGACGGTGGCTCGCTCGTCTTCGACAGCGACCCGCTGACCGAACCGCTGGAGATCCTCGGGTCACCGACCGTCGAACTCGACCTGTCGGTCAGCGAACCGATCGGGATGGTGGCGGCACGGCTGTCCGACCTGAGCCCCGACGGCCGGGCCACCCGCGTGTCCTACGGCATCCTCAACCTCACCCGCCTGGACAGCACGAGTGAGCCCGCGCCGCTGGAGCCCGGCCGCCGGTACCGGGCGACGGTCCAGCTCAACGGCGTCGGCCAGGCCTTCCCCCGCGGTCACCGGATCCGGCTGTCCCTGTCCACCTCGTACTGGCCGCTCGCCTGGCCGCCCCCGAGGCCGGTCCTGCTCAGCGTCTACGCGGGGTCCAGCACCCTGACGCTGCCCGTGCGCCCGACGGGTGATCCCGGCGAGATGCCGCCCAGTCCCTTCGGAGAGCCCGAAGGGACACCGCCTCTCGCCTCGACCCAGCTCACGCCCCGGGAGGAACGGTGGGACGTCAAGCGCGATCTCGTCGGATATGGGGCGGAGTTGGAGATCGTGAAGGACCGCGGCATGGTCCGGATCGAGGATGTCGGTCTCGACGTCGGGCTCCGCGCCCACGAGCGCTACACGGCCGTCGCCGAGGACTTCACCTCGGTGAGCGGTGAATCGGCCTGGACCATGCGCTTCCGCAGGGAGGACTGGGACGTACGGGTGGAGACACGCACCCGGCTCACCTCGGACGAGGGGGAGTTCTTCGTCGACGCCACGCTGGACGGCTACGAAGGCGACAAGCGCGTGTTCTCCCGGACCTGGAACGAACGCGTGCCACGCGACCTGTTGTGACCGCGTCCGTCCCCCCTCACGGCGCCACGGCCTTTGACCGGTCGGCCGAGGGCGACTGTCGGTGGGTTCCCGCCGACAGCCTCCCTCGGCCGGACGGTCAGTGGAGGACGCTGACCGCGCGGGCGATGACGAGGAGGGAGGTCAGCAGGGCGGCGACGCTCTCGACGCTCATCAACAGCTTGGCGCGGGTGGAGAGGGGCATGGTGTCGGTGGGACTGAAGGCCGTCGAGTTGGTCACGGAGATGTACAGGTAGTCCACAAGGGTCGGAACCCAGTCCGAGGTGCCGCTGGCGCCGTCCGCGACCTCCTCCACCGCGTCGCTGTTCTCGTCCTGCGAGAAGCGGAAGTCCGCCAGGGGGAGATCGCCGCGGGGTGCCTGGGTGCGTGCCACGGGGCCGCCACGGTCCAGTTCCCAGTAGGTGAGCCCGAAGGCGATGATGTTGGTGAGCCACACCTGTAGTGCGGCGACCAGCAGGGATCGGCCGTCCTTGACATCGGCGTGGATCAGTTCGTGAATGAGGATGCCCAGCGCGGTGAGGTTGCTGGCCGCGATGACGAGGACGAGAGTCAGCGAAACGAACCTGATGGCCTTGGTCTGCCGGGTGAGCCTCTTGGGATTGACCGCGATGAGCGGCACCAGAAGCAGCAGTTCCAGAGCGGGCAGCACATAGCGCGGAGCGACCAGCAATTGCTGCGGCAGGGCCACGTACAAGGTGATCGCGACGAGCGTGACGACCACTCCCGGCAGCCGGGCTTCACCACGGCGCTCGTGTCTGGGGTGCCTCACCCGGGCCTCGACGCGGCTCTTCACCATGGGCGATGTCCTTTCGCACTGCGTCCGACACGACGCTGATCGTCTGCCCTCCGACGAGGAATGAAGGCCGACGGTCCTCGTGAGACCCACGGTCATGCACGCCACCCGGCAGCTCCGGGCTCCCCGACCCGCACCGGGCCGCCAGGACATCCACGGGGGACGGACGTCGGTGCTCCGGTCCGCCGAGCGGCACATGTCGCGACAGGCGGGGTCCGGCCCACCCCGCTGCCTGCCGGAGCACGGCGGACACCGCACGAGGCGTTCGGGGGCCCTCGGTCCGCGCCCCCGAGAAAGAAGGGGAGCCGGAGCACACCCGAACACACCTTGCATTGCCGACTCGGGTGTCAATGGGTTCACTGGTGTGATGCCGACCTTCGTCACCGCGCTGACCGGCTTCTGGCCCCAGCACGGGGCGGCCTCGCGCCGGCACGCAGACGCCCGGGCGCCCGGGTTGCCCAGCGGCCCGGGAGGCCGGGAGTCCCACGTGAGGCCGTCCCGTCCACACGACTGACAAGAAGCTGTCACACACGGAGCGGAATGCCGGATCGGATGTCGGCGGTTCTCAATGGCATGACTGCAGGAGGAGCGCTCGACGCATCCGACGCGGAGAACCACGTCGATGCCTCCGCGCGGCCGGCGCGTGGGGCCGCGTCGACGGACCTGCGGCCGGCCCCGTCCGGACAGACCTTCGGCGCGGACTCACCCCAGCTCGCGGCGGCAAAGACGAAGACGAAGGAGTGCTGATGACCACTCAGGTCACGACGACGGATCTGCAGGCCTTCACCCAGAACTGGCTGGACTGGTACCGCGCGCAGGAGAAACGCCTTGCCGACCCGCACGGCTTCCTCGCGATCACCGGTCTGCACTGGCTCGACGACCAGCCGCAGCGCTTCCCGGACGCCCCGGGCGCGTGGTGGACCGACACCGCCGGGGTCTCGGTGGCCCTCGACGACGGCGAGGAACTGGTCGTGGAGGGAACCCCGGTGCGCGGGCAGCACCACTTCGGTGTGCTCCCCGAACGCGGTGGCGTCGACGCGGTGTGGGGGAACGCCGTCATCGAGGTGGCCAAGCGCGGCGGAAACGACATCGTGCGTCCCCGGCACCCGGACGCGCCGCTGCGCACCGCCTTCGCCGGAACGCCCGCCTACGCACCGCATCCGCGCTGGGCGTTGACGGGCCGCTACGTCGCCTTCGACGAGCCGCGGCCGACCACGGTGGGTGCCGCGGTCGAGGGCCTGGAGCATGTGTACGACGCTCCGGGCCGGATCGAGTTCGAACTGGACGGACGTCCCTTGTCCCTGACCGCGTTCCCCGGACACGGCGCGGGCCGGCTGACGGTGCTGTTCACCGACGCGACGTCGGGGGTCACCACCTACGCCGCCAACCGTGCCCTCGCCGTGGAAACGCCCGCCGCGGATGGCACGGTCGTCCTGGACTTCAATCGTGCGGCGAACCTGCCGTGCGCCTACACGGACCTGGCCACCTGCCCGCTGCCACCGGCGGAGAACCGGTTGCCGGTGGCGATCGAGGCGGGCCTGAAGATTCCCCGCGAGCGGGGCGGAGCCTGAGCACGTCCCCCCCTGCCGCCGGGGGCTGCGTGTGCCCTGCCCGGCAGGTGTGCGCCGGTCGAGCTACGCGGAGTAGAGCGTGCCGATGTTCTCGTGCAGCTGGTTGGCCAGGGGCGGTGCCGCGTAGGTGTCGGTCATGACCTCGATGTAGCAACCGGTGTCGGCCTTCGCCGCGGTCTCCATGGCCGCGTCGAGTTCGGCGAGGGTCGACACCCGGGCGGTGAACCAGTCCTCACAGCCCAAGGCCTTCGGCAGGTCCGAGTAGCGCCAGTTGGCCAGGTCGTTGTAGGCGATGTCCGGGTCCTTGCAGAGCAGGCGCTCGATGAGATAGCCGTGGTTGTTCAGGACGAACACCACCGGGCGCAGGCCGAACCTCCCGAACTGGCTGATCTCCTGCGCGGTGAGCTGGTGGGAACCCTCACCGGTCACCAGGACGACGCGCTGCCCGTCCGCGGCGGCGACGGCCGCGCCGACCGCGGCGGGGGTGGCCCAGCCGATCGATCCCCACAGGGACTGGTTCTGGAAGGTGGCACCGTGGGGCAACCGGGCGAAGGCCATGCCCATGGAGACGGTTCCGGTCTCCGCGACCAGGATGTCGTCGGCCTTGAGGAAGTTCTCCCAGCGGGGGTAGAGGTTCTCGGCGGTGATGGAGTCGTCGCCACTGCCGCCCGCCGGGGACATCCGGGTCACCTCGACCGACGGGCGCGGCCACTGCTTGCCGGGGAGCTTCTGGGCGAGAGCGCCGAGGAGGTCCTTCATCTCCACGCTCTGGTAGGTCATGCCGTCTACGCTGACATGGTGATGGCGGATGTCGATCGTCCGCCCCGGGTCGAGGTTGGCGGTGAACGCCCCGGTGTTGAAGTCGTGCATCATCGCGCCGACCAGGACGACGACGTCGCTGTCCTCGACGAAGCGGCGGACGTTCTCGTTCATGAGCTTGCCGTCGTACATGCCGATGTACGCGGGCTGGTCCTCCTCCAGGACACCCTTGTCGGCCATCATCGTGGCGAAGGGCAGTGCGGTGGCGTCGAGGAATTGCTGGAGGTCAGCGCCGAGGCCGGTGCGGGCGGTGAGGATACCGGGCAGGACGCAGGCGCTGTTCGCCCGGCCGAGCATGTCGGTGATGGCCTGAACGGCTGCCTTCACCTGCGCGGGGTCGCTGACGGGCGCGGGGATGGGCTGGGCCTTGCCGACCACCGGCATCTCCGCGAGGTCGGCGGGGAAGGCCATGTAGACGGGGCGGCGGTGGTAGAGCGCCGCCGCGATGAGACGCTCGGTCTCGGCCGCGGTGTTCTGCGGCGTCATGATGGCACTCGCGCACACCACCGGCTCGGACATCTTCTGGAACAGGTCGAACTGGCCGTTGCCCAGGGTGTGGTGGACGAGTGAGTGGTGAGCCTGGACGGGCATCTTGGGCATGCCGACCAGGTGGAACAGCGGAAGATGCTCCGTGTAGGCGCCGGCGATGCCGTTGATCGCGCTGAGTTCTCCGACCCCGTAGGTGGTGCACACGGCGCCGATGCCGTGCACGCGGGCGTAACCGTCGGCGCTGTAGGCGGCGTTCAGCTCGTTGCAGCTGCCGATCCACTGGATGTCCGGGTGTTCGGCGATGGCGTCGTCGACGGGGAAGGCGTAGTCGCCGGGAACACCGAAGACGTGACGCACGCCGATGTCCCGCAGTCTGTTCAGCACGTGTTGGATCACGGTGGTGGACATCAGGAAGTTCCTTTCCTTGTGGTGGCACCACCGCTCCAGGGTGCTCACTGCCCGACGGAGTCGGTGCCGACCGTTCCCTCCGCGCGCGACAGATGGGTGCGAGCGTGCGAAGGGTCCTTCTTCATGGCGCTGTGCAGCGGTGCGACGAGTTCATGTGCGCGAACCTTCGAAAGCGCTCCGTGGCCTTTCTCCGCCGTCACGCCGGCCGATCCCTTTCGGCACTCAGGGCGTCACGGAGAGTAGCCGACGCGCTGCACAAAAAGAGCAGAACGGCTCTTCTGCTCCCCCACCATGCTGTCCGCATCCCGCAGGACACGCAACCGGTGGTGCTGGTGGTCATGCGCTGGCGGGTACGTCGGCCATGGGGACGTGGGCGTACGTCTGACGTGGGGAGTTGAGCGAGGGCGCCAGGCAGCCGCAGCGGATCACCACCGACGTCCCGACGGCTCGAACCCTCCTGGCCCACAACGCAGCGAGCCGCTGACCACCGCGAGCCGCCGCGGACGGAACCTCCCGCCCACGCGCGGGCCGCGAACCGGCACCCGGGCCGGGCCCCTCACAGCACCCGGCGTCTACGACCCAGCCACGTCTGCGCGATGACCACCACGGCCAAGAAGGCTCCGCTGACGACCTGTTGGTAGGCCGAGTCCAGTGAACCGATCTGGTTGATGACGTTCTGGATGACCTTCAGCAGTAGAACTCCCACCAGCGAACCGCTGATGAAGCCGAACCCGCCGGTGAGCAGCGTGCCGCCGATCACCACCGCGGAGATCGCCTCCAGTTCCATGCCGGAGCCGAGGATCGTCACGCCCGACACCAGCCAGGCCGCGTTGAGAGCCCCGGCGAGCCCGGCGCAGAGCCCGGAGAGCGTGTAGACGGAGATCTTCGTACGGGCCACTGGGGCACCCATCAGCGCCGCCGCGTCCTCGTTCCCTCCGACCGCGTAGACGTACTGGCCGAAGCGGGTGCGCCGGAGCACGACCGCGCCGAGCACGAACAGCGCGAGGGTGATCCACACGGGCACGCCGACACCGAGCAGGGTGTCCTGGCCGAGCTTCGCGAAGAACGAGTCCTTGTCCACGAGATACGTCGTCGAGCCCTCGTCCGTGACGGAGAGCAGGATGCCCCGGGCGCCCAGCATCGCCGCCAGCGTGACGATGAACGGAGCCAGTCGCGAGCGGGCTATCAGCAGGCCGTTGACCAGCCCGATCAGCCCGCACACAGCCAGCGGCAGGAGCAGCGCCACCGCCGTTCCGTACTGCGATCCCCACGCGGCGAGCACCCCGCCGAGGGCGAAGAGCGAGCCCACCGACAGATCGATGCCGCCGGTGACGATGACGAAGGTCATACCGAGCGCGACCACGGCGAGGAACGCCGAGGAGAGCGCCATGTTCTCCAGGTTGTCGCCGGTCAGGAAGGTGTCGAAGCTCAGCGACGCCGCGATCATCGCGACGACGAGGGTGACCAGGGCGCCGTGCTGCTGGGCGAGCGCGCTGAGCCGCTCGGAGCGGGTGGCGCCTGGCGATTCCTCCTCGGCCGTGGTCTTGGAGCTCACCGGAGTGTCCACGTCGGTCGTCATCGCTTTCCTCGTTCCCGTGCCGCGTAGACGGCGAGGACGATCACCACGGCCTGGGCGATCTGGGTCCACGACGGCGGCAGATCGTGCTTGATGAGCGTGGTGGTGAGCAACTGGATCAGGACGGCGCCGGCGACCGTGCCGCCGATGCGGACGCGGCCCCCGCTCAGCGGGGTGCCGCCGACAACGACCGCGGTGATCGCGGAGAGTTCCATCAGGTTGCCGAGGGAGGTCGGGTCGCTCGCGGTCAGCCGGGCGGTGGCCAGCACGCCCGCGATCGCGGCGAGGACGCCGGAGCAGACGTACACCAGGATCAGCACGCGGCGCACCGGCAGTCCGGCGAGCCGGGCGGCCGGGCGGCTGTCCCCGATGGCCAGGAGCTGCCGGCCGAAGGTGGTGCGACGCACGACGAAGGCGACGAGCAGCGCGAGGGCCGCGGCGATCAGCACGAGATAGGGGACGCCCAGGACATCGCCCGAGCCCAGTGACGCCATGGCCGGGTCGTGGACGTCCTTGAGCTGAGGGAGGAGCACGAGGGCCAGGCCGCGGCCGGCGACCATCAGGGCGAGTGTGGCGACGATCGGCTGGACGCCGACGAAGGCGATGAGCGATCCGTTCGCGACACCGATCACGGCACCGCCCACGAGGGCGATCAGGATGGCGATCCAGGGCCCGTAGCCGAGGTAGAGGGACAGGAGCGAGGTGGACAGGGCCATGACCGAGCCGACCGCCAGGTCGACGCCCTCGCTGCCGATCGCCAGCGCCATGCCGAGTGCCACGATCAGGACCGGGGCGACCTGGACGGCCTGGGTACGGAAGTTCTCGGTGGACAGGAAGTGCGGGGTGAAGACGGTGTTGACCAGGAAGAGGACCACGACACCCAGGTAGACGCCGTACTCCTGGAGCAGGCGCAGCAGTCGGTCGCGGTCCGCGGTCACCCGGCCCAGGGTCAGGTCAGTCATCGTGGCCTCCCGTGCCGGTGCCGGTCCCCGTGTCCGCGGGGCCGGCGGCTATGGCGCGCATCAGCCTGTCCTCGGTGACGGCGTCGCCGGTCAGTTCCTCGACTACCGCGCCGTCCTTGAGGACGATCACCCGGTCGCTGCCTTCGATCAATTCCTCCGGGTCCGAGGAGATGAGGAGGACGCCGAGTCCGTCGTCGGCCAGTTCGTCGATCAGTTTCTGCACCTCCGCCTTGGCTCCGACGTCGATGCCCCGGGTCGGCTCGTCGAGGAGCAGGACCTTGGGCTGCATGGCCAGCCAGCGGGCCAGCAGGACCTTCTGCTGGTTGCCGCCGGACAGTTCGCCCACCTTCTGGTGGGGTCCCGCCGCCTTGATGCGCAGCCGCTTCATGAACGTCTCGACGATGCGGTCGATGCGTGCCTCGTCGACCAGGCCGAAGCGTGAGAGGCCCGGCAGCGCGGCGAGCGCGATGTTCTCGCGGACCGAGAGGCCCGGCACGATGCCTTCGGCCTTGCGGTCCTCGGGGAGCAGACTGATGCCCGCGCGGATCGCGGCGGGTGTCGATCCCGTGCGTACCCGCACGCCCGCCACCACGACCCGCCCGGAGTCGGTGGGCAGTGCGCCCGCGATGGCCTTGGCGGTCTCGGTACGGCCCGACCCGAGCAGGCCGCCGAGCCCCACCACCTCGCCGGGACGTACGGAGACCGACACGCCGTCCAGTTGGTGACGTACGGTCAGTTCCGTCGCCTCGAGGACGGGTTCGGTCTCGGTCTCGTGGCCGCCCGCGAATTTGGTGAGGCCGTCCTCGCGTACGTCCGTGATCTCGCGTCCCAGCATGAGTGCCACGAGCCTCAGCCGGTCGAGTTCGGCGATGCGGCCGGTGTGCACGACCTTGCCGTCGCGCAGGACGGTGACCGCGTCGCAGATCTCGTACAGCTCGTCGAGCCGGTGGCTGACGTAGATCACCGCGATGCCCCGCTCGCGCAGCATCCGGATCACCCCGAACAGGGTCCGGACCTCGCGCGGTTCGAGCGAGGAGGTCGGTTCGTCCATGACGACCACGCGCGCGTCGACGGAGACCGCTCGGGCGAGCGCCACCATCTGCTGGGCGCCGACGCCCAGTTCACGCAGCGGCCGGCGTACGTCGACGCGCAGTCCGAGCTCGCGCAGTGCCTCGTCCGCGTCCCGGTGCATGCGCCGGAAGTCGATCAGGCCCAGCCGGTTGCGGGGCTCCCGGCCGAGGAAGAGGTTGCGGGCCACGGTCATCAGCGGGACGAGGTTGACCTCCTGGTAGATGGTGGAGATTCCCGCGTGCTGCGCGTGCAGGGGTGTGGCGAAGCGGACCGGGGCACCGTTGTACGTCACCTCGCCCTCGTCGGGCTGGTAGACCCCGGTGAGGACCTTGATGAGGGTCGACTTGCCCGCGCCGTTCTCGCCGATGAGTGCGTGCACCTCCCCGGCGCGGGCCGTGAAGTCCACCTGGGACAGGGCCTTCACGCCGGGGAAGGTCTTCGAGAGGCCGGTGACCGACAACATGTCAGTAGGCCTTGCCCAGGTCCGACTTGGCGTTGGCGGTGGTGTACTCGCTGTCCTGGATGACGATGTCCTGGGCGACCTTCTCCCCCTTGGTGAAGGTGTCCAGGGTCTGGAAGGCGAGCGGTCCGAAGCGGGGGTTGGACTCCACGACACCGTCGATCCAGCCGTCGACGATGCCCTGGACGGCGTTGCGGGTGCCGTCGATCGTCACGATCTTCACCGCGCCCGGCTGCTTGCCGGCCCCCTTGAGGGCGTTGACCGCCCCGAGCCCCATCTCGTCGTTCTCGGCGTAGATCCCGGTGATGCCGGGCTTGGACTGGATGAGGTTCTCGGTGACCGACTGGCCCTTCTCCCGGGCGAATTCACCAGTCTGCTTGAAGACGATCTTGAGGCCGGGCGCCTTCTCCTTGACGCGCTCCTCGAACCCCTTGGTGCGCTCGGTCGTCACGTTGTTGCCCGCCGCGCCCAGCAGGATGGCGATCTCACCCTTGCCGCCGGTCGCCTCGATCATCCGGTCCGCGGCCCGCTTGCCCTGCTCCACGAAGTCGGAGCCGATGAAGCTCACGTAGTCCTTGCAGGCGGCGGCGTTGATCTTGCGGTCGATGGTGATGATCGGGATGTGCTTGGCGGAGGCCGAGCGCAGGACCGGCTCCCAGCCGTCCGAGTTGAGCGGTGCGATCACCAGGAGGTCGGCGCCCTTGGCGATGAGGTCCTGGACGTCGCTGATCTGCTTGGAGAACTGCGACTGGGCGTTGGCCGTCAGCAGCTTCACGCCCCGCTGTTTCGCCTCGGCCTTGATCGACGCGGTCTCGGCGATCCGGAAGGGGTTGGCCTCCTTCTCGGACTGGGAGAAGCCGACGGTGGCCGTCTTCAGGTCGGTCTTCTGTGCGCCGTAGGCGTCTATGGCGCAGGTCGGGCCGGACCCCGTGGAAGGCGAGGCGACGACCTGTCCCGAGTCACCCTGGCTGGTGGAGCTCTTGTCCTTGTCGGCGGAGTCGTCCTCCGACTTCGCGCATCCGGAGACGAGCGCGAGGCTCGTGATGAGGCCGGTGGCGAGGAGGGTCCTGGCGGAGGTGCGGTGACGAGGTGCGATCGGCTTCATGGAGTCCCCAAACGGCGCGGCCCCGGCGCTGAGAGCGCTCCCGGGGGGTGATCGGCTCTTGCGGTCAACTCGGTGTACACGTCGTTCCGGGGAGGTTTTTACATCGTTGGAAGGACGCTGTAAAGCCTTCGGTCCGAAATCTCGTCAGCGCCGCCCCAGGGTGCTCTCGCGCTCCACCAGCCGGAAATCCGCGGTCAGTTCACGCCCACCGGGCTCGGTGCGGCCGGACAGACTGCGCAGCAGGGAGGCCACCGCCATCCGCGCGATGGCCTGCTTGTCCGGCGAGATCGTCGTCAGCGTGACGGCGCCGAACCGCCCCTCCTCGATGTCGTCGAAGCCGACCACCGCCACGTCCCACGGCACCCGCAGACCGCGCTCGTGCAGCACGCGCATCGCACCGATCGCGACCAGGTCGTTGTACGCGAAAACGGCGTCCGGACGCACTCCGGAATCCAGCAGCCGGGCCATCCCCCGCGCGCCCTCGTCCCGGTCCCAGCCACCGACCGGCACCACCAGATCGTCCGGCGCCGGCACCCCGGCCTCCGTCAGTTCCTCGCGCCAGCCCGCCAGCCGCAGATGGGCGGGCCGGTTGGCCGAATCCGTACGGGCCCCCAGGTAGGCGATCCGTGAGCGTCCGCGGCCCAGCAGATGACGTACCGCACTGCGCGCGGCCGCCACGTTGTCGATCGCGATGTGGTCGTAGGGCAGCTCGTACTCCCGCTCGCCGAGCAGCACGAGCGGCACGTCGTCGGTACGCGAGCGCAGGTCCTCGGCCTCGAGCTCCAGCGGGCTGAGGATCAGTCCGTCGATCACGTTGGCCCGGAAACCCTGGCTGACCAGCACCTCCTGCTCCCGGTCGCCCCGCGTGTGGTCGAGGAGCACGGTGAACTCGTGTTCGGCGGCGGCGTCGACGACGGCTCCGGCCAGCTCGGCGAAGTACGGGTTGCCCAGCTCGGGGATGGCGAGGGCGATGATGCCCGTGCGGCCCTTGCGCAGGTGGCGCGCCGTGAGGTTCGGCCGGTATCCCAGCTCGTCGATGGCCTCCTGAACCCGGGCCCGCATGGCGGGGGTGACGTGCGGATAGTTGTTCACGACGTTCGAAACCGTCTTGATCGAGACGCCCGCGCGCTCCGCGACGTCCTTCAGGCTGACCCGCAAGGGATCTCCTCTCCATCGATGTGCGCCCCTGCCACCAGTACGTTTGTCATGACCCTGGACAGAGGCCGGGACCCGTGCTGTGATGCCAACTCCCGTTCCTTCCAACGTTGTACAGACTGAAGCAACGAGCCGCCACCCTTCCTCAGCCAAGGAGGATCCGTGCGCATCAGAAGACTCCGAACCCGAATGGCACTCCTGCTCGTCGCGGTGCTAGGCCTGGCGGGACTCACCGCCACCCCCGCCGCCACAGCCGCCGGCGACCCCGTGGAGGTCCACGGCCTGAAAGGCGAGTACTACACCCAGTCCGCCCCCGGCGCCTTCGACTTCCACGAGCTGAAGGCCACCGGATTCGACACCAACCTCGACTTCGACAACCTGGAGCCGCGACTCGCCTTCGCCACCGGACAGTCGGACGACGTCAACGTCCGCTGGACCGGCCGGATCGTCCCGGAGAAGACCGGCGCCCACACCTTCTCGATCATCGGTGACAACGGATTCCGGCTCTGGGTCGACGGGCAGCTCGCCATCGACCACTGGGTCGACGACTGGGACCGGGAACAGACCTCCCAGCCCCTCGACCTGACCGCCGGACGGGCCTACGACATCAAGGTCGAGTACTTCGAGCACTTCGGCGGCTCCAACCTCCACCTGCGCTGGACCCCGCCGGGCGGCACCAAGAAGGCCGTCCCGCAGTCGGCACTCCGGCTGCCCGACGGATACGCCTATGACGGCGCCATCGCGACCACGGTCCAGGGGGACGGCCGTACCCTGCGCCTCGACTTCGCCCAGGCGTTGACCGCACCCCCGGCCGGTCTCACCGACCACGTGGAAGCGGTCATCGGAGGCGCCAAGTGGCCTCTGTCCACGGCGAAACTGGACCCCGCCGACCCGAAGTCGCTGCTCGTCAGCCTGAAGGAACCCGTCGTCGGCAACAAGACCGGCACAGCCCGAGGCACCGCCGACCTGCGCTACGACGGCAAGGGCGGCCTCTCCGGCACGAACGGCAACGTTGTCAACGCCTTCTGGAGCAGCGGCTCCAACCACTCCACCTACCAGCTGCGCACGAAGTGGGCCGACGACGTCGGCCCGCGCAACGCCCACCCCGAGTACCCCCGGCCCCAGCTCACCCGGGACAACTGGCGCAACCTGAACGGCTCGTGGCAGTTCGCCGCGGCCAAGGCCGGTGACCAGCCGCCGGTCGGCAGGAACCTCGCCGAGAAGATCCTCGTGCCCTACCCCGTGGAGTCCCAGCTCTCCGGCATCGAACGGCACGAGGACCGTATGTGGTACCGCCGCACCTTCACGGTCCCAAAGGACTGGCGGATCGGCTCCGGCAAGCGCCTCCAGCTCAACTTCGGCGCCGTCGACTGGAAAGCCGAGGTCTACGTCAACGGCACCAAGGTCACCGAACACCAGGGCGGCTACGACAAGTTCAGCGCCGACGTCACCGCCGCGCTGAAGCCTGGCCGTACCCAGGAACTGATCGTCGGCGTCTACGACCCGACCGACGCGCAGGGCGGCGAGAACCCGCCGGTGGGCAAGCAGCGACTCGACCCCAGCGGTATCTGGTACACGCCGTCCTCCGGGATCTGGCAGACGGTGTGGATGGAGCCGGTCGCCACCGACCACGTCGACTCGCTCAAGCTGACGCCCGACGTCAAGAGCAGCCGGCTCACCGTCGAGCCGCAGGGCGTTCGGGACGGCGTGCCGGTCACCGCGACCGCGTACGCCGGACACCGCAGGGTCGCCACCCTGGCCGGCCGCACCGGACAGCCGCTCACCCTGAAGATCAGCGATCCGCACCTCTGGTCACCCGACGACCCCTTCCTCTACGACCTGAAGGTGACCGTCGGTGCCGACCGTGTCGGCAGCTACTTCGGGATGCGGTCCATCGCCGTGGAACAGGTGAACGGAACCCCGCGCACCGTCCTCAACGGCAAGCCCGTCTTCATGATGGCCACCCTCGACCAGGGCTTCTGGCCCGACGGTCTGCACACCGCGCCGACCGACGAGGCCCTGGCGTACGACCTGAAGATGCACAAGCAGATGGGCTTCAACGCGGTCCGCAAACACATCAAGGTGGAACCCGACCGCTGGTTCTACTGGGCGGACCGGCTCGGCCTGATGGTCTGGCAGGACATGCCCGCCATGACCGCCGGGGTCGACCCGAACGCCGCGTCCCGCGCCGAGTACGAGCGCGAGATGAAGCAGATGATCGACGAGCACATCAGCAGCCCGTCGGTCGTCATGTGGGTGACCTTCAACGAGGGCTGGGGCCAGTACGACGAGGCCCGCATCGCCGACCAGGCCAAGTCCTGGGACCCGACGCGCCTCGTCAACTCCATGTCGGGCATCAATCTCGGCGTGGACGGCGGCACCGGCGACATCATCGACGAGCACGGCTATCCGAGCCCCGCGCTGCCACCGAATCCCGACGGGAAGCGGGCCCTGGTCAGCGGTGAGTACGGGGGTCTCGGGCTCGCGGTGCCCGGTCATGCCTGGTCGGTGCAGCAGTCCTACGTGGACGTGGACCCGGCGACGTACACCGACGACTATCTGGCCCGTCTGGACGAGGTGCACAAGCTCGCCTGCAAGGGCGGCAACGGCGCCGTCTACACCCAGATCTCGGACGTGGAGGGCGAGCTGAACGGGCTGATGACGTACGACCGCAAGGTGGTCAAGCCCGATGTGAAGCGGTTGAAGGCGGCCCACGACGCGCTGATCCACGACGCGTCGCAACCGACGCCGGCGGGTTGCTCCTGATGGACGGGCGCGCCCGGCGAGCACCTGACAGGTTCTCCGTGCGCGCCCCGTTCTGACCCGCCGACGGGTCCTCGGCACGGTCCGCTCCCCGCGGGATGGGGGGCGGACCGTTCCTCGTCCGTCGCGCCGAGGTCCCGCACCCGGGCACCTCGGACCGTCGACCGTGGACAGGACCGGGAACCATGGACCGGGGACAGGACCGGGAACCGTGGACCGGGGACAGGACCGGGAACCGTGGACCAGGAACCGTGGACCGGGGACAGGACCGGGAACCGTGGACCGGGGACAGGACCGGGGACCATGGACAGGACGAGTGGACCGTCGACCGTGGGCAGTAAGAGCCGGGCGGATGCCGCGGAGGTCGCTCGTGCGCAGCGGCACGCGCGCGCCGGCTCGGATGGCTCCGCCCAGTGGGTTGCCTCCCCCGACCCCATCACCGTGCGTGGCGGACGATCGTCCTCAGCGGAATACCCGGTCGCCCTCCGTGAGGGACGCCGGAGAACGGGTAGACGGCCGTCATGATCTCTTCGTATGTTCTCGCCGCCGACGGCTCGTCGTCGCTCCCCCTGATCGTCGCCGGCCTGGTGCTGGCCGCCCTCCTGATCGGCGCGTTCTGGTACGGCAGCCGGCGCACCGCACGCCGCCAGGATCCCGGCGCCGCCCCAGCGGAACAGAACCCACAGGCAGCAGCCCGACAGGACTCCTGGCAGACCCCCGACGACGACACGGACCGACAGCCCCGGCACTGACCGCACCACGCCTGCTCGGCACTCATCGAGGACCGCCACGAGTGCCGCGGGGCACGTGGAATCCTCGCGCGGCCCCGCTCGGACTTGACACCTCACCCAGCGAGCTCCGCACTGCGGACGCACAGAACAGAGAGGTACGCGGTGCCCGCCACGACTACTGCTCGAGAAGCGACACTCCCCACAGGCCTGCTGACCCTGCCCGGTGTGTACCGGCCCCAGGCCGACACCCGGCTCCTCGCCGGCGCCCTGGCGATGGAGGACGTACACCCCTCGACCGAGGTCCTGGAGATCGGCACCGGGACGGGCGTCCTGGCGCTGAGCGCGGCAGGCAGAGGGGCACGGGTCACCGCCGTGGACGTGTCCTGGCGGGCGGTGGCCGCCGCCCGCCTCAACGCCCTGACGCAAGGCCTGCCCCTGCGGGTCCTGCACGGCGACTTCACGGCCCGCACGAGCGGCCGACGATACGACATCGTCCTCGCCAATCCCCCGTACGTCCCGTCGCCGGAGGTCCGGCCGCCCACCGGCGGTCCGGCGCGTGCCTGGGACGCCGGCCCCGACGGCCGGCTCGTCATCGACCGGATCTGCGCGAGCGCCCCGGGCCTGCTGCGCCGCGGCGGCGTCCTGCTCATGGTGCATTCCGCGATGTGCGGGGCCGAAAGCACGCTGAGACGGCTGCGACAGGCGGGGCTGGCAGGACGGACCACCGCGAGGACATTCGTGCCCTGGGGGCCGGTCCTGCGCTCACGCCGGCCCTGGCTCGAGAGGCAGGGGCTCGCCGACGTCGGCGAAGAGCGCGAAGAGCTGGTGATCATCCGTGCCCAGGCCCTCTGACCACACCACCGGTGCCGTACCGGTCTGCCGGGCTCGCCGGGTGAGTGTCGACCCGCAAGGGCCTGTCCTGGTCGAGGGGCCGGTGGAGATCGTCCTGGATGACGGCACGGTCGCCCGCTCGGAACGGTTCATGGTCGCGATCTGCACATGCCGCCGCAGCCGGACGTACCCCTGGTGCGACACGAGCCACCGGCCCCGCGAGAAGGCCGTCGACGCCTCCGCCTCCGACGAACACGCGCAGCAGGCCCGTGGAGGCCACGACGGTCGCGCGACCAGGCCCGCTCCGGATGACAGGAGTTCACCATGACCGCGCCCGGCATCACCGCCTCCTCGTCTGCCGTCGGCGCCCGGCTGGTCGAGGGGCGGGGCGAGCTGTCAGGGGCGGTCGTGGCGTCCTTGCGCACGGGTCTGCCCCCCGCCCACGCACCGGACGCGGTACGGCAGGCCGATCCCTGGGGCGAGGACCTTCAGCTGGCCCTGCACCTGCTGTACGAGCTGCACTACCGGGGCTTCGAAGGCGTCGCCGACGACCGGGAATGGGATCCGGAACTGCTGCGTCTGCGCCAGAGCCTGGAGACCCTGTTCCGGAACTCCCTGCGAGCCGCCCTGGCCCGCGCCCCCCGGACCGTCGAGGAGGCCTTCGCGCCGCTGCTCGTCGAACCCGTGGACCTCACCGGCAGCCTCAGTCACCGACTCGAAACGACCGGCGAGCTCTGGCAGCTGCGCGAGTACGCCGCGCTGCGTTCGCTCTACCACCTGAAGGAAGCCGATCCGCACGCCTGGGTCATCCCACGCCTGACCGGCCGGGCCAAGGCCGCGATGGTCGCCATCGAGTACGACGAGTTCGGCGCGGGCCGCGCCGACCGCATCCACGCCCGTCTCTACGCCGACCTCATGGGCGACCTCGGTCTCGACCCCGCGTACGGCCGCTACCTCGACCAGGCACCCGCCCCACTGCTCGCCACCGTCAACCTGATGTCGCTGTTCGGCCTGCACCGGGCGCTGCGCGGCGCGCTCGTCGGCCACTTCGCCTGCGTCGAGGTCACCTCCTCCCCCGGCTCCCGCCGTCTCGCCAGAGCGATGCGCAGGTGCGGGGCGGGCCCCGCGGCCGAGCACTTCTACGCCGAGCATGTCGAGGCCGACGCCGTCCACGAACAGGTCGTACGGCACGAGGTCATCGGCGGCCTCCTCGCCGACGAACCGGAGCTGGAGGCCGACATCGCCTTCGGCTGCGCGGCGACCGTTCTGCTGGAGGACCGGCTCGCCGCCCACATCGAGGCCGCGTGGGACCAGGGGCTGTCCGCCCTGCGTACGCCCCTGCCGGGGACCTGACCTGGCCCTGTCCGCCCTGCGGACGCCTCGGCCGGGAAGCTGACCCGCCTCAGTCCGCCCCCTGTGCGCACCTCCGGCCGGAGAGAGCCGCACCCGCCCTGTCCGCCCCGTGTACGCCACTGCCAGGGCGCCACTGTCCGACCCTCGCTCCCGACGTCGCGTGGGTGCTCCTGACGGTCGGCCGGAACGCGTTCGTGCCCGGGTCACGGGTGTGCGCGGACCGGACCAGCCCGGGCATCCGCCGGCGACGTCAGAGGCAGCCGGCGGCGAGGTGATGCGCGGGCCGACGGGCGATATCAGGCGCGCAGTCCCGCAGGTGGCTGATCGATCGGAACGGGGGCACAAGGCCACCGATGCAAAGGGAGGTTTCGGATGCCCCGGATCCACGGATGGCTCGATCGCGTGAAGAACGGCGCGGCCACGCTCGGTGAACGCCGTGCGCAGGCCCGGGCGGGCCATGTCGCGGACCACGAGGCGATGACCGGCGGGGAGCGGCCGGCGGAGATCCGACCGGCTCGTCCGCGCAGACCGGACCCGGACCCGGCCGGCGCGGTTCCGTGGAGCGTGCGGGTGGCGGCCGAGGCCGGCTGGCGGTTCCTGGTCCTGGCCGCCGCGGTGTGGGTGCTGATGCGGGTGATCGGCTCCGTACGGCTGGCCGTTCTCGCCTTCGTCGTCGCGTTGCTGATCACCGCGCTGCTCGAGCCGACGGTCTCGCGGCTGCATCGCAGCGGGCTGTCCCGGGGACTGGCCACCGCGGTCACCGCGATCTGCGGGTTCCTCGTGCTGGGGCTGGTCGCCTGGTTCGTCGTATGGCAGGTGCTCGACAACCTCGACAGTCTGTCCGGCCGCCTGCAGGACGGAGTCGAACAGCTGAAACAGTGGCTGCTCGACAGCCCGTTCCACGTGACCGAGCAGCAGATCAACGACGTGGCGAAGAATCTGAGCGACGCGATCGGCACCAGCACGAGTCAGATCACCTCGACAGGCCTCCAAGGGGTCACCGTGCTGGCCGAGGTCCTCACCGGCGTGCTGCTGACGATGTTCTCCACGCTCTTCCTGCTGTACGACGGCAGGCGCATCTGGCAATGGACCCTCAAGCTGGTCCCGGCCGAGGCCCGGCCCGGGGTGGCCTCGGCCGGCCCGCTGGCCTGGCGGACACTCACCGCGTACGCGCGCGGGACGATGATCGTCGCGTTCATCGACGCTCTCTTCATCGGAGTGGGCATCTACTTCCTCGGCGTGCCGCTCGCCGTCCCCATCGGCGTGGTGATCTTCCTGAGCTCGTTCGTGCCGCTGGTCGGTGCCGTTGCCTCCGGCGCGATCGCGGTCGTGGTCGCCCTGGTCACGCAGGGCGTGTTCACCGCGCTCATGGTCCTGTTGGTGGTGCTCCTGGTGCAGCAGATCGAGGGGCACGTACTCCAGCCCTTCATCCTGGGACAGGCCGTCCGGGTCCACCCCCTGGCCGTGGTCCTGGCCGTGGCCACCGGTGGCCTGGTCGCGGGGATCGGCGGTGCCGTGGTCGCCGTGCCGCTGGTCGCCGTCGTGAACACGGTGGTCGGTCATCTCCGTGCCCACGCCGGTGAGGAGGAGCCGGAGGCGGAGGCCGTACCGGCTCTCGAGGGTGAGGGGCCGGGGCAGCCCGTGGACCGGACGCTCGACGAGTCCTGACTGCCCAGGTCCGTGGGGGAACCCGACCGGCGATCACGGAAGTTCGGGTGGGTGCGGGCGGCCCGCGAAGACGATGATGTCGTCTTCGGAATCCGCGCCGAAGGTCTCCAGCACCTTGGTGCACAACGCGTCGGGTTGCTCGGGGCCGGCCGCGGCGGCGCCGCTCAGGAACTCGAGGCGTTCGTAGAGGTTGCTGTCCCGGGTCTCGATGAGCCCGTCGGTGATCATGAGGAGCCGGCTGCCGGCTCGACGGAGTGGCTGACGGCGGGGGGCTGCGGCAGTCTCAGGCCCAGCAAGGGGCCGTGTTCTCGCAGGTAGCGGGACGCGGCGCTGGGGGCGAGGAGCAGGGGTGGCAGATGACCGCCGTTCGCGACGCGCAGGCCTGTGTTACCCGGTTCGATCAGCACGATGCACACGGTGGCGGTCCATCCGGGCTGGTGCAGTCCCAGGAGGTGGTCCAGGTGCTCCAGCAGGATGTGCGGGGGGTGGTCCTGGGCGGCGTAGGCGCGCAGGGCGTGGCGGAGTTCGCCCATGACCATGGCGGCCTGCAGGGAGTGGCCGACCACGTCGCCGACCGCGAGGAGGAGGCCCCGTTCGGTGTCGAGATGGCTTCGTAGAAGTCGCCGCCGATCTCGGTCATGGACGCGGCGGGCAGGTAGCGGGCGGCGATCTCGGTCCCGGGGATCCGGGGCAAGGTGGCGGGCAGGAAGGTGCGTTGCAGGGCCAGGGCGCGTTCGTGTTCCTGACGTAGATCTCCTGGAGCTCGCGATAGACCTCCGCGCGGCTCACCCGGCCGCCCAGCGAACCGGTGACCTTGTCCGCCCAGTCGGCGCCCAGATCCTCGCCTCGGACGGACAACAGACCGATCAAACGGTCCGAAACGACCTCACCAGCCACAGAGCACATCCCTCTCGGAGGAGACCGACCGGTCCCCTCGGGCCCTTGGGCCGTTGAGGTGAGGTGGGCGGTCACCGTCTCACGGCAATGGCGCTCACCGTTTCGGGCAGCCGGGGAGAAGGGCGATGCCGCCCGGAAAACCGCCCCTGAAACCGCGATATTCATCGCGTCCCCGGGCACCACCGCACCGGGGAAGTGACGGAGACGGATGTCGATGCCTCACCGCATTACGAGGGTCGCGTCACGCCCGCACCGACCGCGGAAAAAACAGAGAAAGGGCCGGCGAGGAAGTCGCCTTCCTCATCGGCCCTTCGCACCAATTCCCGGAACGAGGGTTCAGTCCTCACCTCTGACGATGTTCCCCTCGGGGCTGTCCGCCTGGTCCCGCCGTGCGGCGAGGGCGGCTGTCGCGGGAACGCAGGTACGCACTCCGCTCCCGTGCCGACGACGCGCTTCCGCCCAGCCTGTCTCCGGCCGACGCGTGGCGATCTTCCTGCTGACCTCAGTGCTCACAACACTTCATCTTCTTCCTGCGCCGAGCCCGCTGGAAGCCCGGCTCATCCGTCGTCTCTGGGATACCCGACATCTCTCGGATACCTGAACCGAGTGCCCGTCCTCGACAGGGAGAAACGCGGTGCGGCGTACCTCTCGCAATCCGGGGAGAGAACCGGCAATGGGATCATCATCCGCCAGGATGGCCCGACGTGCACTTCGTGTTCCTATGGCTGCCGACGCGCTTCGGTGCGGGGCGGCTACGGTCCGTCAGGGCGGTGGCACGCGTGGCGTTCACGGTCTCGACAGCGCGGAGGCCGGCCCGGTGAAGGCTTCCGCGTGAGGCACCGAGGTACGGGACCCTCCCCTCCAATTGGAGGTGGGTATACGGATTCTCACCGCCGCAGTCTTCGGAATTCACGTGCTCCTGACTCGGAAACACCCGCTTCGACGAGTTCCGGTCGCCAGTGAACCGCTGCGCGGAAGGGCGCGAACGTGCCTACTCTGGTCGGGAAGAGCCATCAGCGAAAATCGGAGGGCTCCATGATCGTCCTCGGCGTCATTCTGCTCGTCATCGGCTTCGTCACCGGAATCAGCATCCTGTGGACCATCGGCGTCATCCTCGTCGTCATCGGAGCCGTCCTGTGGATCGTGGGCTCCCTGGGCCACGGCGTCGGCGGACGCAAGCACTACTGGTAGCAAGCGCTACCGGTGCCAACCACATCGGCGCCGGGAGTTCCGTGATCCCCGGAGCGGACACGGTCCGTCCCCGGTGCAGAAGAGGCAGGCAGGCCAGCCATGGCGAAGCAGCCGAAGTCGTCCCAGCCCCCGCACGGCGAGGGTCCCGGTCCGCACAAGGGAACCCACCAGCACGGTTGGTCCCCGGACGTCGACGAGACCCGTCAACAGGACAACCCGAGCGCCCACCGCTCGTTCCATCCCGACCAGTACACTCCGCAAAAGGGTCCGGGCCGCAAGGTCTCCAAGGAAGAGGCCGGAAGTCCGCACGGCAAGTCCGTGAAGAGCACGAGCGACCGCGGAGAACAGCAGAGCAGGGGCGGTGACGAGACGGGCATGCACGACACCGGGCCCAAGGGCCGCTCGCGGCGCCCCAGCGGATCCAAGGACGCGTCCGCCACCACCGGCATCGACCCCCAGGATCCGCCCAGCGGACGCAGGCCCCGCTGACACTCCGCACCACTCGGACACCCCGTCACCCGTCACCCGTCACCCGTCACCCGTCACCCGTCACCCGTCGAGGTTGACCCGCGTGCGTGGCATGCCCCGGTGGCGCACCGGGGGATGCCCGAGGGCTGCGCGAAGACGATGGCGATCGTGGGCTGCGCGGCCAGACCGAGCCGCGCAAAGCTCCCAGCCCCCTCGACCGAGCCCTCGGCCGTTGTGCCGGGTCACCCGGGACCGCAGGGCTCTCACGCCCACGCCGACCGGGTCGTGTGGCCGGCCGGCCCGGCGCCGTACGCCTGCCCGCCCGTGGTCCGTCATGGCAGGAGGTCTTGTCGCATGGCTGTCCGTCATCAGCTGGTTCACACTCCCCCGCGGGCCGTGTGGGCGGTACTCGCCGACCCCACCCGGTACGGGGATTGGGTGGTCGGGCCCTCCCGCTCCACGCCCCTGGACGAGTCCTGGCCCGAGATCGGGTCGCGGATCCGGTACACCGTGCGGCTGGGGCCCTGGTCGACGGACGGGATCACGACCGTGCGCCACAGCGAAGCGGGCAGGGAGCTGGAACTGGAGGCTTCGTTCAAGTCGCTGGGCAGCGCCAGGATCTTCCTCGAACTCCGGCCCTGGGGTGAGGAAACCCTCGTCATCTGTGACGAACACCCTCTGAGAGGCCTGGGCGGCACCCTCCACAACCCCGCCACCGAAGCGCTGCTGCAACTCCGGCACCGGGGCATGCTCGCCCGCCTCGCGAGGGTCGTGGAAGAGCCGCACGAGCGGACCCGGCATGCCTGACGCGGTGGTGATCGGCGCCGGCCCCAACGGGCTGGTGGCCGCGAACCTGCTGGTGGACGCGGGCTGGAGCGTGGAAGTCCTGGAAGCCCAGCAGGAGCCGGGAGGCGCGGTCCGCAGCGACCGCGGCGTCCACCCCGACTACGTCTCGGACCTCTTCAGCGCCTTCTACCCACTGGCCGCCGCCTCACCGGTCCTCGCCCACCTCGACCTCGCCGCGGAGGGACTGCGGTGGAGTCAGGCCCCGCGCGTGCTGGCCCACCCGCTGAGGGACGGGCGGTGCGCCGTGCTGGAGCGCCGCGTGCGGGACACCGCGGACGGGCTGGCGGAGTTCGCGGCGGCCGACGCGGGCGCCTGGCAGGACATGTACGACGTGTGGAGCCGTGTCGGGCCGGACCTGGTGCGGGCCATGTTCACGCCCTTTCCCCCGGTCCGCGCCGGACTCCGCCTGGCCGCGAGGCTGCGTGCGGCAGGGGGCCTGCGGCTCGCCCGCAATCTGTCCCTGCCGGTGCGCCGCATGGGCGAAGAGGAGTTCGCGGGGGAAGGGGGACGCCTCCTGCTGGCCGGCAACGCCCTCCACGCCGACCTGGCCCCCGAGGCCGCCGGCAGCGGTGGCTTCGGATGGCTGATGTCGATGCTCGGACAGAGCCATGGCTTCCCGGTTCCCGTGGACGGCGCCGGCGCCCTGACGGCGGCTCTCGTGACCCGCCTCCGGCGCCGCGGGGGCACGCTGCGGTGCGGCGAGCGCGTCGCGTCCGTCGTCGTACGGGGCGGAGCGGCCGTCGGTGTCGAGACGGCCGCCGGGGAAGCCGTCGCGGCGCGGCGGGCCGTGTTGGCCGACGTGTCGGCGCCCGTCCTCTACGGCGGCCTTGTCGACGAGGAACACCTGCCGGGCCGCCTCCTGCGCGACCTGGAACGCTTCCAGTGGGACTTCGCGACGTTCAAGGTCGACTGGGCGCTGACGGGCCCGGTGCCGTGGGACGCGCCGCAGGCCTCCGGGGCGGGGACGGTCCACGTGGCGGACGGTGTCGACGGCCTCACCCGGTTCGCCTCCCAGATCGCCATGGGGCAGGTCCCCGACGAGCCGTTCGCCCTCGTCGGCCAGATGACCACGGCCGATCCCAGCCGATCCCCCGCCGGCACCGAAT
The DNA here is from genome assembly GCF_026339875.1 of Streptomyces sp. NBC_01571. Taxonomy (NCBI): domain Bacteria; kingdom Bacillati; phylum Actinomycetota; class Actinomycetes; order Kitasatosporales; family Streptomycetaceae; genus Streptomyces; species Streptomyces sp. NBC_01571. The sequence goes on from NZ_JAPEPZ010000002.1 coordinate 94,000, forward strand.
CGGCCTGGGCCTACACCCACCTTCCGCAGCGCATCACCTCCGACGCGGGCGGCGACGGCATCACCGGCCGATGGGACGTCCGTGAGCAGGAGGTCATGGCCGACCGCGTCGAGGCGCAGGTGGAACGTCTCGCGCCCGGATTCCGCGCACTGATCGGCGCTCGCCGGATCCTCGCCCCCACCACACTCCAGGCCATGGACGAGAACCTGCACAACGGCGCCATCAACAACGGCACCACCGCCCTGCACCAACAGGCGGTGTTCCGCCCCGTACCCGGCACCGGCCGGCCGGAGACCCCCGTTGAGCGCCTCTACCTCGCCTCGGCGGCAACCCACCCGGGAGGAGGCGTCCACGGGGCGCCCGGAGCGAACGCCGCCCGGGCCGCGCTGCTGCGCCCCGCGGCACTGCGCGCCCTCCTCCACCGTGCCCAACGCGTCTGACCGCTCACGCCTACCGTGACCACACCTCGGGCCCGCCGCCGTGCCACTCGATGACCGGCGAGTCCGCCACATCGATCTCATCCACATCTGTCCACCCGGCCCGCCGCATGATCTCGGCCAGGCCGCGCAGGCTGAAGGCCGCCCCCATGCTCTCCCCGTCGACGCGCACTTGGCGTCCCTCCCCCTTGACGAGTGGGCTGACGATTACGGAACGCTCGGTCATGCTGGCAAGCATCGCGCGCGGCCACACCCCGCGCATCCGGACGTAGCCCGTGGCGCGGTGCTGGAGGTGCCGGCCGGCGGACCCCTGCGCAGGCCTCAGCGGCCTCATGTCTCCCAGGCGCGGTGAGGGTCATCGGGTTCGCGGACGGACTCGCCCACCCCTCCGGGAGGCGGACGCCCGGGCTCGACCCGGTTCACCGGTTCGTCCACGGTCAGCTGGTGTGCAGCGGCGCCTTCACATCGGACGGCTGCCGCCCGGCGGGCCGGCCTCTTCCCAGCGCGGGCAGCGGGGCCTCGCCTCGCCGGCGGGTGAGATACCAGCGTCTGCCGGTGTCGTAGGCCCGTCGTGCCCGGCGGATCGCGGCCATCTGCGTGGCGAGGTGCACCTGGTAGCGCCAGGGTGTCTGGTTGCCCTGACGCACCGCCATGGCGTACGCGAAGGACACCGGGTCACGGTCGAGGTAGTCGTCGAGCTGTTCGAACCAGGCCATGCTCGAGCGGGCGCCCGCCTGCACGGAGTGCAGTTCGGTACGACGGTGCTGGTCGTACTCCCGCAGCGCGACCGCCTTGTCCGGGTACTGCGCGAGGCTGTGGGCGAGGACGATCGCGTCGATCATCGCCAGCCGGGTACCCGACCCCAGCGTGAAATGGGTGGTGTGCGCGGCGTCGCCCATCAGGACCGTGTCGTCCTGGAACCACGTCCGGTTGCTGACGTGCGCGAAGCGCTGCCAACTCGCCGGCTCGCCACGTGACTTGCTGATCAGTGAGTGGCCGTCGAGCGCCCGCCGGAAGATCCCTTCCAGCAGTGACGTGCTCTCCTCGGCGCCGAGGGAGTCGAGCCCCAGGCCCTGCCACGTCTGCGGGGAGCACTCCACGATGCAGGTGCTGATCCCCTTGACCGACGGGTAGGCGTGGAACCAGATCCAGCCCGCGGAGGTCTGCTCGAAGCAGAAGACGAAGGTGTCGAACTCCTTGTCCGTGCCGAGCCAGATGTAAGGATTGCGGCCGACCTCCACACGGGGGGCGAAGTGCGCGGAGCGGGACTGCCGGATCCGGCTGTTGGCACCGTCGGCCGCGACGACCAGGTCGGCTTCCGGCAGGTGCGCGGGATCCGTGGCCTGCCGCCCGTACCGGACGTCCACACCGAGGCTCGAAGCACGCCGGGTCAGTACCTCCAGGAGGGCCGCGCGGCCCATGCTGTACCCGTAGCCTCCGAAGTACGCCGAGCCGTCGTGACGGGCACCGTGCAGGCACACCTCCTGGCCCTGCCAGAGCACGGATCTGGCGCCGATCTGCCGGGCGCTCTCGGGGTCGTTGTGGTGCAGGATGTCCAGCAGGTCGTTCCAGTAGACGACGCCCCAGCCGTACGTGGCCGCGGGCGGATCGCGTTCAAGAACGGTGATCTCGTGTCCGGCGTCGCGGAGCTTCGCCGAGATCGCGAAGTACAGCCCGGCCGGACCGCCACCCACGCAGACGATCTTCATCACGCCTCACAGCCTCGACGCCCTCGTGTACGCGAATGCCGCCCGGAAGACGGCAAAAATCCGGGCGTCCCACGGGCTCGGACGCCCGGATCCATCAGTTCATGCCGGTCATACGGATGGCCGTGGCGAATGACTGGTCACCAGCCACCTCCGCCCCAACCGCCGCCGCCCCAGCCGCCCCCACCCCAGCCGCCGCCACCCCAGCCGCCGCCCCAGCCGCCGCCCCAGCCACCGCCGTGACCGCCCCAACCCCAGCCGCTGTCGTTGCCCCAGCCCCAGCCGCCGTGACCGCCGCCCCAACCCCATCCGTCTTCGTGCACGGACGAGGTTGCCGCGGGAGCAGACGCAGGAGCGCTTGCCGCGCTGGCCGCCCCGACTCCGGCCGCGATGGCGATGATGGGCGCCGTGCAGACGGCAATGGCCACTCGCCTGATGCGTGAAGTGTTCGCTCGCATGATGATCCCCTCTCCAGAGGGTTGATGTCGCTGCCGGGCGCAGGAGAGCGAGCGCCCATGCACATCGGGGCCGACACACAGCCCGTGTGCGGGGTCCGTCGCCGGAGGCCTTGCCTGCCGGGCCGCGGATTGCCAAGCTATATCTTTTGCCCACAAAAGGGACAAAAACCTGTATGTACCAACCTAGGAGTCCAGCTCGGCGAAGTCAAAGAAATGACGGTAAAAAGTGACAGCAACCGCCATCTGATCGTCGAGGCGGGTGCCGGCCCGTCGGCCACGACCCGGTCGGCCGCGGGACTACGGTGCCGTGCCGTGCCGTGCCGTGCGGTGCTGGACGGGACGGGACGGCAGGCGACGCGATCGCGGCCGGGTTTCCGGATATCACCTGCGTACAGAGGCCCCGCGCGAGAAGGCCCGGAACCGGGCCGACATCGTCCGCGTACGGTGCCAGGAAGCTCCGCGGGCCGGAGACCGGTGGTCGCCCTCCGGCCCGCGGCGGACCTCAGCCGAGACCCAGCGCGAAGATGTGCAGGTCTGCGTCCTCGGGCAGGGTGACGGACTTGATCTGCTTGCCCTCCGGCACCTCATAGGGCTTGGTGGCGAAGACGAACGCCGCGTCGCCCTTTCCGTTCGGGGTGTTGCGGTACTCCGTCTTCGCCACCACGGCGTTGCCGTAGACCGGATCGGTGCCGCCGCCCGGTCGGGTCCAGTCACCGAAGGACAGATCCGTCTGCGCCGTGGTGCCGTCGGTGAAGGTGACCGTCGCGCTCCCCCGGCGGTCGCCGTTCGTGGCCGAGCCGACGAAGAGCAGCCGTGTGGCGTCCTTGGTGTCGGCGGCGAGGTCGAGCCGCCGGCCGTCCGCCGTCACGCTGTCCGGGCGGCCCGCGGGAGTGCCGGGCCAGACGAAGCTCGTACCGGAAACGTCCGTTGTCGCGCCGCCCTTGAGCCCGGCCGCGACGAGCGCCTGCCGCGAGTAGCTGTTGCCCGCGCCGTCGAAGTCGGCCTCGGCCGGTGTGCCGTCGCTCGACACGCCCACGGTGGCATACGCGTCGCCGAGAGCCGCGGTGACGCCGCCCTCCTCGGCCACCAGGACGATCACGGTGCGGTGCACGGCGTCGCCCTCACGGCCGCGGACGGTAAATGGCACCTCGTAGTAGCCCGGTTCCGTCCCTGCCGCCGCCTTCACCGTCAACTCGGCGGTGCCGGAACCCGTGCCGGGAGCGAGGTTCATCCTGTGCCCCGACACGGACAGTCCGGGCGGGGCGTCCGCGGCGAGGGTCAGTGTGCGGTCGTGTCCGGCCAGCCGCTGTCCGTGCACCGTGACCGTCGTGCCGGCACCGCCCGGGGACGCGATCACCTGGTTCTGTGCCGCGTACGCCAGGAAGTCCTGCTCGCCGTCGCGGTACGACGGCGGCGCCGCGTTCGCTGAGGTGGCCCAGGACTTGTCCGGTGTACCGGACAGCTCGAAGTCCAGTCGACCGCCCTTGGTCACCGCCGACCTGGGCAGGTACGTGCGCTGATGGTCGCGGCCGTCCAGTCGCAGCCCGTGGACGTAGGGTGTGCCCGCCGCCGCCCTGGGGGCGCGGATGTCCAAGTCCCGTCCCTGGCCCGGCAGGTCGACGACCACGCGCGGGAAGAGCGGGCTGTGCACCGACAGGTCGGCGGTGCCCGGTGTGGCGGGGTAGAGCCCGACGGCGGCCCAGACGTACCAGGAGGACTGGGCGCCCAGGTCGTCGTTGCCCGGCTCGCCGTCGGGGGTCGGGCTGAAGAGGCCGGTCGCGATCGACCGGACCTTCTCCTGCGTCTTCCACGGCTGGCCGAGGTGGTTGTAGACCCAGGGCACGCCGAAGTCGACCTCGTTCCCCGCCCACATGTATGGCTCGTTGGGCCCGGCGTTGAGCTTGCCGAAGAAGGTGTCGAGCCGCTTCGCCGTGGCCTCGCGGCCGCCCATCGCCTGGATCAGGCCACCGGTGTTCTGCGGTACGAGCCAGTTGTACTGCGCCGCGTTGCCCTCGTCGAAGCCGTCCTGGCCGAACTTGCCCGCCGGTGGCGGCTGGTAGCCGGGGCCGTCCGGGAAGAGACCGTCCTCGCCGCGCGGGGAGAGATAGCCGGTCGCCGGGTTAAGGATGTTCTGCCAGTTCTGGCCGCGGCGGGTGAAGGTGCGGGCCGTGTCCCGGTCACCGGCGGCCCGTGCCAGTTGTGCGATGGCGAAGTCGTCGATCGCCCACTCGAGGGTGACGGAGGCGCCGACGCGGGCGTGGTCCCCGCGGACGACGCTGTTGTTCGCGTAACCGCGCTCCATGTAGTCCTCGACGCCCGGCCGCTCCTGGTACGCGCCTGGCGTGCCGTCCACCGAGGTCGCACCCTTGACCAGGTACTTCAGGGCGGCCTTGAGGTCGAAGTCGCGTGCGCCGTAGGCGTACAGGTTCGCGATCAACGGGACGGAGTTGTCGCCGGTCATCTGGCCCGTGTAGTCGTTCGCGAGCGGCCAGCGCGGCCACCAGCCGCCCTGCTCCGCGTCGTGGACGAGCGACTGCGCCATGTCGCTCGCCTGCTCCGGGAACAGCATCGCCTGCAGCGGGGCCAGCGAGCGGTAGGTGTCCCAGTCGGAGAAGTTGGCGTACTGCGTGCGGCCCTCGGGCAGCGTGCGGACCTTGTCGTCGAAGCCGATGTAGCGGCCGTCGGCGTCGTCGAAGGTGTTCGGGTGCATCAGCGAGTGGTAGAGGAAGGTGTAGAACATCTTCCTCTCACCGGTCTCGCCACCCCCGACGCGGATCTTGCGCAGTGCCTGCTTCCACTGGTCCCGGGTCTGCTCGCGTACGTCGTCCGGGTTCCAACCGGGCATCTCCGCGGCCATGTTGGCCTGGGCGCCGTCGACCGAGACGTACGACATGGAGACCTTCGCGCGTACCGTACGTTCCTCGGCCGTGTCGAAGGTCAGATAGGCACCCGCCCTGGGGGCGTCCACCGAGTCTCCGCCGTCGGTCACCGTCCTGCCGTCCCAGGTGCCGTGCGCGACGAAGGGGCGATCGAAGGTGATCGCGTAGTGCACGGTGTACTCGTTGCCCTTGCCGCAGAAGTTGCCCGTGGTCGCGGATCCGGTGATCCGCCGGTCGCCGGAGATCGTCAGGTCGGCCTCCTTGTCGCCGGCGAGGCTGCCACCGCCCTTGACCAGGACCTGCGCCTTCTTCCCGGTGTCGGCGGGAAACGTGAACGAGGCCAGTCCGGTGCGGGTGGTGGCGGTGAGTTCGGTGCGTACCTTCGCGTCGTCGCCGGTGGTCACGGCGTAGTAGCCGGCCTCGGCCTTCTCGTCCGTGTGCGTGAACGCCTCGGTGCGGTCCCACGGTGCGTTGCCGATGTCGCCCGCGACCGGCAGCAGCGGTACGTCGCCGAACGCGGTGCAGCCGACCGACGCGTGGTTGAGGCTGAAGCCCTTGATCCTGCTGCTGTGGTACTGGTACCCGGCGTACGAGCCCTCGGTATCGGGCGAGAACTGCATCATGCCGAACGGGGTCGACGGGCCGGGGAAGTTGTTGATCTCTCCGACGGACGCACCGCCGTTGCCGGTCCCGATGAGCGGGTCGACGAACTCGGTGGGGTCTTCGACGAGTTCGGCGGCTCGCGGCTTGGACAACGTTGTCTGACCAGCGGACGCCACTCCTCCCGAGCCCCCGACCAGTGCTGCCATGACAGCTGCTACGACTGCGACTTGCCTTCTGATGCGTCTCACGTGCGACTCCTGTGCAGTGGCGTCCCGGCCACCACACAGTCGGGCATGGTCACGCCAAGGTCAAGAGGCCCGCGGCGCCACCGCGGGGGACGCCACGCACCGGCCCCTCGGACCGGTCGGCCGGATCCACCGGTGCGCCGCAGGCTTCCCCCGACCACGAACGCCACGGTCAGGAGGGTGGCGGGCCTTGCAGCACGAGGGCGAGGCCCAGTTCGGCGTCGCTGTTCAGCGCGTCGTGAAAAGCCTTGTCGTAGGCGTCGTCCCCGGCCGCCTCACGGGCTTGCAGCTCCCATTGGTCCCGAACCTCGGAGAGCTCGGGTGTGCCGTGGTTCGGATGGCCGAGCATGCGCCAGAAGGAGTTCCCGGTGCCGGATGTACGAGCGGCTCCGATGCCGTTGCCCTGAGCTGCGTTCGCTCCTGTCAGGAGGTCTAGCGCCAGGGCGATTCCGAGGTTGTCGTTGAGGTTGTGCTTGCTGGCGAGCATGGCTCGGGCGTGGCGTTCGGCGTCGTGCGCGCGCCCCTGGAGGAGGTCTATGAAGGCGAGTTGGTGAAACGCGTAGGACCGCGCCCAGTGCTCGCCGTACCGGAGGCTGAGACGGCGCAGACCGATGGCCGCTTCGTAGGCCTCGGCCAGCCGGCCCAGCGCGGAGTGGGCGAACGTCCGGATCACCATGCAGCACAGCTGTGGTGCCCCCGACGGGGGCGACGTGCCGCGGGCGCTCAACGCGTGGTCGCTCACGTCGTACGCCGCCTGGGGGCGGCCGGCCATGAGATGGGTGAGACCGAGGGTGTGGGCGGCGAAGAGCGCGGACTGCGGGGTGCCGTCCTGCCGCGCCGCGTAGGCGCATTCCTCCCCGATGCGCAGGGCGGCCCGGTGGTCACCCTGGAGGGTGAGCGTGATCCCCAGGGCCCAGAGTGCGCGGGTGCGGGACGGCCCCTGGGGCGTGTCGAGGGCCAGGGCGCGTTCGAGGTAGTCCCGGGACTCGTGAAGGTGTCCGCAGCAGGGCCAGAACAGGCCCGTCCGGCCGGCCATTTCGAGGGCGGCGTCGGGGTCTGCCTCGATGAGGTGGTCGAGTGCGGCGCGGATGTCGGTGTGGCTTGCGGAGATCCGCGCGTACCAGGCGACCTGCTGGCCGCTGAGCCAGCCGGCTTCGGCCTCGGCCAGCACGGTCGCGAAGTGCGTGGCGTGGAGCCGGGCCAGGGCGTGCTCCTCGCCGAGCTCCGTGAGCCACATCGCACCGTACTCGCTCAGTGTGTCGAGCATGCGGTAGCGGGTGCCCACCCGTTGGAGGACGGATTGATCGACCAGCCGCTCGAGAAGCCGGGGGATGTCGTGGGCCCCGAGAGGGCCGCCCGCGCAGACGGACTGGGCGTCCGCCGCTTCGACGGGGCCGCGGAAGACGGAGAGCCTGGCCCACAGCAGGCGTTCGAGCGGGGAACACAGTTCGTGGCTCCAGCCGATAGCCGTGCGAAGGGCTCGGTGGCGCTTGGGCCACGCCGTCTCGTCCACGAGAGTGTCGAGCCGCGAGGCGAGGCGCTCCGCGATCTCCGAGAGACTGCTCTCCCGCAGGCGTGCGCAGGCGAGTTCGACGGCGAGCGGAATTCCCTCCAGGCGGCGGCAGATGGCGGTGACGGCATCCGTGGAGTCGGGGGAATCGAGGGACACCGCGGGTGCGGCCGTGGCACAGCGCTCGCGGAACAGGCGCACCGCGTCTCCGCTGCCGCCGTCGTCCATGGAGAGCGGAGCGACCTCGATGCGATGCTCACCCTGGACGCCCAGAGGCTGTCGGCTGGTTGCGAGGACGGTCAACCGGGGTGCGGAAGCCAGGAGTTCGCTCACCAGGGACAGGCAGGAGGCCAACACCCGTTCACAGCAGTCGAAGACGAGCAGGACTTGCCGGCCGGTCAGCCATTCGCGCAGCGCCTCGACCGGGGAGCGCGGGTTGTGGTCCAGGAGATCGACCGCGTCGCAGACCGTGGTGGTGAACAGCCGGTCGTCGTAGAGGTTGGACAGGTCGATCCACCAGACCCCGTCGGCGTACCGACTCCGTACCTGCTCCGCGACGCGCAGTGCCAGGCGGCTCTTGCCGACACCGCCGCCACCGGTGAGGGTGACCGCCCGGTGCTGGGCCAACGCCGTTCCGACTGCCTCGAGTTCGCTGTCGCGGCCGACGAAGCTGGTCGTCATGACCGGGAGGTTGCCTACCACGCCCCCATCCTGCATGGCCCGCGCACGGACCTAAGCCCTCTTACAAGAAGCGGTCATAAACGATCGAGATTGACCACTATCCGATCGGACAGTTCCTGTAACGGACAGGGTATGGCGCCTCCGCCAACCTCATGGACCCGATCGCGCCACTGCCGGCGCCCCCACCGGCATAACCCTCCCCACTGGCGTTCTCCCGCGCCACGGTCACCCCGCGCACCCCCTGTCGCCTCAGGCGGCACCCGTCCGGCCAGACCGACATCGCACCGACATCGCCGCCCGGCGGATCCCGGACGGTCACGCTGCGGCCGCGCCATCACACCCCGGAGGAACACCTGTTGACGGGACATCAAATCCGTCTGGTACACCTCTGATCCGTACGCGTGCCGGATCCCCAGCGTCGACCCGTCAGGGGGCGGGGTCCGACGAATCGGACCCTGCCGGCGGTTGCCTCGACGCCGGGGTGCCCGTGGTGAGGGCGTCACGGCTGGACCAGGTCAGGGCCGCCGTCGCGGTCAGGGCGAGGAGGGGGACGGCGAAGCCGGCTCGTGTGCTGCCCGGACCGTCGACGAGTCCGCCGACCGCGGCGGCGGAGACGGCGATACCCGCCGCGCTCGCGGAGTTCGTCCAGGTGAAGGCCTGGGTCAGGACGGACCGGTCCATGACCGACTCGACGAGCGTCGAGGAGACGATGACGCACGGAGCGACGCCCGCACCGGGGAGCAGCAGGGCGAGGCCGAGCTGCCAGGGGGTGTCGGCCAGGAGCGGCAGCAACGACGCGCAGGCCAGAAAGGCCAGGATCAGGGGCAGTTGGGCCGCGGGCGGGCTGTGCGGGTGGTGCCGCCCGTAGGCCGGACCGGCCAGCAGGCTCGCCGCGCTCATCAGTCCGTACAGGAACCCGGCCGCCGCGGCGGCGTGGTGGACGCCGGCGAAGGCGCTGACCGAGACCTGCATCGAGCCGAAGAAGACGCCCAGGGCCAGATCGACCGTCAGCAGGGTGGCGAAGCTCCGGGTCAGCAGGGTCCCCGGTCCACGGGCGGCCGTACGATCCCGGGCGGCCGTACGATCCCGGGCGGCCGTACGATCCGGGGCGGCCGTCGCGGCGGGCGCCGGGGCGGTACGACGCAGTGCCGCGAAGACCAGTCCGGCGCCGACGACGAGCGCCCCCGCCAGCACCGTACCCGCGGCCGGGTGCCACCGGGTCGCCGTCAGCACCGCGAGGCCGGGGCCGAGCAGGAAGGCGACGTCGTTGCTGATCGTTTCGAGTGCGAAGGCCGGGGTGAGTTCGTCCCGGCCGTGCAGCAGGGCCGACCAGCGCGCCGCGGAGAGCGCGCCGAACTGCGGGACGGTCGCCCCGGCGGCGAGGCCGGCCGCCATCAGCGGCCCCGCGGGCGCCCCCGACAGGGCCAGCGCGACCAGGGCGGCGATCGCTCCGGCGTGGGCGCACACGAGGGGGACGAGGACCCGCGGCTGCCCGAGACGGTCCATGAGACGGGCCGTCTGCGGGCCCACCAGGGTCTCCGCGACGGCGAACGAGCCGGTGACCAGGCCGGCCACCCCGAAGGACCCGGTCTCCCCATGGATCAGCCAGACGATGCCGAGACCGGCCATGGCCACCCCGACGCGAGCGGGAACCGCGGCCAGGAAGAAGGCCGCCGCGCCGGGGGTCCGCAGGACAGAACGGTAGGAGACGGTTCCTTTCCGGGCCGGGACGGTGGTGCGCGATCCCCGTGCGGAACGGGCGGGATCCGGTGCGGTACGACGAAGCCGGCGCCGCGGCGTCACGGTGAACCTTCCGCTGCGCGGTGGGGCGGTCCGGGAGACGGCGCCCGCCACGGGCACCGTCCCCCGCCGCCAGGAGTCGTCCAAGGTGACGCGGACAGGACGGACTCGAGGTCCGCGTCGGCGTCGGCTCCAGCGCCGGCAGAGACGTTGAGTACTGAGATCGAGGAATCGGGATCGAAGAACGGCCCGATCGGGAAACGACACTATCCGTGACGGCGGGCGGTGAGAAGACCGCCGAGGAGAAGCCGGCCGAGCCGCCGGGTGCAACGGTCGCCGGCTCGACAGCCTCCCGCGGGGCGGTCGTGCGATCGGGAGCACCCGGGTCGCCGCCCACCTTGGCCATCCGTGTCGGCCCGGGTCACGACCCGTCGCTCGTCCCGCCTAGAAGACCACCGCCAGCTCCTCCAGTGTCCTGCTGACCTCGGCCGTGAACTCCGCACCCGAGCTGTCCGCTTCGGTTGCCCACCACACATGGCCGTCGGGCCGGACGAGGGCCGCGGTGACGTGGGACCAGGCGGGGCCGCCGGTCTCGGCGAGTCGGCTGGCATGGACGGAGATGCCGGCCTTCGTCGCCCGCTCGGCCACGCCCGCGTTCACCGGTTCCTCCCCCATCGTCAGCAGTACGGCGCGACCGTCGTGCAGGAGCGGGAGGACTCCCTCGCCCTCGGGATCGTAGGCGCGGACGCCGGTCAGAGGGTGTGTTCCGGGGTCGGCGGGCGGGTAGGCGATGTCGAGCCCGGAGAGCTTGCCGGCCAGAAAGTCGGAGAAGGCACGCGTGCCGGCGGCGGCCTCGCTCAGCAGGGCGCGTAGCGCCGTGGTCTCGGGGGTCAGGCCGACGATGAGAGCCGTCTGCGCGAGGGTGTGCTCGGCGAGTTCCCGGCCGACCGGACGGCGTTCGGCGTGATAGGTGTCCAGGAGCTTCTCATCGGCGCGGCCCTGAACCACTGCGGCCAGCTTCCAGCCGAGGTTCATGGCGTCCTGAAGGCCGACGTTCAGGCCGACGCCGCCGGCCGGCCAGTGGATGTGCGCGGCGTCACCGGCAAGGAGCACCCGGCCCGCGCGGTAGGTGGCCGCCAACCGGGTCGCGTTGCCGAAACGGGACAGCCAGGACGGGTCACGCATGCCGAAGTCGGTGCCCGCGATGCGTACCGAGGCGTCTCGCAGCTCGTCCAGTGTCATCGGTTCGCGCGTCTGGTTTAGCGGGTCGTACCCCGTGACGCGGAACCTTCCACCGGGCAGCGGCACGACGAGGAGGCGTCCGGCTTCGTTGAGGGCGGTGAATCCGGGGGTCAGGGGCGGTCGGTCGAGGACCACCTCGCCGAGGAAGCCGTACGCGGACGTCTCGGAGCCCGGGAAGTCGATGCCGGCCTCCTGGCGCACCACGCTGCGGGCGCCGTCCGCGCCGACGACGTAGTCGGCCTCGACCGTGTACGCGCCTTCCGGGCCTTGGACCCGTACGGTCACCGACTTGCCCTCCTGGGTCAGCGACGTGACTTCGTGTCCGCGACGGACTTCGACGCCCGATTCGGTGGCGTAGCCCTCCAGAAGCCGCTCGGTGGCCGACTGCGGCTGGGCCAGCAGATACGGGAAGGGGGTCGGCAGGTCGCGGAAGTCGACGCGCGACTCGAGCATGCCGAAGTGCCAGTTCGGCAGGGGGCGGCCGCCGGCGATCACGTCCTTGTGCCGGTTGCGCAGGGCCAGCACTTCGATGGTGCGCGGCTGGATGCCCAGGGCCTTGGAGTGAGGGCTTCGCCGACGGGCGCGTTCGAGGACGAGGGGGGTCACGCCGGCCACGGCGAGTTCGTGGGCGAGCCAGAGACCGACCGGGCCGGCTCCCACGATCACGACCTGCTGGTCGGAGGACCCGCGCGAGGCGGCCTGAGGCGTGGCGGACATGTCGGTTCGTCTCCTGAGCGGCGTGAGGATCTCTATTGACCGCGTGGTCATTAGAGATGCTAGCCCTCTCCGCGCACATGACCAAGCGGTCACTGGAGGTCTCGTCCGCGACGGTAGATTTCACTCCATGTCCACCGCACAGACTCCGCCCGCCCGCCCCCGCCGCGTCCGCGATCCGGAGCTGCACCGCCGCGCCATCCTCGAGGCCGCGGCGCGGGCTTTCGCCGAGCGCGGCTACAACCGGGCCACGCTGCGGGACATCGCCCAGCGGGCCGGGGTCACGCACGGACTGGTCCTGCGTCACTTCGGCAGCAAGGAGGATTTGTTCCTCGCCGCGGTTCCCGGTACCCGCTCCATCGAGGACCTGGCCGAGGACTCCGGCGAACCCCTGGCCGCCCGCATCGCCCAGGAGTTCGTCCGTCGCCTGGAGAACCCCGAAGGCACCGACACCTTCGTCGCCCTGATGCGGAGCGCGGCGGACGACGAACACGCCGCCGCCCAGCTGTACATCGCCATGCAGCAACGCACCGACGAGACCTATCGCCGGCTGCTCGGCGAGCACGCGCTGGAGCACCGGGTGCCGTTCCTGGCCGCACTGCTCGTCGGCGTCACCTTCAGCCGGTACGTCATCCGGGCCGGCGCACTGGCGGAGATGAGCACGGAGCGCTTCACGGAGGACCTGACCGCCTCCATCGACGCACTGCTGCACGAGAGGCCGCGGACCGGACGCTCCACCCCCCTGGACGACCACCGGCGAGAGACCGGCGACGGCCGGACCGACGGCTGACGTTCAGGAGACGAGGGTCGCGGACCGGTCTCGCCTTCTGCCGGTGGCGATCAGCGCGCCGGAGAGCTGTCCTGATCGGCCTGCTCTTGTCAGTGAGGTGAACGACCATGTGCCCGGCAGGGCGACCGTTCGTATGGTGCGGGCCGGGATCACCACCCGGTACGAAATCGGGCGTCGCCTACGCCCGGGACCGGCGACGGCGTGGTGTGTCGACCGGCGTGGCGGACTCGATGGGATCCGACGCCCGTGACTGGACTACGAGGATGTCGTCGGCGGACAGTTCCCGGCCGTCGTCCGCGGTGAGGGCGACCGGCAGGGGTTGCCGGCCGGTGCGGGCGTCGACCACACGGTTGACGAGCTCGTCGTCGTCGAAGAGGTGCTTTTGGCCCCACTGGCGCAGTGCGGCCAGGACGGTGTGGAAGTCCCGGCCCTTCTCGGTCAGGACGTACTCGTGCGAGTTGCCGAGTGCCGACTCCTGGATCTCGAAGATCCCGACGGCCACGAGCTTCTGCAGGCGCGCGCTCAGGACGTTGGTGGCGAGACCGATGTGGTTGCTGAAGTCCGTGAAGCGCGTGACGCCGTGCATCGCGTCGCGCAGGATCTGCAGAGTCCAGGTGTCGCCGACCTCGTACAGGGACCGGTCGATGGGGCAGGCGGACCGGCCCAGTTCCTGACGCTTCACCGCGACTCCCCTCTCCGTGTTACTTGCGATTGTAGAGCAGGTGGGTCTCCTGGCCGATCGAGGCCGTTCTCCTGTCCGGCGGCGTCACGGGTGTGTCCCACCGCTCCTCCCCCGGCCCGGCGGGACGCACCCGGTTGTTCACCCGGCCCGGAGGTGGGTGCGGAAGAACCGCACGGCGGCGCTGGTGCTCGCCTCGAAGCCGTCGAGGTAGGGATCGAAGTGGCCGCCGGGCACGAGAACCAGTTCCTTGGGTTCCAGAGCTCTCTCGTACGCGCTCAGGGCCAGGTCGGTGGGGGCGACGGTGTCGTGGGTGCCGACCAGCATCATCAGGGGTGTCGGCGAGATCTGGTCGATCCAGTGGCCGGGGTCGTAGGAACGGGCGCGCCGGTTGGACTGGACCGTGACGCGGTTCTCCCACACGCCCTCCGGCGCGTTGTGCCGCAGGTAGAAGTCGATGGCGTCGGCGGAGCGGTAGGAGGCCTGCACGGTCGGGTCGTCGCTGACGAACGCCTGACTCGCGGGTTCCCTGCCCCGGGCCTGGTCCAGTTCGTCGGCGGCGATGGCCTGCTCGAGCTGACGGGTCAGGTGCGGCGGAACACGGCGCCGGCTGCTCTGGGAGCCGCTGATGGTCGGCACCTGGGAGTACACGGCCGCGATCCGGCGGTCCGTCGCCCCGAGAACGAGGGCGTGTCCGCCCGAATAGCTGGAGCCCCAGATGCCGATGCGGTCCGCATCGATCGGGTCGAGGGTCTGCAGGTATGAGATGACCCGCCGCCAGTCCTCGATCTGCCGGTAGGGGTCGATGTCCTGGCGAGGCTCTCCGGTGCTGTCGCCGAAGCCCCGGTGATCATGCAGCGACACCGCGAACCCCGCCTCCGCGATACGGCGCGCGATCGCTTCGATGCCCTGGTGGTACTTGGTGCCGCCGAAGCCGTGGCTCATCGTGACCGCCGGGTGGGGCCCGGGGCCCTCCGGCAGGAACAGCCATGCGCTGAGCACCGTCCCGTCGGGCAGGTGAATCAGGTCGTCTGTGCGCTGGACCATGAGTTCTCTCCTGGGGTGGTCGGTGTGGTGCGGCCTCGCGGCGCACTCGCCTCTCCCGGCACGGCACCGCGGACGCGGCGGCCCTTCGACGGCGACGGCATGCCCGACCACGTCGGCGCGGGCTTCGGGGCGGAGGCGCCGCTCCGGCCGGGGAGGCAGGGCGCGGAGCCCCGGGCTCCCGCCCGGTTGCTTGCAAAACGCAAGTCGCAATGCCAGGATGACTCATACAGCTTGCAGAAAGCAAGTGAGATTCAGGAAGGGGGCGCATCAAGTGCCAGCAACGTACTCGTACGAGACAATTCGAACGGAACTGCGCAACGGGGTCTTGTGGGCCACGATCGACAACCCTCCGGTCAACCTCATCGACGAGCGGCTGGTCACCGATCTCGTGGCCCTGCTCGACAGCACCGATACCGACGGGGACGTGCGCGTCGTGGTGTTCCGCAGTGCGGACCCCGACTTCTTCATCTCCCACGTCGACCTCAAGCGGATCCCCCAGTACACGGCGGCTGCCGCCACGTCCGGCGGTCCGGACGACGTGAGCCTCGGCGCGCTGTTCCGGCGGCTCAGCGAGGCGCGTCCCGTCACGATCGCGCTCCTCGGAGGCCGGGCCCGCGGTGCCGGCGCCGAATTCCTGTACGCGTGCGACATGCGGTTCGCGTCCCTCGAACGCGCGGTCATCGGCCAGATCGAGGTGGGCACCGGGGTCTTCACCGGTGCCGGCGCCGTCCAGCATCTCGTACGGCTCGCCGGCCGGGGCCAGGCCATGCAGATGATCCTGAGCTCGGAGGACGTCGACGCGCGCGAGGCCGAACGCATCGGCGTGGTCAACAAGGCACTTCCGGACGGGGAGTTGTCCTCATACGTCGAGCGGCTCGCCGAGCGGATCGCCAAATTCCCGGAAGCGGCGGTGCGACTCGCCAAGCGCCGCATCAACGCGGCCGGTCTCCCGCCCAAGGAGGACGTCCACGTCGACGGCAGTATGTTCCAGGTCCTGGCGGGCGACGGCGCCGTCGCCGCCCGGGTGGGCGCCCTGATGCAGCGCGGACTCCAGGAGCGCTCCCACACCGAGCTCGAACTCGGCACGGTCATCGGTGAGCTCTGAGGGCACTGAACCGCGGGCCGGCCGAACGACCCCTCGCCCCTCGCCCAGCGCCGTGCGTGGTGGGGACCGCCGTCCCCGTCCCGGTTCGCACACGCTGCCGCCCGGCACACACGAGGTGCACCGGGCGGTAGCGGGCCTGTCCCCCTGTCAGGCCGGGAGGTGGAACTGCTGGTTGGTGCCGCCCGCGCAGGTCCAGATCTGCAGCCGGGCTCCGTTGGCCGTCGATTTGTCGGTGACGTCGAGGCACTTGCCGGAGACGGGGTTCACCAGGGTGTCGCCGCTGCCTTGCTGCCAGACCTGGGCGCCGGTGCCGTTGCAGTCGTAGAGCTGGACCTTGGTGCCGTTGGCGGTGCCTGCCGCCGTGAGGTCCATGCACTTGCCGAGGCTGCGGACGGTGTTGTCGGAACCCACGGTCCACTGCTGGGCGGTGGTGCCGTTGCAGTCGTACATCTGGACGGCGGTGCCGTTGGCGCTGCTCGCCGAGGCGACGTCCACGCACTTGCCGCCGAGGCCCGTGATCTGGCCGGTCGAGCCGGTGGGCGGCGGGGTGGTTCCGCCGGTCAAGGTGTTGAAGGTGCTGGAGAACTGCCAGGCGCTCTGCGGGGTGCCGCTGCAGGTGTCGGAGAGCTGGCCGTTGGTGGCGCAGGCCTTGTCGCGGCCGAGCGCCCAGAAGGCGAGTTCCTGGATGCCCTTGGACTTCGCGAAGTTGGCGAGCGTGGTGGCGTTGCCGGTGGTGAAGATCTCGCTGACGTCGTCGTTCACCCCGATCATCGGGGTGTTGCCCTCCATCGCCCACAGCTGCGCGTCGGTCTTCTCCGGCCAGATGGCGCCGAGCTGGGTGCGCAGGGCGCCGGCGGCGTCGGTGGCCGCCTTGCCCATGTCCCGGGTGCCGTCGTAGTAGTCCATCGTCATGATGTTGACGAGGTTGACGTTGAGACCGTTGCTCTTGGCGTTGGACAGCAGCTTCGTCCCGTTGCCGTCCAGGCCGTTCGGCATGGCCGGCAGGGTGTACTGGACGTCCAGTTTGCGCCCCGCGGCGGCGTACTCCTGCTGGAGCTGGGCGAGCGCCTTGTTACGACGGTCGTTGGCGGCGGTGTCGGCGATCGCGCCGCCTTCGATGTCGAAGTCGACGCGGGTGAGGTTGAGGGTGTCGATGACCTTCTTGTACTGGGCCTTCAGCGAGGTCACACTCGTACAGGCCTGCGCCTCCTCGATGCCGGAGGCACCGCCGAAGGAGGCGATGACGTCGCCGCCCGCGCCCCGCAGGGAGTTGATCGCGGAGGTCCAGCCGGCGTCGGTGACGGGCGTGTCTCCGTTGAACATGGCGTTGCAGCCGCCGCCGTCGATGACGAAAGCGAGTGTGAAGTACTTCAGGCCTGTCGCATTGCGCGCGTTGGTCATCGCCGAGGGCGAGTTCCAGGTCTCGACGTACGGCGCGGCGTAGTGGGCGGGGAAGCCGGGGCCGGGGTTGGCCGCGGCACTCGCGGAGCCGCCGGCGGCGACGACCGCGGTGGCGGCCATCGCCAGGACGGCGGGAGCGGTGGCGAGGGCTCTGACGGCGGATCTGATCACAAGACGGCTCCTGTCATGAGCGCGAGGGGGCGCGATGATGCGGGGGGTGCCGTGGGTGGAGCAACGGGGACGGAACAGCGGTTCATGTGGCTGACATCGATTCCGCCACATGAACATCCGATGAGCGATGACGGTATGGACTAGACCAGCTTCGCGTCAATACCCTTGAATCCGGGAAGAGTTCGGACGGGCGCGGCCACCTCCGCCCGGGTGGCACGCGACGAAGGGCGGCGGCAGGAGCACGCCCGCACCGTGCAGCGGCCGGCACGTCGCGAGCCCGGCCGGTGACCACGGTGGGTCCGGAGTTGTCGACGCGGCAGAAGCCCCGGGTGCCGTGGCGGGTGACCTACGCTCTGCATGTGCACGCGTCGTGGCCGCCGGCCGAGCCCATCGCCAGTGCCGGTGCGAACGCCGGTGCCGGTGCCCGTGCCGGTGCCAACGCCGGTGCCGGTGCCGGTGCCGGTGCCGGTGCCGGTGCCGGTGCCGGTCAGCGGTATTTCTTCAGCTGCGGGTCGCGCGGACAGGTCCCACCGTGGCATCCCGGTGTCCCCGCGGATGCGAATCCCGTTGATCGCTGCGCGGAGCTCGATGCAACGCCCGCCCCGCTGAGCACACTTGAGTGGGCGCGCCTTCACGCGCGCCCACTCGACACCCGCCGGATCGCCCCGCCCCGTCTCGTCATCACCGACCGGACCAGCGGACAGTCACCGGCCACCCGGACACCTGCTGGGGCGTGCTGCGAAAGTCCCGCCTGCCTCGCGGGCGGACGACGGGACTTTCGCAACGCGCTTCAGGCGAGGAAGCGCCCGCAGAGCCAGTTGCCGGGTTCTGCCGGGTCGTCGCTGGTCCAGAACTGGCGCCAGAGAAACGCGAACTCCTCGCGGCCCAGGTGGCCGTCGCCGTTCGGGTCGAGCAGTTCGAAGACACCGGTCATGTCCACGGGCTGCCCGTTCCAGGTCTCCACGAGCCTGCGGTGTTCCTCCGGGGAGATACGGCCGTCGCCATTCGCGTCCACCGCGTCGAAGACGGTGTCAGCGGTCGCCGTGACGGCCTCGGCCATGGTGGGCAACCGGTCGACGAGGGTGAGCAGTTCGCCCATGTCGACCGTGCCGTCACCGTTGGCGTCCCCGGCCTCCAGAAGAGCGTCCCACCAGCCCATCAGCAACATCTCGACCCGCGCGCGCAGTTGGGTCCCGGGCCCGACGCCCGGGAGCAGGCTCCAGCGGCCGACGAGCGCGGCGAAGTCGTCCTCGCGCAGGTAGCCGTCACCGTCCGCGTCGAACGCGGCGAACATCCCCTTGAGTTTGCGCTCCTGAAACGCGCTGGCCATGAGCGGCCTCCCTCGACGCCGAACCGAACCACGAACCGCGGACCGCGACTGCCCGACGCATGCCGTTCCTGCTTGCAGTCGCCACGGACAGCGTAGGTCGGGGCGCGCCCCCGGCCCCACGGGCACATGTGGGCGAACGGTCACCCACTTGACGGGGTCACCGACCGACCCGCAAGCCCCTCCTCACGTGTTCCGGTCCGGTGAGGGGTGAGGGTTCCTCTCCTCGTTTCTCGCCTCCCGCTCCGCCGCCTCGGCGATGTGCTTGATGTTGGCCAGTCGTCGGTCCCAGTCGTCCGCGAGCGTGGCCATCCACCGGGCCGTGGCGCTCAGGGCCGCGGGCCGCACCGCGTAGCGGACCTCGCGTCCGACCCGGCCGCCGGTGACCAGCCCGGCCGCGTCCAGGACGGAGAGATGCTTGACCACCGCCTGCCGTGAGACGGGCAGTCCTTCGGCGAGTGTCGTCGCGGTGGCCTCGCCCTGTGCGGCGAGCAGTTCGAGCAGTTGGCGTCGCGTCGGGTCGGCGAGTGCGACCAGGACACCGTCGACGGCCCCGGCGGTGCCAGGACGTTCTTCCGTCACGTGGAGGGCTGTTCGGCACGCGTCTTGAGCGCGCCGAGTTCCAGGGGCCAGCCTTCGCTGTGGTCCTTCACATTCTGACTGCGCAGTTCCTCGGAGCCGGCCAGTGCCGCGAATCCGCTCTCCACGACGCGCAGCCGCGTCCGGTCGCCTTCCCGGGTCAGCGTGAACTCCACGAGGGTGCTGTTGTCCTCGCGCAGTTCTTCTCCCGGGAACGCGCTGGTCCAGCGGTACGCCAGATACGTCGGCGGCTCGACCTTCTCCACACGCACCGGGAAGTCGCCGTGCTCGGCGTTCTTCGCGATCAACGACTCTCCTTCCCTGGCCACCGTGCCGGGAAGGCTCGCCTTGTCGGCCACCCAGAACCCTGGTTGGGCCACCAGCTCCCAGACCCGCTCCAGGGATGCGGCGATCAGGGTTTCGCGTTCGATGCGGTCCTCGCTCATGAGGATTCTCCGTCCATGTCGATTTGGGTGCAACCCAAAGGTTGCACACCGAGGCCCGAGGAGCAACCCGAAGGTTGCACCAGAAGAATGTGCCCGGAAGGAGTACCGGCGCCCCGGATGCCCAGGACGCGGGACTTCCGCCCCCCGCCTGGCTTCACAGGTACCAGGTAGGTACCATGCTGAGCATGCCATCACTGAATGTGACGTTCACCGACGAGGAAATGGAAGGTGTGCGCGCGGCCGCCTCGGCGGAGGGCAAGAGCCTGAAGCAGTACATGCACGATCTCGGCGTCCGTGAGATGCACCGCAAGCGGTTCGTCGCCGGCGCCACCTCGTGGGCGGACAAGCTGCACGCCGAGTTCGACGAGGCGTTCCCCGACGAGGTCCCACCCTCGCAGCGTGGCGATGGGGTCGCCGCCGCCTGATGAGCGAAATCCTGTACATCGATGTCTCCTGGCTCCTGGACGTCCAGGAAGCCGCCCTGGGAACTGACGACGTGTCGGTCACCGACTACTCGGCCCTGGTCGCGGCCGTCGCGCGGCACAAGACGCGCATGCCGACCCTTCAGACGTCCAATCCCGACACGGCGTGGCGCGCGGCAGCGCTTCTGCACACCGTCGTGCGGCTCGAGCCGCTGCCGCATCGCAACAGCCTCTTCGCGGCGTTCGTCGCCGCCCAGTACATGGACCAGTCCGGCGAAGGGATCGATCCTCCCTACGGCAGCCTGTCCGACCTGATCAGAAAGGTCCGGGAGACCCGCCTGCCGATCTACGCCGTCGCGGACGTCCTGCGTTCCTGGAGGATCTGAGACTCTCCCGGACCCGTGGGCTCACGTGGGCTCAGTAGAAGTCGCCTCGGTGGTGTGGGGGGTTGACGGCGTCACGACGCTGCTGCAGCAGCCCGGCCGTCCTGTTCGCCGCTGTCTCCCGCAGGTGTGCCTGACTCTGAAGGGTCATCATCGAGCCCAGTGCGTGACGCACCGTCATCGGGTTGTCCACGCAGGCCTGGTAGAGCACGGCGGCGCGCTGGACGTCCTGGTAGAGGGTGCGGTACACCTCGGCGGCGCGGTACTGGCCGTAGGGGTGATTGCGTGCGGCGGCCGCCAGGAAGTACTCGAGAGCGTGCTCCGCGGGGGTGCGGGTCACGGGCAGCAGCCGCTCCAGGTACAGGTCGCCCAGGGCCAGCATCGCTTCGGGCTCGCCCAGTTCGGCCGAGGAGCGGTACCAGCCGGCCGCCTCGTCGAGCGACTGGGGGATACCCGCCTGGGGGCAGCCCTGGTGGTAGAGCGAAGCGAGGTAGTAGGCCGCTCGCGGTGACCCGGTGCTCTGCCGCAGCCGTGGCACGGCGCTCGCGTACTGCCCCCGCACGTAGTCGATGTGTCCCAGGAGCTCGACGGCGTCGCCGTGACCGTTGGCCGCCGCGGTTTCCAGGAAGGCGGTGGCCGCGCCCCGGTGTTCGGCGCTGTCCCAGCAGTGCAGACCGATCCGGTAGTACTCCTCGGCGCTGGTCGGCTCGTGTCCGTCCACGGTGAAGTTGGTCCCCTGCCACTGCACCACGTCGCTGCCTCTCTCGTCCTGACCTGCCTCGGCGGGCGGCTCCCGTCATTGTCCCGCAGTCCCGCGGGGTCGCCAGGTCGGTGACGGCGGCAATCGGTCCCGGACGGACGATTCCCGGCCATGCATACGGATCAGGTGTCGATCGTCCGCGTCAGAGGCGGACGACGACCACGACCGTGTCGTCGGTGGCGGCGCTCAGCGTGGTCAGCTCCTCCGCCAGGTCCTCGGCGTCGTCCTTGTGGTGCCGGGCGAGGTGGTCGGCGAGGCGCTGGAGGCCCCGGTCGATGTCCTCTTGCCGGCGCTCGATCAGCCCGTCGCTGTAGAGGACGAGCGCGGCGCCGTCGGCGTAGGTGGTCGTGGCCTGCGGGCGGGGGGTGTGTACGGGGCTGGTCCCCAGGGGCGGATCCGTCGCCCGGTCCAGGAACTGCACCGTGCCGTCCGGGTGGGCGAGGGCCGGAGGCGGGTGGCCGGCGCTGCTGTAGGTGATCCGGTGGTCGACCTCGTCGATGACGGTCTGCACGGCGGTGCTGGCCAGCGCGCCGTCGACGGAACGCGCGTACATGTCGAGCCCGTCGAGTGCGGACGCGGGCCCGTCGACGACGCGTATGGCCGCGCTCAGGGCACTCCGTAGCTGGCCCATGATTCCTGCCGCCGCCAGGCCGTGCCCCACGACGTCACCCACCGCGACGGCGGCGGCCCCGTAGGCGAGCTGGGTCACCTCGTACCAGTCGCCGCAGACATTGAGGCTGTCCTCGGCGGGTCGATAGCGCACCGCCGCCTGGTGACGGTCGAGTCGCTCGGGTGCGGGCAGCATCGCGTCCTGGAGCGCGAGGGCGACCTGTCGCTCGCGAGCGTTGGCCTGCCGCAGGCGATCGTTGACCTGCTGCAACTCGCGGGATCGCGCGTAGAGCTCGTACTGCGTCTGCAGGCGCCGCTCGTCGGATTCGGGACCGCATGCGCGCACGACATCGGTGATCTCTTCCAGACGGTGCACGACCAGCACGATGTTTCCCTCGGAGTCCAGGACGGGGGCGTTGATCGGGCTCCAGTAGCGCTCTTCGAACACCCCGGGTCGATGACGCTCCTCCACGTCGTGGCGCATCGGCCCCGCGACGTCCTGGGCGCGGGTCTCCAGCACCCGTCGCAGTGACGCCTTGAGATCGTCCGGGCCCTCCGGGTCCCTCGGGAAGGCGTCGTACACGTACCGGCCGACGAGTTGGTGTCGTGCGCGGCCGAGCAGGTTCTGGTAGGACGCGTTCGCATCCACGATGACAAGATCGGGCGTGAGCACCAGCATCGCGCTGGGTGACGCGTCGAAGATGCCCTGGTAATCGATCTCCGGATCCTTCACTGGCGCATCCCACACACAGGGGCGAGGCATCGGTTTTCAGTCCCTTTGTCTCATGCTAGGCGTTTGGCTCTCGGAACGACGAACGACCAGGAACGACCACACGACCACTCGCACAGGGCTTTCGCGGTGATCACTCGCGTGTGACCGCTCACGGGACACACCCTGGTCATTCCTGTCGGTCGACCCGTGTGCCGGAAGCTCGTGTCGGCGGGACGGGAAAGGGATGATCCTCCGTTTCGGGCGGCGCGCCCGGTACCCGTGTCCGGGACGCCACGGAGGCCAGGTCTTCCTCGGCCCAGACGACCTTGCCGCCCGCCACCGAGCGGGAACCCCATCTGCGGGACAGCTGGGCGACCAGGAGGAGGCCGCGGCCGCTCTCGTCGGCGGAGCCCGCGCGGAGCAGACGCGGGGAGCAGACGCTCGCGTCGGTCACTTCGCAGGTCAGGACCTGGTGCTGGATCAGTCGCAGACCGACCGGACCGGTGGCGTGGCGAACGGCGTTGGTGACCAGTTCGCTGACGATCAGCTTGGTGGGGTCCTCGAGACGTTCCAGGCCCCATGCGGTCAGCTGACGGGCTGCCAGGTGCCGGGCACTGCGGACGGAACTCTGGTCGCTCGGCAGCGTCCAGGAGGCGACCCGGGCCGGGCTGAGCGAGCGGGTCCTGACGAGGAGCAGGGTGACGTCGTCCGACGGCGCCTCCCCCGGCAGGGTCTCCGTCGCGCGGGCGCACAGGTCCTCCAGGGAGCGACCCGGCTGTGAAAGGGCGGTGCCCAGGCGCCGCATCCCCACGTCGATGTCCTGGTCGCGGGTCTCGACCAGGCCGTCCGTGTACAGCGCGAGGAGACTCCCCTCGGGCAGTTCCAGCTCCACGGACTCGAAGGGGACGCCCAGCCCCATGCCGAGGGGGGTCCCGGTGGGAAGGTCGGGGAAGGTGACCGTGCCCTGCGGGTCGATGATCACCGGCGGGGGGTGCCCGGCCCCGGCCATGGCGCACCGGCGGGTCACCGGGTCGTACACGGCGTACAGGCAGGTGGCACCCACCACCGCGGGTGGCTGGTCCGAGGAGTCGGCGTCCTCCTCGGCCAGTCGCTGGACCGTGTCGTCGAGGTGGGCCAGCAGTTCGCCGGGCGGCAACTCCATGTCGGCGAGCGTGTGCACGGCGGTGCGCAGACGGCCCATGTTCGCGGCGGCGTTGATGCCGTGTCCGACGACGTCGCCGACGACGAGGGCCACCCGGGCTCCGGACAGGGGGATCACGTCGAACCAGTCGCCCCCGACGCCGTTCTCCATGTCGGCGGGCAGGTAGCGCGAGGCCGTCTCGACCGCCGTGCCGCCGCTCAACCGGTGGGGAAGCAGAGTGCGTTGGAGCGCGAGGGCCGCGGTGTGCTCGCGAGCGTACTGGCGCGCGTTGTCCAGTGACAGCGCGGCGCGACTGACGAGTTCCTCGGCGAGGAGCAGATCGACCTCCTGGAACGGCCCGGGGTCCTCGGTGCGTATGAACACCACCACGCCCAGCAGGGCACGTCGTGCGCGGATGGGCACCACCATCAAGGAGTGCATACCGTTCTCGTGGATCTTCCTCGCCCGTGCCGGGTCCTCGTCGATCCAAGTGCCCGGAGCGCCGCCCAGGAACGGTTCGAGGTGGGACCTCCCGGTGCGCAGGACGTCCATGAAGGGTGAGGCGGGCCGCACGAGGACCGGTTCACCGCGCGCCCAGGGGGATTCCGGGACGCCTTGGTGGATCGAGGCCAGCCCGGCACGTCGGAAGACGAGGCGCTCGCCCGTCGAGCCGACGTGGACCGGCGGCCCTTCACCGAAGGGGACCGACTGCTCCAGGTCGACGGCGACATAGTCGGCGAGCAGGGGCACGGCGAGTTCGGCCAGTTCCTGGCTGGTCCGCATCACGTCCAGGCTGCGGCCGAGGCGCGTACTGGCCTCGCTGAGGATGGTGAGGCGCTCGCGCGCCCGGCGGCTCTCGGTGACGTCGATGCTGATGACGCACACTCCCAGCACTCGGCCGTCGGCATCCTGGAGGCAGAAGATCGAAACGGCGAACGAGTGCTCCCTGTGCGGGGCCCTCGGCAGGCCCAGCCGGTACTCCTGGACCCGGGTGGTGCCGGTCTTCAGTACCTGGCGCATCATCGCCTCGAGTTCTTCGGACTTGGCCCCGGGCAGCACCTCGGTGAATCGACGGCCGAGCCGTCGTTCGCGGGGGACGCCGTCGTGGTGCTCCATCGTGTCGTCCACCCAGGTGCACCGCAGTTGCGGGTCGCGCACGACGACACCGATCGGGGTACGGGCGAGAAGCGACTCCCGCACGGACTCGCTCATCGCGCCCCAGGACAGCTTGCCGATGTCGGTCAGGGACACGAGCCACCGGACCGCGCCGTGCCGCCCCCGCAACATCGAGATCCGCAGGCTGACGTTGAGCACCCGACCGTCCTGGTGACACACCGCCGTGGTGCCCGACCAGCCGTTCTGGGCACGGCACCGCTCGACGAACGCCGATACCGTCGGCGCCGTCCCGGCGGACGGCAGGACGATTGCCGCGGACCGGCCCACCACGTCAGCGGCGGAGTATCCGACAAGCCGCTCGGCGGCCCGCGTCCATCCCACCACCGTCCCCTGGTCGTCAAGCATCGCGATCGCCGAGTCCGACCTCTCGATCGCGCTTGCTCGATCACCTTGCGTCACCACGTCAGTGCTGGTCATCGCCGTAGTCCTCAGGTAGCCGGTGAGGGCGGGTATGGAGGGAGGCCGCCGCGCCGCCGCCGCAGCGGCCGTGGCCACGGGAAGTGGCCGGCGGAACGACCCGCGCTCCATCTCCACGCTCGGATTCAGATGCGGCCGGAGCCGTCGAAACGACCTGATCCGCACCTTTCAGGCAATTGACCAGAAGACGCTTTCATCTGTGACAAGTGATACGCGGTGACCGCCTACCCGTCATCACGCGGTGACCGCCTACCCGTCGAAGGGACGCGGCGGAACCGATCGGTTGTTCAGGTCCACGGAGAGGAAGATGTCCTTGGCGACCGGATCGCGCAGTTCCTCGGCGAGCTGGCCGATGAGTCCGGCGGTGCGGGCGAGCAGGGCGAAGGCGCGCAGGAGCTCCAGGGGCAGGCCCAGATCCGCGAGCGCGGCCCCGCACACCCCGGCGCCGTTGAGCGGCAACGTCCTGCCCAGTACCTGGGGGTGCACACGTCCGATGGCGGCGAACAGGGCGAGATGGGGGCCGGACATCCCCTCCTCGTGGGCGATCCGGAACAGCCGCGCCGTGCGGGGGTCGCCCTGCTTGTGCACGTGATGGCCCAGCCCCGGCACCAGCCGGCCCGCCTCCCGCGCCGAGCGCACCGCTGTCAGCGCGAGCGCGTCCCACTCCCCCTCGTCGGCCGGAAAACCGCCCTCCACACCGGCCAGGACGTCATGCAGGAACCTGCCGCAGTCCTCGGTGACGCCCAGGAAGCGCGAACCGCCCCCCAGCAGACCGGCCGCGAGCGCTCCCTGGACGGAGTCCGGAGCGGAGAGGAAGGTCAGCCGCGCCGTGATGGCGGTCGGCGTGAACCCGTGATCGGCGAGTGCGGCCAGCACCGCCTCGAAGACCCGGATCTCGCCCTTGGCCGGCCGGCGCTGCGTCGCGAGCCAGAACGCCAGCTCGCCGAAACCGACCTCACCCATGACCTCCTCGGCGAGGTCCCGGCCGAGGAGGGTGATCCGGTCCAGGGACGAGGCGCCGAGCGCTGTCGGGTACTCAGGCATCGCCGCCCTCCAGCCACTTGCGCACGTCCTCGCCGTGCTCGTCGAGGGCGGGCGGCGGCAGCCGGTAGGCGGCCGGTGTCTCGGAGAAGCGGATCGGGTGCCGGGTCGTGGGCACGGCCCGCTCGCCCTCACCGACTTCGACCACCGGGTCGAGCCCGAAGCGCTCGGCCATGGCGAACCCGCCATCGATCGTGTTGATCGGCCCGCACGGCACTCCCGCGGCCACCAGCAGGTCGAACCACTCCAGGGCGCCGCGCGTCCTCAGCCGCTCCACCAGGATCGGTCGCAGCTCGGCACGCCGCTCGGTGCGGTCGGCGTTGTGGCGGAAGCGGAGGTCGTCGGCGGTCTCGGGGATGCCGAGCACCTCGCACAGCCTGCGGAACTGTCCGTCGTTGGCGGCGGTGACGATCAGGTCCCGGTCGGCGGTCGGCAACGGCTCGTAGGGGAACACGCTGGGGTGGGCGTTGCCCATCCGGTACGGCACGGTCCCGCCGGCGACGTACGCGGAGCTGTGGTTGACCAGCCCGGTCAGCGCCGACGACAGCAGGTTCACCTCCACCAGCTGGCCGCGTCCGGTGGTGTCGCGGTGACGCAGAGCGGCGAGGATCCCGATGGCCGCGTGATTTCCGGCCATCACGTCGAACACCGAGATACCGGCCCGGTACGCGGGCCCCTCGGGGTCGCCGGTGAGGCTCATCAGTCCGGATATCGCCTGCACCATCAGGTCGTACCCGGGAACGTCCCGCCCCGGGCCCGTACCGAATCCGCTGATCGAGGCGTACACCACGCCAGGGTTCACGGCGCTGACCGAGGCGTGGTCCAGACCGTAGCGGGCCAGGCCGCCCGGCCTGAAGTTCTCGATCACCACGTCCGCCCGCCGGGCCAGTTCCCTGGCCAGCCGGGCGTCCGCCGGGTCACGGAAGTCCAGGACGACCGACCGCTTCCCCCGGTTGACGCCCAGGTAGTACGTCGACACCCCGTCCCTCACGGGTGGCGTCCAGGTACGGGTGTCGTCGCCCGCCGGGCCCTCGACCTTGACCACGTCGGCCCCGAGGTCCGCCAGCAGCATCGTCGCGTACGGACCCGCCAGGATCCGCGAGAAATCCGCCACCAGCAGCCCGTCGAGCGGCCCGCGCACACCGTCGGCCATGACTTACGACTCCTCCTGCCGCACCGCGACACCCTCGCCGCGATACGTGCTGTAGGTGTACGGGTTCGAGACCGGCTCGGTACGCGGGATCTCCGGCTCCAGCGCCTCCCGCCAGGCATCCTCGCCGAGCGTCCTGCGGGCGTACTCGACCGTGGCGCCCACGGCCTCGCGCGCCTTGGGCAGGTCGACACCGACCAGTTCGTGCCGGTACTTCACCACCCTGCCGTCGACGACGACCGTGTCCACGTCGGCCCGCTGGGCCTGGTACACCACATGCCCGTAGGGGTGCAGGAGGGGGAACATGGCCGGGTCGCGGTCGTTCCTGATCAGTACGAGGTCCGCCTTCTTTCCCGGTGTCAGCGAGCCGATCCGGTCGTCGAGGCCGAGGACCCGCGCGCCGCCGAGGGTGGCCCACTCGACGACGTCCTGCGCCCGCAGCGTGTGGTGGACCACCGTCTCGCCGGCCGCGTGGGCCTCCAGGTGCTCGCGAGCGCGGTCGGCGGAGAGCGTGGCGCGCATCGCGGAGAAGAGGTCGGCGCTGAACCACACGCTGGTGTCCATCGAAAGCGACACCGGGATGCCGTGCCGCCGCAGTCTCCAGGTGGGCGGGTAGCCCTGTCCGGCGTTCTGCTCGCTCTCCGCCGACACGGACACCCTTCCGCCGGAAGCGGCCATCCGCTGGTAGGAGTCCTCGCTGAGCGTGGCCGAGTGCACGTAGGTGACGTCGGGGGTCATGAACCCGTGGTCCCACATCAGCCGGATGCCGTCGTCGCCCGTCGCGCCCCAGACGCCGGCGTGCGTGGTGACCGGCACGCCGAGCTCACGGGCCGCCTCGAACGCCGCCTTCTCCGGGAACGCCGCGTCGCCCGTGACGTCGAACGCCAGCTGGAGTCCCAGCATGTCGTCCGGCGCGGCGAAGTGCCGGTCCACGAACCTCCGCATCTCCGGGGCCGTCGCCCACTCCCACGGCGCGCCCAGGAGGTTGCCGTAGGCCAGGACGAAGCGGCCCGGTACGGCCCGCAGCGCCTCGACGGCCGCGTCCCCGTGCTCGGGAGTCCGCAGGCCGTGCGACCAGTCCACCGTGGTGGTCACTCCCCCGTCGAGCGCCTCGACGGCCGACAGCAGGTTGCCCGCGTGGATGTCCTCAGGGCGGAAGATCTTGCCCCAGTTGAGGTAGTAGAAGACGAAGTACTGCGACAGCGTCCAGTCCGCGCCGAAGCCGCGCAGGGCCGTCTGCCACATGTGCCGGTGCGTGTCGACCATGCCCGGCATCAGGATGCCGCCGGTGGCGTCCACCACGACAGCGTCCTCGGGTGCCGTCAGCGCGTGCCCGACCCGCTCGATGAGCCCCGCGCGCACCAGGACGTCCCCGCCCTCCAACAGGCCGATCGCGGGATCCATGGACAGCACGGTGGCGTTGCGGAAAAGAAGGGGGCGTCCGGCGTTGAGGTCGTCGGGGTGCGGGATGTCGATCGTCATGAAGTCACCTCGTTGTGCTGCTGTGCCCGGGTGCGCAGCACCCGCGCCCGGAGGACGAGAGGTACGGCCGCGGTGGCCGTGCCGACCACGAGCGCGGCGGTTCCCCACCCGTAGCCGTGGAGTGCGTCGAGGCCGACGGCGTGGTCGAGAGACCATGCGCCCGGGCCGGTGAAGCCGAGGGCGGCGGCCGCCGCGCCGTACCAGAACGGGACCTCGCAGCCGCCCTGTTGGGCCCAGAACCCGTTCGGGGCGGTCGCCGCGGCGGCGACGGTCATCGTGCCGACGACGACGGCGCAGCCGCCGGGAGTGAGCAGGCCGGTCGCGAGCGACGCCGCTCCGGTCAGCTCGGCCAGCCCCGCGAGCAGGACCATGGGCCGGCCGGGTTCGAAGCCCCATCGTTCGAAGACGGCGGCCGTTGCGTCGGGGCCGGCCCCGCCGAACCGGCCGAACAGTTTCTGGGCGCCATGGCCGCACAGGAGTGCGGCGAGAAGCAGCCGCAGCAGGAGAAGGCCGAGGTTCACGGCTGTGTTCCGTCCGAGGCCGAGGGCTGCAGCACGAAGTCGAACTCGGCCTGGAGATAAGGCGCGTCGACGGTGCTCCCGTCCGGGGCCGGGCCGGCCGGGTGCTCGCTGAAGTCCACGACCAGTTCGTCCTTGGTCCCGAAGACGACGTCGCTGTCCAGGTAGGGGGAGCCGCTCCGGAACAGGTGGGTGATCAGCCGGTCGTGGCCGGGATGGTCGATGAGGAAGTGGACGTGCGCGGGCCGGAAGTGGCTGATGGCCGTCCTTCCGATGAGCGCGCCGACCGGTCCGTCCATCGGGATGGCGTAGCCGAGCGGCGCGATGGTGCGCACGCAGTACGTCCCGTCGGGCCGCGTCCGGTACTTCGCGCGCAACCGTGCCTCGTCGATGTCCGCGAGCTGTGCCTCGTAGGTGCCGTCCGCGTCGGCCTGCCACACGTCGAGGACGACGTCCGGCAGCGGTGTGCCGTCGAGTCCGAGCACCCGGCCGGTGACGAACAAGGGGGTGCCCTCGACACCGTCGGACATGTCGAAGCCGTACGGGGCCGGCGGAGAGCCGTCGATGTGGAACGGGCCGAGGACCGTGGCGGGTGTCGCGGCCGGCGCGAACCGGTGGTTGAGCTGCACGACGAGGGTGCTCAGGCCGAGCACGTCGGAGGCGAGGATGAACTCCTGACGTTTGTCGTCGCTGATGCGCCCGGTCGCCGTGAGCCACTCCACGGCCGCCATCCACTCGTCCTCGGTGAGCCGGACCTCGCGGGCGAACGCGTGCAGGTGCCGCACCAACGCCGTCGTCAGCTCGGCGAGTCGGGGCGAGTGAGCGGTGGCCCAGCGTTTCTCCGCGAGGTCGGTGAGATTCTCCTCCGTCACGAAGGCCATGGAATCCTCCTCGGTCCGGCCTGCCCGGCACCTTGCCGACATCGTGCGGACGGTCGTCCGCACAGCGGTCAATGTGCCGCATGGTTGAGAACGAAACAAGACCTCTGCACCGACCGGAAAGCAGTGGATCTTCCGGACCACCGTCCGCTCAGCTAGCCTGGCCCCATGCGCCGAGACGGAAATCCCGAGTTCATCGAGGCACTCGCCCGCGGGCTGGACGTGTTGCGCTGCTTCCGGCCGGGCAGCGGCTCGATGACCCTCAGCGAGATCGCCGGCGCCACGGGCCTCGCCCGCCCCACGGCCCGGCGCATCCTCATCACGCTGGAACAGCTCGGCTACGTCCGCTCGCAGGAGCGCGGCTTCTCCCTCACTCCCCGGGTGCTCGACCTCGGCGCCGCGTACGTCGGTTCGATGAACCTCTGGGAACTCGCCCGGCCGCACCTCCGCGACCTGGTCGAACAGACCCACGAGTCCTGCTCGATCGCCCAGCTCGACGGGTCCGACATCGTCTACGTGGCCAGGGTCGCCGTACCGAAACTGGTCACCCTCGGCGTCACCATCGGTACGCGGTTCCCCGCTCTGCAGACCTCGCTCGGCAAGGTCCTGCTGGCCACGCTGACCCACGACGAACTCGACAAGTCCCTGGCCGAACCGAGCCGTTCCGGCGTCACCCCGCGCTGGACCCCGGACCGGGACGAGATCCACGCCGTCCTGCGCGATGTGCGGGCCAAGGGATGGGCGGTCACCGACCAGGACCTCGCACCGGGCATCCGCTCGGTCGCCGTGCCCGTACGCGACGGGAACGGCACAACCGTCGCGGCCGTGAACGTCAACGCCCACGCCGCCGAGACCTCGGTGGAAACCCTGGTCGATCACCACCTGCCCCTGCTGCTGCGCGCGGCGAGCGCCATCAGCGGCGACTGGGCGACCTGGCAGGCGCGCCCCCTGGAGATCCTCGACACCAAGCCCTGAGCCCTGACAGCGTGCTCGGGCGTTCTGCGTTACCCGCCGTCCTGTCCGGAAGCGGACGAAACAGACCCCGTCGCGCCTGTCCGACGACCGAGGCACCGCCCCTTACGATCACCGACCGTCGCCCGATCGGTTCGGGGAGTGGTGGATGGCAGGGATTTCCCGCCGGGCGGTGACGGCCGTACTGGCGGCCTTCGCCCTCGTGATCGGCATGTCGGCGGCGGCCCAGGGCATCGTCAACGGCAGTCGGGTGACATCACCGGCCAACTACCCCTGGATGGCCCGGATCCAGATCCTGAGGGAAGGGCGGCACCAGGGCTCCTGCACCGCACGGGCACCCTGGTGAGCGGGAGCTGGGTCCTCACCGCCGGCCACTGCGTCGACAGCCAGGGGATCACGGTGGTCCTGGGCACCACCGCGATCCGGACACAGACCGACGGCTCGCTCCGGGTGGTCCGCGTCGTCAGGCACCCGTGGTACGCGCCGGGCCACCATCTCCGCTACGACGCGGCGCTCCTGCGACTGGACACGCCCGTGAGGGCCGGTCGCACCGTCGCGCCCCCGACGCTGCCGCCCTCCTCCCGCCTCACGTCGTATCCGGGACCGCTCGTGATCGCCGGCTGGGGCCACACCCGTGAGGACGGTCCCGCCTCGGACACGCTGCTGGAGACGCACCAGACCGAGAGCGGCAGATGCTTCCGGCAGGGGCTCCAGCGAAGGCTCCACGTGTGCACGCTCATCCGGAACCACCGGGCGACCTGCTACGGAGACAGCGGAGCACCCCTGATGCACCGGAACCCGGGGCGGGTTCACCCTCGTCGGCATCGTCGGCGATCATCCGTGCGGAGCGAAGGGCCAGGAGAACTACTTCGCCCGGGTCACTGCGCTCGTCGACTGGATCCGTCACCGGATCCATCACCACACCGAGCCGCTCGAGCAACAGGGCCGGCAGCACTGACAAGCACTGCCGGCACTGCCAGCACTGCCAGCACTGCCAGCGCTCACAGCCTCCCGGTCAGCGGTGGTCCGGCACCCCTGGAAGGTCGCGTCGGGTCATGCCGCCGAGGGGCGGCGGAGGAACAACACCGTCGGGACGGTCATCACGAGGAGCACGATTCCGGCGACGAGCCAACCCAGATGAAGGGCTTCGCTGAAGGCCTGGGGGACGGCGACGGAGATCGCGTGCGCCTGTGCGGCCGGTGCGCCGCTCGTGCCGCCGTGGGCGATTCCGGCGACCACGCCGTCGACACGGCCGGCCGGGATGCCAGACGCGGCCAGACGGTCGTGCAGGTACTCCGGGAACCGGGTGGTGACCAGGGTGCCCAGAACACTGGGACCGAGCACGCTGCCGAGCTGACGGAACATGTTGACCGAAGCAGCCGCCATGCCGGCCTGGAGCGGTGGCACGCTGTTGACGGCCGCCGCGGTCGACGGCGCCACCAGGACGGCCGAACCCGCGCCGGCGACGAACAGGCCCGGCCACATGGCGCCGTACCCGCTGAACGGTCCGGCCGCCAGGAGCGCGAAGGCTCCCGCCCCCATGAGGACGAGGCCGGTGGTCAGCGTGGCGGCGACGCCGATCCTGTGCACCAGGCGGCCGGCGAACGCGCTGACGACGATGTAGGTGGCGAACATCGGAAGCAGCTTCACGCCCGTCATCAGGGCGCTCTCGTGGGCCACCCGCTCCAGATGGAGAACGGTGAGAAGTGAGATGCCGACGAAGCCGAACATGGTGACGGCGCTGATGCTCATCACCATCGTGAACGAGGCGTTCTTGAACAGCCGCAGCTGCAACATGGGGTCGTCGTGGCGGAGTTCGACCCGCACGAAGGCCGCCAAGGAGACGACGAAGACGGCGTACGCGGCGATGATCACGGGCCTGCCGTAGCCGGTGGAGCCACCCTCGATGATCGCGTACGTGGCCGACGCGACGGCGAGGGTGCCGAGGACGACGCCCGCCGCGTCGAACCGGCGTGTGGGGTGCTTGCTCTCGGTCACCAACAACGGGGTGAGGATCAGGGCGAGCACGCCGATGACCACGTTGGTGAGGAAGACGGCGTGCCACGACACCCGGTCGAGCAGTACGCCCGCCACCAGGGGTCCGACCGCCAGCCCGAGGCCCGCGCAGCTCGCCCAGGCACTGATGGCGCCGGTGCGCTCGTGAGGGTCGGTGAAGGTGTGGTCCACGATCGCCAGGCTGGCCGGCAGGACGGCCGCCGCACCGACGCCCATCAGCGCCTGGGCGGCGATGAGCAGGCCCGCGTCGCCCGCCAGGAAGGCGATGACGCTGCCGACCGTGAAGAGCGTGACGCCCGTCAGAAGTATCCGCCGCCGCCCGACGATGTCGCTCAGCGTGCCGGCCGACAGCACCAGGCTCACCAGGGCGAGGCTGAAGGCACTGCTCACCCAGACCGTGGTGCTCGCGGACAGGTGCAGGGCGTCCTGGAGGGGCGAGAGCGCCGAGATCGTCGAGGAGACGTTGACGAAGACCATCATCACGCCCAGGCAGAGGACCAGGAGAGCCCACCACTTCCGCCCGTTCGACGTGGAGGAGGGCGCAGGGGTCGGAACCGCACGGGTGTTAGGCTGACTAGTGGAGACCATAGCCAGAAGATAACAGGCTGGCTATGCACATTCATAGCCAGGGAGAGTGTGACCCCATGACGGAGTCCAGCGGGGCGCCGGAAGCCGGTGTCGAGCCGGTGATCACCAAGACCGGCCGGTTCTCCGATCACGACGAGAGCGTGGCGGGCTGGTGCCACATGGAGCACGCCCTGGAACTGGTCGGCACGCGGTCAGCGATGATCCTCCTGCGCGAGATCTACTACGGCGCCCGGCGCTTCGACGTGCTCGCACGGCACACCGGTCTGACCGAAGCCGTCACCGCCCAGCGACTCAAACGCCTCGTCGACGCGGGCCTGCTCCAACGGCATCCGTACCGGGAGGCGGGCCAGCGGACCAGGTACGAATACGTCCTCACCGATCTGGGCAGGTCGCTGTTCCCCGTGTTCGTCGCCCTGATGGAGTGGGGAGCGCGCCTCGGCAACGAAGGCGGCGTCGAACTCGTCCACGCCGGCTGCGGAAGTCCGGTCGGCGCCGTGGTGCGGTGCGCGCAGGGCCACGACGTCGGACTGCCCGACACGGTCGCGCGGTTCGCGTCGGACGCGGGACGCGAGGATCTCTGACTCCGCGTGCCGCATGGTCAGCCCGAAGGATCGGCGTCGGCCCGGTACGACCCGCGTGCCCTGATCCGGCCACGGGCGGCCTGTCGCGGCCGGCGAGGCACAAGGGCGAAGCCGACGGCTGACGCATCTCCTCGGACGCGGTCGACCGCCCGCGCGCGTCGTGCGAGCCGTGCCTGCCGTGCCTGCCTTACGGCGTCGCCTTCTCGCGACTCGGAGCGATCCAACGCGGTCCAGAGGGGTCCCGGCTCAAGGCGGTGTCCGCTCATGTTTCGCTCCAGGACGCCCGCAGGCCCGTATCGGCCGTGGCAGGCGCACGCCCGCGGTCACCCGCTGGACCGGTACAAGATGCGTGTCCGCCGTGCCACGGTCAGGGTGGGCAGTGCGTGATCGGGTCCGTCTCCCCAGACGGAGCCCTCTGCCCGGGACCGGCCCCGCCGCGCGAGGGGTCGGCGCCCGCGGAGGCGTGGCGCGCGCTCAGCCTTTCCGCCTGCCGTGCCCGCGATCGGAGCGGTGTGAGGTGAAGGAAGAGGCGTTCACGGCGTCCCTGTCGGGTCTCACCGGCAGGCCCCTGTCCGGCGAAATGCTGCACGACATATGGCTGAGCGCCCGGTCACGCGACGGCCTCAGGGTCCTGCCGGCGCTCCTGCGTTACATGGACGAACGGCGGGACCACACCGCCCGATGGACCGGGGCACTGCGCACCTAGGACGGCGGACAGCAGTTCCTCTGGGGCCCCGCGGACCCCATCAGTGGCGCTCATGTGATCCCGCGCATCCGCGAGACGGTCCCGCACGCCGAACTGACCGGTCTGAGCGGGCCTCCCGAAGTCGGCCACTTCCCTCAGGCCGAAACGCCCGAAGTCGTCGGCCCGCTTCTCACCGAATGGCTCGACGACACCTTGTGAGAGCGCCGTCCGCGGTCCTCTTCCACACGGCCGTCCTCCGGATGCGCGGCCCGGGCGGCCGACCTAGCGTCAACGCCATGGCAGAGCCGGATCCGCAGGGCAACCGCCCCCCTGAGGCCCACCAGCGACCTCCGAGCCGGGTGAAGCTGCGGTGGGAGGCCTTCGCGCGCACCCCCTACCTGCCGGCGACGGTGCTCGTGTTCCTCGTCTCGGCGGTGGCGGGCGTCTTCGCATGGTCGTACACCTACGCCTTCGCCAATCCGACCCCGCACCGGGTGCCCACCGCGGTGATCGGCCCGCCGGACGCGGCCCACGGCGCCTTTCTGACCGGCATGGAGACCGCACTGGGCGCCTCGTTGGTGGTTCACAGGTACCCCGGCTACGCACAGGCCAGGGAAGCCGCCGAGAAACAGACGGTCTTCGCGATCTTCGATGTGCGTCAGCGGCGCACGGTGACGGTGGACGTCTCGTCCGCGTCGGGCGCATCGGTGGCAGAGGTGCTCGAACAGGCGGCGCAGACTGCGGGAAGGGCCGTGGGCACGGACGTCGTGGTACGGGACATCAAACCGAACCAGCGAGGCGATCCTCGCGGTCTGGCGATCTTCTACATCTCGCTGGCGGCCGTGGTGGTCAGTTTCGTGGGCGCGATCCAACTCAGTGTGCACGCGAAGGAACTCGGCGCCGGTGTGCGCATCGCCTTCACCGTCGCCTACTCCCTGCTGGGGGCGTTCGCCATCGCAGCGGTCGTGGACTGGGGTCTCGGTGCGCTCGAACTGCCTTTCGTGGCAGTCTGGCTGACGCTGGCCCTCACGATGTACGCCGCCAGCACGGTGTTCCTGATGTTCATGGTCCTGATCGGACGGTGGGCCCTCATCCCGACCTGGTGCCTGACGGTGCTGATCGGGAACCCCTCCTCCGGCGGCGCGGTCTCCTGGCCCCTGCTCCCCACCTTCCTGGGCCTTGTCGGCCGTTGGCTGCCGACGGGCGCGGCGATCGGCGCCATCCACACCGAGGTCTACTTCCCCGGGTATCTGCATGCCTTCCCGTTCCTGGTCCTCACCGGATGGGCCCTCGTCTCGACGATGGTCTTCTGCCTTCTGAGGCACCGCCAACCCGGAGCGGAGCCGACCGTCGTCGCGCACCCGGAATGACGTACCGACCACCACGGAGCGCCCACTGACAGGACCGGGAAGTCAGGGCCGATGACGGGGAATCATCGCCCTTCGACCGGTTTGCCCCGGCGATCGGCCAGCCATATGGTCGCTTTGAGTGCGGGACGGACCGCGACGGACGGGAAGTCCGCCGCTCTCCGTAGCCTCTGCCGATCGGTCCCGACGGGCTGCCGCAAAGAGCGCCTCTCCTCGGGATCGCGGCCGTCCGCGCCGATCACGGAAACAGGGAGCCTTCGCATGCCCAGCCAGAGCCATACCGTACTGCGCGTGGAGATCCGGACCGGAATCCCGTACGACGAGTTCGTCACCGCGCTGGAGAAGGCCGCGCCGCCGGTCGACAGCTGGGCGTACGAGCTCATCGAGGAGACCGGGGGCACCTGGGACGACGTCCGTGCCGCGATGGCCGAGAACGCACCCCATCACCTGGTCCGCTACTTCCGGCTCAACGCCACCCAGTTGTTCAGGACGGCGGGGCACAGCGTCAGGTCGGTGGAATACCTGATCGGCGACCACGTCCTCGCGGAGAGCATGTTCCGTCATGATCCGAGGGCGATACTGTACGCACCCCTGCGGATGTTGGTCCACACCGACGACGACGGCAACGCGGTGTTCACGATGCACCGGCCGAGCGACGAGTTCGGCAGTCTCGGTGTTCCGGAGGTCACGAAAGTCGGCGAGGACCTGGACCGCCATGTGATCGAACTGTTGCGGGTCTGCGGAGTCGACGCCTCGAAGGACTTCGCCTGACCCACCCGCGCCCGAGCCGGTCCTGCTCAAGGCCTGCTCAAAGCCCCGGCGGCCGGCAGGAGCAGGGCGATCACTGCCCGCTCTCCCCCAGGAGGCGCCTCAGCTCCGTCTCGTCCTCAGGGCTGAGGTGCTCGACGAACCGGGCCAGCACCGTGCTTCGGTCACCGTCCTGGTCGAGTTCGCGGTGCATCCGGCGGGCGGTGAGCCCGTGCGAGTCCTCCACGGGGAAGTAGACGAAGCCCCGCGTGCCGGGACTGCGGACGACAGCCCCCTTCTCGTGGAGCCGGGCCAGCAGGGTCGCGACCGTCGTACGGGCCAGCGGCTGCGGCATCGCCGACCGTACCTGAGCCGCCGACTGCGGCCTGCCCGCCGCCCACAACGCCGCGAGCACGCTCGCCTCCAGCTCGCCGGCGGGTCGGCGCTCACCATCGGTGGCCGTCATGGCCCCTCCCTCTCCCCCACGCACTCCAGAGCGCAGCAGATCAGATTCCACCCCTGCGGCACAAACAAGGCGCCCACGGCATCCGGCGGGGCGGGCCGGCCGCCCGCCGCACCAGCCACCCACCAGCAAGCGGACAACCGCCCGCCGAGCCACCCGACGCACCGTCGCCGGCCCTCGCCCCAGGTGCACTTGGCCCAGCGAGACAATGCCCGATCCGGCCTCGAACCCTACGGTGGTGGAATGGCGGCGATCATCGGTCGGAGACGGCCAGGGGGCACCCTGGCAACCACGGGCGACGCAGTGGGCGCGACGGTCCTGTTCGTGCTGTCGGTCATAGCCAGTTCGATCGAACCGCACAAGCACGCGTTTATGGTGCGTTGGCCTGCCGTGGTGGTCGCGGCGGTCGGTTGTTCCGCTCTGGTGTGCCGGCGTCGCCACCCCTTCGGCGTACTGGCCCTCACGGTTTGCTGCGGAGTCGTCTTCCAGATGCTCGGATTCCGGGAAAGTCCCGTGGTGACGAGTCCGGTACTGGTGTCCGTCTACACCGTGGCCGTGGCGACCGACCGGCGGACCGCCTGCATCGCGGCCTCCACCTCCGCCGCCGTCCTGGTGGGGGCGGCCGTGGTCTGGGGGTCCAGGTCGTGGCTGGACCCGGACAAGGCGGCGACGCTGGCCTGGATGGCTCTGCCGGCCGCGGTCGGAGACGGGGTCCGCTCACGTCGCGCCTATGTGGCGGCGGTGGAGGAACGGGCGGAGCACGCCGAGCGCACCCGTGAGCAGGAGGCACAGCACCGGGTGGCGGCCGAACGCGTCAGGATCGCCCGTGAGCTGCACGACATCGTGGCGCACCACATCGCCCTGATCAACGCTCAGGCGGGCGTCGCCGCCCATCTGGTGGAGCGACGGCCGGAACGGATCCTCACGGCTCTGGAGGAGATCCGGGACGCCAGCCGTTCGGCGCTGGACGAACTACGCGTCACCGTGGGCCTGCTACGGCAGTCCGACGATCCGGTGGCGCCACGCGATCCCCTGCCGGGACTGGCGCAGGTACCGGCCCTCCTGTCGTCGTTCGAACGGGCCGGACTGGCGGTGAAGCACACGCGGCAGGGCGACGCCGAACCGCTGGAACCATCGGTCGACCTGGCCGCGTACCGCATCGTGCAGGAGTCCCTGACCAATGTGCACAAGCACTCCGGCGCGGATCACGCCCGGGTGTTCCTGCACTACGACCCCGTCTGCCTCACGATCACGGTCGAGGACGACGGCAGCGCCGGACCTCACGATCCCCAGCCGGGAGCCGGTCACGGGCTGATCGGTATGCGCGAGCGTGCCGCCACCGTCGGCGGCAGACTGCACGCGGGCGCGCGCCCCGAGGGCGGTTTCAGCGTGACCGCCGAACTGCCGCTGCGGCCCAGCCCGGCCGTGGACAACCCGTCGGAGGAATGGCGATGACGATCCGCGTACTGCTCGCCGACGACCAGGCGCTGCTCCGCGGCACCTTCCGGATGCTGTTCGACTCCACCGACGACATGGAGACGGTGGGTGAGGCCGCCAACGGCCGCGAGGCCGTGGAACTGGCGCGTGCGCAGCACCCCGACGTCGTTCTGATGGACATCCGTATGCCGGACATGGACGGCATCGACGCGACTCGGATCATCTGCGAGTCGGAGGACCTGGCAGGGGTCAAGGTGCTCATCCTGACCACCTTCGAGGACGACGAGCACGTGACCGACGCGCTGCGGGCGGGTGCGAGCGGCTTCCTGGGCAAGGGTGCCAGTCCGGAGGAACTCATCGAAGCCGTCCGCACGGTCGCGGACGGCGAGGCGCTGCTCTCCCCGTCCGCGACCCGGGCGTTGATCGGACGGTTCCTGGCCCAGCCGGACCCGTGCCCGACAGCCGTCCACGAGCGGCTCGAGGACCTGACGCCGCGGGAACGCGACGTCGTCGGGCTGGTCGCGCTCGGCCTGTCCAACGACGAGATCGCGGGTCGCCTGTTCGTCAGCCCGCTGACGGCCAAGACCCACGTCAACCGGGCCATGACCAAGCTGGCCGCTCGTGACCGGGCGCAGCTCGTGGTCATCGCCTACCAGTGCGGTCTCGTCGGTCCGGCGACGCAACCGGCCTCCTGACGGACGTCCGCGTGACGGCGCCGGTCCGACAGAACAACCGGTCTCCTGGCGCACGGCTCGCGTGACCGCCGGCCCAGCCACGCCGGCCGCCGGACGCACGTCCGCGTGACGGCCGCTCCGGGCGGCAGACCCGGCTTCGCGACGCAGACCGCCCGCTCGCCGCTCCTGCGCCGGAACCGGCCTCTCGACGGACCCACAGCTGATGGCCGGCCTGCTACGACGCGTTCTGCACCAGCCGTAGCTCGGCATCCCGGCTACCACGCCCGTGGTAGCCGGGATTCGCTGCGTGGGGACGATGTGCCGGGACCCGGTCGTAGGCGAGAGTGAAACCGTGAACCCCCAGGTGGCGAGCCTCTCGCACAGAGCGGCACACCACCCAGCACAGAAAGGACACCCGATCATGCTGACCTCTACCAAGGAATGCGGCACGATCCGTGACCTCCTCGCCGGACACGCGCTCCAGGCACTCGGACCGGACGACGCGAGCGCCGTCGCCGCCCACGTGACGACCTGCGGCGGGCCCTGCCGGGACGAGTACGACCGTCTCGCCGCCGTACCGGCCCACCTGTCCCTTCTGCGCGAAGCCCTGGTCTGCGAACGAGACGCGAACAAGCGGACGCGCGTCGCCGACCGTCGCGAGTGCGGGCACGTGCCGATCCGTCGACGCAACCCGGCCCGAGCGGCCGTGGTCAGGCGGCTCACGCTGGCCCAGTGGGTCAGCCGCACCGCTTGCGTCCGGTGACCATGGCCGGACCCGCCGGTGACCTCACCACCCACCGCCGGCCGGCAGCCGCACGGGCCCCCGCGCGCGCCGGAGTCACCGCGTGTCGCGCGGGCCGACCGGCAGGGCGCGGTGACTGCGGGCACGCTCGACCCGGCACGGTGACAGCGGACGTTCCCCCAGCCCGGCCATCCCCGCTCGAACTGCTGGGTCCTATGGTGAGACCCTCGTATGCTGGGCGCATGAGGCGGACTTCCTTTGCGAACTGGCCGTGCTCCATCGCGCGCACGATGGATCTGCTCGGCGACTGGTGGACGCCCTTGGTCCTGCGGGAGGCGTTCTACGGCATCAAGCGGTTCGACGATTTCCAGCAGGAGCTGGGTATCGCCCGCAACACCCTGACCGCCCGGCTCCGGCGGCTGGTGGACGAGGGCCTCATGGAGAAGAGGGCCTACCAGCAGGAGCCGGTGCGCTACGACTACGTCCTCACCGACATGGGCCGCGACTTCTTCGGTGTACTGGCGGCCATGAACAGCTGGGGCAATCGCTGGCTCAGCGGTGAGCAGGGCCCCCCGGTCGTCTTCCACCACGACTCCTGCGGGCACGAGAGCGCTGCCGAGGTGGTCTGCTCCGAATGCCGGGAACCCATGACGGCGGCGGACACCCACCCGCGTCTCGGCCCCGGATACCCCCGCCAGCTCGCCGAACGCCCCGCCATCCGGCAGCGCTTCACCGCCTGACCGTCGCGCCGGGCACCCACGCCCGAGCGCCGCCAGACCCCTGCCTTCCACCCCGCAAGCCGGGGTCACTCTTCCTTGACAGGTGAGTCTATCTACGCAACTCTCAAGCTCAGAGCCCCTTCAGGGGCGGATTTCGGCGGAAATCGAGAGGAAGGCCGAGCGAGCCATGGAGTGGACGGGCGCGCGCTACGCGGACAAACCGACGGTCGAGGCACGGGCCCGGATCGACGCTCCACCCAAGCGGGTGTGGAAGTTGGTCTCCGACATCCACCTCATGCCGACACTCAGTGCCGAACTGCAGTCGGTCCACTGGCTCGACAAGGTCACGGCTCCCGCGGTCGGCGCCCGGTTCGTCGGCCGGAGCAGGCACGAGTCGCTCGGCGAGTGGGAAACGACCTCGTACGTCGTGGAGTGCGAGGAGGACCACGTGTTCGCCTGGGCGGTCGCGGATCCACAACGTCCCAGCGCCGTCTGGCGGTTCACCCTTGAGGCCGCGGGCGACGGTACCGAACTGACCCAGTGGATGCAGATGGGCCCCGGCCGTTCGGGGCTTTCCTTCGCGATCGACCAGATGCCGGAGAAGGAGCAGAAGATCGTGTTCGTACGGCTGCGGGAATTCGAGCGGAGCATGGTCGGCACGGTCGATGCCATCAGGAAGATGGCCGAGGACGCGGAAGGGGCCGGCGCGTGATGCGTACAGCTACGACGATCGAGGCATCCACCGGCCGCTGGCGCGAGACCGTCGACTTCGTGGTGGAGGCCGAGAAGCTAGGGATGGACATCTGCTGGGTGGCGGAGGCCTGGGGTTCCGAAGCCCCCTCCCCCCTTGGTTACTTGGCCGCACGGACCGAACGGATGCTGCTCGGCTCCGGGATCATCCAGCTCGCGACCCGCACCCCGACCGCCATCGCCCGCGCCGCCATCACTCTCTCCGACATCTCCGAAGGACGCTTCCTCCTCGGCCTCGGCTCCTCCGGTCCCCAGGTGATCGAGGGCCTGCACGGCGTACCTTTCGCGCGCCCCCTGTCGCGGATGCGGGAGACCGTGGACATCGTCCGGCAGGCGGTCGCGGGCGAGAAGATCGCTTACGAGGGACGGGAGTTCACCATTCCGCTGCCGGGCGGCCAGGCGCGGCCCATGCGGATGTCGATGCGCGCCGAGTACGACCTGCCCGTCTACCTGGCCACCCTGTCGCCGAAGATGCTGAGACTCACCGGGGAAGTGGCGGACGGCTGGCTGGGCACGAGTTTCGTGCCGGAGGGCGCCAAGGAGGCGTACTTCGACCACCTGGATGCGGGGCTCGCCGCCGGCGGCCGTACGCGCTCGAGCCTCGACGTCTGCCAGGGCGCCGAAGTGGCCTTCGCCGAGGACGAGGACGCGCTGCGCGCGATGGTGGCCGGCCGGAAGAAGGAGCTCGCCTTCAGTCTGGGCGGAATGGGCTCCGCGACCACGAACTTCTACAACGACGCCTACAGCAGGCAGGGTTGGGCGGAGGTCGCCGCCGAGGTCCACGAGCGCTGGCAAGCCGGGGACCGGGACGGGGCGGCTGGTCTCGTCACGGACGAGATGGTGCTCGGCACGACACTGATCGGCACGGAGGACATGGTGCGTGAGCGGCTCCGCGTCTGGCGCGCCGCCGGTGTCGACACCGTCCGCTTCTACCCCGCGGGGGAGACGCTCGACGCCCGGCTCACCACCCTGGGAAGGGCGATCGACCTCGTACGCCAGGTGGAGGCCGGCCGCGGGGACGGGTGACGGACGGCCATGGCATCCCCGCGGTCCGCGCGGTCGACCGGATCCCGACAGCGCCTGCGCACCGCCCGT
This sequence comes from Streptomyces sp. NBC_01571, assembly GCF_026339875.1. Classification (NCBI taxonomy): domain Bacteria; kingdom Bacillati; phylum Actinomycetota; class Actinomycetes; order Kitasatosporales; family Streptomycetaceae; genus Streptomyces; species Streptomyces sp. NBC_01571. The sequence continues at coordinate 137,285 of NZ_JAPEPZ010000002.1, forward strand.
CCCGTGAACCACCCCCAGACCAGAGCGCGTCGCCTGGAGCAATGAGGCTCGGCGGCCGGTCCGCGACCGCGCGTCGGCGGGCCGGCCGGGCGCGGGTCAGCCTGGCGACCGGACTCGGAAACCCGACTCTCCGGATAGTTCACTTTAAGTTATCCAGTCGCTACATTCAGTCACGATCGGCCGTGATGATCACGGCCCTAGGCACGGAGCTGCCTTCATGCGACGCATCACTTCCAGGATCTGCACCCTCGCGGCCACCACGCTGCTCGCCCTGACCGTCGGCCAGGCCGGACCTGCCGGTGCCGCCACCGACGCCGCGTACTTCAACCTGCGGGACGTCACCGGCCACAACTTCGTCATCGAGATCACCAGGCCGGCCCTGATCCAGGAAGCCCGTGACATCCTCAAGCACGGGGACCGCAAGATCGTCATCGGCAGGATCATCAAGACCCAGGCCCGCTACAACCCCCAGTGGGACTTCCACTTCAACCCCGACACCGTCACCTTCGGGGACGCGGCCATCGAAGTCTGCGACGCCACGATCCCCTATGTCGAGGACCACTTGGACGAGGCCGGCGGCCCCTTCCTCCCCGGCCTCTACTGGTGCCCCTGGACCGGACGTCTCACCGGCGAGGTCTCGCCGTCCTAGCGCGCCCCACCCCGTGCGACGGGGCCGGCCGTCCCACTGCGGGGCGGCCGGCCCCGTCGTGCTCGAAGGCGGCACCGAGGCACCAGAGGACACGGGGCCTCGGCGCGGGTGCAAAACGCCGGCGGGCGATGTCGACGGGGCGGGATCCCGGACGCCGTGGCGGTCAACACGTTGTGCCGAACGGCCAGTTCGGTTCGTCACTCCGAGACGGGTGACACCGCGGCCGTGCGACTACTTGAGTTCGGCCTCGGTGTAGTAGCCGGTCGCGACCAGGGCGACCTCGTAGTTGGACTTGTCGACGCTCTTCGGCTGCAGCAGATAGGCCGGCACGGCCTTGGCGCCGTTGTCGTACGTCCGGGTGTCGTTGACCCTCACCTGCTGGTCGGTGAGCACGGCGTCGACCATGGTCGCCGTGACGTCCGCCAGCTCGCGGGTGTCCTTGTAGACGGTCTGCGACTGCCCGCCCGAGATGATCGACTTCACCGACGCGAGTTCGGCGTCCTGACCGGTGATGACCGGCAGCGGCTTGGCGGTGGAACCGTAGCCGTCCGCCTTCAGCGCGGTCAGGACCCCCATGGAGATGCCGTCGTACGGCGACAGGACCGCGTCGACCGTCTTGGTCCCGTACGACTTGGCGAGGACGTCGTCCATGCGCTTCTTCGCGGTGGGACCGTCCCAGCGCAGAGTGGTCACCTCGTTGAGCGCGGTCTGACCGGACTGGACGACCAGCTGCTTGCTGTCGAGGTAGGGCTTCAGGAGGTGCATCGCGCCGTTGAAGAAATACTTGGTGTTGTTGTCGTCGGCGGAGCCGGCGAAGAGCTCGATGTTGAACGGTCCCTTGCCCTCCTCCAGGCCGAGCTTGTCGACTATGTAGCGGGCCTGGAGGCGGCCGACCTGCTCGTTGTCGAAGGAGGCGTAGTAGTCGACGTTCTTGGTACCGAGGATGAGCCGGTCGTAGGAGATCACCGGGATCTTGGCGGCGGCCGCCTGCTGGAGCACGTTGTTCAGCGACCTGTTGTCGATGGCCGCGACGATCAGTGCGCTGACGCCCTGCGTGATCAGGTCCTGGATCTGCGAGACCTGGGTCTTCGGGTCGTCCTCGCCGTAGACCAGCTTCGTCTTGTAGCCCTTGGCCTGCAGGTCCTTGACGACGTTCTTGCCGTCGGCGATCCAGCGCTCGGAAGCCTGCGTCGGCATCGCGATGCCGATGGTGCCGCCCTCGGGGCTGCCCTTGCTGTCCTTGCCGCAGGCGGACAGGGTGAGAGCGACGGAAACAGCTCCGGCGAGGGCAGCGAGGGCGGCTCTTCGGTTGCGCATGATGATCGATCCTTGTTCTTCTCGTCGTTGAGGAGATGACGGCGTATCGGATGACTGCGGGAAAGCGCTGAGGGCGGTCGGAGCCGGCTGACGCACCGTGCCCCGGTCCAGGCCTCACACATGGGTGCCAGGGGGGAAGATCCGCGGCTGCGTGGACGACCTGATCTCCAGGTGGAGCGGCACGTTGCGGCGGATCGGCTCGGCGACCTCGTGGGTCGGCCCGTTGCCATCGAGGTCGTCGGAGACCCTGAGGCACACCACCACGGGAGCGAACTGCCAACGTCTCTCGATGAGATGACCGATGGCCAGGTCGCTCGGCACATTACCGGGATTGGTGTTCAGGAGCCTCCGTGTGTCGCAGATTGCCGCTCGGCGCGTCGGCGTGGCCCGGCAGCTCCGGGGCCCTGCCGACCGCGGCGATCCCTGTGCCGGTGTACACCACGACGCCTGTCGGACCGCGCCATGGCGTACCAGCCAGGCGTGAGCCAACTCCGTTGATGCACAGGGAAGTTGCCTTTCATCGTTCGAAATTTCGCCACGCATTCGGAACGTTGGCGTGACCCTAGGTAGCGGGGATGCGGAGTGTCAACGGGGCAAACAGGTAACGGGCCCGGAAAGGCCGTGGAGGTCGCCTTTGACCTCCTGCGGAACCGTTACGGCAACACCCGGAAGGCACCCTCCCGGCAGGCGTAGCGGAACTCAGCGCGCGTCCGCGTGGTCCAAGTCGGCCAGCAGCCTCTCCACGTCCGTCATGAGCGAGCCGTAGACGTGCCAGGCGCCCGGCTTGGTGAGGGTGCCCCTGCCGATCAGGTCGGTCATGGTGTCGTGCCAGTCCAGGACCCCGTCGATCGCTCCGCGCAGCCGGTCCCGGGTCGCGCTCGCCGAACCGGCCGCCGTGCCGGGCTCGAGGAACTCCTTGACCGCCGCCCCTGCCAGCCCCAGGGTCTCGGCGTACCGGTCGAGGAATTGCTGTCCCAGGTGATGATCCGCGTGGTGGTCATGGGCGTTGTCGGCCAACGTCCGGGCGATACCGCGCACTTGGAGAGTCGCCCCGCGCAGTGTTCTGAACGCCTCGCCGTAGGTCACGTCCTTGCGCCTCGCGTGCGCGACACACCGTGTGTTCCACCGCAGACTCTCGTCGGCCCGACGCAGTTGTTCCTCGGCGTGTGTCAGGCGCCTCTCCAGGGTGCGCGCGCGGTGCAACCACGTGTGCGCCTTCGCGGTGAGGTTCCGCTCGGCCAGACCGTCACCCATGTCGCGCAGCAGCGTGCCGATGTCGTGGGCGACATCGCGCACCGCCGTCTCGGACTCGTCCACGTACAGCGGAGGCAGGACGAGCGCGTTCACGACGATGCCCGCCACCGCGCCGGTCAGCGTCTGGAGGACGGGGGCCACGAGGCTTCCCATCGGAGCCGTCGCCGTGGCGGCCAGGGCTATGACCGCGGTCGACGCGATCTGGAGCCGGTCGTCGGTGGTGCGGCGGGGCCCTCCGAGCACCGCGACGATCGCGATGACCGCGACGCTGCCGGCGGTCGCCCCGAAAAGCCAGGCGGTCGCGAGCGCGAGGACCAGACCGGCCAGCTTCGCCACCACGCTCTGCGCCGCCTTGGTCACGGACTGGTACACCGTCGACGCGTTGACCATGAGCAGTGCCGTGGCGACCGCCAGGTACGGACTGTGCCCGGGCGACCAGGGAGCCGCGACACCCCAGGCGAACAGCGCCGCGATCAGGGCCTTCGCGCCATGCACCACATGGCCGGGCCGTCCACCACGGATCCGGTGGACCAGGTGACGCATCGCCCCGACCGCCGTCGCCGTGACACGCTCGGGCAAAATGGTTGAATGTTGCACATCACCAATATCGCACTTTGCTCTCCCGCCGGCCTCGTGACGTCTCCCACAGCCGTCCCTCGCCCCGCGGCCGACGAGGGGCATCGTCACCTGCGAAGGCCCGTTCCGTTCCGGGCGAATCCCCCTTCGGTGCCCGGCGGACACGGGGCGGACGCTATGATCCGTGATCACTCGACCACGATCCGCGCCGGACATCGGTACGGCGTGGGGTCTCGGCCCACCCACTCCTCAGCCGATCCGTGAGTACGCCCTCATCCACTTCACCCACGAAGCCCCCGTCCCGCACTTCCGCCCCCACGGAGCATCCGCCCTGCCGCCCCTTTTCCCGATCCGGGCACCGATGCGCATGACCGGATCCCCACCATCGCCCCCCGCGCCACCAGGGACCGCACCTGGCCGCGGCCTTCAATCGCGGGACGGAGACGGCCTCCGTGGGGTGTCCTCACGGCGCACGGTCGACCACCGGGTACGGGCCGAACTTGCTGTCGTTCTCGTCGATCCCCAGTCGACACCCGGGCACAGGCCGGCTCGTGACGCCCACCGCATAGGTACCGACCCCGGCCAGGACAACACCAACGGGCCGGCCGCGCCCGCGGATGACTGCATCAAAGGGCGGCTGCCGGGCTGGAACTGGACCACAACCTCACGCCCTGGTCCGCAAGCCGGGCGCCTCCCCCGGCGCGACCGCACTTCCGTGACGGCGCCGGGAAGGACATCGAGCGCGAAGTATCCCGGTACCCCAGGAGGCGGCTGCAGGGCTACGTGGTCGACTGGCCCGCTCGGCCGGTTTCCGTTCGCAACTTGTGGGCTCGCTCGGCCGGGTCGTAGTTCGGGCCGACGCCCTCGATCAGCACCAAGTCGCCCTCCACATGGTCGGTACGCAGACGCAGGATGGCCCGGTAGGCGCGAGACTCGTACCAGGCACGGGCCTCGGCCAGGCCGGGGAACTCGATCAGCACCATGCTGCCGGGCCACGTACCCTCTACGACCTCGACCGGCGGCCCGTGGATGACGAAGCGGCCGGCGAAGGGGTCGAGGGTTGCCTGGATGCGCTCCAGGTACTCGATGATGTCGGAGTGATTCCGACGGCTGCGGAGATGAGCGAAGCCGTAGGCGGGCATCACGGGCTCCCTTTCGTTCCGGGGTGTGAGCGAGGCCCAGAACGTAGCTGAGGGTCGTTGGGCAGTGCGATTACCCCGGGGGTAATCGCCGGGTGCGACATCGAGGACGCGCGCCGACGCCGCGATGTCGTCGAGCGGGTGGCGGGTGCTACCTGACCAGGTGGAAACCCGGATGCTGCGGCCAGGCTTCCAGGAACTCCACTTCACCGACGTGCCGAGACCACCTGTCACCGCCCCCGGTGTCGTACGAGACCCCCGCAACCCTTCCCGGGAGGGAGGCGACCAGGGCTCTCGCCAGGTCCGGAAACGCCCTGTTGCCCGTGCCATCACGTGGGGTGGGACTCCTCAGGAGACCATCGAAGTCGATCAGCGCGCCGAGGCGTTCGGCGAGCGCGAGCGTCAGGTGCCCCAGCACCTGGTGGTTCGCGGGGCCCGAGCAGCCGGCGCCGGGATGGCGAACGCCTGATGGGTTATCGGACACGGCCCAGACAATCGGTGGTCAGGTCGGTCCTGGCTTGAGTCTCAACCTCGGTAACCATGGATCGGCGCCGACCAGACCCAGGTGAGGTGAACTCCGCAGCCCGCTTGGCACGCCCTCCATCCGCCTTGGACCCGGGAAGCCCGCCCCGCCAGCGCGCGACCGTCTGGACGAGCCCTGGACGGCGCCGCCCGACGCTCGGCCCGTCGCTGTGCAACGCGGATAAGGTTGTGGACCACGTCTTCACCAGGCCGGTTGACACCTCGGGGGTACAAGGCATGCCTACACCTGAACAGATCTGGGCAGACGCCGATCTCCCCACTCGTCGGCTCGCCGGGCTGGCTCTCAACCCGTCCGTGCCGGAGAGCATCCTCCTGCGGTTGCTCTCTGACGCCCCGCTTGCCGCACGGATGGTGCTGTGCCGGGACCGGATCCTGCCCGACGCTGTCGTCGACGCGGTGATCGAGCACCCCGACACCTACACCCGCAGCTTCTTCGCCCGTAACCCCCATGTCGATCCGGCCCAGCGAGTCCGACTGCTGGACGATCCCGAGTGGTTCGTCCGCGCCCACCTCGCCGAGGGACCGCGGGTGGCAGCCCCCGCCCGGCCCAGGCCCCTGCCCGACGAGGCCATCGTCCACATGATCAGCACGTATGAAGACGAACTCCTGGGCGGTACCTTCTACCAGCAGATCTCCACCGGGCTGCGCCGATCCATGCCCACACATCCGGTCGCGAAGGTCCGCCGTTGGGGAGTCGGCAGCTGGGCATCACTGTCGGCAGAGACGCGGGCCGCACTGCTCACAGACCTCGACGACGGGGTCCGGGAGACGGCGCAGCGGCACGCGCGCTGTCAGGATCCGGCGTGGGTGGAGAGCGCACTCCCTCACCAACCGGGCCACGCCCGTACCGACATGCTGCTCCACCACACCCTCAGCAGAGCTGTGGTAGACGGCGTGCTCGCCAGGCCCGTCGGTAAGGGGGACAACGAGGACAAGGCGATGATCGCCGTCAACCCCACCCTCCCTCCCGACACGGTGGTCCTCCTGGCCGCCGACCCGGTTCCGCGGATACGGGGCCTGATCGCGCACCGTGCAGACCTTGGACCCGCCGAGCGCCGCGCACTCGTCGCCGATCCGGACCCGCACGTGCGCACAAAGGTTGCGTACCGCGCGGACCTGGGACCGGCGGAGCGCCGCGTGCTCACGACAGACCCCCACCCCGGCGTCCGGCTGGCCGTGTCCCTCCACCCCGCACTGAGCGAGGAGGAACGGGCCCGGATCGACTACCAGGTCCCCATGAACCACTCCTTCGTCTTCCACCCTGCGCCCGAAGTACCCCGGGATCCCAGGACGGTCCGCCGAAACGCGCTCTCCAACCATCCACTGCTGCGCCGGCAGGCAGCCAGGGACCACCTGCTGCCACCGGACCTCGTCGCACGCCTGGCCGCCGACGACGACCTCGGTGTACGCGTCCTGCTCGCCCAAAACCATCCGGACGCTCCCGCGCCACTTCTGCTGCGCAGCTTCCTCGAGTACACCGGCCCGGAGCGCAGCAACCTCACCACCCGGCCGAACTTCCCGACCAGCGGACTGGCCACTTTCGCCGACAACGAGGACCCTGAGGTCCGGGCCTTGGCCGCACGCGATCCCGAAACAGAGCCGACAGCCGTGGAGCGGCTCACCCAGGACCCGGAATATGCCGTGAGGGCAGCGGCGACGCGCCACCCGAATCTTCCGCAGTCCCGGCTGGCAGTACTCCTCGAAGAGGAGGAGCTGGCCCACGCCGCGGCTGCGAACGCGGCGCTGGACTTGGACACGATCCGCCGACTGTTGAAGACGGACGGCCGACGGGTAGGGCGCGCAGAGGCAGCTCCCGATCCACCCCTGCGCCCTGCGAAGACTGAGTGGTGAACACCGACGCAACGAGGCTTCACTTCGCCGGTGTTCCCGAGCCGCGTGACGCTCACGGAGAGGGGAGATCGCAGGCACTGCCCACGTGGGAGCGCCGATCGATTCATGGCGGGCAACGCCGCGAAGGAGGTCAGAACTCGAGCTGGTCGAGTCGTTTCACCATGGCTTCGAACTGCCGCACCAGCACGGGCAGGCACCAGCTGACGAGCTGGTCGATGACGCGGTCACGGGCACTCGCCAGGCGCACGGGACAGGCGGCCTGGAGGCGCTCTAGTCCTTCCGGGGTCAGGGAGGCCACATTGCCGCGGTTGTTGCCTTGGCAGCGCGGCTTGATCACCTGTCCCGGTGCCTGACAGCATTTCCACGACGCGGGTGATACGGCAGCGGCCGGTTCGTCGGCGAATAATCATTTGCAGCCTGCTTAGAGTGCGGACATGCCAACTTCGCCGCATCTGCAAGAGATCACCCCTGCCAACTTCGAGACCGCGATCGACCTGAGGGTCCGCCCCGACCAGGAACACCTGGTGGCACCAGTGGTGAAGTCCCTCGCCGAGGCTTACGTCCACCCCGGCATCGCATGGCCCCGGCTCATCTGTGACGACGACGAGGTCGTCGGGTTCCTCATGGCCTTCTTCGGCATCGACTGGACCGGCAAAGGCACCGACTTCCGCTCCGGGCTCTGGCGTCTCAACATCGCGGACGGCAAGCAGGGACGCGGCTACGGACGCTTCGCGGTGGAGGCCGTGGCCGCCGAGATCCGGCACCGAGGTGGCAGACACCTGACCACCACCTGGCATCCCGGAACGGAAGGGCCGACAGGCTTCTATCTGGCCCTCGGTTTCCGACCGACCGGAGAGATGAGCGGAGACCAAACCGTGGGGATGCTCGAACTGGACTGAACCCGGGTTTCTGCCACGGCATCGCGCGCCCCGAGAGCCCCCTCCATCGGCCCCGCGGGGAACGGCCGTTGCCACCGACCACCGCAGGCACATGGAGGGGAGAGCGGCACCACATCGCCTGATCTCCTCAGGAGTCAGCGCCACCGCCTCGCGTCCACCGACGTGTGATGTGCCGCGGTTGCGGTCGTCCGGGCACCCGGGCCCTCCGCCCCCGTCCCTCGCTGCCGCCTCCTCGCTCTTGCGTAATCGGGGAGTCATGCGAGTCGTCCACCTGATGGCAGGTCGTGGATATCGGGAGAACGCGAGAGGGCCCCCGGACGGTTCCGGTGGGCCCTCTGCGCGTGATCACCCGCTGATGTCTCAGCGGTCTTCTCGGTACGTCAGCACTGCGCGAATGTGTCAGTTCGGCACGGGAGTTGCTCCCCCGGGCACGGCCGCCGCCGGCCTCGGGGCCAGCAGACGCTGTGCCAACTCCCCGAAGACCAGACCGAAGCCGGTCCACAGGGTGAGCTGGATGGCGAGGGCCGAGATACGGAACCGCCACAGCAAGGTGGCCGGGAAGTCCTTCGGGACCTCGTTGATGACCGGAAGGAACTCGTACGCGATGCCGATCACGAGAGCGAAGAAGACGACCGCGGCGACGGTCGCGTACCAGGTGCCCCAACGGGGTGCGAGGCGCTTGCCGAGGATCACGGCGGCGATCGCGAGCAGCACACTGAGCACCATCATCAGGAAGTACAGCGTCGTGCGCTTGCCGATGGTGTCGGGGTCGCCGACGGACGGCGGGTTGGCCGGGTACTTCAGGAACGGCACGACGTACACCGCGAGCAGCGCGCAGCCGGACAGCAGCAGCGCGGTCGCGCGGGGGCTGAAGCGGCCGACGCGGCCGAGTGCGAAGCAGTACGCGAGGGCGGCGATGCCGCCGAAGGCGACACCGTAGATCAGCACACCGGTGGCGAGGCCGCCGGTGGACTGAAGGCTGCGGCTGACGATCTCGACCTCGTGCCCGTGTGCCGGGGCGTGGGCCTCTTCGAATCCGATGGCGTCGTCGACGCTGGGCTCGCCCAGGAAGTAGGCGGCGACGAGGGCCAGCACACCGGCGGCGAGGCCGGCGAGCATGCCCCGCACGAGAAGGTTTCTGACGGTTGCGGAGTTCATGGGTGCGCGGTGCCCCTCGTCAGTGGCAGGGGAAGCCGAGGAGGTGGCGGGCGTCGTGCACCCACTCGTGGACGTCCTCGCCGGAGACGACGGAGGTGGCGCCCTGCTCGGCGCCGACGAAATAGAGCAGGACCAGCATCAGGATGCCGAAGAAGACCGCCCAGGGGACGATCGTGCCGATCGGCAGCTTGGCGGGGATCGGGGTGGCTGTCGGCGGAGCGACGGTCTGCGCCATGGCAGGACCTCCTCGGGAGTTCGCGTCCCATCTCGGTGGTGCACAGGACGACAGCTGCGGGTCTGACTTTCGAAACTCCCTGAGGAGAGAGCCTCGTTCACAGTGGCGCGACCGTGCCGGATTTCCACCGGCTTCCGCCCTGCCGTCGTCGATATCGCACTGACCGTACCGCGTGTCGGGTTCATGGCCAAGACCGTCCCGGCTGCCGTGATCTTCGTCTCGCCAGGTGACAGGGCCGGTGCGACCTGTTGGTCAGCGGTGGGTGAAGCGTGCCGGTCGCTGCTCGTCGAAGGCGCTCCTGCCCTCCTTCCGGCCGGTGGTCGCGAACACCGCGTGGACGGGGCGCCGTTCGAAGCGAACGGCCTCGGTGAGCGCCGTCTCCAAAGCGCGGGCGAGCACCTCCTCCGCCATCTTGGCGACCTGGGGCGGCATGCCCGCCAGGGTCTCGGCGACGGCGCCCGTCGCCGACGCGGCGCGTTCGACACCCGGGCCGGCCACCGTCCTGTGGGAGGCGGCGACCAAGGCGTGTTGATCACGAGCGCTGTTGACACCTGGTGCCGCGGTCCCTGTCCCGGTGGCCCGCCTTGACCAGGTTGGCCGCCGGCGAGCCGCCCATCTGCCCCCGCCGATGAACCCGACGGCCCTGCTCACCAGGGTGCCTCCTGCGTGGTGTCCGGTGCGGTGAGCTCTAGTTCACCCTCGCCGAGCGGGGCGAAGAAGCGTGCGACGTCCGCGTCGGTGACCTCGGCGAGCGTCGACGGCGACCAGCGCGGGTCGCGGTCCTTGTCGATGACCTGGGCCCGGATGCCCTCCACGAGGTCGGGTCGGGTGAGTGCCGCGCAGGAGACGCGGTACTCCTCGTCGAGCACCTTCTCCAGCGAACTGGACCTGCGGGCTCCGCGCATGGCGGCGAGGGTGACCTTGAGTGCGGTGGGTGACTTGCCGAGCAGGGTCTCGGCGGCCTCCTTGGCCGCGCTGTCGCCGTGATCCAGCAGGCGGCCGACGATCTCCTCGACGGTGTCCGCGGAGTAACAGGCGTCGATCCAGCGCCGTGCTACCGCGAGGCTCCCGGGCGGCGCGGCCCTGACGTAGCGGCCCAGGACCTCCCGTACCGGCGCGTGGGCGAGGTCCTGGACGAGTCGTGGCAGGGACTCCGACGGCACGTAGTGGTCGGACAGCCCGCACAGCAGGGCGTCGCCCGCGCCGACCGGGGCTCCGGTCAGCGCCAGGTGTGTGCCGAGTTCGCCGGGCGCGAGGGCGAGGAGGTAGGTGCCGCCCACGTCCGGGACGAAGCCGATACCGGTCTCGGGCATCGCGATCCGGGAACGCTCGGTGGCGATCCGTACGCTGCCGTGTGCGGAGACACCGACGCCGCCGCCCATCACGATGCCGTCCATCAGGGCGACATACGGTTTCGGGTAGCGCGCGATACGGGCGTTGAGCCGGTACTCGTCGCGCCAGAAGGCCTTCGACGCCGTGCCGTCCCCGTTCCGGGCGTCGTCGTGGATGGCGCGAATGTCGCCGCCCGCGCACAGGCCCCGCTCCCCCGCGCCGGTCACGACGACGGTCTTCACGGCCGGGTCGTGTTCCCAGGCCGTGAGCGCGGAGTCGATGCGCCGGACCATGGTGTGGGTGAGGGCGTTGAGCGCCCGGGGCCGGTTGAGGGTGAGGTACGCGGCGTGCCCCTCGGTGTGCACGAGTACGGGGTCGTCGGTGCCGGGAACCGCCCCGGGTTCGTGGGCGCCGGTCATCGGAACGCCTCCGTCAGGCCGCGGGCCGCGATAACGCGCATGATCTCGTTGGTTCCTTCCGGGATCTGGTGGACACGGAGGTCTCGGACGATCTTCTCGATGCCATCGTCGCTCAGACAGCCGTACCTGCGGTGCAGTTGACGTGCCCGGTCGATCGCGGAGTACCCGGCGTCGGTGACGGACCGCTTGGCCAGAGCGCGGAGGTGGAGGGCCCGCACATCGCCACGGTCCGGGGCCTCGGCCGCCGGCGGACCAGCGCGCGGGCGACGGCCGGCTCGGTCGCCCTGTCCGCCGGCCTGAGCGGCCGGACGTTCCGGAAACCCTCGTCCTCGCGGCCGAGCAGCCGGTCGCGGGCAATCGGACACCGGACACCGGAAATGGAACGCCTCGGTCGCGCCACGCACGTTCTCGACACCGACACACTCGTGTCCTCGGCCCGGAACGAGGTGGGCGTCGCAGCATTCACTCCTCGGCCGGAGAGGAGGCCCCCGGCCGGCCCGGGCGGACCGCGTCGTCATCGGGGGGCTATGCGCTCCAGCACCCGGGCGGCCGCGGCGATGTCGCATCCCTCCAACCGGGAGAAGATGTGACGCCGCACACTCGCGAGATTCGTGGGCCAGGCCTGCTCAAGGTGTGACCGTCCTGAAGCGGTCAGGGAAGCGAGCCACCCTCGTCCGTCGTTCGGGCACCTCTTGCGCAGCACGAGCGACTGCGACTCCAGGCGGTTCACCACTCTGGTCATGCCGCTCACCGACATTCCGCACGTGTTCGCCAGGTCGCTCATGCGCAGTTGGCGGTCGGGGGCCTCGGAGAGGTGCACCAGTACCGTGTACTCCGTGCCGCTGATCGGTTGCTCCATGAGCATGTCGGCGTCGACGGCGCGGGACAGAGTCGCCGTCACTCTGCCGAGGGCCCGCAGGAACGCCTCCTCGTCAGCGGTGAGGGGCTTGACCGTCTGCTCAGGCTTGATCGCGTCCGCCATGAACACAGTGTAGGTGCCTGGTATCGGCCCCGTCCGAGGTGGATTCCGGGCCTGGACGAGCCGTGCCGGAGGTGGCAGCACGGCACGGCACCAGGCCGGTCGGACGGGCGGCGACTCGGCGGCTTCGACGACCCGACGCCTCGTCGGGATTCCTTGTCGCCCCTCGCGGCGGCGTTCCGCTGACGACGTAAGCCGAAACTCCGAGGTCCGGCTCCGGACCGGTGGTCGCCGTACGCGATCATTCGGTTCCGGCCAGTACGGTACCTGTCTGCGGCGCGGCCCGACCGCCCGCGGCCAGCGGACCAGGAAGCGGAGAAGAACACCGGATGAGCGTACGTTTCGAGGAGATCGACTGGCGGTCGACGCCCATGGGCGAGATCAGTCTGCGTCGTCGCCGGCACCCGGTGTCAGGAGAGGACGTCTACGAGGTCAAGCTCGGCGACGAGTACCTGATGTCCAGCCTCTTCACCGAGGGCGAGGTCGAGCTGGCCCGGCTCGCTCTGGCGGAACTGCCCGAGGGCCCACTCGACGTCGCCGTGGGAGGGCTCGGTCTCGGGTACACGGCCAGGGCGGCACTGGACGATCCGCGGGTGGGTTCGCTGATCGTGGTCGACGCTCTGGCCGACGTGATCGACTGGCACCGGCGCGGCCTCGTACCGCTCGGCGCCGGCCTGGTGTCGGACCCCCGGTGCAGGTTGGTACGCGGCGACTTCTTCGCGATGGCCGCGGGGAGCGCGGCGGCGGGTGGCCCGGTACCCGCGGACGGTCCGCCGGTCGAGGGTGCGCAGGCCGCGGCCGTCGAGGCCGCGCGCGGGCTGGACCCGGAGACTCCCGGGCGCCGATTCCACGCGATCCTGCTGGACGTCGACCACTCACCGCGTCATGTGCTGCACCCCGGCCACGCCGCGCTCTACCGCCGGGAGGGGCTGACCGCTCTCGCGGAACTCCTGTACCCCGGAGGCGTATTCGCGCTGTGGTCGAACGACCCGCCGGACAGCGAGTTCGGCTCGGTGCTCGCGGAGGTCTTTGTGGAGACCGCCGCACACGTGGTCGATTTTGACAATCCGCTCCAGGGCGGGACCGCCGCCAACACCGTCTACGTGGCCCGCAGGCGTGCCGGATGAGGTGACCCGGTCCGGCCCCCGGGACGAGACCGCCGCTTCCTGTCGGGAGGCGGCGGTCTCCGCCTGGAGGCCATCGGGTCGCTCCGGAGGACCTGGGGTGGGGTCCGGGGAGGCGTGTCCTAGCCGGTGTAGGCCTCCAGTTCCGACAACTGCGCGGCGGGCCACCCGGTGTTACCCGTGACGGTGACCCTCAGATAGCGGGTGGAGGAGCCGGGCAGGGTGACGGTCGCGGTGTTCCCGCTCGCCGGATCGAAGGCGTAGCCCGCCGAGGGCTTGAGCGTGGTGTAGGTGTTGTTGTCGGTGCTGCCCAGGATGCTCAGGGTCTGGGTGCGGGTGCCCCAGGCGGACGCCGGGGGCAGTTTGAGGACGACGCGCTTCACCGCCTTCGAGGCACCGAGGTCGACCGTGACCGACTGGGGGAAGGAGTTGTTCGCGCTCTCCCAGTAGGTGTCGGCGTTGCCGTCCACGGCGTTGGCGGCACGGTAGACGTCGGTGTGGCTGGTCTCGGTGACCGGCCGGTTCTTGGCGAGGTTGACGGTGGGGTCCGTCGAGGGCTCGGTCGGTGGGTCGGTGGGCGGGTCCGTCGGCGGCGGTGCGCCTCCGCCCGGTACTCCCCCGTTGGTCCACTTCGGATCGGGCCAGGTGCCGGTGCAGACCGGAGGGTCCGCGTACCAGCCGCTGTTGCCGGCGCCGCGGGTGATCTCGAACCCGGATCCGATGCAGTTGTGGATCGGGTTGGACTGGCCGATGTTGGTGGCCGTGACGTTGCTGAAGGACGCCGTGCCCGGAGCCTGGATCTGGAGGGCGTAGGTACCGGCTCCGTCGATGCGTACGTGGTCGAAGTGGAGGCCTCGCGTCGCCCCCTCGATCAGCATGATCGCGGCGTACGAACTGTCCAGGATCTCGCTGTCGGTGATGTTGATGGTCGCGTCGACCGGTTCGTTGAGCCCGCTGAACCAGACCGCGCCGACGCCGAACTGCCAGTTGTAGTCGTTGTTCCCGGTCCGGATCAGGGTGTTGCGGGCCGCCGTGATGGTTCCGGACACGGCGGTGCCCTGACCGGAGTTGACGCCGGGATAGCGGTTGGCGATGTGCAGGCCGCCACCGTTGGTGAGGGTGTCCGCCATGACGTTGTCGGAGATCGTGATGTCCTTGCCGCCGTACGTCACGATGTTGTTGGCGAGGATCGGCAGGACCACCGTGTTGAAGGTGAACTTGTTCTTGACGTTGGGCACGCTCTCCGCCCACATCGCCAGTCCGTCATCACCCGAGTTGCGCACGAAGGTGTTGGTGACCGTGGAGTTGGTGACACCCATGTGGAAGTTGACGCCGTCGGCGGTCTGATCGAGGATGCGGCTGTTCTTGATGGTGAAGTTGTCCATCGGCCCGTCCATCCAGGCCCCGCATTTCGTGTGCTGCATCCACACGTTGTCGACCGTCGAGTTCGACAGCGCGCCACCGATGGCGTTGACCTGGTCGTCGTCCACCCGCTCGCGGATGTCCCCGATGATGGCGAAGTCCTTGAGGGTGACGTTCTTGCTGCCGCCCTGGTTGGCGTACTTGCCGTAGACGCCGACGGCCTTCGCCCGGTTCGACGGGTCGCGACCGGTCAGAACGCTGTACCAGGGACCCGCGCCCGCCAGGGTCACCTGGTCCACGACGATGTGGTCGCGCACGTCGTACGTGCCCTGCGGGATGTAGACCGTCCTGCCCTGTGCCTTGCCCGCGTCGACCGCGGCCTGGATCTTGGCGGTCGAATCCGACGCGCCGGTGGGGTCGGCGCCGAAGTCACTGACGACGTCCAGGGCCCCGGACGGCTTACCGATCGGCGCACCCGCCTGCTCGAAGTCCGCGAGGTCGATGGTGAACGTCGGTGAGTCGCTCGTGGACGACACCTGCAGCCGCACCTTGCTGCCCGCCGGCAGCGTGGAGCCGAACATGGTCCTGGTCTCGTCGTAGAAGTGGTGCGGGTTGGTGTCGCCGGGGTTGTTGTTGAAGGGGTAACCGCCGTAGTACCAACCGTACTTGGACGTCACCGGGACGGTCTTGAGCTGATTGCCGTCGACCTTGAGGTCCATCGTCGCGCTGCGGCCCGTGCCGGCGGCGTTGTCCGGCAGCGAGTAGCGGAACGACATGGCGTTCGCGGGAGCCGTCAGCGTGAACTCGACGTACTCGCCGGTCGCGTCGAGCGTCACCGCCTGCCGGCCGGACGCTTCGGAGGGCAGTCGGCCGTACAGACGGTCCGGGCCGATCAGTGTGCCGTTCGTGGCCGCGTACTCGGCCTCCTGTTCCTTGAACGGCACGGTGGCACCGCGGCCGGAGATGCCGACGGGTGAGGGGGCGGGGACCCCGGCCGCGGAGGCGGCGGGAGCGGAGAGTGCCACGGCGGCGATCGCGCCGGCCGCGGCCAGGGCGAGCGACACCGAGGCGGAGAGGCCGCGTTGCAGCGTTCTGCGTCGGGAGGAAGGAGTCACAGTCATGCGTCCTTCGGGCTTCGTGGGGGTGCGCGGACGCGAGAAGGCTAGAAGCGCGGGTGCAGGAAGTCCATGAGCTTGCGCAAAATTCGAATGGTTCGTCGCAAATAATAGACGTGCCCGATTGCCGATCGCGCCCGGATCACCGCCCGTACGGGCACGGGATCCACGACTCGTCCGGAGCTGAGGAGCGCCTCGGCCGGGCGGACCGTAGCGTGAAAGGGCAGGTCGAGCAGCAGGGGCACGGACAGGGAGACGGTGACCATGCAGGGGATGGATTACGAGGCCCTGTTCGCCGCCACACCGAGCCCGTATCTGGTGCTGGGCCGGGACCTGGTGATCGTGGAGGTCAACCAGGCCTATCTGGAGGCGACGGGCCGGAGCAGACAGGACCTGCTCGGGCAGCGCATCTTCGACGCCTTCCCCGACAACCCGGACAACTCCGAGGCCGACGGTGTGGAGAACCTGAGCGCCTCGCTGGAACGGGTGCTGACCTCGCACGAGCCGGACACGATGGCGCTCCAGCGGTACGACATCCCGGTCATGGGTCGCCCCGGAAGCTTCGAGGAGCGGTGGTGGTCCCCGATCAACACACCGATCATCGGGCAGGACGGCCGGGTGACCTGGATCATCCACCGGGTGGAGGACGTGACGGCGTTCGTCCAGGCGCACGCGACATGGAATGCGCCTGGGAAGCACTTGACGGAGCGTGACGCCCTGGAGGCCGAACTGTACGGCCGGGCGCGGGAACTCCAACGGCTGAACGAGGAACTGCGGAACGCCCACACCCGCGAGCGTCAGGTCGCTGTCACGCTTCAGGAGGCCATGCTCCAGTCACCGGACCTCGCCCGGCACCAGGACGTCGCGGTGCGTTATCTGCCTGCCGCCGGCTCGCTCAACGTGTGCGGCGACTGGTACGACGTGGTCGACCTGGCGGACGGCCGTTTCGCGGTGGCGGTCGGCGATGTCGTCGGCCACGGGCTGGAGGCGGCCGCCGTGATGGGGATGCTGCGCAGTGCCCTGAGCGCCGCGATCCGGGCGCTGGAGCGGCCCGCCCAGGCGCTCGAGGTGCTGGGCCTGTACGCGCGCTCGCTGGAGGGCGCTCTGAACACCACCGTCGTCAAGGCGATGGTGGATCCTCGCAGTCACTTGATCATCTACAGCAACGCGGGCCACCCACCCCCTGTACTGGTGCATCCGGACGGTAGGTGCATGTTGCTGGACGAGGCGGTCGACCCGCCGCTGGGAGCCCGGCCCCAGCACGTTCCGCGCCCCCAGGCGGGTCAGCCCTACGCTCCCGGGGACACCCTCGTTCTGTACACCGACGGACTCATCGAGCGCCGCGACGAGGACATCGACGCGGGACTGGCCAGGCTGACCGAGGCGCTCGGGCGCCACAGGTTCCTGAGCCCGGAGCGCCTGGCGGACGCCCTGCTGGCCGACCTCGGTATGGTCCGCGGCGCCCATGACGACATCGCTCTTGTCGTCGTCCGGCTGTGATGTCCCGGGTCTGTCGACGACAGACCCGGGAACCGAGCCGGCACGCGTCAGTCCCGACTCCTCGGGATTCAGGACTGGGGCCGCCGCCTGTGGTTGGCGGCGTGCTTACGGCGGGCCTTCTTCTTCCGGCGTCGCTTCGAGGACATGGAAAGCCTCCTGATGACACGCTCGGGGATTTCGGCCAACCATCATTTCACAAGGGCCCCGACCGGGCGATTCGCGCGCGTCACCCGTCTCGGCACCGCTCCGGATCAGTGACTGACGATTCCCACGACGAGGTTGATGGCGGTGGCGAGAATGCTGGTCCCGAAAACGTACGACAGGAGACAGTGCCGCAGCACCAGGGCGCGGATCCTCGGACTCGAGACGCTGGTGTCCGAGACCTGGTAGGTCATTCCCAGGTTGTAACTGAAGTAGAGGAAGTCCCTGTACGCCGGTGGCTGCTCGGAGTTGAAGTCGATCCCGCCCGCGGACTCCGGGTAGTAGAGGTAGGCGTAGCGGGTGGCGTACATCAGGTGAAGTGCCGCCCAGGCCGTGAACACACCGGCAAGGGCCGTCGCGGCATGCGTGGGGTCGGAGTTGCCGACCAGAAGCACGACGATGCCGACCAGGCCGCACACGGCGGCCGCGATCACCACCAGTTCCTCGGCGAGGGGCCGCAGATCCTCACGTCGCGCGTGGCGTCGAGTCGCCGTCGCGTCCATCGGCCACAGAACGATCCAGCCCGCAACGACGAAGAAGGCTTCGGTCGCCGCGATGCCGGCCAGGATGCCCAGTGTCGTGTCGACGGTGACACCGACGGCGACGCCCGTCACCACCCCGACGACCACCGCGCAAGCGAGCCTGGGAATGGCGGAGATCGGCAACCAGCTGCTCATACGTCCGCACTCTAACGGCTTCGTCCCTGGTCAGCGCCCCGACAGCCTGCCGTTTGGACCAGGCTGCGCCGAGGCCCGGTGCCCTGCCCCGAGTCCCGCCGCATGGTCCGAACGACAGGTCCTAGCCCGCATGGGCCAACGGACGCGCGTGTCACGGCCCCGGACGGCAGGGTGTTGGTGCGGGCCCCGGAGCGGCATGCGGGATGACGAGCACCTACGGCCGGGAGGATCCATGCGGGAGAAGCCGCTGAGCAAGATCGGCGACGAACTGTTGCGCCTGCGCCACGGCTTGTCGCACACCTCGGAGCACCGGTCGCCACCCGCCGGGTTCGGCGTCGACCGATCGCTCGTCAGCGGCTTCGTGGCCGGTGAGCTCTCCCAGCAGGAGGAGGCTGAACTCGCTCGGCAGACGGCGATGCTGATGCCCTTCCACTGGTCGCAGCCCAACAGCTACGCCTCGATCATGTCCCAGATCACGGATCACCTTGGTGGTCAGCGGGGGCTGGTGACCTGGCTGGACCGCTTTCCCGGTCTGCCGCGGCTGGTGGCTCGTCTCTACGTCCTCATGGGGATCCTCGACCGGTACAGCGAGAACGCCGCCGTGGTCACCGCATTGCGCGAACTCCGCGAGCGGACGCCCTATCCGGCGGGCCTCAAGGGCTACCTCGTACCGGAAACCGATGACGACACACTCGCCGGCATCGCCTTCAGGATCGAGGAGCTTCTCGGTGACGAGGAAAAGGACAGGGCCGTCGACCTGGCGCTCGCCACGACGGCCTGTCTGCGGCAGATCGCGCCGCGCGCCGAAGAGATGGACCCCGAGGTCGGTGACCTGGGCGAGGTGATGGACCACAGCCGGCAGGACATCCAGGACGCGGCCGCCGAAGCCCGAACCTGAGACACCACGTCGTCCCGGGCTCGCTCCTGCCGAGCACGTCGCCCGCCCGCCCGTCCGTCCGTCCGGCGATCGGAGCGCAGGACTCGTCCTCGCGGTTCCAAGTGGCGGGCTACATGGCGACTTTGACAAAATGGACGGTTTTCATTTCTCCCGTGTCCCACCCCTCAGGAGCAGGAATGACCAGCGAACCCGCGCCGATCAGCGAAGCCGCCCGTCACGCCCTCGAACAAGAGCTTGCCGACGTCCGCGCGGAACGCCGGACGGTCGCGGCGACCCTGCGGAACACCGACACGGTCGGTGACCACGCCGACCAGGCCGACGAGTTGCAGCGCGCCAATGACCTGGAACACCTCGACGCCCGCATCTCGGATATCACCGCACGACTCGGTCAGGCGGCCGACGCCGGCAGCCCCTCCACCGACGTGGTCGGTGTGGGCAGTACGGTCACGGTGCGGTTCGCCGACGGCACGGTGGAGACCTTCCAGATCGGCGATGTGGCCGAGGAGTTGGACCAGACACTGGTCACGGCCGACAGTCCACTCGGGCGCGCCCTCCTGGGCCGCCGGCCCGGAGACCCGGTGCACTACAACACGCCCGAGAGGAAGGTCACGGCGGTGGTGGTGTCCCTCGGGAGGGCTCCCGGTGGACAGGAGTGATTGATCCGTGGGCGGGCTCGGGTTCAGCCCTGGTAGCGGGTGGGCGGGAAGGGGGGACGTGTCTTCCGGGTGCCCGTGCCCGTCGGGATCTCACCCGTGTCCGCCTCACGGTCGATCTCGTCCCGCTCGGCCTGGTAGTCGGCCTCCGGACTCGGTGACTTACCGGTACGCAGGTCCACGTCCTTGCGGTCGCGTTGCGTCCGCTGGGCGAGATCTTCCTGGTCGGGGCGCCTGGGCAGCCCCCTGCTGTGGCCCTCCTCCGGGTTGCCCTCGACAGCTCGGTTGGACTTGTGGTGGTGTGCCATGCGTCGGTCCTCCTCCAGTGCGCACCCGAGTCCGTACGCCCGTATGCGCCGTGTGTGTCGGGGTGCCGGGATTCGGCGTCGCCCTGTCCTCCGGGTGCCCGCCCGGCTGTCCAAGGTCCAGGAGTGCTGGTGCGGCCTCGGTGGGCCGTGCGATCAGGACTCTCCGTAGCGCCGGTGACGATGACCCGGACGGCATGCCGAGGGGCCGGTCCAGGGATCCGCTGGATGGATCGGACGAGTCGAGAGCGGTCGACGACATCGGCATGGCAGGTCCTGGTGCTGCGACAGGTCCTTCTCACCCAAGCGCGATGCCCACCGCACCGCAACCGGAGGGCGGGTGCGGAGTTCGGAGGGCGGGTGCGGAGGGCGGGTGCGGAGGGCGGGTGCGGAGAGCGGCGACGGGGCGGACGGCGTGCGGCGATACGGGTGCCTGCGACGAGTTGCCCGCCACCGGCACCCCGGAGAGGATCGATCCGCGGACCGGAAGCCGTGCGCGCTTGACCGCCGTCGGCGAATCCGGGGTCCGGGCCCCTCGAAGACCGGAGACATGGTGATGAGTGAACGAACGGACACCACCCGATCGAGTCCGGCACGGGCGGCCTGGACGGCCGGCCACGACCCGGTGGCCGAACTGGAGCAGCTGTGGGGCGAGGTCAGCCGGCTGCTCGAACGCTCGTCGCCGTCGGCCGGATCCTCGCGGCACTGGATGCCACTGACCGAGGAAGAGGACGCGGGCGACGCCTACCAGGTCCGCGCGGAACTTCCCGGCGTCCCCCGGGCGTGCGTGAGCGTGGAGATCGACGGGCGGGAACTGCACATCCAGGGAACGCTCGACGACACGACGCGCGGCCACGCGCTGCGTCGCCGGTCGGGTTCGTTCTCGTACGGAATCCGGATTCCGGGTGACGTCGACGTCGAAGGGGTCCGGGCCGACCTGTGTGACGGAGTCCTGACCGTACGGCTGCCGAAGACGGGAGTGTCCACACGGCGGACGATCGCCCTCGGCTCGGACTGAGTCCGACCGGACGGGCCACGGCCCCAGCGGCCCCGGCTCGGGCGACCGGACCGGACGGGCCGCGCCCCCGGCCTCCGACCTGCCCCGACGTGACCCGGGGAAGCCGGTCCCTGGTGGTGCCCGTCTCCGCCGGGGGTCAGACGGCGGCGCTGCCCGTGGCCGAGGCCGGGTCGAGTACCACCACGGCTTCGTCCGTGTAGACCAGGAAGGTCAGGGTCTGCTGGAAGTACAGCTCGATGTCGGTGGTGTCGTGCGTCGTGTAACCGACGGCGAGATCCTCACCCAGCCGCAGTTCGTAGTCCCCTCCGCGGGTGGTCAGCAGGAAGCCCCCTTCGATGGCGGGCGCCCAGATCAGCTCACCGTCGAGCATGCGCCCGAGATGGCTGACGACGGGATAGCCGTGGTCGGAGGTCTCACTGACCGCCGTGTACGCCTCGGCACCCAGGAGCAGGGAGTACGGACCCTGGACACCGGCCAGGCGCAGTGCCGTCAGGGCGCTGCTGACCGCGTCCGGGAAGTCGCGTGGTTCCGCGGGGAGCCGCAGTACGGGGTTGGAGGCGCGCCCGCGCAGCCCGTCGATGCGAGCGGCCCCGTAACCGTTGAAGACGGCCGCGTCCTCGGCGAACGCCATGGTGCGCGCGCCGTCCTTGACCGGCTGCCAGTCGGAATCCTTGGACCCGCGGTCGATGTCGTCGACGGCCGCGCGGCTCACCGTGAACGGCACACGCAGTTCGACCAGGGGCTGCGCCTCACGCAACCGCGCGTTGACACCAGCCGCCGGTGCCCCGATGCCGGCCAGATGGCCCGTGCCCACCGCCGCGAGCTCGGGTCCCTCGGGGCCGGAGACGTCCACGACCCGCCGGCCGGCGAGGTTACGGCGGAACGTACGGCGTGCCTCGTCCTCGATCTCGGCCCATGCGCCGGGCGTGATCGGGGCGAGCTCGCGATGCAGGTTGGTGACGTTGTCGGGCGTGGTCATGTTCGGACTCCTTTGAGGCTGCCGATCCCCAGCGACCCGTCCGACGGCGCCGTGCCGCCGGGAGCGTCGGGAAGGTCGTCGAGAAACGTGGCGGTCGGCACGTGGAACAGGCACCCGGTGATCGCGGTCGAGAAGTCGAGGATGCGGTCGTGAATGTCCGGGCCGTCTCCGAGGAACATGTTCCTGAGCATCTGTTCGGTCACGTCAGGTGTGCGTGCGTAGCCGATGAAGTACGTGCCGAACTCGGCCTCTCCGAAGTTGCCGAACGGCATGTTCTCCCGCACGATCTTGCGCTCGTTGCCGTCCTCGTCGGTGATGGTGTTGAGCGCCACGTGGGAGTCGGCGGGCTTGGCGTCGTCGGAGAGTTCCACGTTGGCCAGCTTCGTCCGCCCGATGACCAGCTCCTGTTCCTGCGACGACAGGGCGTTCCATGCCGTGAGATCGTGCAGGTACTTCTGCACGATCACGTAGCTTCCCCCTGTGAAGTCGGGGTCCTCGTCGCCGACGAACACCGCGTCGACCGCGAGCTGCCCTTCGGGGTTCTCACTGCCGTCGACGAATCCGAGCAGGTCCCGCTCGTCGAAGTACTTGAAGGCGTGGACCTCGTCGACCACCATGACCGCTCCGCGCAACCGTTCGGCGATCAGCCGGGCCAGTTCGAAACACAGGTCCATACGTCGGGCTCGCAGATGGAAGAGCAGGTCTCCCGCGGTGGACGGGGCTCGATGGCGCTCACCCACCAACTCCGCGAACGGGTGGAGTCCCTGCGGACGCGGGCCGCTGAAGAGCCGGTCCCAGGCCGCCGATCCGATGCCGACGACGCAGCTGAGCTCGTCGTGGGGTGCGCGGAACGCGACCGAGCGGCGCAGGCCCGAGACGTCCTCCAGCAGGTCCCGGACGGTGTCCTCGTGCCCCGGCGCGATCATGACCACAAGGAACACCGCGGATCTGGCCGGCGGGACGATCACGGCTTGGGACTCAACCACGAGCGGCCTCCTCGAGCGATGCGGAAAGGTCTGTCACGTGCGGAACGATCGGCCCTCTTCCCATCCTGCTTCGTCCCGGTCGAAAGAGCGCGAGGACCGTCTTCTTGCTGACATCCCCGTTCGCACGGGGATGTCAGCACGAGGATGCCCGAACGGGTATACACGCCACATGCCGTTTTCGCGCCGATTCGTCCCTCGCGTACCCTGGCGCGGCTGGCGGCATGCGACCGTGGGCGCGGGGCGCGCGCTCTCCCCGCGCGGTGCGCTGACCCTGCACGACGTGGACGGGGCACTCTTCTTCGCCGTGCGGGCCGCCTTGGCCATGGGTCTGGTCGGCGTGCCGATCGTGCAGGCGGGGCGGCCCGACCTCGCGGTCTACGCCATGCTGGGATCCTTCACCAGCACGTTCGGCCGCAATCTGCCCTACGGCCGCCGTGCCCGCGTGCTCGCCCTGGTCGCCGTGGCCATGACGGCGTCCGTGGGCTTCGGTTCGGCCCTCGCGGCGTGGGCCGGTTCGGGCGGGGCGGGAGGAGTCGGCGCCGCGGTGGTCGTCGCGGCGACGGCGGTCGTCGCGGGACTGGCGAAGTTCGCCTGTGACGCCGCGCGGCTGAGTGGTCTGGGTGCGGTGCTGCTGCTGTTCGCGTTCGCGGTGGCGGCCAACGGCGCACCCACGGGCGCCGAGGTACTCCCGCACACCGCTCTCGCGGCGGCCGGGGCGGCATTCGCCTGGCTGCTGGCCGTGTCCGGCCGACTGGTACATCCGGACCGGCCGCAGCGCCTGGCGGTGGCCACAGCCCTGCGCAAACTCGCCGGACTCCTGGAGGCCTCCGCTGTCGGCGACGTGCCGGGGCAGACCCGGCACGCGGCGACGGTGGCCGTCCTCCACGCGTACCACTGCCTCGGGCTGCCGCCTCCGACACCCACGCGGAGAGCCGCGTCCGGCCGCGACGCGGTCTTCGTGCGGCTCGCCGACCTTTCCTGGACCCTGCTGATCGGTTCGGCGCCGCGTCCGCCCGCGGACCCGGCCGCCACGGCTCGGCACCTGCTCCTGCAGGCTCGCCTTCTCACCGACCGGCGCCGCCGCGTCCCTCCGGCGCTTGGCGAGCCGCTCCACCAGGACGAGTCACCGACCCGGGCCGCGGATGTACCGAACGACGTCGTTCCCTCTTCGAAGGGAAGGTCCGAGGCGCCGGGCGATCCCGCCGTCCTGCGCGCGACGGAACTGCTGATCGGGCGCCCCGGCGGCCCCGACCGCCTGACCGCCCTGGGCGTTCCCGCCCTGCGCATGGCACTGGGAACCGGTGTGGCGGGCGGGGTCGCCGCCGTCCTGAACCTGGAGCACGGCTACTGGGCGGCGATCTCCGCGGCCGCCGTCCTGCACTCGGTCAACCTGCGCACCACGGCCCAGCGCGCCGTCCAGCGGACTCTGGGCACGGCCGTGGGGCTGCTGCTCGCCCTGGGAGTGCTGGCCGCCCACCCGGGGCCGGAGGAGCTCGCGATGGTGATCGTGGCCCTGGAGTTTCTGCTGGAGTACGTCGCGGCACGCAACTACGCCCTGGCCGTCGTCTTCCTCACCCCGATCGCACTGCTGCTGAGCGATCTGGCCGCCCCCTCCCCGGCCGGAGAGCTGGTCCTCGACCGGGTACTGGGCAGCGCCGTGGGGATCGCCGTGGGGCTGGGCTGCGCGCTGCTGATCGTCCACGACCGGGCCGCGGTACGCGTGGAACGCGCGCTGGCCGCGTGCAGGGAGGCCGCCGAGCAGGCCGAGCGGGCGCTGAGCACCCCCTCCGGGCCGGCACTCCCCGTCGTCCAGGTGAGTCTGGCCATGTCCGTCGTGGAACTCCACGAAGCCGACGACACCGCGGCCGGCGAACTGTGGCCCGCCGAGATCGACCCCACCGAACTCGCCGCCGCCGAACAACGGGCCTATCGCCTGCTCCACCGGCTGCACGGCCTTCGCCCCTGAAGGGTGCCGGAGCGGTCACGCCGAAGGGCTCGCGGCCCAGGCCGTCCCCGGACCGGAGGGTGCCTCGGCTCACGCCACCCGCGCCGGGCGATCCGAATTTACTTGTCGCGTCAATCATCTTATGCTTGACTCGTCAAACAAATCCGCGCAATCACGCGTTTACGAGGCGCGAGCTGATCGAACGCCCTCGCGTCCCTCCGCTGGCCACTCGGCGAGCGACGGGTACGCACGCGGAGCAGCGGTGCAGCATCAACGGACAGGTTCGTTCTCGGCGCGATCCGTTGTCTCTGACCGATTTCGTGATGCACGTAAGCATTCTCAAGGCGGAAGCAGGACCGAAATGCAGTTCGGGATCTTCGGAGTGGGGGACGTCACCGTCGACCCCACGACCGGCAGACAGGACACCGAGTACGACCGGATCAAGGCGGTCCTGGAGTACGCCGAATTGGCCGAGCAGGTGGGACTGGACGTCTTCGCGATGGGCGAGCACCACAACCCGCCCTTCATGCCGTCGTCTCCGACGACTCTGCTCGGACACGTCGCCGCCCGGACGAACAGAATCGTGCTGTCCACCTCGACGACCCTCATCACCACCAACGACCCGGTGAAGATCGCCGAGGACTACGCGATGCTGCAGCACGTCGCGGACGGCCGGGTCGACCTGATGATGGGCCGCGGGAACACCGGACCGGTCTACCCCTGGTTCGGCAAGGACATCCGCGACGGAATCGCCCTGGCCGTAGAGAACTACGCGCTGCTGCGCAGGTTGTGGCGCGAGGACGCCGTCGACTGGGAGGGGCGGTTCCGTACGCCGCTGCAGTCCTTCACCTCGACTCCGCGGCCGCTGGACGGCATACCGCCCTTCGTGTGGCACGGCTCCATCCGCAGCCCGGAGATCGCCGAGCAGGCCGCGTACTACGGTGACGGCTTCTTCCAGAACAACGTGCTGTGGCCGAAGGAGCACGTGCAGCGCATGGTCGGTCTCTACCGCAGACGGTACGAGCACTACGGACACGGAACGGCGGACCAGGCGATCGTCGGGCTGGGAGCGCAACTGTTCATGCGGACGAACTCGCAGGACGCGATCCGCGAGTTCCGGCCGTACTTCGACAACTCGCCCGCGTGGGGAAACGGCCCCTCGCTGGAGGAGACCGCGGCCAGGACCGCCCTGTTGGTGGGCAGCCCGCAGCAGATCATCGAGCGGACCCTGGAGTTCCGTGAGCACGCAGAGGGTGACTACCAACGTCAGCTGTTCGCTGTCGACGCCCTGGGGCTGCCCCGCGAAACCGTGCTCCAGCAGATCGAGATGCTGGGTGAGGTCGTACAGGTCCTGCGGAAGGAGTTCGAGGCGGGGCGTCCCGCGCGGGTACCTGAGGCCCCGACTCACGCCTCGCTGAAGGCGGCCCGCGAGGCCCGGCCGTGAAGCGGCGTCTGATCGCGGTCGTCTCGGCAGGACTGAGGCAGCCGTCCTCCACCCTCCTGCTGGCCGAACGCCTGGCCGCCGCGACCCGTCGCGCGCTCGAGCGGCTCGGTGCCGAAGTCGATGTGGAGAGCATCGAACTGCGCGGCTACGGGCACCACCTGCTGAACAACATGATCACCGGATACCCCTCCGAGGAACTGCGCCCGGTGCTGGACACCGTGGCACGGGCGGACGGGCTGATCGCCGTGACCCCGACCTTCAGCGCCTCGTACAGCGGGCTGTTCAAGATGTTCGTCGATGTCCTGGACGAGGGCGTGCTGGAGGACAAGCCCGTCCTGATGGCGGCCACCGGCGGCACGGCACGGCATTCGCTGGTGCTCGACCACGAGATGCGGCCGCTCTTCTCCTATCTGCGCGCGGCGGTGGTGACCACCGGAGTCTTCGCCGCGTCGGAGGACTGGAGCAGCGGCCACGCTTCGGCGGTGTCGCTCGCGGACCGCACGGAACGGGCCGCCGGTGAGCTGGCCCGTGAGGTGAATCGCCGGGACACCCCTGTCATCGAGGATCCGTACATGTCGCCGACCCCGTTCGAGGACCTGCTGGCCGACGGCTGACCCCCCGCGCGGACGGGAGCGGCCCCGACGAGCACAGGCCCGCGCCTGCGGCTCAGCGTGTCGGGCGGCGGGTCCTCAGAGATCCGACGTGATGCGGTCGAGCACCCGGGTGGCCGCGACGACGTCGCACCCCTCCAGCCGGGAGAAGACGTGCCGCCGCACACTGGCGAGGTTCGTGGGCCACGTCTGCTTCAACCGCGTCCATCCGGAACTGGTGAGGACGGCGAGCCATGCCCGGCCGTCCTCCGGGGACTTCACCCGAAGGACGAGCGACTGGGCTTCCAGGCGGTTCACGATTCTGGTCATGCCGCTCAGGGAGAGCCCGCACTCGTTGGCCAGCTCACTCATCCGCAACTGACTGTTCGGTGCTTCGGAGAGGTGCACCATCACCATGTACTCGGACGTGGTGATCTGCTGTTCCGAGAGCATGTCCGCGTCGACGACTCGCGGCAGGAAGGCCATCACCCGCCCCAGCGCCCGGATGAACGCCTCTTCGTCGGGGTTGAGGGGCTCGGGCGTCGTCGCGTCAGTCATGGACACAGTGTAATTGCCCTGAATCGGACGTCGGCAGGGGCGAATCATGAAGCCCCGGCCCCCGGCCCGCAGCGGTTACGCGCTGGGGCGTTGCGGCGTCAGAGTTCACGGGCATTGGAGTGGCCGCCGCGTGGGCCGGTGGCGTGGCTTCCGGTTGCCCCGGCACCGCTCTTCCTAGGGTCGGCGCTTGACGGACGGAGCGGGCGGCGGATGACTGTGCCCCCGTGGGGGTCCGGCCGTCGTACCAGCGGCGCCGCTCCACGACCTGGCTCGGCACCGACCGTCTCCGCGGGCCGGTACGGCAACGGGCCGACCGTCCAGAACAGGTGGGTGAGTCGTGGAACGCACCACGGCAGGATCACGAACGCGCGAGTCCTCGGCCTCCGCCGACCGCGCGAAACGGAGGTGGACCCGGCAACTGGCCGCGATGACGGGCCTTCTGATGCTCTGTGTACTGCCCACCGGACCGGCGGACGCGGCGTCGGCCGGTGACGTGCGCTCGCGGGACCGTCCGCCCCTGTACGTGTCCGACTACGGCAACGACCGGGTGGTGAGGCTGCCCTCGGGCGGGAGCGGTCAGACCACCGTCCCGCTCGACGGCCTGGTGCGTCCGACCGGGCTGGCCTGGGACCGCACCGGCAACCTCTATGTCTCCGACACGGGTGACAACCGGGTGGTGAAGCTGCCTTTGAAGGGCGGTGAGCAGTCCACCGTGCCCACCACCGACCTGTCGCGCCCGCTGGGGCTCGCCGCCGACGCGGTCGGCGACCTCTACATCGCGGACAGCTTCAACGACCGGGTGGTGAAGGTACCCGCTGACGGCAGCGGCCAGACGACCGTCCCCACCACGGGTCTGCTGCACCCATGGGGGCTGGCGCTGGCGCCCGGCGGAGACCTGTACATCTCCGACTTCGTCAACGACCGGATCGTCAGGGTGTCCGCGGACGGGAGCCGCCAGACCACCGTGCCCACCGTCGGCCTCTCCCAACCGACCGGGCTGGCGCTGAACGCCGCGGGTGACCTCTACATCTCCGACAGCGGCAACAACCGCGTGGTGAGGGTGTCCGCGGTCAGTGGCAGGCAGAGCACGGTTCCCGTCACCGGCCTGAGCGATCCGCTGGGGCTCGCGCTCGACTGCCACGGTGGCCTCTACGTGGCCGACGGTTTCAACAACCGGGTGGTCCGGGTCCGGGAGACGGGCGGCGGACAGGTCACGCTGCCGTCCACGGGCCTCAACACCCCGACCGGCCTCGCGTTCCCGCCGGGCGAACGTTGCCTGCCGCGGCACTAGCCACCGAACGGCCGGCGAAGCAAGAAGCCGGACCGTCGCGGTCGCCTGCCGACAGAGCAAGGAGCCGGACCCTGAGGGCCGGCTCCCGCTCCGAGATCAGACCGCTCAGGTGCGGTACGCGTAGTACGCCGCGTTCGGGTACGACGCGATGATGCTCGCCACCGACCTGTTGTACGTGTTGGTGGAGTGGTACGACACGTACGGCACACCCTGCGCGCTGCGCGAGGTGACGATCATGCTGTGGTCCTTCTCGCCATCCTTGTTGAAGTCCATCTGCAGCACGTCACCGACGTCCAGCTGATAGACGTTGGCAAGGCTGGTGACCCGCTTGGACGACAGGGCGAACCACGAGAACTCGTTGACCCCGACGAACGAGTCCGACTGGATGTCGGCGTTGCCGAACCACTTGTGGAAGTCGTTCGTGTAGCCGGGAACGTGCTTCCAGCCGCCGGCCTTCAAGGACTGGCTGACGAAGTTGGTGCAGTCACCGCCGGCACCCTGACCGTTGAAGTCCGGGTAGTCCGGGTTGTACTTGTTCCAGTACTTCGCCGCGTACGCCGCCATGGCCTTGTAGTCGTAACCGGTGGCGGAGAAGTTCTTCGCCTTGGCCGGTGCCGGCAATGTGATGGCCGAGCGGGTCGCCTCCGGCGGAGCATCGTCGGCGGCGGTGGCCGGCTTGGCGACCTGCGGGCTGGCGACCTGGTTGACCGCGACGCCGTCATCGGTGTCACGGACGTTGGTCAGCTGCCAGTCGCCCTTGTGGTCCGCCTTGAACGTCAGCTCGTGGTGGGCCTGGAAGCCGGTGGTCTTCGGCTCGCCGCCCCTGACCTTCTTGTAGGTCAGGGTCGTGGTCTCGGTGACGGCGACCGTGGCGTGGCGGCCCTTCACCCGCGTACGGTCCAGCGACACGGTCGTGTTGGCCGAGCCGTACTTCTCGCCGAGCGACGCCAGACGGGACTTGCGGCCCCGCAGCTGCGACAGCGCCGCGTTCTCGTCACGCGACTGCGTGGAGGACAGCCGCACGTCACCGGAGAACCGGGACGCCTTTGACGTCTGCTTGCTCTTCCCGTTGTCGACCAGGGCGTCCGTACGGTCGGTGAAGACCGCGTCCGCCAGCCGCTGGAAGGTCGCCTTGGTCGACGCGTCGACCGTGGGGTCGTCGGCGACACTCGCCGCGCCCGCACTCCAGTTGGGCAGCAGAGCCGCGCCGGCGACGACCGAGGCGGCCGCCGCCGTGACTATGGTCGCCCGTCTCCGCTTACGGCTCAGTTTCCTTGTTTTCAATGATGTTCCCCTCTACGCCGGTACTCTCTACCGGAATCCGCATCCTCGCACGCCATATGTGCCTCCAGTGAGGGGGGTTACCGAAGGGACACCGGGCCGTGACGGTCGCCCACGGTGGACCCGGCACCCTCACGGAGATCGGGCGGAGAGTCCTTCGCCGGCCCCGGTCCGCGTTAGGCCCTACGAATGATTCGTGCCACCACAGGGTGAAAGAAGCCGATATCCGCCGCGCCGACGGCAGCCTGCCGTGCGCGACCACTAACGTTGCGTTCTGTGACGCTGAGCTATGCCTTTGTGAATCTCAAGCCCGGAGTGGGAAAGACGACCAGCGCGGTCTGGTTGGCCCACGCACTGCACGAGCTGGGCGTCTCCCCGCTGCTGGTGGACAGTGACCCCGCCTCCTCCGCTCTGCGCTGGAGCGAACTGGCCGGAGGCTTCCCGTTCCCCGTGATCGCCTTTCCGGTCGGTGACGTCCACCGGCGCGTGAACGACTTCCTCGGCAACCGGCAGGCCGTGGTGTTCGACGCCCCCCAGCTCGAGGACCACGCCCACATCGCCCGCAGCATCATGAAGTACGCGAGCGACTGGATCGTCCCGCTGACCCCGGCGCCCATCGAGCTGGACCGCATGGCGCCCATCGGCGGCGAGATGCGGGACGTACAGTCGCTGCGCTCCCAGCCGGCCCGCGCCGCCGTCCTGCTGAACCGCACCAACCGCCCCGACGCCACGCGCACCGGTCCGGACGCCGACGCCCGCGAAGCTCTCACCGAACGGGGCTTCGACGTGCTGGCCACCCATATTCCTCGGCTCGACCTGTACTCCCAGTCCTTCGGCAGCGCGGTCGACGTCAAGGGCTCGGCCTACATGGACCTCGCGGACGAACTCATCAAACGTCAGGACAAGGCGTGAACCAACGCAAAGACACCTATCGGGCGGCGCTCCAGCGCGAACCCGACGCCTCCTCCCCCCGTCCACTGAAGGTCACTCAACTGGACGCCCGTTACATCCGGTTGACGATCGAGGTCGATCCCGCCGTGCCGCGCGAGCTGAACCGCTGGGTGGGCCCGCCCGTGTCCGCGCTCATGCGCGTCGGCGCCGCCGTCCTGCGCCCCCTGAGAAACAACCCGTAAGCCGCGCACCGCCTGCCACGTACCGCCCGCCGTCTGCCGCCCGTCGCCTGTCGTCTGTCGTCTGTCGTCTGTCGTCTGTCGTCTGTCGTCTGTCGTCTGTCGCAGGATTCGGAGCACGCGGCGTGCGGTCCGGCATGGCTGACCGGATCGTTCCGGTACCGGCCCGGATCGGGTCTACGGTTCGGGCGTCGTTCCAGGTCACTATCAGCGTCATGAGCAGAGCGCTGATCGTCGTCGATGTCCAGGAGTCCTTCCGGGCTCGCCCGCTGTGGAAGCAGATCGCCCATCCGGGGATCGCCGAACCGGTCAACCGGCTGGTCGCCCTCGCCCGCGCCAACGGAGACCTCGTCGTCTGGGTCCTGCACTCCGAGCCGGGCAGCGGCGACGTGTTCGACCCCGCCCAGGGGCATGTCCGTCTGTTGGAGGAACTGGGTCGTCCGGAGCCGGGCGAGCCGGTCCTGTACAAGACCTCCCACAACGCCTTCACCACCACCAACCTGCAGCAACTGCTGACCGAGGCGGGGGTGCGCGAACTGGTGGTCTGCGGAATCCGCACCGAGCAGTGCGTGGAGACCACGACCAGGGTCGGCAGCGACCTCGGCTACCGCATGGTCTTCGTCACCGACGCCACCACCACCAACCCCATCGGCGATCTCAGCGCCGAGGCGATCATCGAACGCACCGAGGCGGTGCTGCGCGACCGGTTCGCCCGGATCGCGACGGTGGCCGAACTGGAGTCGGAAATGGCACCCTCGACAACGTGAGCCTCGTCGTCTTCGTCCTGCTGCCCGGAGTCCACCTCCTCGACCTGGCCGGACCGGCGCAGGCCTTCAGTACCGCAGCGGACTTCGGGCAGCCCTACCGCATCGAGTACGTCGCCGAGCGTGAGCAGGTGCTCAGCGCTCAGGGTCTGCCCCTGATCGCGCGGACCCGGTGGCCGGAGCTGAGCGACGACGACCTGATCGTGGTGCCGGGCTGGCGGACGCGAACCTTGGGCGGCGGCCCGGCGCTGAGCCAGGCAGGATCGGAACGGCTGCGCGACCATCATGCCGCCGGGGGCACCGTCGCCAGCGTGTGCGCCGGGGCGGAGGCGCTGGGCCGGGCCGGACTGCTCGACGGGCGCAGGTGCACCACGCACCACGACCACCAGGACGAACTGGCCGCCCGTCATCCCCGCGCCCTCGTGGTGCGGGACGTGCTGTTCACGACCGACGAGCGGGTGGTGACCTCGGCGGGCATCGCCAGCGGTATCGACCTCGCGCTGCACCTGCTGGCCGTCCGCCACGGCCCGGCACTCGCGGCCCAGGTGGCCAGGGACATGGTCGTGTACGCCCGTCGCAACGGCCACGAGCCCCAGGCCAGTGCCATGCTGCGGCACCGGTCCCACCTGGACGACGCCGTCCACCGCGTCCAGGACCTCATCGACGCGCGATTCAGCGAACCGCTCCCGCTGGCGCACCTTGCCGCGGGCGCGGGTGTCAGCGAGCGCACCCTGACCCGGCTGTTCCACCGTGCCACCGGCGGTCTGACCCCGCTGCGCTACCAGCAGACGCTGCGGGTCGAACGCGCCGAGCACCTGATCGACCATGGCTCCACGGTGGAGTCGGCGGCCCGGCAGGTGGGCTTCGAGGACGCCCGAATGCTGCGCCGCCTCCGCACCCGGCCACCGCACGCGACCGCCGGCGAGCCGTCCCGGCGTCACGTGCGCCCCGACGGCTGACGAGCGAGGACCGGCCCACCGGTCGCGGGCGGTCGGCGACACGCTTCGGACGACCGGCGCGCGAGTTCGCTCACGTCTGCCGCAGCGGCTGGTAGGCCTCGGCCGCGACGCCGAACGTCCAGGCCACGCCCTCACGGGCCGTGCGCGTCGCCGGTGGCACGCGCAGCCAGTACGTGCGGCTCGTGCCGTCCGGCTCGGGAGTGGAGTTGACGACCTCCACCATCACCACGTCCTCGTCCCCGAGCAGTTCGAGCCGCCACAGGATCCCGGTCTCGTCCCGGTGCACGGGAACCGCCCCCGACTCGGCGAGATACCGGTCGTAGCCGTAGAACTCCAGCATCACACGGCGGAGTTCGGCGTTCTCCTCGTCACGGATGCGCTTCGGGTCGAGCGAAGCCAGCTCGTCGAGGAAGTCCCCCGGAACAGGCATGCCACGCCAGGCGTACAGCTCGAATCCGTCCTCGTATCCGAGCGCCGGGCCGTCAGCGCGGTCCAGACGGCCCGCCTCATCGCGGTGCAGCTCCGTGGGCCGCTCACACATGACCGCCACCCGCTCGTAGGGCCACCACCAGCCGGCCGCGCGGGCCACCATCGCCGGACCGCCCAGCGGGCCCGATCGATCCGTGTCGAACGCGGACAGCCAGGCCGCGTCGTGCTGCCCGAGAGCGGCGTCGAGCAGCAGGAGCCGGACCCGGGTCTCCTCCTCCCTGCCTGTGGCCGACTGCTCGACGACTCCCGCACGGATCCGGTCGACCAGGATGCGGGTCGACTCCCACAGGCCGGACCCCGTCGCATGCCAGTGGCCACTCCATCCCTGGGGCCCCAACCGCCGGTGCAGTCGCTCCCGTTCGGCTGCCCACGGCCCGCTCAGTACGGCGTGGCGCACGCTCGCGCCGGTCTCGTCCCCCGTCAGCGTCACCCCGGCCGGACCCGGCGCGCCCATGAGCATCTGAACCGCCTCGCGGGGAGAGCGCACCCACACCACGCGCCCGGGTTCCGTCAGACCCGCGCTCCGGTAGGCGAGCCGGACCCCCTCCTCGGCCGCGGCTCGATCCGCGGCCCCCGTGGCCGCCGCCACCGCACGCCAACTACCCATGTCCGTCATGTTGGTTCTCTTCCCACGTCCTTCGGTACGGGTGTGGAAGCGTCACGCTCCGCCCGCCCGGCCCGTCCTTGTCGCCGTGCCCGTCACGTCACACCACCGAGAGGTGACACCGCGACGAGCACCCGCGGATGTACGTCACTGCCCTGCGAGCGTGCTCGCGCCCCCCTGGGTTCAGTCGGCGACGATCCGCACCGCACCCGGCACGTACTCCCGCTGCCGGACGACCCGGTACCAACCCTTCGGGAGGGATATCGCCGCGTGCTCCTCGTGGACGACACGCGCCCCGTCCGGAACGTGCAGCAGCATGGGCCCGAACACACCGGCCTCCCTGATCAGCCGCCCGGGGCCCACCACCGCATGTGCGTGGCCGGTGACCTCACCCAGCGCGAGGACGAGCCGGCCCCGGCCGTCACGCGGCTCGGACGGCGCGTCGACCGCTCCGGCGGGCACCGCCTCCGGTGCCAACGACACCATGAGGACATCTCCTTGGCGGTACATGCGTCTCCCTCCGTCGAGGCACCACGTGTGCCGTGCGAGAACCGTAGAGGCGGGCACTGACACTCCCCCGCCGCGCGGGGTTGTCAGTGGGGCTTGGTAGAACTCCGGTACCTGGGAATGCGGTCTGCGCGCACCAGGCACCATCACGACCGTCGTACCACCGACCAGATGCACGAAGGAGCGGGCGCGCATGACCATCGGAAGCCACCTGCAGGAGTTTCACGGACTGCCCGCGTTCACTTTCCCGGACGCGGCCGACAAACCCCTTCGGGCCTCCGCCCTCCCGTCCCCGGAATCCGTCGCCTGGCGGGTGGCCGTGGACTCCTACGACAGCCAGGAGTCGTGGCCGGAGGCCTTCGCCCGGTTCCTCGAAGCCGTCGACACCACGCGTGTGCGGGCCCTGGTCGTGGGCGCCTGGAGCGACGCGTACGACAACGCTCCGACGGAGGTGATCGAGGCTCTCGTGGCGGCCCGCGACCGGCTTCCCGAGCTGCGCGCGATATTCCTCGCGGACATCGTGATGGAGGAGTGCGAGATCTCCTGGATCGTCCAGGGCGACGTCTCTCCCGTGCTGGAGGCCTATCCCAACCTGGAGGAGTTCGGCGTCCGCGGTGGCAACCAGCTGGTCTTCCCCGCCGTCCGCCACGAGCGGCTGCGCAGGCTGACGGTGGAGACCGGCGGTATGCCCGCCGAGGCCGTACGGGGAGTCGCCGGCAGCGATCTGCCGGCGTTGGTCCATCTCGACCTGTGGCTGGGCACATCCGAGTACGGCGGCGACAGCGAGGTGAGCGACCTGGAGCCGTTCTTCGCGGGGAGCCGCCTGCCCGCCCTCACACACCTCGCCCTGCGCAACAGCGAGATCCAGGACGTCATCTGCTCCTCGCTGGCCTCGGCGCCCGTGGTGGCTCGTCTCGAGGCTCTCGACGTCTCCATGGGGGTCCTCACGGACGACGGCGCGACGGCGCTGCTCTCGGGCCAGCCGCTGACCCATCTGAAGTCACTCGACCTCCACCACAACTACCTGAGCGCGGCGGTCCGTTCGCGACTGCAGGAGACGCTGGAACCGCACGGCGTGGAGGTCCGCGCCGATCAGGACGACGCCGACTCCGACGAGGAGGAGGACGGAACCGTCTGGCGCTTCGTGGCGGTGGGCGAGTAGCGCGGCGGTACCGGGCGGACGGAGGACGGAAGGGTGTCAGGAGTGGACGGCGAGGACGCGCGCAGCGACCCGCCTCGGTGGGCGGTCGTCGCCAACGGGGAGAACCGGAGGGTCGCCCTGTTCACCGCGGCGGCCGAGGCCGCCGGGCACGGCAGGCCTCGCGTGGTCGAGTGGCGTGAGGTGCTGCGCGAGGGCGGCCACGCATTCGCCGACGACGAGATCGTCCGCCTGGACTCCCCGGGGGAGAACGCGGAGGTGGACCGGCTGTTGCGCGGCGTCGACGACCCGACCCGGGTGGAGGGTTCCGCGCGCTGGTACGCACGCTTCCTCGACGGCGTGGCCTCCCTGCGCGGCGGACGCCGGCTCGACACCCCGGATGACCTGGCCGTCCTGTTCGACAAGCGGCTCTGCCACGGCCGCCTGCGGCGTGCGGACGTACCGGTGCCGGTCTCCCCGACCTCGGGCGACACGGTTCCGGCCGGGGACTGGTCGGCGGTACGGGCCCGGATGGCGGAGGCGGGTCTGCGGCGTGCGTTCGTGAAACTCGCTCACGGCTCGTCCGCATCGGGCGTACTGGCGGTCGAGACGACGACGGCGGGACGCGTCCGGGCGACGACCTCCGTGGAGGTCGCGGACGGCCGGCTGCACAACTCGCTCCGTGTGCGCCACTACACCGACGAGTCCGAGGTCGCCGCGATCGTGGACAGGCTCGCGCCGGACGGACTGCACATCGAGCGCTGGCTGCCGAAGGCGTCGCTGGGCAACCGGTCGGCGGATCTGCGCGTCCTCGTCGTGGCGGGCCGGGCCACCCACGCCGTCGTCCGCATCAGCCGCTTTCCCCTCACCAATCTCCATCTCGGCGGCACCCGCGGCGATCTGTCCGCCGTCCGGGCCCTGGCCGGCGACCGGTGGGCCCAGGCGCTCGCCGTCTGCGAACAGGCCGCGGCCTGCTTCCCGGCCACCCTGTGCGTGGGCGTCGACCTCCTGCCCGCCGTCGGCTGGCGCCGGTTCGCCGTCGGGGAGGTCAACGCGTTCGGTGACCTGCTGCCCCGGCTCACCGGTCTGCCGGGTGGCCCCGCGGAGGGGCTGGACACCTACGCCGCCCAGATCGCGGCCGTCGGTCCGCGGTGGCCCGTCCCGTTCGTCCCGCGGACCGCGCCCGCACCGCACCACCGTTCAAGGACACTCCATGCCTCACTCTGACACGCCCACCGGCACGCACCTGGCAGCGCCGGCCGACGCGTTCCCGACGCCCGACATGAACGAGGTGGTGGGCCGGGACGACCTGTTGCTGCTCACCCTCGACACCCTGCGCCACGACGTCGCCGTCGAACTCGCGGCGGCGGGCCGCCTGCCGAACCTGGCGGCGCATCTGCCCGGGGGCGTCTGGGAGGAACGGCACGCTCCGGGCAGCTTCACCTACGCGTCCCACCAGGCGATGTTCGCCGGGTTCCTGCCGACGCCGGCTTCCCAGGGGCCTCATCCGCGGCTGTTCGCCGCCCGGTTCGCGGGCAGCGAGACGACCGAGGAGCGTACGTTCGTCTTCGACACCCCGGACATCGTGTCGGCGTTGGCCGCCCGCGACTACCACACCGTGTGCATCGGTGGTGTCGGCTTCTTCAACAAGCAGGGAGCCCTGGGTGACGTCCTGCCCGGTCTCTTCCAGGAGAGCCACTGGGAACCGGAGTTCTCGGTGGCCTCGCCGACGTCCTTCGAGGCACAGGTCGCCCGGGCCGAGCAGGTCGTGGCCGAACTGCCCGCGCAACAGCGGCTGTTCCTCTTCCTCAACGCCTCCGCGCTGCATCAGCCGAACTGGTTCCACCTGGAGGGCGCCACCCGGGAGGCCGGTGACAGCCGCCTCACCCACGCCGCGGCGCTGGAGTACATCGACCGCCATGTCGGACGGCTTTTCGCCGCGATGTCCGCACGTCGTCGCTGCTTCGCCATCGTCTGCTCCGACCACGGCACGGCGTACGGGGACGACGGCTACACCGGCCACCGGCTGGGCCACGAGTCCGTGTGGACCGTCCCCTACAGCCACTTCTTCCTGGAGTCCTCCGCATGACCGTCGCTTCCGTGGCGGCGGCGCACCCCGTGCCCCGCCCGTACCAGAGCTATCTGTACGCCTATCCGCACAAGACCGCCTACCGGCCGCTCCACCCGCGGCCCGCGCTCGAGGAGTTGTGGGCGGGCGAGTCACGGCAGGCGCTCTCGCTGTACCTGCACATACCGTTCTGCGAGGTGCGCTGCGGCTTCTGCAACTTGTTCACGCGCGTCGGTGCCCCGGACGGGCTGACCGGCCGCTACCTCGACGCCCTGAGCCGGCAGGCCGTCGCCGTACGCGAGGCGCTAGGTGACGACCCGTCACCGAGGTTCGCCAACGCGGCCTTCGGCGGTGGCACGCCCACCTTCCTGGAGGCGGCGGAACTGGAGCGGCTCTGCGACATCGCGGAGCGGGACATGGGCGCGGACCTGCGGTCCATCCCTCTGTCAGTGGAGGCGTCGCCCGCGACGGCGAGCGCCGACCGGCTCGCCGTCCTGGTCCGGCGCGGCGCCACGCGCCTCAGTCTCGGGGTGCAGAGCTTCGTCGAGGAGGAGGCCCGTGCCGCCGTACGCCCGC
Organism: Streptomyces sp. NBC_01571; assembly: GCF_026339875.1. Classification (NCBI taxonomy): domain Bacteria; kingdom Bacillati; phylum Actinomycetota; class Actinomycetes; order Kitasatosporales; family Streptomycetaceae; genus Streptomyces; species Streptomyces sp. NBC_01571. The sequence goes on from NZ_JAPEPZ010000002.1 coordinate 175,798, forward strand.
AGCGACGTGCCGACGTCGAGGCCGCGCTCACCCGGATACGGGAGTCGGCCGTCCCGGTCCTGAACATCGACCTGATCTACGGCATCGACGGTCAGACGACGGCCAGTTGGCGGTACTCACTCGACGCGGCCCTCGCCTGGCGGCCGGAGGAGATCTACCTCTACCCGCTCTACATCCGTCCGCTCACCGGCCTGGGCCGCCACGCGGACGCGCGGACCGCCGACCGCGACTGGGACGAGCAGCGGCTGCGCCTCTACCGCGAGGGCCGCGACCATCTGCTGTCCGAAGGGTACGAGCAGGTGTCGATGCGCATGTTCCGCCGCGCCGACGCCCCCGCGCAGGGGCCGGACGACCACGCGTGCCAGAGCGACGGAATGATCGGGCTGGGTTGCGGGGCACGGTCGTACACCTCAGCTCTGCACTACTCCTTCGACTACGCCGTGTCGATGCGCGAGGTGCGTGCCATCATCGACGACTACAGCGCCACCGAGGACTTCTCCCGGGCCCTGCACGGCCGTTGGGTGGACGAGGACGAGGCGCGACGCCGGCACCTGTTGCAGTCGCTGCTGCAGGCCGAGGGCCTCGCCGCAGGTGACTACCGGCAGCGCTTCGGCACCGCGCCCGTCGACGACTTCGCCGACGAGCTGGACGTCCTCGCCCGGCGCGGGTGGCTCCAGGACGCGGGGGCGGAACGGCTCAGGCTCTCGCCCGAGGGACTCGCCCACTCGGACGCCATCGGGCCCGAGTTCTTCTCTCCCGCCGTCAAGGACGCCATGACCGCCTACGAGTTGAGGTGACTGGCTCCGTGGATCTCACGCACCCGACCGACCCGACGGACCTCACGATCCTGTACCGGGGGCCGCTCGCCTCCTGCGACTACGACTGCCCGTACTGCCCGTTCGCCAAGCGCCGCGACAGCACCGCGCAACTGCGCGCCGACCGGGCCGCGCTCGAACGGTTCGTGGCCTGGGCGCGGGGCCCGCACGATCACCGGTTGTCCGTACTGTTCACGCCGTGGGGCGAGGGGCTGACCCGCTCGTGGTACCGCCGGGCCCTGGTGGATCTGTCCCATGAGCCGCGCATCGGGCGCGTCGCGATCCAGACCAACCTCAGCTGCCGCACCGACTGGCTCGCGGACGCGGCTGCGGACACGGTCGCCCTCTGGTGCACCTACCATCCGGGGCAGACACCCTACGAGAGGTTCCTCGACAGGACGCACCGCCTGTCCGACCTGGGGATCCGGTTCAGCGTCGGCGTGGTCGGCCTCCCCGAGCACCTGGACCACGCACGACGACTGCGCGCGGACCTGCCTCCGCACGTCTACCTGTGGATCAACGCCGCCGAAGGGCACACGTACACCGACGAGCAGGCAGCCGAGTGGACCGCACTGGACCCGCTCTTCCCCTACAGCCGCCGTCCCCACCGCTCGGCGGGGTTGCCCTGCCGGACCGGCCGGAGCGTCGTCTCGGTCGACGGAGAGGGCACCGTCCGGCGCTGCCACTTCGTGCGGACGGAACTCGGCAACCTCTACGACGGCTCCTACCGTTCCGCGCTCGCTCCGCGACCGTGCCCACTCGCCGCGTGCGACTGCCACATCGGGTACGTACATCTGGAGACCCTGCCGTTGTACGACGTCTTCGCGGGCGGAATCCTCGAACGCGTCCCGCGCCCGGAGTCGCTGCCACCCCGCCCACTCCTCCCGATGGCCACGGGTGAGTCCGCTCGCTGGGGCGCGGCCCCGGAGGCGAACGCCTAAATATGGACGATCTATAGTTGGCGATCCGGGAAACTTGCTCGACCGTCCAGAAGGAGTCCGTGATGGATCCCCTGGAGGATGTGCTGACCCTGCTCGACACACGAGGTCACCTCTCCTCGAGCCTGGTCGCCGGAGGCCGGTGGGCCGTCCGGTTCGACGCGCCGTCCGGCGTGAAGTTCAACGCCGTCCGGCGCGGTCACTGCCTCCTCGAGCTGGAGGGCACGGCTGACCCGCTCGTCCTGGAGGAGGGGGACTGCTATCTGCTGACCCAGCCGCGGCGCTTCACCCTCCGCGGTGACCCGGAAGCGGTGGCCGTCGACGCCGCCCACGTCTTCGCTTCGTCCGAGGGCGGGGTCGCCCGAGCGGGCAACGGGGAGGACGAGGTACTCCTCATCGGCGGCCGATTCTCGTTCGGCGACCGGGCACGCACACTGCTGCTCGAAGGCCTGCCTCCCGTGATACACGTACCCGCGCGAACACCTCAGGCCGAGACCCTGCAATGGGCGCTCGCCCAGATCGACCGCGAACTGCGGGACGGGCCCATGGCCTCGACACTGGTCGCCGAGCACCTGGCGGTCGTCATGCTCGTCCACGTCCTGCGTCTGCACCTCACGCGTGAGCCCGGGGCCGCTTCCGGCTGGCTCGCGGGCCTCGGAGATCCGGTGGTGGCAGCGGCGCTGACCTCCTTGCACAGCCGGCCGGAGCACCCGTGGACCGTCGCCGAGCTCGCGCAGGCCTGTGCCGTGTCGCGGTCGACGCTCGCCGCACGCTTCAAGAACACCGTCGGCCGTGGGCCCCTCGACTACCTCACCCGGTGGCGGGTGGAACTCGCCTCCCGCCACCTGCGGCGGGGAACCGACACCGTGTCCGCCATCGCCCGTATGGTCGGTTACGGCTCGGAGAGCGCGCTGAGTACGGCCTTCAAGCGGGTCAACGGCGTCTCGCCCCGGGACTACCGCAGGACGGCGCAGGCAACCTGAAGCGCGGGAACGCGCGCTCGGACCTAGGGCTTGCCGACCGGGGGCACCAGTCCCAGTGCGATGAGGCTGTCGGCGGTGTCACGGATCGTCCGGGTGACGTCGCGGGGTTCCCAGTCGAGCACGGAGCGGGCCTTGGCATCGCTGATGACGGGAATGCGGCCGCCCAGTCCCGCCGCGTCCCGGAGCGCCGGATCCGTCTTCGCCGCTTCACGCATCTGTTCGAGCGTGAGCTCCGAGGACGGCAGCGCGTCGGCCGCTGCGGGCAGGTGCGCTCGCAGGGTCCGGGCCATGCCGAGGAAGCTGATCGACGGTCCGCCCACCGCGAGGAAGCGTTCTCCCGCCGCCTTGGGATGCAGCATGGCGCGCAGGTGCAGGTCCACGACGTCGCGGACGTCGACGACGCCGAAGTACATGAGCGGCACCACCGGCATCCGGCCGGTGAGCATGGCCCTGACGATGTTGGCCGACGCGGCCAGGCGCGGTCCCAGCACGGGGCCGAAGATGCCCACGGGGTTGACGACCGCCAGCTCGATCCCCCCGTTGGTCTCCACGAAGTCCCACACCGCACGCTCCGCGAGGACCTTGGACCGGGGGTAGGCGGGGAGGCCTTCGGTGTCAGGGTCGGTCCAGTCCTCCTCCGAGTACCGGGCGTCGGGCTTGACGGTGTAGCCGACCGCCGCGAAGGACGACGTCATCACCACGCGTCGTGCGCCCGCGGTCCGGGCCGCGGAGATGACCCGCAGCGCGCCGTCGCGTGCCGGAAGGATGAGGTCGTCCTCGTTCTCCGGCGGCGTGACGGGAAAGGGGGACGCCACGTGCAGCACATGGCTCACGCCGTCGGCCGCGGCCGCCCAGCCCGCGTCGGCGGACAGGTCCGCCACAGCGAATTCCAGAAGGTCCTCCCGATCCACCCCGGCCTGCCGCACGAGGGCCAAGACCTCGGCGTCACGGCCGGGCTCGCGGACCGTCACCCGCGTCCGGTACCCCTCGCTCAACAGGCGGGCGACCATGTGCCCGCCGACGTACCCGGTCGCGCCGGTCACCAGTACCGTTCCCGCCTCGGAAGCGCCGGAAGCAAGGATGTCCGCAGTCATTTCACTCAGTCCTTTGGTGTTCGAATTGTTCGAGGATCACGGTGACCGCCTCGATCGCCCGGCGTTCGGCATCGGCGTCGCCGCGCACGCGGGCATCCCACATCCGGGTCTTCCCCCGGAGGTAGTCCAGGCGTGACTTCAGCCGTTCGATGTCGTCGGCCAGCCTCTCCGCCTGGTCGGCGAACAGGTCTCGCTGCTCCGCCGCCGCGGCGTTGCCCAGGGGCAGCAGGTCCACGTAGCGACGCATACCGGCGACCGTCATGCCCGCCGACCGCAGACAGGCCAGAGCCACGACCCGGTCGGCCGTCGCCGCTTCGTAACGGCGATGCCCGCTGGACTCGTCGCGGCCCACCACTCCCAGCAGGCCGACCTTCTCGTAGTAGCGGAGCGTGGGCTCGCTGAAGCCCGAGCGTCGCGCCATCTCCTGAATGGTCAGACTCACCGTTCGTCCTCCGTCGTCTCCGTCATGAAGAAGCCTCCGACACCTCAAGCGCTTCAAGTCAAATGTCCTGGACCCGGCTTCCGGTGACCACAGGACGCGCGGATGCGCGGGACGCCGCGCGTGGAGACACTGGGCCTACCGCATCCCCAACCCCACCCCCACCCCATACCGAGCCGAGTGCGAGTCGGAGGAGCTGACGATGGCCGGGAAGCCGCCCTATCCGCCGTTCGATGCCGAGAGTGCCGTGCAGAAGGTCAGGGCCGGCGAGGACGCCTGGAACACCCGCGATCCCGAGAAGGTCTCGCTCGCCTACACCGAGGACAGCCGCTGGCGTAATCGTTCGCTCTTCATCAACGGCCGCGAGGAGATCGTCGCCTTCCTCACGCGGAAGTGGGAGAACGAACTCGAATACCGGCTGATCAAGGAGTTGTGGGCGTTCGGCGGGAACCGGATCGCCGTCCGTTTCGCCTACGAGTACCACACGGTCACCGGGGACTGGTTCCGCGCCTACGGCAACGAGAACTGGGAGTTCAGCGACGACGGACTCATGAGCGTGCGCCACGCGAGCATCAACGACGTGCCGATCACGGCCTCCGAACGCGCCTTCGACTGGGACCGTTCGGGGCCCCGCCCGCCCGACTACCCCAGCCTCAGCGACTTCGGCTTCTGACCCTGGGAGGACGCGGCCCGGGAAGACCGCGGCTCGGGCGGAACAACGCCCCGGGATCGGGTTCGGTGGCGCCGCGGGAGCGGTCAGGTGTGGGCGCGGAGTCTGCCTTGGCCGGAGAGGCGGAAGAGCAGGATCAGGGACGGCAGGATGATCAGCGCGGCGACGCAGGCGACGCCGAGGAGAACGGCCAGTGTGGTGTCCGGAGCCGCGGCCTCGTGGATGCGCAGATGCGTGCCGAGCAGGAAGGGGTACTGCGCCACTCCCCAGCCGACGACCACGGCGGCGATGGCCAGCGCCGCGATCTCCCGCCGGCCGGTACGTCGGCCCAGGCGTGCCCCCGCCATGCCGACGACGCCGCAGAGCGCCGCGAGCACCATGAGCGGCAGCCCTCGGTGACTGAGCTGATGGAACAGCCGGGGTGCGTCGGTTCTGAGTACGAAGATCCCGGCGATGCTGACCACCCCTGCCACGGCTCCGGCCAGCAGGGCGCGGTCGCGGAAGTACCGCTCGAGGTCGTCGTCCTGGAGCCGGTGGGCCGCCGTGGCCAGGTAGAAGGCGGCGAGGTAGGCGCAGCTGACGACGGCCAGGATGCCGCCGAGGACGGAGGTGGGGTTGAGCCAGCTGGTGACGGCGTCGCCGTTGCCGCCGGAGGGCACACGGCCCGAGGCGATGCCGCCGGCGATGCTGCCGAAGCAGTAGGGGGTCAGTACGGAGGAGGCCGCGAACAGCGTTCCGTTGAGGCGCTGTTGGGGCGTCCGCACGGAGACCTTGCGGAAGGCGAAGCCCGCTCCGCGCAGGACGATTCCGAGAGCGGCGAAGACGAGTGGCAGATAGAGGGTCGTGGTGATCGCGGCGAAGGCGGCGGGGAAGCCGCTCCACAGCATGACCAGGCAGTAGATGAGCCAGGTGTGGTTGGCCTCCCAGACCGGGCCGATCGACAGGTCGACCAAGTGGCGGGGGTTCCTGCCGCGTTCGGCTCCCCCGGCCGTCAGGTCCCAGAAGCCGGCACCGAAGTCCGCCCCGCCGAACAGCGCGTAGGCGACGACGCCGACGAACATGACCAGGGCGACCACGTCACTGAGGTTCATCGGTCTTCTCCTGCCGCGCCGGACGTGACGTGGGGCTGCTCGGGTCCGTAGGGAACGTAGACGGTCTCGTCGCCCTCGGTCCGCCAGCGCCGGGCCATGGCGCGCAGGACCAGGACGGCACCGATGCCGACCGCCGCGTACAGGACGACGGTCGCCCCGAACAGCGGCCACAGGTTGCCCTGCGTCGTCACCGCCTGCCTCGTCAGCAGCAGCCCGACCACGGTCCAGGGCTGACGGCCGACCTCGGTGACGACCCAGCCGCTCTCCAGGCAGACGACGGCGACGAGGCCGCTGAGAGCGGCGCCCCGCAGGAACCAGCGGTTGGTGGGCATCGTCCGTCCCCGCCACCACAGCCAGGCGAACCAGAGGACCAGGCCGAGCATGAGGAAGGTGGTGCCGACCATCACGTCGAAGGCCAGGTGCACGATGGTGACGCTGCGGTCGGTGGGCCGCACCCCGGCCGGGATGGCCTCCAGGCCCCTGATCTCGGTCGAGGGGGTGAAGCCCGCGAGGATCGACGCCATGTCCGGGATGGGCAGGCCGTACCTGACCTTGCCGTCCACCAGGAACCCGCCGACGTTCTCCGCCACGTGGTCATCGGTCGCGGGCAGGAGTTCGATCGCCGCGAATTTGGCGGGCTCTTCCTTGAACACCTCGCGTGCCACCGTGTCGCCGACGACGATCTGCACCGGGATGGCCGCCGCCGCGACCAGGAAGCCGATGAGGAATCCCAGCCGGTGGTGGCGGTCCCGGCGTCCTTTGAGCATGCCGGCGGCGTACACGCCGGCGACCGTGAAGCCGGCCACGATGTAGGCGGCGAGGAGCATGTGCACGGTCTCGTACCAGAACGCTCCGTTGAAGAAGACTCGCAGCGGCCGTACGGCGGTGACATGGCCGTCGCGCAGGGTGATCCCGCCGGGTTGGTTCATCCAGCTGTTGGCCGCGATGACGGCCGCCGCACCGCCGAGGCTGGCCAGCACGACCGGAACTCCCGTCCAGAAGTGGGCCCAGGGCGGAAGCCGGTTCCAGCCGTAGAGATAGATCGAGACGAAGATCGCTTCGAGGAAGAAGAAGAGGCCCTCGACCGCGAACGGCATCCCGAAGGCGGCTCCGTAGTCGCCCATCAGACCGGGCCACAGGATGCCGAGTTCGAACGACAGGACCGTACCGGTGATCGCCCCCACCGCGAAGAGCACGGCGGCCACCTTCGACCATCGTCTGGCCAGCCGCAGGGCGTCGCCGTCGCCGTGGCGCAGCCCCCGGTAGTGAGCGATGAGCATGAGCGCGGTCAGGGCGACACCGAAGGGCACCAGGATGATGTGGAAGCCGAGAGTGAACGCCATCTGCTCCCGGGCGGGGAGCATCTGCGAGGGGTCTCCGACGGCCGCCATGGCCTTGCTCACTGGATGCAACACCCGGTCCATCCTTGTGCCGTGACGGCACATCCGGGATGTCCCGGGTGCGGCGCGGCGCGGCGCGTCACCCGGACGGACTAGGGGTGGCCCGCCGCGCGGCCGCACCGCGGTGCGGCCGTCAGGGCAGGGGCTCCTCGGTCCACACCGTCTTGCCGTCCTCGGTGTAGCGGGTGCCCCAACGGTCGGTGAGGGCGGCGACGATGAGCAGACCGCGGCCGTCCTCGTCCTGGATGCGGGCGTGCCGGAGATGGGGGGCGGTCGTGGCCCCGTCGGAGACTTCCAGGGTCAGCGACTGGTCCCGGATCAGCCGCACCGTGGCCGTGCCGGTGGCGTGGCGGATGACGTTGGTGACGAGTTCGCTGACGACCATCTCCGCCGTGAACGCGTGCGAGCCCAGTCCCCAGCGCTCCAGCTGTCCGCGGACCCGGTGCCGGCAATCGGCGACGGACGAGGCCTCCGGGGGAAACCGCCACGAGGCGACCTGGTCGCGGGCGAGGCGGTGGGTGCGGATCGCGAGCACGGCGACACCGTCCGGCGGCGGCTCGCGCAGCAGGCTGTACACGATGGCGTCGCAGGTGGCCTTGGGGTCGGCGGTCGGACGGGCGCTGATCTCCCGCAGCCGGGAAAGCCGTTGGTCGGCCTGCGGGCCGGTGCCCAGCAGCGAGGGGGAATAGAGCGTGAGCAGGCTCTCCGGCACGAGAGGGATGTCGACGCTTTCGTAGCTGGCGTGGTTTCCCAGAGGCGGTCCGACGATGTGCTCGAGGCTCTCCGGGGTCGCCCCCGCCATCGGGGTGATCAACGGCGGTGGCCAGCCGGCGCTGGCCATGGTGAGGTGTCCGTCCACGGGGTCGTAGACGCCGTACTGGCAGCACGCGTGAGCCGCTCCGCAGGACTCGGGTGAGGACTTTTCGCGGGCGATGCGCTGCGCTGCGTCGTCCAGGTGGGCCAGCAGTTCGTCGGGAGGCAGGTCCAGCACGGCGAGCGTCGACACAGCCGTACGCAGTCTCCCCACGGTGGCCGCCGCGGCCAGCCCCTGATCGGGAATCTGGCCGATGGCGAGACCGATACGGGCGCTGGACAGTTCGATGACGTCGAACCAGAGGGCCTGGCCGGTTCCCGGAAGGTGGAAGTGGCACGTGCTGACCGCGGAGACCGTCGGCATCACCCTGGGCAGCAGGCTGCGCTGCAGGCTGATGGCGAGGGTGTGCTCACGGATGTAGCGGCGGGCGTTCTCGATGTGGATGGCCGCGTTGTCGGCCAACTCGGCTGCCAGCGGGACATCGTCGGTCGTGAAGGGTTCCGGGTGCCGGGGGCCGCGGTAGAAACAGGCGAGTCCCAGGACCCGGCCATGGACGGCCAACGGCGCGATGATCATCGAGTGGACGCCGGCGCGTTGCAGCGCTCCGGCCCGCGCGCCGTCGTGCATCAGCCAGTCGGACGGTGTGGAGTGCGGGTCGATCAGGCGCGGCGCGAGATCGGCGAGCACCTGCGTGTAGGGAGTGGGGTACACGAATCGGCTGGGCTCGCCGACCGCGTACACGCCCCTCATGTGGGCGACTCCCTCGAACGCCGCCCGGCGCAGGGGTACATCGGCGTCGACGGGTGGCTCGGGAGGTTCGTCCCCCCGCAACACGGAGTCGAGCAGGTCGACGGAGGCGACGTCCGCGAAGTCCCTGACGGCGACCTCGGCGAGTTCCTGGGCGGTGCGGGTGGCGTCGAGGGTGGTCCCGATCCTCCCGCGGGCCAGGGCGAGAAGGTCCGCTGCCGCCTGCGTCCGGACCCGCTCGGTGACGTCGTGGATGACGGTGGCGATGCCGACGGGTTCGTGGCAGACCCCGTGGAGAAGGTAGGCGGTCACGTGGTAAGTGTGCGAGCCGCCCTTGCGGTCGTGTCCCCGGATCTCTCGGCTGAGCGCCGGCAGACAGCCGGTGAGGACCTGGTCGAGGAGCGGGGTGAGGGGGAGACCGGGCCCGAGGTCCGCCACCGGTCGGTTGACGACCTGATCGGCGGGCAGACCACGCAGCGCCAGGGCGGCGGGGTTGGATCTCAGCACAGTGAGGCCCAGGTCGTATATCTCGAGACCCGCGACGGACTCATCGAAGACGGAACCCATCGTGTCCTCGGGCCTGTGCCGGACGGGCCACACGTGGATGACGCCGTCGTCCGTGTCGCGTCCCACCTCGAGGTTGAAGGCGCGGTCCGAGTCGGGTCCGAGCAGCCGGCCGAGGAGTTGGCCCGCCGAACTGCCTTCGGCGTCGGAGGCCGCGATTCCCGTCGCCGCGGCGGCCGCCCGCGTCCAGTCGGTGACGCCGCCTTCCTCGGTGAGCGTGAACCACGTCTCGTGCGCCTGCATGCCCGCCTCCTCCAGCTCCCCAGGGCAGACAGTCCGTGGTGAACGGCTTCCGCGTGGCCGGGAAGAGGGCCGGCCTCCATTCCCCTGCCTACACGACTCCTTGAGGGCCGCAGGATGATTACCTTCCAGAATGCCGCCGGGGGAGGGCACCGGCAACTCAGTCACCCGCCGTCCGCCCCGGTGACAGGCTCCGCCCTGCGGTGCACCGCATCCGACGCCGCGTGCTGATCCACCGGGGACCAGGGGACTGCCCTTAGATTGAGCGCATCGAGGCTGTGCGCGGCAACGTCCGGCGAGGCCGTGTGAGGAGCGTGGAAGTGGACTGTGCAGGGCTGCTCCGCCTGTCTCCGCCATGGCTCCGTCGGTTGCTGTCACGGCTCCGTCCGGCCCTGTCATGGCTGCACCCCTCGCCGTCATGGCGTTGAGACCGAGCGCGCCCGGCGGTCGGGAGTGGCCGGGACACGCGCGGACGGCTCAGTTTCTGCTGACGCTGGCGAGCGGCGCCGTCAACGCCCTCAGTTTCCTCGCACTGGGCGGGGTGTTCACGAGCGTCATGACGGCCAATTCCGCGCTGCTGGGACTGGCCCTGGGCAACGGGCACCTCTCGCTGGCCAACCTCGCGGCTCTCGCCATCGCGGCGTACCTGGTGGGGGCTGCCGCGGGAAGCTGGATCACGGCCGCGACGGGCCGCGTACCGCTCACCGGGGTGACCGGCGCCCTGCTGGCGGAGAGCGTGCTGTTGTGGGCGGTGTTCGCCTCCTGGCTCTTTCTGGACGGCGCGCCGGGGACGACGGCTCGTGCGGTCCTGCTCGCTGTGGGCGCCGTGTCGATGGGCTGCCAGAGCGGCAGCGTCCGAGTGGTGGCCGGCAGCAGTGTGACGACCGCCTACATCACCGGCGCTCTGACGGGGCTCGTGGCTCAGGCGACGGTCGAAAGAAAGCTGCAGCGGCACAACGCGCTGGTCATCCTGCTGCTGCCGGTCGGTGCCGCGGTGGGGGGTGCGGCGGTGCGCTGGGCCCATCTCCTCGCGCCGGCGGTTCCTGCCGTTCTGGTGACGGCCGCGCTGTTGGCGACCGTGCTACGGCGACGGTCGGCGCCCGACGACGGGCCGCTCCAGGACGCGTGATCCCGTGGCTTCGGACGCGCAGCGGTCACGGAGGACCGGCCCGTCCGGGCACGCAGGACAATCCGGACGGGCGCACATAGCATGAAACATCGGAGCCTGCGGAGTCCGACCTTTCCACCTATTGCAGGGTGATGGATATGACTGCCTCGGATGTGAACGAGTCGGCGCCTGCCGAACCCGAGGAACCACCCCGGACGCCCGACGGCGGCATGGGGCCGAGCACGGACAAGAAGCCGTCGCAGGTGCACTACCACCACCCCGCGGCCGGATGGGGCGCAGCCAAGAGCGTCACCCACGTCCTCGTGAAGGAAAGAGCCCTGGTCGACGGGCCACGCGCGATCTTCAGGATGAACCACGAGAACACCGGTTTCGACTGTCCGGGGTGCGCCTGGCCCGACGACACCAAGGGGCTCAAGCTCGACATCTGCGAGAACGGCATCAAACACGTCACCTGGGAGATGACCCCGAAGCGGGTCGGCGCGGACTTCTTCGCGGCCCACACTGTCTCGGAGCTTTCCACCTGGACGGACTTCGCGTTGGAGGACCAGGGCCGCCTCAGCGAGCCCCTCGTCTACGACGCCGCCGTCGACCGTTACGTCCCCATCGACTGGCAGGAGGCCTTCGACCTGATCGGAGGCGAACTGCGAGCCCTGGACAGCCCGAACCAGGCAGCCTTCTACACGTCCGGCCGGCTGGGCAACGAGGCCACCTTCCTGTACCAGCTCATGGCACGCGAATTCGGCACCAACAACCTCCCCGACTGCTCGAACATGTGCCACGAAGCCTCCGGCCGCGCTCTGCAGGCCGCCCTCGGCACCGGCAAGGGAACCGCCGACCTCAAGGACTGGGAGACCGCGGACGCCCTGTTCATCATGGGTGTCAACGCCGCCTCCAACGCCCCTCGCATGCTGACCGCGCTTGCCGAGGCCTACCGGCGCGGCGCGCAGATCGTTCACATCAACCCGCTGGTGGAAGCGGCCGCCACCCGCACCATCGTGCCGCACGACATCACGGACATGGTCCTGTTCAAGTCGACGCGGACGAGCACGCTCAACCTTCAGGTCCGCGCGGGCGGGGACATGGCTCTGATGCGGGGTATCGCCAAGGCCGTGCTGGAGGAGTCCGAGCACGATCCCAAGGCCCTGGACCGTGAGTTCATCGACCGTCACACCCATGGCTTCGACGCGTACCGGGCCGTCTGCGAGGCCACACCGTGGGAGGAACTGGAGCTCCAGTCCGGACTGACCCGTGCCGAGATCCTCAAGGCGGCGGACGTCTACTCCCGCGCCGACCGCACCCTGATCAGCTGGTGCCTGGGCGTCTCCCAGCACGAACACGGCGTCGACACCATCCGCGAGATCGTCAACGTACTGCTGCTGAGGGGCAATCTGGGCCGTGAAGGTGCCGGCCCCTCCCCCGTGCGCGGCCACAGCAACGTCCAGGGCAACCGGACGTGCGGGATCGACCACCGGCCCACCGAGGTGTTCCTCCGGCGGCTCGACGACGTCTGCGGGATCGACGCGCCGCGTCCGCACGGCATGGACACGGTCGCCACGGTCGCGGGCATGCACGCGGGGAAGGTGAAGGTGTTCGTCGGCATGGGAGGCAACTTCGCCCTGGCGGCCCCGGACACCGCCTACACCGCCGAGGGCCTCGCGCACTGTGCCCTCACCGTGCACGTCAGCACCAAACTCAACCGCAGCCACCTCGTCCACGGGAAGAAGGCCCTCATCCTGCCGTGCCTGGGCCGCACCGAGAAGGACCACCAGCGACACGGCGTGCAGGCCACCTCGGTCGAGGACTCGATGAGCATGGTGCATCTCTCGCTGGGCATGAAGCGGCCCGCCTCACCCGACCTGTTGTCCGAACCGGCCATCATCGCCGGCATGGCCCGCGCGACCCTCCCGGACAGCAGCACACCGTGGGAGCACTACATCGAGGACTACGACCGCATCCGCGACACCATGGCCCGGGTGCTGGACGGCTTCGAGGACTTCAACCGCCGAGTGCGGCTCCCCCTGGGCTTCCGCATCCGCCAGCCCGCCCGCGAACTCGTCTTCCTCACCCCCACCGGACGCGCCGAGTTCTCGGCGGCCCCGCTGACCGACGTCGTCCCCGAGGACGGCACCCTGATCCTGCAGACCATGCGGTCCCACGACCAGTGGAACACCACGATCTACTCCGACGACGACCGCTACCGGGGCATCAAGAACCTGCGCACGCTGGTCTTCATGAACCGGGCCGACATGCGCGCCCGGCACATCAAGGACGGAAGCCTCGTCGACATCACCGCGACGGCCAAGGACGGTTCCCGGCGCACGCTCCGCCAGTACCACGCCCTTCCCTACGACGTGCCCCGGAGCTGCGCGGCCGGCTACATGCCGGAGATGAACGCCCTCATCGGGGCGAGCGACTACAGCATCCAGAGTGACCAGCCGTTGATGAAGAGCCTCAAGGTGACGATCACGCCGAGCCGGACGACCTGAGGCCGGCGCGTCGGCACACCACGGTGAGTCGGCTCGGTGAGTCGGCACGCCGGCACAACCCGGTGAGGTGAAGGCCACCCGTGCGGTGGCCCGCGCGGTGACCCGTGCGATGGGTGTGCGCGGTTGCGCCGTCCTGGTGCGCTGGTAACCCTGGTGCGGCGCCGTCGCCCCTCATCCGCCCTTGCGGCCGGCCGTGGGCATCATCCGCTCGACGACCGCCACCGTCACCACGGCGTAGGCGACGTGCGGGACGATGTCGGAGACCCAGTCGACGAGTGACCAGGTACGCGGGTCGGTGACCCGCAGAAGCGTCATGGGGCCATTGGTACCGACGAGGGCTCCGACGGCGGCCACCGCATAGTGGGTCGCGAGGCTCGGGCGCCACCCGGCGGCGCGGGCGACGCCGAGGAGTGCTCCCATGCCGAGTCCCGCGGCGTAGCCCGTCAGAGGGCCGAGGCCGGCCACCCGGTTGTCCTGCTTCTCCCCCTCACCCGGGATCGGGACGTGCAGCTTCTGCGAGAGCCTGCGCACGGTCACCTCCGGCGTGGAACTGGCGGCACGCCCGCGCAGCACCATGTCGCAGTAGCTCACGGCGTCGAGCACCGTGGTGCCCGCGGCGCCGGCCGCGGCGCCGTACATCAGTCCGCGTGTCAGGGTCGTCATGGTGGACCTTTCGCCGGGCCCGATGAGGGAGAGGACACTCTTCCGACCCCCCGGGTATCCCATTCAACACCCATACCCCGTTCAGCACCTGTGGCGGTGAACGGCGTCGCTCACGGGCGACACAGGCTCCACCGTCGACGCTGGACAGGTGGTCCGAGTCGCTCACCACTCGTCGCGAGACTAACGTCCTACGCATGAAATCGGGCGGAGGGGCGCCCTGCGATGGTGACCGTAAGTGATGCCTTCTACGGCGTTCTCCGGCAGCACGGGGTCAGCGCGGTCTTCGGTAACCCCGGCTCGAACGAGCTGTCCTTCCTGACGGGCCTGCCGGACGACATCCCCTATTACCTCGCTCTGCAGCCCTCGGTATGGCCGACGCCTACGCCCAGGGCCGGCACGAGCAGATGCCCCCTGATCGAGGTGCCGCAGAAGTAGCCCGGCAGCCGCAGGCTCCGGGCCGGACAGCACCCGCGGGCGGCGCGCCCGTGGCGCGGCAGACCTGCTGGTGGACGGTTGCCATCTGTTCATCCGGCGTCCCCTCCTGCGGGACGTACGGCGGCGTCCTGAAGGGCAGAGCTGGCGCAACGGCGCGAAGCCGGACAGCGTTCCGGTGAATCCGCGCGCAGGGGCACACCGAGGAGCCGCGACAGCGGCAGGGGGGCGGACAGATGGAGTTCACGAGAAGCGGACGGCTGCGCGCGAGCGGAAGACGCCGGACCGGATGGGGGCTCGCCGTCGGGGCCGGGGCGGTCGTGTGGGCGGTCCTGGCGAACGGCCAGGGCCGTGACTCGGCCTACCTCCTCATGGCCCTGGCCGCCCTGGGCGTCCTCACCGGGATCCGGGAACTGCGCCGCGCCGCACACCCGTACAGCCTGCGCGTCGACGAACAGGGCATCACGCTGGTCGACGGAGGTCTCGGCTGGGGACAGATCGAGGGCGTCGCCCTGCACTACAGGGCGGCGGTCCAAGTGGACAGTGACGACGGCACCACCGCTCCGCCACCGCCGCATCTCCACGTCTTTCCCACTGACGGCGCGGAACTGCCGGGCCTGCGGGCATCCGTCGCCGGCGGCCGGCGCGTCTACGACGTGGCCGACGCCGCCGAACTCGACCATGGCGTGGGCGAGTTGATCGAGGCCTTGACCCGGTACGCGGGCCCGCGCTTCGAAGGAGCGCCGCACGGGCTGCGCCGGGCGGTTGCACCCGGGCCCGTGACGTCGCAGGGCCCCGGCTTCGGGCCGCTGACCGACGCGGCCGGGTCCCCGCGGGCCGCGGAGGTCCCTGCCGTGGCGGCTCGTACGTTCACCGCACGTCGCAACTCCGGCGCCCGGCTGCTGCTGGCGCTCGCCCTCGCGGTCGCCGGGACGGCCTCGACGATCCCGCTGTTCACCGGCCATCTCCCATGGGGACCCGAACCGGCCGCCGCGCTCGCGCCGTTGGGCGCGACGCTGGGATGGTGTCTGAGCGTGCTGTCCTTCCGCAGGTGGCTGCGGCCCTTGCGTCTGCGGATCGGACCGGCCGGCCTGGCCGTACAGAACTTCGCCGCCCCTGAGGTGGCGATCGGCTGGGACCAGGTGGTGGCTGTCACCGTGGCCCGCAGACCGGGCGTGACCGAGAAGCATCCGTGGCTGTTGCTGTGGCCGGTCCCCGGCCACAGCTTCGACCTGCCCCACGACATCGCCGACGGCCACCGGACCTACCCCCTGGTCGAGTTGCGCCGGCTGCGCGACAGCGACGAGGTGGAGCGGGCGGCACGGTGTTTCGCGGGCTCGCGCTACGCGGAACCGGCCTGACGCATCCTGCCCGTCGCGCACCCTCCCCGCCGTCCGCCTCGCGATCCGCCCCGCCCGCGACCGGCCGGGGGACGCGCGACCGCCCCGCAGGCGCCCGTTGGGGTTCCTGTGTGCCGACGTACAGCATTGGCCAGGCCGCGCGCCTGCTGAGGGTGATTCCGGAGACCGTGCGCCGCTGGGCGGACGGGGGCCGGCTGCCCATGGGCAGGGACGGGTCGGGGAACCGGGTGGTCGACGGTGTGGGGCTCGCGCGGTTCGTCTCGAAGAGCGTCGCACCCAGGGCCTGCGCCACCCCGCCTCCACCTGACCGCGGCACTGCGTCGGGTTCATGACCTTGCCCGCGTCGGCCGTACGCGTCGACGCGCGCGGAGAGGTCGAGACGGCCGCGTTCCGCCGCTACCGCCTCCCCCAGTACGCCGACATCCCGCGCACCGAGGTGCACTTCATGGAGACGTCGGACGCCATCGGCCCGCTGCGCGCCAAGTCGATGAGCGAGAGCCCCTTCAACCCGGTCGCCCCGGCCTTCGCCAACGCCCTGCGGGACGCGACGGGCGTCCGTTTCACGGACCTTCCGCTCACCCGCGACCGGGTCTGGCCGGCCCTCCGCGAAGCCGGTATGACGGGCCGTCAAGGCGTGTAGGAGAACAGGCGGTTGCCTCCTCCCCCGCTTGTGTTCATCTTCTGCACCCAGGGGAGGGTGACGAGGGGCGCCTTCTCGCACTCTCTGTCACGACAGGACCCGCGGACGGCCGAGCGGACGCCTTCGGGGGCGTCGCCATCGCCTTCAACCTCTGATCACGGCCTTTCCGGTTCCCCGGCCGCACCGGGCACGTCCGGGCAGCTCACCCCGTACGGGCCGGGCCGCCGGCGTCCGGCGCGTCGTCGGAGTCTGTGAATAAGACGCGTCCAAGGGGTTGCCCGCGCATTGCCTCATGACTTAAATCAAAGCCTGAACTAAGCAGCCCAGTAAGCCATTTCGTCTCCTCCGGGTCCCCTCGGCCGCAGCACGGATCTCGGCACGGAGGTCACCCTGGCGTGCCCCGTCACTGGTCGTGCACGGCCTCGGGAGGACCGCACGACCCGTCCCCTCCTTCGAACGGAGTGAACGCATGAGACTCAGATCCTTGGGGATCGCGCTCGCCGCAGCGGCGGCGCTCATCACCCTCCCCGCCCACTCGCCCGCTGCCGCGGCAGAGACACCCCTCTCCCAAGGCAGGACAGCCACCTCCTCGTCCGACGAGAACGCCGGGACGCCCGCCGCGAACGCCGTCGACGGCAACACCGGGACCCGCTGGTCCTCGGCCGCCTCCGACGCACAGTGGCTGCAGGTCGACCTCGGAACAGCCGCCAGCCTCAGCAAGGTCGTCCTCAACTGGGAGACGGCCTACGGCAAGGACTACAAGATCCAGGTCTCCGACAACGGGAGTTCCTGGACCGACGTCAAGTCCGTCACCGGCGGCGACGGCGGCACCGACACCCTCGACGTGGCCGGCCACGGACGCTACGTCCGGATGAGCGGCGTCACCCGGGCCACTCAGTACGGCTACTCTCTCTGGGAGTTCCAGGTCTTCGGCACCAGCGACACCGGCACTCCCCCCACGGGGAACTGCAACACCGCCAACGCCGCCAAGGGCAAGCCCGCCACCGCGTCGTCCACCGAGAACGCGGGGACGCCGGCCTCGAGCGCCTTCGACGACAACACCGGAACCCGTTGGTCCAGCCAGGCGTCCGACCCGCAGTGGGTCCAGGTGGACCTGGGCTCGGTCCAGGACATCTGCAAGGTCGACCTCAACTGGGAGGCCGCCTACGGCAAGGAGTTCACCATTCAGTCCTCGGCCAACGGCCAGGACTGGACGACTCTGAAGTCCGTCACCAACGGGACCGGCGGCACGGCCTCCTACGACGTCACCGGCTCGGGCCGCTACGTCCGCGTCAACGGAACGGTCCGCGGCACCGCCTACGGCTACTCGCTCTGGGAGGTCGCCGTCCACACCGGCTCCACCGGCACCCCGCCGGTCGAGGGCGGCGGAGACCTCGGTCCCAACGTCATCGTCGTGGATCCCAGCACCCCCAATCTGCAGGCCAAGTTCGACCAGGTCTTCGCCCAGCAGGAGTCCAGCCAGTTCGGCTCCGGCCGCTACCAGTTCCTGCTGAAGCCGGGCACGTACAACGGCATCAACGCGCAACTCGGCTTCTACACCTCGATCTCCGGGCTCGGGCTCAACCCCGACGACACGCAGATCAACGGTGACATCACCGTGGACGCCGGCTGGTTCAACGGAAACGCCACGCAGAACTTCTGGCGCTCCGCGGAGAACCTGGCGATCAAGCCGGTCAACGGCACCGACCGCTGGGCCGTCGCACAGGCGGCGCCGTTCCGCCGGATCCACGTTGAGGGCGGGCTCAACCTCGCCCCGAACGGCTACGGCTGGGCGTCCGGCGGCTACATCGCCGACTCGAAGATCGACGGCACGGTCGGCCCGTACTCGCAGCAGCAGTGGTACACCCGGGACAGCTCGGTCGGCGGCTGGACGAACGGCGTCTGGAACATGACCTTCTCCGGTGTCCAGGGCGCGCCGGCGACCAACTTCGACAGTGGCCCCTACACCACTCTGGACAACACGCCGGTCTCCCGCGAGAAGCCGTTCCTGTACCTGGACGGCAGCACCTACAAGGTGTTCGTGCCCGGTAAGCGGACCAACGCCCGCGGTGTGTCCTGGCCCGCCAACGCCGGCGGCACCTCGCTGCCGCTGGACCAGTTCTACGTCGTCAAGCCCGGCGCGACCGCCGCGACCATCAACACGGCGCTCGCCCAGGGCCTCAACCTCCTCTTCACGCCCGGCGTGTACCACCTCGACCAGACCATCAACGTGACCCGCGCCAACACCGTCGTGCTCGGGCTGGGACTTGCCACCATCGTTCCCGACAACGGCGTCGACGCCATGCACGTCGCCGACGTCGACGGCGTCCGGCTGGCCGGGTTCCTCATCGACGCGGGCTCCACCAGGTCCGACACGCTGCTGCAGATCGGTCCGGCGGGCAGCTCGGCCGACCACGCCGCCAACCCGACCACCATGCAGGACGTGTTCGTCCGCATCGGCGGTGCCGGACCCGGTCTGGCCACCAACTCCGTGGTGGTCAACAGTGACGACGCCATCATCGACCACACCTGGCTCTGGCGCGCCGACCACGGCACCGGGGTCGGCTGGGAGACGAACCGGGCCGACTACGGTCTGGTGGTGAACGGCGACGACGTCCTCACCACCGGTCTGTTCGTGGAGCACTTCAACAAGTACGACGTGCTCTGGAACGGCGAACGCGGCCGGACGATCTTCTTCCAGAACGAGAAGGCCTACGACGTGCCGAACGCCGCCGCCGTCACCCATGACGGCATCGTCGGCTACGCCGCCTACAAGGTCGCGGACACGGTCAACGTGCACGAGGCCTGGGGTCTGGGCAGCTACTGCAACTTCACGTCCGATCCGACGATCGTCCAGCAACACGGCTTCCAGGTCCCCGTCAAGACGGGCATCAAGATGCACGACATCCTGGTGATCTCGCTCGGCGGCAAGGGTCAGTACGCCCACGTCATCAACAACACGGGCGCACCCACCTCGGGGACGGACACCGTCCCGTCCAAGATCACTCTGTTCCCCTGACGAACCGTCGGGGCCGCTGAACACCTGACCGCAGGCCCGTGGTCCGCCCTGGTGGCGGGCCACGGGCCCATGGTGTTCACAGGGGCCGCATCGCGGGACCCGGCCGACGTCGGCTGCGGGGCCGGCGTCGCGGAGCGGTCCTCGACGCGGTCACCGGACGGGAAGGCCACCGGCACGGACCAGGCCGCTCTGATAGGCGAAGACGACGAGTCGGGCGTGGTCACGCGCGCCGAGCTTCACCATCGCCCGGTTGACATGGGTCTTGGCGGTCAGGGGGAGACGTACAGCCGCTCGCCGATCCTCGTCAACGGGGCGCCCTGGCCCGAGCTCGAGGTCGACGCGGTCCGGTACCGGTTCCGGATGCTCAACGCCTCCGACGCCCGCCGCCACGAGCTGGCGCTCGACCCCGCACCCCGCCGCGGCGGGTCGTTCACCCGGATCGGATCGGACCAGGGACTGCTGGCAGCGCCGCTGCGGCACACCACTCTTCCGATCGCGCCGGCGGAGCGGTTCGATGCGGTCATCGACTTCTTCTCTCCCGCAACGGCGGGCCGCCGGGTCCGGCCGACCACGGGTGGAAGGACACCATCGATCTCCGGCCCAAGCAGTACGTCGACATGGCCGTCCGGTTCGACGACCACGCCGGCCGGTACCTGCTGCACTGCCACAACCTCGAACACGAGGACATGGCGATGACGGCGACCTTCCGGACCAGCTGCTGAGGAGCACCCGTGCGCACATTCGCGCACTTCACGCCGTGCCACCGCCGGTGGGTGGTCGGTTTCTGGCTGGTCGTCCTGCCGGCCAGGGGCACCGCGGCCGGGCGGCCGCCCTCCGCCTGTCGTCGGCCTTCTCGCCGCCCGGCCAGGAGGGTTCCGATACCCGGGCCGCGCCGGCCCGCGCGTAGGGCGTCTCGGCCGATCCGGAGTACCTGCCGGCGCTCGCCGCGCCGGCCGTCCGCACGGTCGCTCGCGCGGACGGCCGGCGCGGAGTGGATCCGTGCGAGGGGCGGCGGCCACGTGCTCGACTGCGGTGGCACCGGCGATCCGGGCCTCCTGACCGAGGGCGGGCACGGTACGTTCCTGCTCGTCTACGGACCGCAGCCGACGGGCTTGGACGACCCGCCGGCGGATCACGTGGACCGCACGGTCCAGGCGGAGACGGCGGGCGGGGCGGCATCCGCGACGGGTCCACGCCGGTGCGGTGAGGCGAGCACGAGCGGGGAAACGTCCGCCGGGGTACGCGCGGGTGCGGTGAGACGAACGGCGCACGCACCGCGGGGTCCACCTGGGTGGGGTCACCCACGGAGGAACGGGTGCCCGAGGCGGCGCGGGGATGTCAGCGGACGGCGATGTCGACGAGGGCCGGGGTCAGCGGTCGGCGATGTCCTCGCGCAGGCCGTCGGAGAACTCCCACCACGACAGGGGAAGCCAGTCGCCGTTGACGAAGGCGTCGACCGTGGCGCCCCGACCGCGGACAGTCACGGTCGTCCCGGGAGGGTACGTGGTGCCGGACAGGCCGGGCACGGCGACAAGCAGGGTTCCGAGTCTCTGTGCTGACACCTTTCGCTCTCCCTTTCCATTCTCTCGCTACGGCAGCGGAATGCCATTCATGGCGACATTACCGGCTTGTCCGATCGGGCAGACCGGACAATCATGAGAGATGGGTCACGCGACAAATCGGCGGGGCGGCGGGGGTGACATCCGGACGCGCATTTCCCGACGGAGGTGACAGCAGTGAAGGCCGTTGTGTACAAGGGACCGTTCACCGTGGCGGTCGAAGAGGTCGAAAGGCCCGGCATCCAGCACCCGAACGATGCGATCGTACGCATCACCTCCACCGCGATATGCGGGTCGGACCTGCATATGTACGAGGGTCGCACCGCTGCCGAGCCCGGCATCGTCTTCGGCCACGAGAACATGGGAATCATCGAGGAGATCGGCCAGGGCGTCACCGCGCTCAAGAAGGGCGACCGGGTGGTCATGCCCTTCAACGTCGCCTGTGGATTCTGCACCAACTGCGTCGAGGGATTCACGGGATACTGTCTCACCGTCAATCCCGGTTTCGCGGGCGGCGCTTACGGCTATGTCGCCATGGGACCGTACAAGGGCGGTCAGGCCGATTATCTCCGCGTCCCCTACGCCGACTTCAACTGCCTGAAGCTCCCGCCGGGAGAGGAACACGAGAGCGACTTCATCCTGCTCGCCGACATCTTCCCCACCGGCTACCACGGCTGTGAACTCGCACAGGTCCGACCTGGCGAGAGCGTCGCGGTCTACGGCGGAGGACCGGTTGGGCTCATGGCCGCGTACTCGGCACTGATACGCGGCGCGAAGAAGGTGTTCGTCGTGGACCGCATCCCCGAACGGCTGCAGAAGGCCGAGGAGATCGGCGCGGTTCCTATCAACTTCGCCGAGGGCGACCCGGTCGAGCAGATCAAGGACCGGACCGAGGGCGTCGGAACCGACAAGGGCGTGGACGCCGTCGGCTACCAGGCCACGGCGCACGGCACGGATCGCGAGGAGCCGGCGACCGTCCTCAACTCGCTCGTGGGGACGGTCCGGGCGACCGGAGCGGTCGGCGTACCCGGGCTCTATGTCCCGTCCGACCCCGGCGGCCCGGACGAGCAGGCCAAACACGGCATGCTCCTCGTGGCGATCGGCAAGCTCTTCGAGAAGGGTTTGAGGATCGGGACGGGCCAGTGCAACGTGAAGCGCTACAACCGCTTCCTGCGCGACATGATCATCGAGGGGCGGGCGAAGCCCAGCTTCGTCGTCTCGCATGAAATGCCCCTGGACCAGGCGCCGTCGGCGTACGACAAGTTCGACAAGCGGATCGAGGGCTACACGAAGGTCGTGCTGCACCCGTAGTCCCGGAGTCCCGGCACACCGACGGGACCCGTCCGCAAGGGAAGGACGAGAGGCTGGAGCCGCATGCGGCCCCAGCCTCTCGGCGTGCCGCCCGCGAAGGTGCCGCACCGGCCGCCCGACCGCGGTGGCCGGATCTGTCGTGCGCCGGCATGCGAGGAGCGCAGCAGGTGAAACGATGAGCCCTGCATGCGCCCCCGTGTCCCTGGGGAGAATGCGCGAATACCAGCGCTCGTACGGTTGAGCTGCCGCGTTCCACCATCGCCAACTCCCCAGGAAAGCAGGGTCGGCTGCCATGCTGCTGCGTCTGCCCACGTCCGTGTCCGAAGCACAGGAGTGCATGGCCGAGGGGGCGGAACCGATAGGCGGCGCGACACTGGTCTGGGCCACCTGGCAGCGGGACGGCTTCCCGGAGCGGGCCATGTCGCTGCGCAACCTGCCGGAGGCCAACGCGATCGGGCCCCGGTCGCTCGGCTCCGCCGTGGTGCTGAACCGGATCGACGACCGTGTGCCGGAGGTGTTGCGGCGGGCGGCGGGCTCGGTGGGGACCGGAGCCGTCCGCCGGACGGCCACCGTGGGGGGCAACCTCGTCGGCAGCACGCTGCGCTGTCTGCTGCCCGCGGCACTCGTCCTGGACGCAGGTGCGACGGTGCTGGAACCGGACAGGGTGTACGAGACCGACCTGGCCGAAGTGATCGCCAAGCACCATCTCCTGCTCAGCCTCCACTGGCGAGAACCCATGGTCAGCGGCTACCACAAGGCGTCCGGCGATGCGGGCGGTCCGCCGCCCCTCGTCGTCGCCACCGCCGTGCACGCCGACGACGACGGACGCCACCGCCTGAGGGTCGCGGTCCGGGACGGCTACGACGTCCTCTGCGAGAGCGTCGAGTGCGACACGGACTCCGCTCAGGTGCTCCACACCCTGGACCGTACGGACATCGGCGCACTCCACTCCACGGCTTCGGAGTCGGTCCGCGAACAGGTCACGGCCGTCCTGGCCCGTGTCACCGACCGGTGATCCGGAGCTCTCGACTGTCCACGGACCGACCGGAGTTCACATCTCGTCGGCCGGAAGCGCGTACAGGTGGGGAAGGTTGACCACGATCGCCTCCTGGGTGCTGCGGGCGATGACGACCACCGCTTCGTCGTCGGGGTCGGGGTTCTCCTCCCGGTGCGGTACGAACGGCGGGACGAAGATGTAGTCGCCCGGGGAGGTGCGCAGCCGTACCTCCTCCGGCTCGCTGCCCGAGTCGTCGAGGAAGACGAACTCGGGATGTCCGCTCACCACGTAGATGGCGGTCTCGGATTCTCCGTGATGGTGGTCGGAGGAGGACGTGGCAGGCGCCACGTGCGTCTGGCCCATCCACAGCTTCTCGGAACCCACGTTCTTCCCGCTTACGGCCGCGAACCTGCGCATGCCGCCGCTCTGGGCGGTGTCGCCGTCCAGGGAGTCGGACCGGATGTGGTGCAGACGGGTGCGCAGCGGTGCCGCCGGGCGGCCCGCGGTGTCGTGGAGATGAGGGTGAAAGCCTTCACCAGGGGTCGTCGACGGCTCGCTCATGGCCGGGACGCTAGAGCGGGCCGGAAAAGGATGTCAAGTGGTGTCCATTGCCGTTCACCTGCGGCAACGTTCCCGCAATGCAGGGCGCGAGCCGTTCGACGCCCTTCGCGCCGCAGGCTCCTCGGGCATGATGTGCGCATGCATATTTCCGCGAAGGCGGACTACGCCATGCGGGCGCTGCTGGAGCTCGCCCGTGAACCCGCCCGTCCGCTCACCTGCGAGGCCATCGCCTCTTCGCAGGAGATCCCGTTCCGGTTCCTGAAGTCCGTGGTGGGCGAGCTGCGCAGAGCGGGCCTGGTGCGCAGTCAGCGTGGCTGCGAAGGCGGTTACTGGCTCGGCAGGCCCGCGGAGGAGATCACCCTGCTGGACGTCGCGCGCGCCGTCGACGGCGAGTTGATCACCCTGCGCGGCGCGCCGCTCGACGGCCTCGACTATCCCGGTCCGGCGGCGGGCCTGCCGGATGTGTGGCGCGAGGTCGAAGCGGGCGCGGCCGCGGTCCTGGGCGGGGTGACCCTGAGGTCGTTGCTGCCCGGGGCAGCGGCCGGCGGGCTGGCCCGGACGGGCGCCGCGTGACCGGCTCGCCGGTGCCGCCGGTGGTCGAAGTGGTGGAGTACACCGACCCGTTGTGCCCGTGGGCCTGGGGATCCGAGCCCGTCTTCCGCAAGTTGCGGGCGGCGCTGGCCGGCCGGGTGCGCTGGCGGCGGGCGTACGCCATCCTCTTCGACCACGACGACGACCCGCCGCCCGACCCGGCGGCGGAGACCGCCTGGTACGCGCGCTACGTCGAGGAGATCAGCGCGCACAGCCACGCCCCGCGCGCCCTGCGGCTCAGCCGTGTGGCGGCCAGCTCCTGGCCCTCTTCCCTGGTCGCCAAGGCCGCCGAACTCCAGGGCGGTGACGTGGCCGAGCGGGTGCTGCGACGGCTGCGGGAGACAGTCTTCGTCCTCGGGGAACCGGCGGACACCGCCGCACTGGCACTGTCCGCGGTACGCGGCACGCCGGGACTCGACCTGCGGCGGCTGACCGCCGAGGCCGCCTCCGAGACGGTGCTGGAGCAGGTGCGCGCCGACCGGGCTGAGGCCCGTCGGCCGGTGCCCGAGGTGCTGGCGCCGGGGGGCGGGTCACCGCATCCCGGCGCCGCCAAGGAGACCGCCGACGGCGGGCGCCGGTACGCGCTGCCAACCCTGCTGGTCCGGTCCCCCGCGGGGTGTCGCGCGGTGCCCGGCTGGCGGTCCTTCGAGGAGTACGCCGCCGCCGTCGACGCGTTCCGTCCCGGGCTGCTGAGGGTCCCCGCACGGCTCTCCCCGGCGGACGCGCTGGAGCGCTACCGGAGCCTGACGGACCCCGAGCGGCGGCTGCTCACGGACGGTGCGTGGCCGCCGGCGCACGCCGTGCGGGTGGACACCGGCAACGGCCCGTTGTGGCTGCACCCCGATGAGGCCGCCGTGCATCCCGCCGCCGGCCGCTGAGCACTCCCCCCTGCCCCGCGCGTCTCTGATCTGCGATCAGTGACCGTCCCGCCGAATGAGACACCAATTGGTGTCCATTGACAGCCGGTCGAGGCTGCCCCCAGGATGTGCAGCATGCTCACGACGCACCCCGGTGTGGTGTGCCGCTACGTGGACCTGCGGCGCACCAGCAGCGCACTCTGTCGCTGACCTTCCGCCGCCCCCGGCCCGCAGGCGCCTGACCGCCGCTCTCGGCACCGGCCGCCCGCCACACGCCCGAGCCGCGTCCGTCCCCCTGCGTCCGCGCCTCCGCCTCAGCGCCTCCGTGCACCGTCGCACGCCTTCTCCGTCTCCGGGCCCGCCTCCGCGGACCCCCGACATTCCCTGCCCTGGGCGCCGCGCATCCCGATTGTGCGCGGTCGCCTCCCCCGGTATGCCCGCCCGGGTCCCGGTCGACGGTGCGTACGGGCGTCGAGCCGGGCCCCGCGCCCTGCTCCCTCGCCTGCGCTCCTGTTCCCTGCGCCTTCTCCCTCTCGCTGCCTCCGCTCCGCCCGTCGCGCTCCGCTCCTTCCGCCGCGGGCCGGGCCGGGGCCCACCACAGGAAGAAAACGATGCCCGCTCAACTCACCACCCAGCGCCGCAGACTGGCTCTCCCTTCAGCCCGACGGACCCGCGGCCCGCGCACCGCCGCCCTCGCCACCGCCTTCGTCGCACTGCTCGCACCCGCCCTCAGCGCGTGCGGCGGTGACACCGCAGCCGCGGGTGGCGGTGCCACGTTGAAGTGGACGTCCTCGTACTTCCCGACCCACTGGGACCCGGTGGTCGGGGGCAGTGGTGCCCAGTTCCGCGAACTCGCCCTCACCTACGCCTCGTTGACCCGTACGGACGAGACGGGCAAGGCCGTTCCCGACCTCGCCAGGAGCTGGGAGTACAACGCGAAGGGTGACGAGATCACCTTCCATCTGCGCCCCGGCCTGAAGTTCAGTGACGGTCAGCCGGTCGACGCCGCCGCCGTCAAGGCGGCCATCGAACGGGCCCAGAAGCAGAAGAACTCGGCACTCTTCGGCGACCTGACCTCCATCAAGTCGGTGGACGCCGAAGGACTGGACGCGGTCCTTCACCTGACCCAGGTCGACTACCAGATCCCTCAGTTGCTCGGTGAGCGTGTGTTGCAGATCGCCAGTCCCCAGGCGGCGAAGAACCCCGCGAAGCTGGACCAGAACCCGGTCGGCGCCGGTCCGTTCACCGTCACGCAGCTGATCCCGGGGACCAAGGCGGTCCTCAGGAAGAACCCGGACTACTGGGACGCGAAGAACATCCACATCGACAACGTCGAACTGACCTCCGCTCCGGACGCCTCCACGGTCGTCTCCGGTCTGCAGACCGGCGTCTACAACTTCGCCGACCTGGACCCGAGTCAGGCGTCGGCCGCCAGGAAGGCCGGCCTCGACGTCTTCGTACAGCCGGGCTTCAACGCCTCGAACCTCAGCCTGAACATCAACAAGGCGCCGTTCGACAACGGCAAGGTCGTCGACGCCGTCCGCCACGCGATCAACCGTCAGGAGTTCGTGGACAAGCTGACGTTCGGTTACGGCGAGGTCACCGACCAGCCGTTCCCCAAGGGGTACGTGGCCTACGACCCGAAGTCCGAGGCCGACTACCCCTACGATCCGGCGAAGTCGAAGCAGTTGCTCTCCGAGGCGGGCTACGAGGCGGGCGACATCAAGCTCGACCTGGTGATCCCCGCGGACGACCCGCAGGCGGAGATCGTCCAGTCGCAGTTGGCCAAGGTCGGCATCACGGTCACCATCAAGGTCGACAAGAACTGGGCCACCCCGTTCTTCGCGAAGAACCTGAAGTTCTCGCTGTACGGGACCACCGGCCGTGACTCCGCGGCGCAGACCCTGACCGCCCACTTCGGTCCCAACGGCCCGCTGAACCTCAGTTCGCCCTACGAGCCGGCCGGTTTCGAGGCAGCCATCGCCAAGGTCCGCCAGACCCCACTGGACTCGCCGGACTACGCCAAGGTGCTGCAGGCGGCGACCCGGGCGGGTCTGAAGAGCAGGGCCCTCGTCTTCACGTACTCGCAGCCGAACCTCATCGCCAAGAGCAAGTCGATCTCGGACCTGCCGAAGAACCCGGCCCACATCGACTGGACCGGCGTGACCATCTCCCGCGGCAACTGACATCCGTCCACTACAGAGAGGGGGCAACTCCATGACGACGACAGCGGTACCGGCCGCGCCTGCCCGGCGTCGCGGGGTCGCCGTGACCAGGGTGCGGCACACGCTGGGCCGTGTCCTGGTCGCCCTCGCCCGGTCGATCGCGATCTTCGTGCCCGTCTTCCTGGTCGCGACGTTCGTGACGTTCGCGCTACGGTCGCTGAGCGGACTCAGCCCGGCGCGGATCCAGCTGGGCGAAGAGGCGACTCCCGAGGCGATCCACCGGGTCGAGTCCCAGTGGGGGCTGGACCGGCCCTTCCTGGTCCAGTACTGGGACTGGTTCAGCGGTGTCCTGCACGGACAGCTCGGCGCCAGCTGGACCAACGGCGCCGACATCTCCACGCTCATCGGCCTGGGCCTGGAAGTGAGCCTCTCCGTCGCGACGTTCGCGCTCGTCATCGGCGTACTCGTCGGTTTCGTCCTGGGTACGGTGGCGGCGCTGCGGCGCACCACATGGGTCGACCGCGCGATCACGGGCTTCGTCACCCTCATCTCGGTGATGCCGGCCTTCGTCGTCGGCATCGTGCTGGTCGCGGTCTTCGCGGTCGGGCTCCATGTGTTCCCCTCCGCCGGCTACATCCCGGCACGGCAGGGAATCGGCCCGTGGCTCGCGCACATCACCCTCCCGGCGATCGCGCTGAGCTTCGACGTCGTCGCGGACGTCGCCCGCCAGCTCCGCGGCAGTCTCGTCGCGGCCTACCGGGAGAACTACGTGACGGGCGCGGTGGTTCGCGGACTGGGCACACGCCGGATCTTCCTCGTGCACGTGCTGCGCAACGGCATCGGACCGGCGCTCGCCACCCTCGGCCTGAAGTTCCCCGCGCTCGTCGGGGCCTCGGTCGTCACCGAGTGGATCTTCGGCCTGCAGGGCTTCGGCAGGTTCGCCAACGACTCCGCCCAGGCCGGCGACGTACCGGCCGTGCAGGGCGTCCTCGTGGTGTCGATCGTCCTCGTCGTCCTGTTCAACCTGATCGTCAACCTGGTGCTGGCGCGCGTGACGCCGGCCTCCCGGCGGGGGGTATGACCATGGTGCGCCACGTCCTCTCCCTCGCGTCCGGCCGGATCGCCGTCGCCATCCTGACCGTGATCGCCCTGTTCGCGGTCCTCGGACCGTTGCTCGCCCCGCAGAACCCCCTCGCCACCAGCGACCACACGCTCGCGGCCGCGTCGGGCGCGCACTGGCTCGGTACGGACTACCTGGGCCGTGACGTGCTGAGCCGGCTGCTCGACGGCTCCCGTGTCAGTGTGCTCGGCTCGCTCGAAGTCGCCCTGATGGCACTGGTGGTCGGCGCGATCCCCGGCATGCTGTCGGTCTACCTCGGCCGGGTCTTCGAGTGGGTCACCCTCCGGCTGGCCGACACCCTGGTCGCGCTGCCGTTCCTGCTCTTCGCGGTCGCGGTGATCGCGCTGCTCGGCAACGGCATCACCCAAGCCATGTTCGTCACGGGCGCGTTGGTCTCCCCGCTCTTCTACCGGGTGGCCCGCGCCGCCACGCTGGCCGTCGCCCGCTCGCAGTACGTGGAGGCCGCGCTGATCTCCGGTGCCTCGATCGGCTGGATCGTACGGCGCCATGTGTGGGTCAAGGTGCTCCCGCCGATCGCCGTCGCACTCGCCCAGACCATCGGCGTCGGCTTCATCATCGTGTCGAGCCTGACGTTCCTCGGCATCGGGGTCCAGCCTCCCGCGCCCACCTGGGGCGGCCTGCTCGCCTCGGACCTCGGCTACCTCAGCTACCAGCCGTGGGCGCCCCTCGCCCCCGCGGTTCTGATCATGGTGACGGTCTGGGCCAGCAACCTGCTCGCCGATGCGATCCGCGACGTCTCCGGCGAGGCGGGCCGGGCGTTCGTCAACAACCGCAAGGCTCGCGCCAACCGCCTCGACAAGTCAGAGCCCGTTCCCACCGGAGGTGCGTGATGACGACGCTGTCCCAGAACGCCGCCCGCGAAAGGACCCACGGTGCCGCGGCCGCCGACGCGCCCGGTACGACGGGTGCGACCGGTACGACCTCTGCGACCGGTACACCGGGTACGCCCGGTGCGACCGGTGCCACAGCCGCCCCCGTGCTCGCCGTCCGCGGGATGCACATCAGTGACCTGGCCGGCGACCGTGAGATCGTGCACGGGGTGAGCTTCGAGCTCACCCCCGGCAAGGCCGTCGGCATCGTCGGTGAGTCCGGCAGCGGAAAGACCCTCACCTGCCGCGCCGCGCTCGGCATCCTGCCCCCGCACTTCGAGGTCACCAGCGGCTCGATCGAGATCACCGGCACCGACATCGCGACCCTGACCCCGCCGCAGTGGACGGCTCTGCGTGGAGCCACGATCAGCGCGGTCTTCCAGGATCCGGCGTCCTACCTGAACCCCTCGATCCGAGTGGGCCCTCAGATCGCCGAGGTCGTCCGGGTCAAGAAAGGACTGAAGCGGCGGGAGGCGCGCCATCGCGCCGTCGAGCTGCTGCGGGCGGTGCAGTTGCGCGACCCGGAACTGGTCTACGGCCAGTACACCCACGAGCTCTCGGGAGGCATGCTCCAGCGCGTCCTGATCGCGGCGGCGATCGCCGCCGATCCGCGGATCCTCATCGCCGACGAGGCCACGACGGCACTCGACGTCACGGTCCAGGCCGAAATCCTCGATCTGCTGGCCGAGTTGCGCCGGCGCGCGGGTCTCGCCCTGGTGGTCGTCTCCCACGACCTGGCCGTCGTCGCCCAGCTCTGCGACGAGGTCCTCGTGCTGCGTCGGGGCGAGGTCGTGGAGCACGGCCCGACCGAGGCGGTGCTCCACCGTCCACGGCACGAGTACACCCAGTTGCTCATCGCCGAACACGAGCAGTACGGCCTGGAGAAGTTCCTCACGCCGACGGAGGCCTCATGACCGCCGCACTCACCCCGGACGAGTCCGCCGGCACCAACCAGGACGCCGTCCTCGAGGTCACCGGCCTGGACGTGCACTACGGCCTGCGCCGCCGGCGCCGTCGCGCCCTGCACGGACTCTCGCTGAGCGTCGCGCCGGGCGAGACCGTCGGGGTCATCGGCGAGACGGGGTCGGGCAAGTCCACCTTCGCCCGTACCGTGCTCGGCCTGGTCCGCGCTTCGGCGGGCCGGATCGTCATCGGCGGCGAGGACGTCAGCGCGTACGGCCCACGCCAGTGGCGCGGTCTGCGCCGGCGCGGTGTGGTCCAGTACGTCTTCCAGGACCCGCTGCGCAGCCTCGACCCCGACCTGACCGTCGAGGAGTCCCTGGTCGAGCCGCTGCTCGTGCAGGGGGTCGCGCGGACGGAGGCGGCCGACAGGGTCCGTACCTTCCTCGCCCGCGTGCGCCTCTCGGAGGAGCTGCTCGACCGGCTGCCCGGGGAGCTCTCCGGGGGCCAGCGGCAGCGGGTCGCGGTGGCCCGGGCGCTGGTCACCGAGCCGCGGCTGGTCATTCTCGACGAGCCCGTCAGCGCTCTGGACTCCGCGAACCGCGTCCAGGTCCTGCAGATCCTCAAGGAACTCCGCGCCGCCGGCGTGGCCCTCGTCTTCATCTCGCACGACCTCGGGTCCGTCGCCGGGATCGCCGACCGCATCGCGGTGCTCTACCAGGGCGAACTCGTCGAGGTCGGTGCCGCCCGGGACGTCATCACCCACCCGCGGCACGACTACACCCGTCTGCTCGTCAGCTCCGCGCCCACCCTGCGGACTGCCTCGGCCGACCGGGCCGAGCGCGACGCGCTGCGTGCCCTGCTGCACGCCTGAGCGCGGCACGGAACCCAAGAACCACTCCACCGGGGATCTCCCGAACCCACGGTTCCCGGAACCAGCGATCCACAGAACTCAGATCCTCAGAGCCTCAGAAGCACGGAGAGGAACACCCATGTCCCGCACCCTTCACCTCGCGCTGCACCCCTACGGTGTCGGCGGCCCCGGCCAGCACGGTCTGTGGAAGGACCCGCGCGTCGCGAAGAACGCGAGCATCGACATCAACTACTACATCGCGCAGGCCAAGGCGGCCGAACACGCGCTCTTCGACGCCCTGTTCATCGTCGACAGCCAGTTCATCAACTCCACCTACCCGGCGCACTACCTGAACCGGCTGGAGCCGCTCACGCTGTTGTCGGCGGTCGCCACCCACACCCGGCACATCGGCCTGGTGGGCACAGCGAGCTCGACGTACAACTCGCCCTTCAATCTCGCCCGTCGGTTCGCCTCCCTCGACCACATCAGCGGCGGCCGCGCGGGCTGGAACGTCGTCACCAGTTTCGACACCGGAACGTCCAGGAACTTCGGGCTCGACGAGCACCTCGACTACACCACGCGCTACGGCCGCGCGCTGGAGTTCGTCCAGGTCGCCAGGGGTCTGTGGGACTCCTACGAGGACGACGCGTTCCCGGCCGACGTGGAGCGCAACGTCTTCCTCGACCCGGCCAAGCTGCACGCGCTCGACCACGAGGGCGAACACTTCAAGATCGCCGGGCCGCTCAACCTCTCCCGCTCTCCGCAGGGCCAGCCGGTGATCTTCCAGGCGGGTGTCTCCGCGGAGGGGCGCGACCTCGCGGCGCGGGTCGCCGAGGGCATCTACGCGCCGGGCGGCAGCCTGCAGCAGGCGCAGGAGTACTACGCGGACATCAAGTCGCGCACCGCGTCGTACGGCCGCGACCCCGAGCACATCAAGATATTCATCCACGGCGGCCCGGTCGTCGCCTCCACCGACGAGGCGGCCAGGCGGCGCGAGCAGGAGATCTTCGAGGAGGACAACGACTTCGACCGCAACCTCGCGCTCCTCGGCCGTTCCTTCGGCGCCTACGACTTCAGCGGGCACGACCTGGACGCGCCGTTCCCGGACGTCGCGCACCTCGCCGAGAAGGGCGGCCGTACCGGCGCCACCAAGCTCATCGAGCGCGCCCGGACAGAGAATCTGACGCTACGTCAAGTGGCGCAGTCGGTCAGCGAGTTCCGCCGCTCGCCGTTCGTCGGGGCGCCGACGACGGTCGCCGACACCATCGAGCAGTGGTTCGCCGCGGGTACCTTCGACGGCATCAACCTCGCCTTCCGCACCGACGACGACCTGGAACTCTTCGTCGACGGTGTCGTGCCGATCCTGCAGAAGCGGGGCCTGTTCCGCACCGAGTACGCGGCCGACACCCTGCGCGGCAACCTCGGCCTGCCGGTCCCGGCCAACCGTCACACCCGCGAGCCCCAGCTCGTGAACGGCTGAGGGCAGGATCATGACCGGACTGTCGGATACGGGTGGGCGCGACGTCCACACCGTCCGGTTCCCGCTCGCCACGCCACCGACGGCGGTGGACGTGCTGATCGTCGGCGCGGGTCCCGTCGGCCTGTCGGCGGCGGTCGAGTTGACCGCCCGGGGCGTCCGGGGCGCCGTCGTCTGGAAACTGGCCGCGGTGGTCAGGGGCCACGCGCCCACGACACTGCTCGACTCCTACGACCAGGAGCGCCGCAGGCACAACTGGAGGGTCGCCGACCACTCCCTCGAACGCTCGCGGCGCGCGCAGCGGACCCTCGCGGAACTCCGCGAGGGCGGCACTCCGGACGACGCGGATCTGAGCCCCGAGGCCTTCCGGCGCCGGAGCGAGATCGGAGAGCGACTGGGCCGGGACCGCTCCGGCGCGGCGGGCGTCGCCTACGACGAGCGCTGCGACGCCTCGACCGCCATCCGGTACGAACCCGGCCAGCTCGACTCCGAGCCCCGCTGGCGCGCGGACGTCTACGAGGACGACCCGCGGCCGGGGCACCGGGCGCCCGACGGACTCATCGATCCGTACGGGGGCACGCTCCACGACCGCGTCGGCGACTCGTTCGCCCTGCTCGTCCTGACCGAGGACCGCAGTGTCGAGCGGGCCTTCGTCCTGGAGGCCGCGGCGCGCTCGCTGCCGTTCACGGTGATCCACCTGACCGATCCCGAGGCCCGCGCGGTCTACGGCACCGGCCATGTGCTCGTACGTCCCGACCGGCACGTCGCCTGGCGCGGCACGGAGCTTCCCGACGCGGGTGCGGCCGCGGTCCTCGACCGGGTACTGGGCGGCGCCCGCGACGGGACGGTGACGCCCGGTCTCGTCGCGGCGGGCGCGGCCGGCCGATGAGCGGGCCCGGCCACCTCGGCATCGATCCCCCTCCCCCGTGACCGGGGAACGACACGGTCCGATCCCTGAAAGGCGAGCACTCATGACCCCCCTGACACCGCGGTTCAGACTCGGCTTCCTCACCCACGTCCAGGGCCGCGGCGACGACCTGGCGCGGACGTACCGGAACGCGCAGGAGCTCTTCGTCGTCGCCGACGAACTCGGCTTCGACACCGGCTGGGTGGCCCAGCACCATGTGCCGGCCGGTGGTGGCGGCCTCTCCTCGCCGTGGACGTTCCTCGCCCACGCCGCCGCGCGGACCAGGCGGATCCGCCTCGGCACCGCCATCACCGTCCTCCCGCTGGAGGACCCGGTCCGGCTCGCCGAGGACGTCGCCGTCGTCGACACGCTCAGCGGCGGGCGCGTCGAGATCGGTGTGGGCAGCGGCTACAGCGACACGGAGTACGCCGCGTTCGGCCAGGACGTCGCCCGCAAGCGCGAGTTGACCAGCGAGAAGCTGGGCGTGCTGCGCCGGGCGCTGGCCGGCGAGGAGGTGCGTACACCCGGTTTCCGCATCCAGCCGACGCCCGGTGACTTCACGGACCGGATCTGGCAGGGGGTCTTCAGCGGCCCCGGCGCGCGGCACGCCGCCGGCGGCGGCTCGAACCTCCTGCTCAACCGCGCGGCGTACGGCTTCGACGCTCCCACCGACGAGGTGCAGCGCCCCTGGGCGGACGCGTTCCTCGACGCCTGGGAGAAGCCGCGCCGTCCACGGATCGGGCTGTCCCGGTTCGTGTTCCCGGCGAAGGACAGACGCACGGCTCTTCGGCAGATCGGCGACGACGTCCACCGGGCGGCTCTTCGCCATGGGGAGAGCGCCGCCTTCCCGAAGGACCTGGGCGTGGACGAGGCACTGCGTCGCTTCCACTCCTTCTACGGCCATCCCGACGAGATCACCGCCGCGCTCCGCGAGGAGAAGGTGCTGCCGGTCGCGACCGACCTGATCACCCAGTTCAACCCCGCCGTCCCCGACCACGACGCCGCGATCCGTGCCCTTGAGCTCATCGCGACCGAAGTGGCGCCCGCCCTGGGCTGGAAGCCCGCGACCGTGCCCGACCTCGCAGGAGCGTGAGATGACCCAGTACACCGACTACTACGGCCCCGAAGGCCTCCGGACCCGCGGCACGATCGTCGTGGTGCCAGGTCGCGGCGAGGGCCGGGCCGCCTATGCCCGGTTCGGCAGGCGGCTCGCGGCCGACGCCTACCGCGTCCGCGTCGTCGACGCCCCGCGCATCGACGCCGACGATCTGACCGGCTCGCTGGCGCGGTTCGGCGCCGGGATCGCCGCGGCCGTCGGGGGTACCGCGGCCGAGGACGGGGTGGTCCGTCCTGTCGTCCTCGTCGGGGCCGACACCGGCGCCGCCGCCGTAGCCGCGCTCCTCGGCCAGGGGGAGTCACCTGTCGTCCGGTTGCCGGAGGCCGTCGTTCTCGCGGGACTGCCGGGACGCGGTGCCGACACCGACGACACCGACGGCACCGACGGCTCGGGGAACACCGGCAACACGGGCGCTGCGGAGGGTGCGGGGCGATCGTGGGAGGACGAACTCGATGTCCGTACCTTCTGCCCGGCCCACCGAGCAGTCCTCACCGACGACTCCGGGACACAGCGGGGCTCGCTCGGCACCGCGGTGCCGGATGCGCTGCTCGACGCGGCCCACCAGGGCGACATCGCCGTCCCCACCCTGATCCTCGTCGGCGACGCCGATCCGCTCGCGGACCGCGACGCTCTCACCCGCACCGCGAAGTCCCTGTCGCGCGGCCGCCTGGCGGTGGTCCGGGACGCCCACCACGACGTCCTCAACGACCTGCAGCACCGCTCGGTGGCGGCCGAGGTCGTCACGTTCCTGGAAACGGTCCGCAACACGCTGGTGCCCGTCGTCACGGTGGAGTCGAGCGCGTGGTGACGGCCGGCCCCGTCGGTGAGCGCCCCTGGCGGCCCGCTACCGCGAACCCGTGCCGTGCGGCGCGGTCCGTCCGGCCCGCCGGACGGACCGGATCCGCCACCCCGACCCGCCGAAAGGAAACGGTATGACCGCCCCTCTGCACCGCGACGCGCCACCGCCGCCGGTGGCTCCCGACGGCGCGGACCTTCTCCGCGACACCCTGCGCCGGCACGCGGCCGGGGTCACGGTGATCACCTTCCCCGGCCCCGTCGGCTTCACCGCCACATCGTTCACCTCCGTCTCGCTGCGCCCGGCCCTGGTGTCGTTCTGCGTCGGCGTCGAAGCCTCCAGCGCCCCCGCAGCCCGCCGCGCGGACCGGTTCGCGGTCCATGTGCTCGGCACGGCCAACGCCGGTCTGGCGAGCCGGTTCGCCCGCAGTGGCGTGGACCGTTTCGCCGGCGTCCCCTGGTGGGCCCAGGCGGACGGTCTGCCCGTGCTCGACGGGGTCACCGCCTGGCTCTCCGCGCGGATCACCCTCCGTCAGACCGTCGGCGACCACCTGCTGGTCGTCGGCGAGGTCGACGCGGGCGCCGCCGCCGCGGAAACCACGGCACTCGTGCACCACAATGGATCGTTCGCCTCGGCGCACCCTCTGGCATGACCGTGCCCCCGGCGGCTCCCCCGCAGGCGGCCGACGGCTTCCGTGCCGCCGGCCGCCCGGGAGGGACTCAGGCCGCATGGGAGTGACTCAGGCAGCGAATCCACCGTCCACGGCGATCGTGGCACCGGTGACGTACCGGCCCGCGTCGCCCGCGAGGTGGGCCACGGTCGCGGCGACGTCCGACGGCCGCCCGTAGTGGCCGAGCGCGGTGAGACCCCTCTGGATGTCGGCGCCCGGACCGTCGGAGGGGTTCATGTCCGTCTCCGTCGGGCCCGGGTGGACCAGGTTGGCGGTGATACCCGTGGACCCAGCTCGCGGGCCAGTGATCTGGTGAGGCCGATCAACGCGGTCTTGCTGGTCGCGTACAGGGAGCCACCGGGGAAGGCGACCCGCTCGGCCATGCAACTGCCGATGTTGATGATGCGCCCGCCCCCGGCCATGTACCGGACCGCCGCCTGGGACGCGACGAACGGCGCCCGTACGTTGATGTGCAGGACCCGGTCGATGTCGTCCAGTGACAGGTCCTCGACGGGTCCCAGCACTCCGATCCCCGCGTTGTTGATGACGATGTCGAGCCGTCCGAACTCGGCGGCGACCCGGTCCACCGCCTCGCGCACCGCCGTCGGGTCCGCACCGTCGGCCCGGACGGCCTCGGCCCTGCGGCCCATGTCCCTGATCCGGCCGGCCACCTCCGCCGCGCGGTCCGCGCTGTCCCGGTAGGTCAGTGCGACGTCGGCCCCGTCCTCGGCCAGCCTGAGCGCCACAGCCTCACCGATCCCCCGGCTTCCGCCCGTCACGATGGCCACCTTGCCGTCAAGCTTCGCAGTCATGTCTTCGCTCAACTCTCTTTCTCATTAGCCGACTTGTCGATGCTCCCCGGCGGACCATGAGGTGTCCGGCGGCATTCCGACGTCGTGCTGGGGGCATCTCGAAGAGGTACGGCACGACCAGGCGGGGTCCAGGTCCCCGCCGGGGGACGCGCCTCCGCACGCACGCTCCTCGTCGGCGGTCGTCACGGCGACGGCCGTCACGTCGGCGTCGTCACGGCGGCGGTCCTCACGTCGGTGAACCGGGGACCGTCGTGTGTGCGTCCGGCAGCGCTCCATGCCCGACGACGTACACGCCGCAGGCCCTCCGTGGTCGGCGGTCGGCACGGTACAGCGTCCTCACCGGGCCGAACGCCCCCTCCGCCCGGGCCGGGCCGGCGGGGTATGAACGAGGGCCGGAGGGGGTCTGCCGGATCATGGAGAACACCGGCAGTGACAAGATGGCCTGGTGGCACCCGCATCCGCGTGGTGCCGCCCACCGCTGTCCCGACCGGTCACGGCCGCCGGGAAGCGGTCCGGCGCTGGGGGGAGCTCATGATGCGGGAAGGCAAGCGTATGCGGCAGGCAGGGGTACTCGACGTGGGGTGCCACAGCGCGTTGCTGACGGTCGCGCGGCGGCCGAAGGGCGGGACGCTGGAACCTGTCCTCTCCCACAAGGTGCGGCTGCGACTGCACCAGAGCCTGGGACCGGACGGGCGGC
Source organism: Streptomyces sp. NBC_01571 (assembly GCF_026339875.1). Taxonomy (NCBI): domain Bacteria; kingdom Bacillati; phylum Actinomycetota; class Actinomycetes; order Kitasatosporales; family Streptomycetaceae; genus Streptomyces; species Streptomyces sp. NBC_01571. The sequence continues at coordinate 213,603 of NZ_JAPEPZ010000002.1, forward strand.
TGCGCGAGTCGGGGGTCAGGAGCGTGCAGCGGGCGGTGACGGAGGCCGCCTCGGCGGACCCACAGCTGCGCCTGCCCGAGGTGTTCGCGTTCGCCACGTCCGTCATCCGGGACGCGCCCAACCGCGACGAGGTCATCGACCGGGTGGCACACGCCACCGGCATCCGCCTGCGGGTGCTGCCCGGTGAGGAGGAGGCGCGGCTGGCGTACGCGGCCGCCCGCAGATGGGCGGCGCCCACCGGCGGCCCCCTGCTCGTCCTGGACATCGGTGGCGGCACCCTGGAGATCGCCTCCGGTACCGCGGACCAGCCCCGCACCGTGTTGTCGCTGCCGTTGGGAGCCCGCACGGTCACCCGCGAGTGGCTTCCCGGCGGCACCGCCCCCTCCAAGCGCCGGCTGGCCGAGCTGCGGCGGCATCTGCGGCGTTCCCTGAGCTCGCTCCCCGACCTGCCCCAGGCGGAGCCGGGCGGGCAGGTCCTGGCGTGTTCCAAGACCTTCACCCAGTTGTCCCGGCTCGCCGCGGCCGGGAAGAACCGGCCGCCCCGCACGCCGCAGCGCCTGACGCTGCCCGCGCTGCGGACGACGGTTCCGCTCCTGGCCGCCTCGACCCCGAAGCGGCGCGGCAGACTGCCCGGCATCTCCCCGCACCGCGCCGAGCAGTCGCTGGCCGGAGCCCTGATCGCCGAGGCCCTCATGGAAACCTGTGGGGTCGACAGCGTCACCATCTGCCCCTGGTCCACCCGCGAAGGACTGCTCCTGGAACGCCTCGGCGGCGCCCGCACCGACTGACGCGGCTCCTCGGGCACGCCGGTCGGAGAGGAGCCGAACGACGGCACGGGACACCCGGCCGCGGCCGGTGTTGATCACGCACGCGCCGCTCGCACCGGGCCGAGTCCAGTTCGCGCCCGCGCCTACGTTCGCGTTCGCATGGCGTTCCGCACGGGGCAGCCGTCAGACTTGCTGAGGCGGACTGCCTCGGCGACGGGAGGTGCGGCGCGTGCGAAGACCGGGCCGTGTCACTCTCGGCCGCGCCATGTCCTGGCTGCGGGCCCACGATCCCGAGCTGGCGGCCACCCGCCGCGCCGTGCGGACCGCGATCGTGATGCCCGCCCTCTTCGCCCTGTGCGGTCAGGTGATCGGCTCGCCCGCGATGGCGACCTTCGCGGCGTTCGGTTCGTTCTCGATGCTCCTGCTGGTGGACTTCACCGGCCCCATGGTGCAGCGGCTGCAGGCGCACGCGGGGCTCGCGGTGGCGTGGGCGGTCCTCATCAGTCTGGGCACGCTCGTCGCCCACCGGATCTGGCTCGCGGTCGCCGTCATGGTCGTCGTCGGCTTCCTGGTGCTCTTCGCGGGCGCCATCAGCTCTGTCCTCGCGGGCGCGTCCACCGCGCTCCTGCTGGCCTTCATTCTCCCGGTCACCTCACCCGCTCCGCTGTCCCAGCTCCCCGACCGGCTCGCCGGTGCGGGACTGGCGGCGGCCGCGGCCATGCTCGCCGTCTCCCTGCTGTGGCCCCGGCCTGCCGCGGACCCGCTCAGCGCACCCGCGGCACGGGTCTGCCGCGCCGCCGCGGAGCAACTGCGAGCCGACGCGTCCTGGCTGGCCGGCGGCCCCGGCATGGCGGGCGTCGGCCAGTGCCGCATCACCGCCCACCGGGCCGCCGCCGCCGCCGCCGACCTGCGCGGCGTCTTCGACACCACGCCCTATCGGCCCACCGGTCTGTCGACCAGCTCACGCGCCATCGTCCGTCTGGTCGACGAACTGACCTGGCTCAGCGACGTCCTCGCCGACAGCGTGCCCCCTCTCGACGGCCGCCCGGCGTGCGACCCCGACGCCCACGCCGTACGACGGGCCGCCGCGCGTGTCCTGGACGAGGCGGCAGGACTGCTCGACGTCCCGATGAACCCCCGGGACGCACTGCGCGCCGCCTCAAACGACCTGGGTGCGGCGATGGCCGGTATGGAGCGCCACGCCACCGGCAGGCTGAGCGGGCACCAGGCGGGAGCCGCGACACCGTCGCGGGTGCATCCGGTCATCGGAAGGCTGGACCTGTCGTTCCGCGCGCAGGAGCTGGGGTTCGCGACGCTGCAGATCGCGAACAACGTGGACCTGGCCGCGTCCGCGGAGCGGCGCAGCTGGCACGACCGCCTGCTCGGCCGCGAGCCCGGGACCCTCACCGAACCACTGATGTCGGCGCGTGAGCGGGCCGCCACGCACCTTCGGCCGCAGTCGGTCTGGCTGCACAACAGCCTCCGCGGCGCGCTCGGCCTCGGCATCGCGGTCTCCCTCACCCAACTGACCAGCCTCCAGCACTCGTTCTGGGTCCTGCTGGGAACCCTGTCGGTGCTGCGCTCGAACGCCCTCAACACCGGTCAGAACGCGATGCGCGCCGTGCTGGGCACCCTGGCGGGTTCGATCATCGGAGCCGGGTTGCTGCAGCTCATCGGCCACCACAGCACCGTGCTGTGGATCCTGCTGCCTCTCGCCGTGCTCATCGCCGGCATCGCCCCCGCCGCGATCTCCTTCGCGGCGGGCCAGGCCGCGTTCACCGTCACCGTCGTCATCCTGTTCAACATCGGCCAGAACCCCGACTGGCACATCGTCCTGCTGCGGATCCAGGACATCGCCGTCGGCTGCGCCGTGAGCGTGCTGATGGCCCTGTTCCTCTGGCCACGCGGCGCGACGGCCGCTGTCGACCGCGCCCTCGCCGAGGCGTACACGGACAGTGCCCGCTACCTCGCCGGAACGGTGGCGTACGCCGTGGGCCGGTGCGGGTCCGGCCCCGCGCCTACGGCCGGCCCTCCCGTCGAGGAAGGCCGTGCGGCGGCCGCCGCCGCACGGCGGCTCGACGACGCCTTCCGCAGCTACCTCGCCGAACGCGGCGCCAAACCGACGCCCCTCGCCGACATGACCACGCTCGTCACCGGCATCGTCGGACTGCGCCTGGCCGGGGACGCCGTCCTGGGACTGTGGCAGCGCGCCGGCGACGAGGACGCCGGTACGGACCGGGCCGAGGCGCGTCTCGTGATCCTGGGCACCGCCGGCCATGTGACCGGCTGGTACCGGGATCTGGCCGCCGCACTGGGCCGGGCCGCTCCCGTGCCGGAACCGCTGCCCCGCAATCCCACGGCCGAGAGACGGCTCGTCGACTCCCTGCGTCGCGACCTGACCGACGAGCGGGGGCAGTCCACCGCCACGGCCGTCCGCATCATCTGGACCGCCGACCACCTCGATGTGGCCCGCCGGCTCCAACCGAACCTGGCGGCCGCGGCGGCACCCCACCCCGCGTCCTGACCGGTGCCCTCGAGTGGGCCACCCCGCGGCGCAGTCGTCCGCGGGGGCGGGGCGGTCCGAACCCCGCGCCCGGGACAGCGGCGGACGCGAAGGCCACTCAGCCCGTGCACAGAGTCGCGACCGCGGTGCGGCGGAGCGTTTCCTCGGCCCGCTCCCAGGGCCAGCCGTTCTCGACCACCAGCGTGCGCCAGCCGGTCGGGCCGAACCAGAACCACAGGAGATCGGCCGTCTCGTCGACCGGGCCGGGAGGCGCTGGGTCCAGGGTGTGCAGGTGGCGGGCGGCGGCGCGCAGGGCGAGCCGGTAGTCCGCGGTGGCGCGCTCCCACAGCGCCTCACCGTTCTCGTGCACGGGCAGCGCCTTGCGGATCGCCTCGTGCACCGTGAACTGCTTCTCGTTGCCCAGGCGCGTGCCGTGTGCCAGCGCCTTCAGCACCGCCTCGGGTGTCGGCAGGGCGAGCACCTGCCGCATGGCCTGCTCGTAGCCGGAGTCGACCACGCCCTGGTCGACGATCCGGTCCAGGATGTCGCTCTTGCTGCCGACACTCGCGAAGACGGTCTTCGCGGAGACACCGGCCGCCGCCGCGATGTCCGCGACGGTCACCCGCCCATAGCCACGTCCGGCGAACAGTTCGGCGGCGCGCTGCAGGATCAGCGCGCGCGTCCGGGCGGCGGCCTGCTCCCGCAGCGGAGAGACGTAGGGGCGTTTGGAGGGCATTCGGACATCCTAGTCAATGTCATCACACCGTTTCCCTATTCATTAGGTGCCCTGTAACCTCAATCATCGTTCGGCGGGCACACCCGGCGTGGAACGCGCGCCGCCTCGGTCCCCCGGACAGAACGACGTCGCTGCACAGATCGCACAGCCGGTGAGAACCGGTGAAAGGTACGGACGCAATGGGCATGGACACCACGGGCCTGGCCCACGGGCTCTTCCGCATCCTCGAGACCGGGGATCCGGCACTGGCCGCCGAGGTGGTGGGCGAGGACTTCCACAACCGCGAAGCGGCCGTGGCGCCCGCCGCCTGCTCGATCCCGGGACCGGCGGGGGTCCTCGCCTCGAGCGCGTGGATGCGGTCCGCCTTCAGCGACCTGCGCTTCCCCGTGCTCGGCACCGCCGGGAACGACGAGCAGGTCTGGGTACGGCTGCGGATGCGGGGCCGCCACACCGGCCCGTTCGTCCGTTTCCGCGACGGCGCCCTCGACCAGGCCGTACCTCCCACCGGGCGTGAGATCGACTTCGAACAGATCCATGTGCTCGACCTGCGGGACGGCAAGGTGGTCGGACACGAGGCGGTACGCGACGACATCACCATGCTCGGACAGCTCGGCGTGTTCCCCCCGTCCCCGGCCACCGCCCTGCGCATGGTCGCCTGGAAGGTGACCGGACGCGCCGCACGCGCGGCCGCCGACATCACCACACGGGCGGCCGAGGCGGCGGCCCGGCGGCCGGGTGGGCGGGCCGAGAGCCGCTGAGCCGGACGCCGCACCGTAGGCTGGCCGACGCCTGCGTCCTCTCAGGGGCTCGGGCCCAGGGAGGACCGGGCGTCACCCGCCGCACGGGCCCGACCCGCCGCACGGACACCTTTCACCGCCGTCCTCGGTGTCGGCTCAGGCGGACGCCGGTGCTCCTTGAAGAAGCCGGTCAGCTTCGCCAGGGCGGTCGGCACGTACGCGTCCTTGTCGTACGGGTCGATGTGGGTGGCGCCCTCGCCCCGGAAGAGCTCCTTCGGCTCCCGTGCCTTCCCGATCGCCTCACGGCTGAAGTAGGCGGTGTCCGCCTCGGTTCCGGCGATCATCAGCAGCGGCCGCGGCGCGACGAGATGGATAAGGCCGAAGGAGGAGTACTGCGCGATCTGGTGGGTCACGGCGCTCCTGATGTCCTCCGCCCGCGCGAACGGGTTCTCCAGGCCCCGCGGCTCCCCTTCGCTGTCGCCCTGATAGGCGGTGTCGAAGGCCAGCGCGACGAAGCCCTCCGCGGCCAGCTCCTCCGCGTAGAGACCGGCCGTCTGCTCGCTCACGCCCGGGCCGCGCACGACGTCGCGCACAAGACCTGCGGCACCAAGACACTGCACCGCCCCGTCGTCCGAGCCCTCACTGTCGACTGGGAGATGCTCGGCTGCACCACCGACCCGGACCAGCAGCTCATGGTGATGACCGCGGCCGCCGGATCCGACTCCCACGAGGCACTCCACTTCCTCGCGTCCTGGTCGGGCCCCGCACCGTCCCGCAGGGAGAACCCGACGAGTTGACGGGCCGCCGTCCCGAGCCGCCGACCCGCCGCATCGAACACCGAAGCGCGCTGGAGGAAGGCCGACCCCGTGAACAACACCAAGGCGGTGAGGGCCGAGCTTCTTTCGGAATGCGGCAGGATGAGGCCATGAGCGTAGTCAAGATCAACGTACTGACCGTCCCCGCCGAGCAGCGGGAGACGCTGGAGAAGCGCTTCGCCTCCCGTGCCCATGCCGTGGAGAACTCCGACGGCTTCGAGTGGTTCGAACTCCTCCGCCCGGTCGAGGGCACCGACAGCTACCTCGTCTACACCCGCTGGCGTGACGAGGCGTCCTTCCAGGCCTGGATGGAGGGGCCCATGAAGGCGGCCCACCAAGGTGCCGGCGAGGGCGGTGAGCGCCCCAAGCCGGCCGCCGCCGGGTCCACGCTGTGGTCGTTCGACGTCGTGCAGCAGGCGGCACCGAAGACCGCGTAGCCGGACCCCGGCACTCTGCACCGCGGTCAGCCGGCGAGTGGGTGAGCCGGCTTTCCAGTGAGTGATGCGGACCGGCAGTCGGTGAGTTCCGCGCCGGCTGCCGGCATCGTCCGCCCGACCCCCGTCAAGTGGAGCCCGGTGGTTTGATCCACCCCAGGGACCGCTCGACGGCCCGCTGCCAGTTGTCGTACTCCGCCTCACGGTGCGCGGGGTCCATGTTCGGCAGCCACTGGCCGGCCCGGTGCCAGTTGCGGCGCAGGATCTCCAGGTCCGGCCAGTAGCCGGCGGCCAGGCCCGCCGCGTAGGCGGCGCCCAGGGAGACCGTCTCGGCCACCATCGGCCGCACCACCGGCACGTCGAGCACGTCGGCCACGAACTGCATGAGCAGGTTGTCCGCTGTCATACCGCCGTCGACCTTGAGCTGCTTCAGGGCCACCGAGGAGTCGGCGTTCATGGCGTCGACGACCTCCCGGGTCTGCCAGCCGGTGGCCTCCAGGACGGCCCGGGCCAGATGTCCCCTGGTGATGTACGAGGTGAGTCCGACGATGACCCCGCGCGCGTCGCTGCGCCAGCGGGGTGCGAACAGACCGGAGAAGGCAGGGACGATGTAGCAGCCGCCGTTGTCCTCGACCGTCCGCGCGAGGGTCTCGATCTCCGGCGCGCTGTTGATCAGTCCCAGGCGGTCACGGAACCACTGGACCAGTGAGCCGGTGACCGCGATCGAACCCTCCAGTGCGTAGACCGGAGGCTCGTCCCCGATCTTGTAGGCGACGGTCGTGAGGAGTCCGTGCCGCGACCGCACGACGTCGGTACCGGTGTTGAGCAGCAGGAAGCTGCCCGTTCCGTAGGTGCACTTCGCCTCACCCGGGGAGAAACAGGTCTGGCCGAACAGGGCCGCCTGCTGGTCACCGAGCGCGGCGGTGATGCGGACGCCCGGGAGAAGCGAACGGGCCTCCCCGTAACTCTCGGCGGAGGAGCGGATCTCCGGAAGCATGGGGCGGGGGACCCCGAAGAACGCGAGAAGCTCGTCGTCCCACTTCAGCGTACGGATGTTCATCAGCATGGTGCGGCTGGCGTTCGTCGCGTCCGTGATGTGCAGGCCGCCGTCCGCACCACCGGTGATGTTCCAGATCAGCCAGCTCTCCATCGTGCCGAACAGCACCTCGCCGTCCCTGGCCCGCCGCTCCAGTCCGTTGACATGGTCGAACAGCCAGCGGATCCGCAGCGCCGAGAAATAGGTAGAGGGAGGCAGACCGCAGCGCTCGAGGAAGAAGTCGTCTCCGGGGTCGATCCTGAGGTCCTCGACGAGCGGCGCCGTACGGGTGTCCTGCCAGACGATGGCCCTGCCCAGCGGGGCACCCGTCCGCCGGTCCCAGACCACCGTCGTCTCCCGCTGGTTCGCGAGACCGATGGCGGCCACCTCCGCCGCGCCGACACCCTCGTCCGACAGGGCCTCCGGGACGATGCGCTGCAGGTTGCGCCAGATCTCGACGGCGTCGTGCTCGACCCATCCGGGGCGCGGGAAGTGCTGCTGGTGCTCACGCTGGGCGACCGACACCAACCGCCCATGGTGGTCGAACAGGATGCATCGGGTGGAGTTGGTGCCCTGATCGATGGACATTACATACCGTTCAACCATGATCGGCTTCTGCCTTCCGATGTGTCGGTGAGGCGGTGGTGTCACCAGCGAGCTGCCCCCAGCTCTCTGGAAATGGCCCGTGCGGCTTCCCGAAGGAGGGTGACCAACCTCGGCCGGGGAACGCCGTGACCGTCGCAGATCCTCTCGACCGGGCCGGACAGGCCGATCGCGCCGACCACCAGTCCGCCGTGCCCCCGGATCGGCGAGGCGATGCCGGCCTCACCCATGGTCATTTCCTGGACCTCGGCACCCCAGCCGAGGTCCCGGATCTCGGTCAGCGCCCGGGTGAGCCGCTCCGGAGTGACCAGCGTGTGCCGGGTGTACGCCTCGAGACCGGCTTCCAGTACCGGCTCCACGGTCACGGCCCCGAAGGCCAGCAACACCTTGCCGAGCGAGGAGGCGTGCAGCGGCAGCAGCGAGCCCACGTCCAGGGTCTGGAGCGTGTCGTCCGGCCGGAACACGTGGTGGACGACGAGGACCATGCCCTCCAGGGGCGTGCCCAGGCGGACCGATTCCCCACTGCGCGCGGCGAGCGCGTCGGCCCAGTTGATGGAGCGCGACCGCAGCTCGTTGATGTCGAGGTAACTGGTGCCGAGGTGCAGCAGGGCGGCTCCGAGCTGGTACTTCCCGGTCTCCGCGTCCTGTTCCACGAAGTCCACGTGCTGGAGTGTGCGCAGGATGCCGTGGGCGGTGCCTTTGGCCAGCCCGAGCGAGGCCGCCACCTCGCCCAGCCCGAGTCGGCGAGGCTCACCGGCGAGCAGACGCAAGATCGCAGCCGCCCGTTCGATCGACTGGACTGGGCCGGCCATGATCCGAGCCTATTACCGCTGTGGAGGGTCCGCTTGACGTGCGGGGAGTCGATGCGAACGCTGCCCCGGATGCGGCGTTCGGTAATGCCGACCGCCGTTCATTGACCCACCTCATTTCGGTCCTTAACGTGCTCTGAGGCCCGGCAACGCGCTGAGGTTCCGGCAACCGGCCGACAGCGCTCACCCCGGAGGAGTAGAGATGGCGCTACAGCTCAATACGAGGCTTCGCGAGACGAAGCTTCGCGAGGCAGTCGAGTACGTCTTTCCGCTGCCGCCTGTCGCTGGGGCCGTCTCGGCCGTCCGACGACGCGCGGGCACGGTCCTCACCGACTGGAACGTGTCTCCGGGGATCTTCGAGGACGCGCTGCTGGTGGTGTCGGAACTCCTCACCAACGCGATCGTGCACGCTCTGCCCCCGGCGGAGCTGCGACTGTCCTGGATCCGGGGCAACGGATTCGACACCCTGCGGGTCGAGGTCACCGACGCGGGGCCCGCGCGCGCCGCCGGGGAGGATCTCGAAGGGATCGACCCCGACGAGCACGGCCGCGGCGAGGAGATCGTCAAGGCCCTGGCGGCCCGCTACGGCATACGGTTCCATCCCGGTGGAGTGACCCGGTGGGCCGATCTCGTCGCGGCGTGAACAGGAGCGGGCGTACGTGAGAGCGCGTGGCGGGAGGCCCGCGCTCACGAGGAGCCCGTCGCTCAACGCCCCCATCCACGCAGAACCCGTCGCTCGGCGTCTCCGTTCACGGAGAGGGGATCGCGACCGGCGTCGTACCGCGGCGCGGTCAGAAGTGGTCGGAGCCCACACCCGTGGGACGAGAGACCACCAGATCTGAAGCGGCCCGACCCGACACCGGCCGACCTGACCCGGCCGGATCGAATGCGATCGCACCGGACGCGGCCGAAGCAGAGGCGGCCGGTTCCGGCGCGCCCGGAACAGCGGCTGCCGGTTCGGCACCGGGCGCTCGGGAAGCGGACGGCTTGCGCAGCAGGAGCAGCGCGGCGTCGTCGTGCAGTCGGCCCCCCACGTACGTCAGCAGTTCGTCGTGGAGCGCGTCGAGGGTGCTCGCCGGCTCTTCGGACACATGGCGCGCCAGTCCCTCGGCCAGCGGATAGAACTCGCGATCGTGGTTGCGGGCCTCGGTGACCCCGTCGGTGTAGAGCAGCAGCTGGTCCCCGTCGTCGAAGGGCAGCACGTGGAGGCTGGGGACCTCGCCCGAGAGGGCGCGCAGTCCCAGGGGCGGGGCCGGGTGGTTGGGCTCGACCGGCACGACGCTCCCGGACGCGCGTACCAGCAGCGGAGGAGCGTGCCCGCAGTTGACGACCTCCAGATGTCCCGCCTGCCCGTATCCGGCGACCACGGCCGTGACGAAGTCGTCCCCGCCGAGATTGCGGGCCAGGCTCCGCTCGATCCTGCTGACGACGGCGAGCAGATCGGGCTCGTCGTAGGCGGCCTCGCGGAAGACCCCGAGCACGAGCGCGGCGGTCCCCACGGCCGGCAGTCCCTTGCCGCGCACGTCGCCGACGATCAGTCTGACGCCGTACGGGGTGGACACCAGGGCGTAGAGATCTCCGCCGATCCGGGCCTCCGCCGCGGCGGCGCTGTAGCGGACGGCCACCTGAAAGGGGCCGACGGTCTCCGGTATCGGCGTGAGCAGGGCGTGCTGGGCGGCCTCAGCGACCGAGCGAACTGCGGCGAGCACCCGTTCCCGGCGTCCGCGCAGTGAGCTGGCCAGGCCGCTCGCCAGGGTGACGGCCGACAGCGCGGACAGCAGGGCCGCCAGTTCTCCGGCGGGTACGCCGTCCCTGATGCCGAGCCTCGCGCCCAGTACGGCGGCGAGGAGACCGATGGAGAACACTCCGCGCGGCCCGTTGGTCGTGGCGGCCAGCGCGGGGGCGGCCGCGAGCAGTGACAGCCAGATCATGCCGGCTCCGCCGACGACGTCGACGAGCACGATGACGAAGACGAACAGCAGGGGCAGTACGGGTACTCCGGCGGCGAGCTGGGCGGTGGCGCGCCGTTGGGCGAATGCCCTGAGGGGCGCTAGTCGATCCCTGGTCGGCCGCAACGGCCTGTGGGCGCCACCATGGTCTCGGGCATGACTCATGTTTCGTCCGCAGTCCTCACCTGTGTGCCGGATCACATTCCCGGTATGTCCGTTTCATCCAGGAAACGCGTTCCGTCCGAGCCTCACAAGGAGACAGATTTCAGATAGTGAGAGAGAGACTTCTGGTGACGCGGTTTGCGATCGGGATGAGCCGTGTCACGACATCCTCGAGCCGGGAGACCCGCTCCGCCGGCAGCGAGACGCCGAGCGAGCCCAGGGTGTCCCCGCAGTAGACCGGCACGGCGACGCAGACGGTGCCGAGGGCGTACTCCTCCAGGTCGGTGACGGCCGGAGCCACCGGTGAGGAGTCGAGCCGCCTGAGCAGCTCCGAGGAACTGGTCACGGTCCGCGGTGTGAGGTCGGCGAGGCCGTGCCGGGAGAGGTAGTCGTTGCGGGCGTCGTCGTCCAGTTCCCGCAGTACGGACTTGCCCAGGGCGGTGGCGTGGCCGGCGTCCTCGAATCCCACCCAGAGGTCGACCCGGGGTGCCCGGGGGCCGTCGACGATCTCCGCGACCCGGATCTCGCCCTCCTCGTAGAAGGTGAGGTAGGCGGGGGTCGCGAGCTCGTCCCGCAGTGCGGCGAGCGTGGGACGGATCCGGCTCAGCAGTGTCTGGCCACGGGCGGTGCTGTGCAGCGCCTGCAGTTTGTCCCCGAGGATGAAGCCGCCGTCGTCCAGCTTCCGTATGTATCCGTCGTGCACCAGCGTCCGCAGCAGGTGGTACGCGGTGGCCAGCGGCAGCCCGGTCTCGCGCGCCAACTGCTTCGCGGGAGCGCCGTTCTCGTGCGCGCTCACGGCCTCCAGCAGTCGGAAGGCCCGCTGCACGGACGCGATGAGCGTGGGGCCGTCGTGAGCACCCATAGGACCAGCGTGCGCCGAGTGTGCGGCGCGGGCAACACCCCCTCGCCCGTTCGCGGCTCCGACGGCGCGACGGGGTACCTCAGGTGTCGTCGGCCGCCGTGGCACGCCCGCCGCGGATCAGCGGGACGACCGTCAGGCGCAGGAGGGGCACAGCCCGCGGTACGTGACCTCGACCTCGGACACCTGGAAGCCGAAACGTTCCACCGCGGGGAGGTCGGCCAGCGGGTCGCCGGTCGGGTGGACGTCCCGGATGGTGCCGCAGTTGGAGCACACCAGGTGCTGGTGGGCGTGGTGGGCGTTGGGGTCGTAGCGCTTGGCGCGGCCGTCCGTCGCGACCTCTATGACCTCACCGAGGGAGACCATCTCACCCAGGGTGTTGTACACGGTGGCCCGGGAGATCTCGGGCAGTCGCTGCGCGGCGCGGGCGTGCACCTCGTCGGCGGTGAAGTGGACGTGATCGCCGTCGAGGACCTCCGCGACGACACGTCGCTGGGAGGTCATCCGCCAGCCACGTGCTCGCAGTCGCTCCAGCAGGTCACTCATATCGGTTCACCTATTCAGGTTCGGCGGGATACCCGAATTTTACCAGTGAACGTCCGGGCTCCTATTGGATACGGGTTTGGCGCGCTTCTTGACTAAGACTCTGTCCATCGTAGGATCGGTTCTGGCGCTGGCCAAGGGACAGGAAGACTCCAAAACGGCATGAGACAGAGATGTGACGGGACCACCGCCGGGAAGCTGCGCGGTGCCGGCCTGAGGATGGCGGCCGCCCGCGTCGCACGGCTCGCGGCCGTCCGGGAGTGTGACCACCTCGGCATCGGGGCGGCCACGTCCGGGGCGCGCGATCGCGCGCCCCGCATCTCCCCTCGGGCCGCTGGCGGGGATCTCCCCACCCTCGGCGCGACAGGGCCCGTTCGCCGCACAGGACCGGCCCGCACGCCGGCGCCCCGTGCGAACCCGTACGACGATCACGGCCTCCCGCCCGACGATGCCTGGGGGCGTGCGCCGGGGCCCCTGCCCCGGCTGTTCCCCCACCCGCAGCACCTGAGCACCACGATCCGCCTGGTCCGGAAGGATTCCCATGTCTGAGAACCATGATGCAATCGTCGTAGACGCGAAGACGGAGGGCGGAGGTGGCTGCCCCGTCGCGCACGATCGGGCCACGCACCCGACGCAGGGCGGCGGAAACCGCCAGTGGTGGCCCGATCGCCTCAACCTGAAGATCCTCGCCAAGAACCCGGCCGTCGCCAACCCCCTCGGCGAGGAGTTCGACTACGCCGAGGCGTTCAAGGGCCTCGACCTCGCCGCCGTGAAGCGGGACATCGCGGAGGTGCTGACGGACTCGCAGGACTGGTGGCCGGCCGACTTCGGCAACTACGGCCCGTTCATGATCCGCATGGCGTGGCACAGTGCGGGCACCTACCGCATCAGCGACGGCCGCGGCGGCGCCGGTGCCGGGCAGCAGCGCTTCGCGCCGCTCAACAGCTGGCCGGACAACGGCAACCTCGACAAGGCCCGCCGACTGCTGTGGCCCGTCAAGAAGAAGTACGGGCAGAGCATCTCCTGGGCCGACCTCATGATCCTCACCGGCAACGTCGCCCTGGAGACGATGGGCTTCAAGACGTTCGGTTTCGCCGGCGGTCGCGCGGATGTGTGGGAGCCCGACGAGGACGTCTACTGGGGTCCCGAGACCACCTGGCTGGGCGACGAGCGCTACACCGGTGACCGAGAGCTGGAGAACCCCCTCGGCGCGGTCCAGATGGGCCTCATCTACGTCAACCCCGAGGGCCCGAACGGCAACCCGGACCCGCTCGCCGCGGCCCGCGACATCCGCGAGACGTTCCGCCGGATGGCCATGAACGACGAGGAGACCGTCGCGCTGATCGCGGGCGGCCACACCTTCGGCAAGACCCACGGCGCGGGCCCGGCGGACAGCGTCGGCGCCGACCCCGAAGCCGCCCCGCTCGAGGAGCAGGGCCTCGGCTGGAAGAACTCCTTCGGCACCGGCAAGGGTGGCGACGCGATCACCAGCGGTCTTGAGGGCATCTGGACGAACACCCCCGTCACCTGGGACAACAGCTTCTTCGAGATCCTCTTCGGCTACGAGTGGGAGCTGTTCAAGAGCCCCGCGGGCGCGAACCAGTGGCGGCCGAAGGACGGTGCGGGCGCGACCACCGTCCCCGACGCCCACGACCCGTCGAAGACCCACGCCCCGACGATGCTGACGACCGACCTGTCGCTCCGCGTCGACCCTGCCTACGAGCAGATCTCGCGGCGCTTCCTCGAGAACCCCGACGCGTTCGCCGACGCCTTCGCCCGCGCGTGGTTCAAGCTCACCCACCGCGACATGGGCCCGGTCGTGCGCTACCTCGGCCCGGAGGTCCCGGCCGAGGAGCTGCTCTGGCAGGACCCGCTGCCCGCCGTCACGCACGAGCTCGTCGACTCCGCGGACATCGCCGCTCTCAAGAGCCAGGTCCTCGCCTCGGACCTGTCGGTGGCACAGCTCGTGTCCGCCGCCTGGGCCTCGGCGTCGTCCTTCCGCGGCAGCGACAAGCGCGGCGGCGCCAACGGCGGACGCATCCGCCTCCAGCCGCAGAGCGGCTGGGAGGTCAACGACCCCGACCAGCTGGCGACGGTGCTGCGCACCCTCGAGGGAATCCAGAGCGCCTTCAACTCCGCCCAGACCGGCGGCAAGCGGGTCTCGATCGCCGACCTGATCGTGCTGGCCGGCGGTGCCGCCGTCGAGCAGGCCGCCAAGGACGCCGGCTTCGATGTCGAGGTCCCGTTCACGCCGGGCCGTGCGGACGCCTCGCAGGAGCAGACGGACGTGGAAGCGTTCGCTCCGCTCGAGCCGGCCGCCGACGGCTTCCGCAACTACCTGGGCAAGGGCAACCGGCTCCCGGCCGAGTACCTGCTGATCGACCGGGCGAACCTGCTGACCCTGAGCGCTCCCGAGATGACGGTCCTCGTCGGTGGTCTCCGCGTGCTCGGCGCGAACTACCAGCAGTCGTCGCTCGGCGCCCTCACCACGACCCCCGGGGCGCTGACCAACGACTTCTTCACCAACCTGCTCGACCTGGGGACGACGTGGAAGGCGGTCTCCGAGGACGCGAACACGTTCGAGGGCCGCGACGCGGCCACGGGCGAGGTCAAGTGGACCGGCAGCCGCGCCGACCTCGTCTTCGGGTCGAACTCGGAGCTGCGCGCGCTCGCGGAGGTCTACGCGAGCGATGACGCGAAGGAGAAGTTCGTGAACGACTTCGTCGCGGCGTGGAGCAAGGTGATGGACCTCGACCGCTTCGATCTGGTCTGACGCATGACGTCCGGGCCGGCCGGCACCGCGCCGGCCGGCCCGGACCCCTCTCGGGGGCCCCGGTGCCGACACCGTCCCGGGGCTTCCGCGGACGCGGAAGCGCCGGGGCAGCCGCGCACGGGTGAGGGACGACGGAGAATCATGGTGTGATGACGTCGTGAGCCGGGCCACCGAAGACACCAACCGCCGCATGCTGCGGGCACGGGACGCGATGGACCGCGCGTACGCGCAGCCGCTGGACGTCGCGGCCCTGGCCCGGATCGCCCACGTGTCCCAGGCCCACTTCACCCGCACCTTCCGGACCACGTTCGGCGAGACACCGCACCGCTACCTGCAGCGACGCCGGGTCGAGCGGGCGATGTTCCTGCTGCGGGAGACCGACCGCAGCGTGACGGACATCTGCTTCGCGGTCGGCTTCGGCAGCCCCGGAACGTTCAGCCGCACGTTCCACGACATCGTCGGCCGGTCACCGAGGACGTACCGCAGGGAAGCGACCCCCGCGAACGTGCCGACGTGCTTCACCATGGCGTGGATGCGGCCCACCGGCTGACTCACTGAGCCGCAACTCTTCGGCGACAACGGTCCCCGCGATGGTTCGGACCCCCTCTCCCCCGGCCGCCCGCAGCCCGCCTCCGCAGGCCGTCGACTGAGCAGTTTTGGACAAGTTTCCGCCCGGGCCGCCCGGTAGCGTGACGTACATGTTCAACGCCATCACGCACTCACAGATCTACGTCCTCGACCAGGACGAGGCCCTCGACTTCTACGTGGGCAAGCTCGGCCTCGAGGTCAACTCCGATGTCGACTTCGGCTTCATGCGCTGGTTGACCGTCAACGTCCCGGGACACCCCGAGCGGCAGATCCTGCTGGAGAAGCCGGGCCCCCCGGCCCTCTCCGAGGAGACGGCGCAGCAGGTCCGGGAGCTGGTGACCAAGGGCGCGACCGGCGGCTCGCTCATCTTCAGCACGGACGACTGCCGCAAGACGTACGAGACACTGCTCGGCCGGGGCGTCGAGTTCACCGAGGAGCCCACCGAGCGTCCGTACGGCATCGACTGCGGCCTCCGCGACCCCTTCGGCAACAACATCCGTTTCACCCAGCCGGCCTAGGGTCCGTCCGGCGGATCAGGTTGCGGGAGAGCATCGGCGCCTGATCAACACAGGCGGGCGTGCCATTCCCCGCGTCTGCGGCATGATCCGCCGGACAGGCCCCCGTGCTGCGCCGCCCGGGCCGCCGGGACCCTATCCCTCTCGGACGACGCCTCTGTCCTGCTCGGTCACGGGCGGCTTCGACTTTCCGCCCCGGCGGCGCAGCAGCAGTTCCCGGGCAGGGTTCTCCACTCCCTCGTACAGGAGCCAGGCCAGCCCCAGTGCCACGGTGAACGCCACGGCGGTGGCGGTCAGTCCGGCCGCCACACCGAAGTGCGGGGACTTCCCGAGCAGGTTGATACCGGCCCGCAGGACGAGCAGATGAATCATGTAGAAGGCGAAGGAGAGTTCACCGAGCCGCACCAGCCGTCGGTGCCGCCACAGTGAGGGCCGCCCCCGCAGGTCGGCGACGGCCGCCGCCGGGATCAGCAGCGCGAAGCCGATGATGGTGCAGGTGGTGGCCGAGTACCCGGGGGTGACCTGGGGAACGAGGAAGTAGCCGATGATCGTCAGGGCGAGTGAGGCCTCCATGCCGGGCCCGCGCCAGCGTCCCAGGAACACCAGACGGGCGACGGCGGCACCGAGGACGAATTCGGGGAGGCGGGCCGCGGGAAAGGAGTACACCGGCTGGCTCAGCCAGTGGTGCGCGTCCGACCAGGCCAGGGCCAGCACCGCCAGCACCGACAGCCCGGCGACGACGGTCACTGCTCGCGCCTCGAGCCGGCGCAGTCCCAGCGCCAGCAGCGGGAAGACCGCGTAGAAGAAGGCCTCGCAGGCGAGCGACCAGCTGACGGGGTCGAGTGTCTGCCACCACGGGCGCCACCAGGAGTGCGTCAGCAGCACATTCGCCAGCGCCGAGTTCAGGGTCGGCCTCATCTGGCCGGACAGGGTGAATCCCATGAGCAGCGCGATCGCGGCGGTGACGAGGTGGACCGGGTAGATCCGGGCGACGCGCCGCCGCCAGAAGGCCACGGCGCGGTCGCGCGGCCGTGCCGACCACATCAGCACGAAGCCGGAGAGGACGAAGAAGAACGAGACGCCGTTGGCGCCCGCCCCGAATCCCCACGCCACGATGCGGCCGCCGGTGCCCCCGAAGTAGCCGAAGTTGTGCACGTGCAGCCCGAAGACCAGCACCGCCGCCACCCAGCGCAGTCCGGTGAGCGAGGGCAGCGAGGGCGGTCGAGCCGTGGGGGCGGACTCGGTCGTGGTCGCTGTCGGGGCCGGCGCCCAGGTCGTCCCGGTCGCCGATGTCATCGCGTCACCTGCCGAGGGGTGTTCGTGGAAAGCATGAAGGAGAGCGTTACCTGTTCGTCATGTTTCATTCCGGCCTCGTGGGGAGCGTCACACCAGCCTCCGCGAGCCCGGACGGCTCCACTCGGTCCGCGGGAGGCGTGATGCCGCTCGGCGGCCCCACCGGCCCGGCCATGACGTACCCGCCCGGGGGCCGGCGTCCGGGACAGGACGTTCACAGGTGGGGTCGAAGCCACTTACGTGCATCCAGCCATTACTACCCTTTGCGGACCTGCCGGGGTCAAACCGGGCTCTCTCGGGTGTGTCGGACCTCGGGAGACGGTGATCGGCGGGACCGACTCCGGCAACGGGACGCGCTGGTGGGACGGGGCCCGTAGGCTGAGGCCGCTCGGCAGACTCGCGTGTACTCAGCCGGAACCCCAGCGATCGCAGCACAGGAGGAACCGTGGCCGGTCAGTTCGAGGCGACAGCCGAGATCAACCGCCCCGTCGAGGAGGTCTTCGCCTTCCTGGCCGAGGGCACGAACGACCCGAAGTTCAGCCCCAGGGTGCAGGAGATCAAGAAGACGCCGGAGGGCCCGACGGCAGTGGGCACGGTCTTCACGAGCACGGTCAAGGACGCGGGCATGAAGACGGGCCGGCAGTTCCGGATCACCGAGTTCGACCCGCCTCGGCGGATCCGGTGGACGGAGATCTCGAAGAACGTCGTGACGGCCGACCAGGGTGGCTACGACCTGGAGTCCACCGGCGCGGGCACGACCCACGTCAGGATCTTCAACGTCCTCGAGGGCCACGGCATCGGGAAGCTTCTGGTGGGCCTCGCGCTGAGTGCGGCGCGCAAGGACGCGGACGCGTTCGGCCGGCGGATCAAGGCTGCGGTGGAGGCGTCCTGAGGGACGGAAGAATTCCTGAGGGAGGGAAGACCCCTTGCGGTGATCCGCGAACCCGGATCGTCCGCCCGGGGTCCTGGTCCTCTTTCCGAGGTTCCGGCGCCGTGCGGCGGTAGGGGCGGCGTGCGTCGCGGCGGCGGTGTGTACGGCCGCCGGGGCGGTGCCGTCAGCGGTGACGCGATCACCTCCGCACAGCGCGCCCGTCACCGCGCTCATGTCCGCTCAGGGACTACTCGCTGCCTTCGCTGATGTAGCTCTCGTACCCGTCGTCGCTGAGCAGACGGTCGAGTTCACTCTTGTCGGTGAACTTGATCTCGATCAGCCAGCCGTCGCCGTAGGGCTCCTCGTTGACCCTCTCGGGGCTGTCGCCGAGCTCATCGTTGAGGGCGGTCACCTCTCCCGAAACCGGTGCGTAGACCTCGGTCACCGCCTTGACCGACTCGAGGGTGCCGAACGGCTCGCCCGCGGAGAAGCCGTTCCCCAGGGTGGGCAGCTCCGCGAAGACGATGTCCCCGAGTTCCTTCTGGGCGTGGTCGGTGATGCCGACACGCACCACGCCCTCACCCGTCACCCGCACCCATTCGTGGTCCCTGGTGTACTTCAGCTCGTTCGGGACGTTCGACATGGTGACTCCTTCGGGGCTGTCGTATGCCGAACGGTCACGTCGGTGGGGCCAGTCTGCGCGTGCCCGTCCGGCCGCCCGTGCATCTCCACCCGAACGGCCCGCAGAGACCGTGTTGGTGCGCTCCGTGCCGGTGAACGCTCACCCGTCGAGTGGCCCGCACCACTTCCCGGGCGTTCCATCGAAGGGTGACCCCAACGCGTATCGACGTGCACGCCCACCTGTGGACCGCGGGGTACCTCGACCGTCTCGAACGGCTGGGGAAGTCCGACACGGGTACTCAGCGCGGGATCGGCGCCGACGCGAAGGAGGCCGATCTGGAGGCCCGCTTCGCGCTGATGGACCGGGCGGGCATCGACTTCCAGGTGCTGTCCACGGCCCCGCAGTCCCCGCACCTGCCCGGGGAGTCGGACGCCGTGGCGCCGGCCGAGGCGGCGAACGACTCGTACGCGGAGCTGGTGGCCCGGTTCCCCGAACGCTTCCGGGCCTTCGCCGCGTTGCCCCTCCCCCATGTCGACGCGGCTCTGCGCGAGCTCGCCCGCGCCCTCGACGACCTGGGGGCGGTCGGTGTCGGCGTGACCACGACCGTGCTCGGCCGCACACTCGCCGATCCCCTCTTCCACCCTCTCTACGAGGAGCTGGACCGGCGCGGTGCCGTGCTGTACGTCCACCCGGCCGGAGAGGGCGCCGCCAGCCCGCTGATCACCGAGCACGACCTGACATGGATGGTCGGGGCGCCGGTCGAGGACACGGTGGCGATCATGCACCTGATCCTGGCGGGACTCCCCGCGCGCTATCCGCGGATGCGCGTCCTGGCGTCGCACCTGGGCGGAGCGATGCCGCTGCTGCCCCGCCGGCTGGACAACCATCTGGCCTTCGAGTCCCCCGGCACGCCCGAACCGCCCTCGGTGGCCGCCCGGCGCCTCTGGTACGACACGGTCAGCCATGCGCACCCGCCCGCACTGGTCGCCGCGGTGGCTTCCTTCGGGGCGGACCGCATCGTGCTCGGTACGGACTTCCCGTACGAGGACGGGGAGGTGTTCGTGCGGGCCGTGGACCACATCGCCGACTCGGGGCTGAGCCCGGAGGAGGTCACGATGATCCTCGACACCAACGCGGCGGACCTGCTCGGCCTGTCCGCGCCGTGACGTGCCGACCCGGCTTCCCGGTAACAACAAGAACCCCGTCTCCGGAAGGCCGGAGACGGGGTTGTGTGGAGCGCCGGGCAGGCCTTGCACCTGCATCTTCCCGCAGGAAGCGGGACGTCTTTCCTTGGACCACCAACGCACTGAGCGGCGACCGGAGTTCGGCCGGGAAGCTCATGATCGAGCATAGCGCAGTCCCCGTCTCCCGGGAAACCGGGGGGGCGGACCCGCAGAGGAGTGCGTCGACGGCGGTCGAGGGCGGAGGTCATGGCTCCCGGTGGTCGTGGGCGGCCGATTCCAAAGCCGTGAGCTCTTCTTCGGCGATGCGTGTCTCGGCCTCGACGTCGATCGAGCGGGTGAACAGCCAGTAGAGCACCGCGGCGACGGGCAGCCCGATGAACAAGGAGATGTCCGCGCCGCCGAGCGCATGCGCGGCGGGTCCGACGTAGAGCGTGCCGACGGAGAAGAACGGCACCATGACGGCGAAGCCTACGAGGTAGGCGACGATGCCGTGCCAGCCCCAACGACCGTAGATTCCACGGGGGTTGAAGATCTCGGCGACCGCGTAGTGGCCGCGGCGCACCACGTAGTAGTCCATGAGGTTCACGGAGGTCCACGGGATGAACAGGTAGAGCACCAGCAGCAGGAAGTCGTTGAAGTTCTCCAGGAAGTGGGCGGTCGCGGCCAGCGCACCCACCACGGAGAGCGCGGCGGTGAGTCCGAGTGTCACGAGCCGTACGGCGATGGTCGGCCGCACTCTCCTGAACGAGTCGATCGCGCTGATGAGGGTGAGGGAGCCGCCGTACATGTTCAGCGCGGTCACCGAGACCAGGCCGAGGGCGGCGAACAGCAGCACGATCGCGCCGAACCCGCTGAAGACCTTGTCACCCGCCGCGTTGATGGAGCGGATCGTCTCGAAGTCCTTGCCCGCCCACCCGGCGAGCAGTGCGCCGAGGGTCATCAGCCAGATACCGCCGAGCGCCGACCCGAAGTAGGTCCAGTAGAACGTCTTGCGGACGGTCACGTCGGGCGGGAGGTAGCGGGAGTAGTCCGAGACGTAGATGGCCCAGCTGATCTGGTAGCCGGCGACCACGCCGAACTGCGCGAGGAACGGCGTCCACTTGAAGCCGCCGAGGTCGAAGGAGCCGGCGGGATAGTGCAGGGTGACCAGGATGCCGACCGTGAAGACCCCGAAGATGACGAGGAAGGCGTAGGTGAGGACCCGCTCGGCACGGTGGATGACGTCGTAGCCCACCAGGGCGATGACGAACGCGATGAGCGTGACGACGACGACCCACGGCTTGACTCCGCCGTGCAGCGTGCTGTGCAGGGCCTCGCCGGCCAGGATCGTGTTGAAGACGTTGAATCCGGCGTACTGCACGTAGGCGAACAGCCACACCAACAGGGCTCCGACGTAGCCGAACTGCGGCCGGGACTGGATCATCTGCGGCAGTCCCAGTTGTGGGCCCTGCGCGGAGTGGAACGCCATGAAGAACGTTCCGAGAATGGTGCCCGCGGCGATCGCGATCAGCGACCAGAGGAGGTTCCCGCCCCCGGTGATGCTGATGAGGCCCACCGCCAGTGTGGCGATCTGCGCGTTGGACATGAACCACAGGGGCCCCAGGTGCCACAGCTTTCCATGCCGCTCGTCCAGGGGGACGTAGTCGATGGAACGGATTTCCAGACCCGATACCCGTGGCTGCGAGGACGTCGACACGAGCGCCTCCTTCGAGGGGGTTCACCGAGCGATGAGATCATTCATCATCTGTCGCCACGATCATGCCCCGAGCCGTACGGGTCAGGAAGGAGCCGGGCCGGGAAGCGCATCACGCACCGGGTCCGTGCCTCCGGCCGACGCGTACGTGGTGGCCATGGTTCGGGCTGGTCGTCCGAAGAGCTCCATGGGTTTCGTCAAGGGAATTCTGAAGCCGCCCGGCGGCGTGCCGGCCCGGATCGCTCACGGGCCGGCACGTCATCCGTTGGTCCCACACCTTTTTCCTCGCCCCGCGCGATCGCCGTTCTCGCCGCGCGCCGGGGCATGGAAAGGGACCGTGTCAGCGCGGGGGTGTCGCCTGGAGGCCCGGGTAGCAGTTCTGCACCGGGTCCGTCTCGCTGTAGATCGCGGTGTCCTTCATGAACCCCAGTTGCCCGTTGTCGGCGACGGTCATCAGCCAGCGGGTCGGGTGCGGCCCGCCGACCCATGCCTGGCCGTCCTCCTTGCAGTAGAACCAGCTCGGGTTGGAGTACATGTGGCCGACGATCTTGTCGGGGTCCGGGTAGGAGTGGTTGTTGCCGATGATTCCGTAGACGGCCGCGCCCGAGACGTTGTTGCAGTACCACCTGATGCCGTCATTGGTCCAGCAGCCCGCGGCGGCGTGCGCGGACGGGACCGCCACCGCGCCGAATCCGACGGCCAGCGCCGCGGTCGTCAGCGCCGTACCGAGCTTCTTGTGAACACGCATATGTTCCCCCGGAGTTGTCGTCCACCGAGCGGTGAACGGTCACGTGCGCCGATGGACGACGCATGCGACCACTATGGCGAGCACCGACGCCACGGGGCGATCACTTCGATCCTGATGGAATCCTGGCTCGTGTCCCCGGGCGCCGCCACGGGACCTCCCCGAGCCGGAGCCGGTACTCACCCACGCTTCGGCCAGGAAGGCGCGTCACCGTCCCGCCGCGTCACTCGGCTCCGAGCCGGTTGATCTCCGGGCTGTGCAGCACCGACGGGCCGTCGCCCTTGAGTGCGACGACGGCGATCATCGCACGGCCCAGGTGCTCGGTCGTCGTCACGTACTTGGGGGCCAGCCTGCGGAGAACGGGGTACAGCCACGACGTGAGCCGGTACATCAGACGGTAGCCCGACGTCCTGGAGACGGCTCCGTTGCGCGGCTGGATGTAGCCGGGTCGGAACAGGTAGGTGTGGAACGGCATGGCCAACAACGCGTTCTCCGTACGGCCCTTGACCCGCGCCCACATCGAACGCCCCGACTCCGTACTGTCCGTCCCCTCCCCCGACACGTAAGTGAAGGTCAGGCCGGGGTTGTTCACGCTCACGGCGCGGGCGGCGGCCAGCGTGAAGCCGTACGTGATCCGGGTGTACTCCCCCTCGTCCCGGCCTGCCGAGGAGACGCCCAGGCAGAAGAAGCAGGCGTCCAGGCCCTCCAACTCGGCCTGGACCGCGCCGAAGTCGGTGAAGTCCGTGTGCACGACCTCCCGTACCTTCGGATGCTCCACCTCCAGTGGCGTACGCACGACGAGCACGACCTCGTCGACCCTTCCGTCCTGGAGGCAGGCGTGCAGCACGCCCTGCCCCACCATTCCGGAGGCTCCGAAAACGGCCACGCGCATGATTGCTCCCGGGTGGGGTGTGAGACGGCGGTCAGGAAGCCGTACGGGTGAGGGTGCCGGCGATGAGGGTCGCCACCATCTCCTGCAGGGTGGAGGCGAAGTCCATGCGCAGTGCCGCGAGCGACGGGTCCGCTTCGTAGGCGGCGAGCATCCCCGGGGAAGGCCGGGCGTGGGTCCAGACGGCGCCGACCATCATGAAGGCCTGTGCACTGAACGGCCTTGCTCCGTCGCCCAGTTCGGGCAGGTACTGACGTGCGAGGCCGGCCAGTGCGTCGACGTTGCCGATGGCCGCCCTCTTGTACCGGGCGGCGACCGCCGCGGACACGTTGTGTTCCAGGACGCCGGCCTGCGCGCTGAGCAGATCGCACAGCACCCGGCGCTCCGCGAGCGAGCGGGTGAACACCGCCGCGAACGCGTCACCCCGCTGCCGTACCGCATGCTCCGGACCGACGCCGGCGGCGAGCAGGTCGGGCAGTTCGCCCATCAACCGCGTCCAGGCGGTGTCCAGCAGTTCGAGCAGGATCGCCTCGCGGGACTCGAAGTACCGCAGCACGTTCGACTTGGCCAGCCCGACGCGTCGGCTCAGCTCATTGAGGCTGACCTCGCCGACCGGCATCTCGTCGAGCATCGCGGCCGCGGTGTCGAGGATCGCCTGTCGGCGGATCTCACGCTGCTCCTCGCTGCGCGCACGCTGGAAAGTCGTCATGCGGCCATGTTACAGACTGTCGGTCTTTTGACATCAGACCGGCGGTCCCTTACGGTGAACACAGAAGAGACCGGCGGTCCGCAATCGGTCCGGCGGTCCCGGCCGACCCGGCATACCCGGCGGGCCTGGCCGTCCGCGGGCCGGTCACAGCGGAACAGTCCCGCGCACCCCCCTCCACCAGGAAGAAATGAGAACGCCCATGCCCAAGGTCTGGTTCGTCACCGGAAGCTCCCGCGGTCTGGGCCGCGCCATCGTCGAGACGGCTCTGGAAGCCGGCGACCAGGTGGTGGCCACCGCTCGCGAGTCCGCCCGGCTCGACGACCTCGTGGCCCGCCACGGCGATCGGATCCTTCCGCTGACCCTCGACGTCACCAGCGACGACGACGTCCGGAGCGCCGTTCGGGAGGGCCTCGAAGCCTTCGGCCGCTACGACGTCGTCGTCAACAACGCCGGCTACGGCGACATCGCCTCCGTCGAGGACGTCACCCTGGACGCCTTCCGCGCCCAGATCGACACGAACTTCTACGGCGTCGTGCAGGTCACCAAGGCCGTGCTGCCCGCCCTTCGCTTGCAGGGCTTCGGGCACATCTTCCAGGTCTCCTCCGTGGGCGGCCGGGTCGGCTCGGCGGGGCTGAGCGCCTACCAGAGCGCGAAATGGGCGGTCGGCGGCTTCTCCACCGTCCTCGCCCAGGAAGTAGCCCCGCTCGGCATCAAGGTCACCGTGCTGGAGCCCGGCGGCATGCGCACCGACTGGGCCGGATCGTCCATGACCATCCCGCCGGTCAGCGAGCCCTATCAGCAGACGGTGGGCACCTTCGCCGACATGATCAGGGGCAGCTCGACGTCCAACTCGGCGGAGTCCGACCCCGTCAAGGTCGCCCACGTGGTACACGACCTCGCCGGACGGCAGGACGCCCCCGTCCGGATCGTGCTCGGCGCCCAGGCCTACGAGATCGCCCAGGCCGCCTCCCGGGCCATCACCGAGTCCGACGAGAAGTGGCGCGAGGTGTCCGAGTCCGTCTCCGACTGACCGCGCGCTCCCGCGGGTCCGGCGGTCAGCAGTCAGCGGCTACCGGCTCCCGGGATTCCTCAGGCGTTTCCTGAGGGGCTGATCGGCCGCCCTGGGCAGCGCCGTCGACTCGGCGTACGCATCAGCGAAAGTCAGAAAGTCATCGGCGAAAGGCAACTGCGAAGCCGCGGTTCACGTCCGGGGAACCGCACGGATCGCGACGCAATTCCCCTGACGGCGGAACTGTCAGTCCTGATGGACGATATTCCTGCCCGGGCCGCCGGAAAGCGTGTCCGCGCCGGGACCGCCGTACAGTTCGTCGTCGCCGCTGTTCCCGTACAGTTCGTCGTCGCCGCTGTTCCCGTACAGGATGTCGTTGCCCTTTCCGCCGTACAGCGAGTCGTCGCCGGTACCGCCGTAGATCGTGTCGTTGCCGTCGTCACCGTTGAGGATCTGGTCGGCGGCGCCGCCCCGGAGCACGTCGTTGCCGTTGCCGCCGCTCACGATGTTGTCCCCGCCGTCGGCGTTGACCGTGTCGTTGCCGTCACCGGCGAAGACGGACGCGAGCTTGCCGACCGTGATGGTGTCGTCGCCGGTCCCGCCGACGACCTCGTTGCCGTCGAGTCCGGTGGTGTCGGTCAGCCTGTCGTTGCCCGCGCCGAGGTCGATCCGGTTGAAGTAGTAGACCTGGCCTGTGGAGTTGTGGGAGGTGACGGTGTCGTTGCCGTCGCCGAGGCTCATCTCCAGGGCGGCGTACGGGTCCTGGCTCTCCAGCGCGGCGACCGTGCAGGAGACCTTGGTGCGGTCCGTAGCGACCGGGTGGGAGCAGCCGTGCCCCGCGTCGATCGGCACGATGTCGTCGATCACATAGGTGATGGCCTCGTGCCCGATGGTGTACGACTCGGCGATGGTCACCTTGTTGGTCTGGCCGGCGGCGGCCTTGTAGGTGAGCTGCCAGTCGTAGTCGTTGACAGCGGCCATGGCCGACGAGGCCGCGGCTCCGGCCGTGGTGGCCAGGGCGACCGGACCGGTCAGTCCCGCGCCGATAACCAGCGCGAGGGCCGAGGCGCGTAAAGCCCGACGGCTTATGGGGTAAGAGGGCATTGCATGGCCTCCAAGAGGCGGTTGTGGTTCCTGACAACACACGTTTGACCCGTGGGGCACGTAATTGGTTGCCCTGTCTTTCACACGGAATAAATTCCGGTACGACCCGCGCAACGGAAAATCAGCAGGAAAAGGAGGGTGACGTCGGGGTGAGGATCGCAATAACGGAACATGAACGGCAGCACCCCTGACGAGAGTTGGCCGACGAGGGCCGGCACATGGGGTGGTACTGCTGTTGCCACCCTCGCGTCTGGCGGCCACCGCGTTTCCCGGAGGATGATCGAACACGCGGCACGACGGCATCCGGCGACGACCTCGACCACCGTCCTCGCACTTCGGTGATCCAGACGGAGCCGGGGCGCCGTGACCGCGCTGATCCTCTCGGAGAGCCCCCCCTCGAAGTGCGCTCCTCGTCCGCCGACCGCGCAGAACGGACACCCTCGTGACCATGGCCTACCTCGCACAGCCCGATCAGCAGCAGAAGCTCGAATGGCTCGACGGCGGGGAGTTCGCCGTACTCCTGGACAGCGCGGCCACCGGCGGGCAGTTGACCGTCGGACGGTTCTCCGTCGGCAAGGGCGAAGCCCCTCCGTACCACCTGCACACGCGCGAGGACGAGGTCTTCATGCTGGTCAAGGGCAGCGCTCTGCTGTGGTGCGACGACGAGGAGATGGAACTGTCGGAGGGCGGCATCGTCTTCCTGCCCCGCAACGTCCCGCACGGGTACCGGATCACGTCGGACACCGCCGACCTGCTGATGATCTGCACCCCCGGCGGCATCGAGGGCATGTTCCGGCACGTGGGACGGGACCTGACGACCCCTCGCCCCGAGGGCTTCGAGATCTCCGAGGCCCGTATGGCGGAGGCCGCCGACACGTACGGTCAGGTCATCGTCGGTCCGCCGCGCTGACCCGCGCCCGCTCTTCGACGACCTGACCGGCCTGCCGCCCCCGCTCGTCCAGGTCGGCTCGCACGAGATCCTGCTCGACGACACCACCGGGCTCGCCGCCCGCGCCGCCGCACGCGACGTGCGCGTCGAGTTGCAGGTCCGGCCCCAAGTCCCGCATGTGTTCCAGGCGTTCGCGGCAATGCTCGACGAAGAAGACGCGGCGCCGCGTTCGGCGGCGGTCTTCATCCGGGCGCACTGGGCCGTCTCCGCCACACCTCCCGTCGGCACGGGCGACCAGGAGGAAACGGCGCGCAAAGAACGTGTTTCGCCCTGACCGAACCAACCCCTCGTTCGCGCCGGGCGTTCGATGATGATCCGTATGGCAACGACGCATCACTTCGGTACCGCACTGCGGGGTTGGCGCGAACGCCTCTCACCGCTGGACGGCGGTCTGGAGGCCGAGGCGCACCGGCGCATACCAGGACTGCGCCGTGAGGAACTCGCCCGACTGGCGGGCCTGTCGGTGGACTACGTGGTCCGGCTGGAGCAGGGCCGCGCCCGCCACCCCTCGGCCCAGGTCGTGACCGCCCTGGCGAGAGCCCTGCGACTGGACCCGTCCGAGCGCGACCACCTGTTCCGGTGCGCCCGTCTCGCACCGCCTGCGGACGGGAACGTGTCCACGCACGTGCCGCCGCGGGTGTACCGGCTCGTCCGTCAGCTGACGGACGCGCCCGTCGCGGTCTTCGCCGCGGACTGGACGATCATCGGCTGGAACGGGATGTGGTCCGTCACGGTCGGCGACCCCCGTACGTACGACTGGGACGAGGGCAGTCTCGTCGCCGGGATGTTCCGTGCGCACGGCGGCCGGAAGCCGCGCGCCGTCGCGGCGTGGCCTGTGCGGTCGTGGAGCGGCGACGCGGCCGAGGAGGAGGCCCTTGTCGCCGACCTGCGGGTGACGGCGGCCGCCCATCCCGCAGACGCGCGCCTGGCCTCGTTCGTCGAACGCATGCTGGGAAGCAGTCCGCGTTTCTCACATCTGTGGTTCAACGGCACCGCCCGCGCCCTCGTCGGTGACCGCAAGACCGTCGAGCATCCTGTGGTGGGTGACATCGCCCTCGAGCTGGACGTCCTGATGGTCGCCGGTTCCGATCTCCGGATCGTCACGTACGCGGCCAGGGCCGCGACCGACGCGCGGAAACTCGACACCCTGCGTACGTCCTGCCGGCCGCGCCGCGACGGTGCACCCCGTCCCGGCTCCGAACTCTCCCGCCCGGGTTAGGTCCGCGGCTCTCCAGCCGGTCCCTTGCTGCGGCCGCGGCGCCGGTTCCGTCGAGGACCACGTCCATTGCGGCAGGACGTCCGGCTTCGGCGGCTTTCCCTCCCACCACTTGGTGCGGGGCCGGGTTCCGTGCGGGAACGCGTAAGGGCCCGGTGGAACGGCGAGGCCAGGCCGCTTCGGGGACCGGTGTCAGACGGATCGATTTTCCGCGCTGACCATCCAGGCGTGCTTCTCCAGCGAGTCGATGATCCCGTGCAGCAGGTCGGCCGTGGCGGGATCCTCGCTGTCGACCTGGTCGTGGTGGGTGCGCAGCGTGTCGACGGTGGCGCGCAGGCGTGCGGTGACGAGGTCGACGACGGCGCGCACACTCTGCTCGCCCTCCGGGAACGCGGGGAGGGTCGTGGTCGCCGCCACGGTGTCGGTACGGCCGTCAGGGAACGCCGCCAGCGCCCGCATGCGTTCGGCGATGGTGTCGGCCGCTTCCCGCGCGTCGTCGACGACCTGGTCCAGTTGCAGGTGGAGGTCCCGGAAGTTGTGACCGACCACGTTCCAGTGGGCCTGCTTCCCCTGGAGGTGCAGTTCGACCAGGTCCACCACGACCTGCTGCAACGCCTGGGCAAGCTGCGGCGAGGCCGTGAACCCGGCGGTATCGGTCTCCGAACGCCGGGAGCCCCCAGGGGCAGAGGAAACGGTCATGGCATCTCTCCTTCGAGAGCACAAGGGAGTGGGCCCCTGGAGACAGGAGGCCCGTTGGCTGACGCCTCCCAACCTACGAAGAAGTCTCCGCGCCGCAACCGGGGTTCGGCCGCCTGCCCGTAACGGTTGCGTCGGCGCTTTCCTGCCGGGCATGCCCCGCGCAGTCGTCGCCTTTCCGGCTCCGGCCGGCCGGGTGGCCGAGCGCCGCCCGTGCGATGACGACGCCTCTGAGCGGTCGCTGTCGGTGCGTACCCGCCTGGCCTTTCTCGACCGCGGCGCAGCATGGTCGCCGGATCGGACGCGCCCTTCCGGATCACGGCCCGGTACCTTCCGAAGGCGTGGCGCGCGATGGCTGCCCGACCGGCGGCCGGGGGAGGTCGGCCGCCCGGGCGCCGGGCCGGACACGCGGACGCGGCCAGGCACGCAGACGCGGGCCGACACGGAACTGCCGCGCGTCGCGGACCGTCAGGGAACAGCCGCGCGTCGCGGACCGGACGGGACCGCAGGACCGCGGTAGCAGGCGGTCGTACCGACTGTCGCACTCGCTGCCGCCCTGCTCCTGCTCCGGTGGCCCCAGCCAGGTGGCCGGGGCCGGAGCGACGGCCCGCACACGGACTACGACGGCGGCTTCCTCAAGTAGTCGACGGCGGCGAGGTCGTCCCTGTCGTGGCCGGCCGCGACGGTCGCATCGAGGCGGTCCCGTACGGCCTCGAGCAGGGGGCTGGGGGTGGCGGCCGCCGCGGCCAGGTCGATGTCCTTCAGGGCGAGTTGCACCGCGAATCCGGGCGCGTACGAGGCGTCGTCCATGGCGCCCACCTTCTGCAACTCGTACGGCATGGCGAGCGGGCCGGCCTCGAGCACGCGGACGAACGTCGCGTGGTCGATGCCGAGCGCGTCGCACAGCGCGAGGACGTCGCTCATGGCGACCGTCGAGGCAGCCATCCAGGCGTTGACCACGAGCTTGACGGCACTGCCCTCGACGTCCGTCCCGACGTGGAGCACGGACGAGCCGAGATCGTCGAGCACGGGACGCGCCCGCGCAAGGACGTTTTCAGGGCCGGCAACCAGCCAGACGAGCCTGCCCTGCCGAGCGGGAGCGGTGCTTCCCGAGACCGGTGCGTCGAGGTACGCGACACCGTGATCACGAGCCAGGCCTGCCAGCACGCCGGCGTCCCTCGGTCCCACCGTGCTCGCCTGCACCCAGACGGCGTCGTCGTCGAGCCGGGCGATGACATCTGACATGACCTCCGTGACCGCGTCGCCGTCACGGAGCACAGTGATGACGACGGACGCGCCGGAGACCGCATCTTCCAGCGCCCTCACCGCCGTGACTCCGGCCGCTTGCTCGGCAACCGCGCGGGCCCTTTCCTCCGTTCGGTTCCACAGCCGTACCTCGTGCCCGGTTTCGCCGAGACGCATCGCCATCGCGGCGCCGAGTGCGCCTGCGCCCAGAACAGCGACGGTGGAAGCCTGAGACATGGAAGACCCCTTTTCTGTGCCCCCCGTCGGTCCGGTGGTACGTGGCGGGTCCAGGTCACGGCGACGCCGTAGGGGCCGGTACCGAGGGTGACCGTGGCGGCGACTGTGCGGGATGCCGGGTCGATGACGGTGAGGGCCTTCACCCCCTGGTGCCACCGCGATCGGATTCCGGCCCGGCCCGCGGGCCGCGCGACCGCGTGCGGCAGCCCAATCGGCGTCGGGATCGACGTCGGCGACCTGCCGCTTTCGCAAAACGCACTATATGGGACGTGTCTGCTCGCGCCACCGGAGAGACGGCCGACAGCTCCGACCACGGGCCGACGCCTGCGTGACCCTGAGAATCCGGCGCCGGGGCCGGACGTTCGTCCGAGTGGCGTCGGCGCTCGGGCCGGGGCGATTCTGTAGGGACGGTCCGGTGGTGAACGAGGAAACGCCCGCCGCGACGAGAACCGTCACGGCGGTCCTGGACCGCCTGTGCGTGGTGAGGTGGGTCGTCCGTTGCCATGCGTTCCGGACCCGTACACCGCGTTGCCCGCATTCGGCGTGACCGCCGGATTCTCGTGGACGGGAGCAGCCCGATGAGCGGAAGACTGGCAGGCAGGAAGGCCCTGGTCACCGGTGGCGCACGAGGGATCGGCGCGGCGGTGGCCCGCAGGCTCGCCGATGACGGGGCGGACGTGGCGATCAACTACCGGAGCAACGGCGACGCGGCGCAGGCGCTCGCCGCCGAGATCGGCGCCGACGGCCGCCGGACGGTCGCGATCAAGGCGGATGTCGGCGATCCGGACCAGATCCGGCGGCTGGCCGACGAGGCCGCCGAAGCTCTTGGCGGGCTGGACATTCTGGTCAGCAACGCCGGAGTCGAGTACTTCGGCAGGCTGGCCGACGTCACTCCCGCCGACTTCGACCGTGTCTTCGCCATCAACACCCGAGGCCAGTTCTTCGCCGTGCAGAACGCCGTACGGCACATGGGCGAGGGAGGAAGGATCGTCCTGACGTCGTCGCGGAGTGCCCACAAGGCGGTCTTCTACCACGCCCTCTATGCGTCGAGTAAGGCCGCCGTCGAATGCATGGCGCTCAACCTCAGTCCCGAACTGGGCCGGCGCGGCATCACCATCAACGCCATCGCGCCCGGGGGAACCGTCACGGACATGTCCACCGACGCGGCTTCCCACTACGTCCATCCCGACGTCGACACGGATTTCAACACCCTTATCCGCACGGCCAGTTCGCTCGGCCGGATGGCCCAACCCTCCGAGATCGCCGCGGTCGTCTCGTTCCTGGTGTCCGACGACGCCTCGTTCATCACCGGCCGGACCATCCAAGCCGACGGCGGCTGGTACTGATCCGGGAAAGGACAGGGCCGGGAAGGACAGGGCCGGGATGGACAGGGCCGTGCGATGGAGTCTCAGGTGGTCGGGGGACGTGGCCGACCGGGACGTCGCCCGCGTCAGGGTCTCCGCCTCGCCCGACCTGGAGGCTGTTTCCACGGGCCCCGGCGGCGCTGATCCACGGCTGATCCAACCCAGCGCGGGGCCACCTCGACCTGGTAGGTCCCGTCCGGCACCTACGGGGACCCTGGCCGGCGGCCCTTCAACCGCGTACCGGCATGCGGTTCACCGCGTTCACGCCGTCACCTTGGCCATGAACGCGGCGATGTTGGACACCGTTCGCTGGACCTTCTCCTCCAGCGTGAGCGACTCGTGCAGGCGTCCGCCGACGCCCGCGTCCTTCTTGCCGCGCATGTACAGCGAGCAGGCGAGGTCGCTGCACATGTAGGCGCCCACCGAGTTGCCCTGCTGCCCCGCCTTGCCCGCCTTCGGGGCCACCATCAGGGACACACCCCCGGTGTGGGTGGTCAGGCACATCGAGCACATGCTGCGGCGCGTCTGCTGGGCGCCGGGACCGGGACAGCGCAGCGCGAGGGCCTTGAGGCCGCCGTCGAGCGGGCTGACGAGGTAGGCGCGGTCGGGGGCCTGGGGGTCCCGCCAGCCGAGATAGTCCAGGTCCTCCCAGGGTCGGTCGGCCAGGTCGCGCGGGACGGACAGACGCTTGGCCTCGCCCTTGGTGCAGTTCACGAACGCGGCACGGATCTCTTGCTCAGTCAGCGGTTCCATGGGAGTAAAGTAAATTGCCTAAGATGGTTAGGCAAATCATTTAGTGACTCTGACTGGTGGGTGAATGGTCATGGCAAGAGCCGGGCTGACCGCGGAACGGCTGACGCTGGCGGGTGCGGAGCTGGCCGACGAGGTCGGCTTCGACAAGGTGACCGTCGCGGCGCTCGCCCGGCACTTCGGCGTGAAGGACGCGAGTCTGTACTCGCACCTGAAGAACTCGCACGACCTGAAGGTCAGGATCGCCCTGCTGGCCTTGGGGGAACTGGCCGACCGGGTCGCCGCCGCCCTGGCCGGGAGGGCCGGCAAGGACGCCCTCGCGGCCTTCGCGAACGCCTACCGGGACTACGCGCGAGAGCACCCCGGCCGCTACGCCGCGGCGCAGCTGAGGCTCGATCCGGAGACGGCGGCCGCCAGCGCCGGGGTCAGGCACGCGCGGATGACAAGGGCGATCCTGCGCGGCTACGACCTGACGGAACCGGACCAGACCCACGCGGTCCGGCTGCTGGGCAGCACCTTCCACGGCTACGTCACCCTGGAGATGAGCGGAGGGTTCAGTCACAGCGCCCCCGACTCCCAGGAATCCTGGGCGTGGGTCGTGGACGCTCTCGACACCTTGCTGCGCAACTGGTCCGCGCCCGCGCAGAGCCCCTCTCGCCCACCGGCCTGACCCCACGGGCAGAGCGCCACCGGCCGCCGCCGTCCAGGACGGCACAAGGCCTTTCGTGACCCGCCGGACACACCAGACACACCGACGCGCCAGAAGCGCCAGACGCACAGCCGCACCGCCGCACCGCCGCACCGCCGCACCGACTCGAACAGGCACAGGCCCCGGACCATGAGCAACGACAGCACCCTGACCACCACGCCCCTCACCGCGGACCTCCTGCGTGGCGCCCTCGAACTCGAGCGGACCGAGCACGGTGTACTGCCCCACCGGCTGCCCGCCCGCGCCCGCGCCCAGTGCACCGACGGCCAGCTGGCCATGGCGGAGGCCCAACCCTCCGGCGTGCGGCTGGTTCTGCGGACCCGGGCCACCGTCGTCGAGCTGGACACACTGCCCACCAAACGCGCCTACGTGGGTGCCCCGGCGCGTCCGGACGGGGTGTACGACCTGCTTGTCGACGGCCGCCTGGCCGGTCGCGCGAGCGTGGCGGGCGGCAACGTCCTCACCATCGACATGACCACCGGATCCACGAGAACCGAACCGGGCCC
Organism: Streptomyces sp. NBC_01571; assembly: GCF_026339875.1. NCBI lineage: Bacteria > Bacillati > Actinomycetota > Actinomycetes > Kitasatosporales > Streptomycetaceae > Streptomyces > Streptomyces sp. NBC_01571. The sequence continues at coordinate 247,223 of NZ_JAPEPZ010000002.1, forward strand.
GGTCGGCACCCTCCGCTTCGCCGATCTGCCCGCCGGTGTGAAGGACGTCGAGATCTGGCTGCCGCACAACGAGACCACGGAGCTGATCGCCCTGCGTTCCGACGCCCCCGTCGAGCCGGTGCCGGACCGGGGCCGCGCGGTGTGGCTGCACCACGGCAGTTCGATCAGCCACGGCTCCGACGCGGCGAGCCCCACCACCACCTGGCCCGCGCTGGCCGCAGCCCTCGGCGGCGTCGAGCTGGTCAACCTCGGGCTGAGCGGCAGCGCCCTGCTCGACCCGTTCACGGCACGCGCGCTGCGGGACACCCCCGCGGACCTGATCAGCGTCAAGATCGGCATCAACCTCGTCAACACCGACCTGATGCGGCTGCGCGCGTTCACTCCGGCCGTCCACGGCTTCCTCGACACCGTCCGAGAGGGCCACCCGACCACTCCACTGCTGGTCGTGTCACCCATCCTGTGCCCCATCCACGAGGACACGCCCGGCCCCAGCGCCCCCGACTTCAGCGCACTGAGCGCCGGACAACTGCGTTTCCGCGCGGCGGGCGATCCCGCGGAAACCGCCGCCGGAAAGCTCACCCTGCGCGTCATTAGGGCCGAACTCGACCGCATCGTCCGGCAGAGAGCGGCCGAGGACCCGAACCTGCGCCACATCGACGGCCGCGAGCTCTACGGCGAGGCGGACGCCGCGGAACTGCCGCTCCCCGACGAACTCCACCCGGACGCCACCACCCACCGCCGGATGGGCGAACGCTTCGCCGCGCTGGCCTTCTCCCCGGGCGGCCCGCTCGCCACCACGGGTGACTGAACGGCACGTGGAACCGCGGTACGGCATCGCCCACAAGGCGGCCTGGGCCTGCATCGGTTGGGGAAGGGCCGGCGACATCCCCGAAGTCGCCGGCCCAGGTGGCGCACGCAGCTCGCCCTGACGGAACCGCGCGAACTCCGTCAGGACGAGCTGCATCACTGCGGGTCACCGCCCGGCCCGCCGCACGGACGTCGTCACCGGATGACCGTCAACTCGTTCTTCCCGACGGTCGGGCCGCGGGTGACGGGGGCACGCGTGACGAGGCGGGGACGGGCGGAGCGGATCAACGGGTCGTGGTGACCCGGTGCTCCTTCAGGGCACTGCAGTTGGAGCCGGTGACCTGCACGTACACGTTGTCGATGTTGCCGCCCCAGTCGACACAGTAGGCCTTGCCGTAGACGGAGGCCGGGCCGGCGTACGACGTGTACCGGCCGTAGTCCTGGGCCCCCTCGTCGGTGGCGCCCACGTAGATCCATGCCGACATGTCCTTGAGGGCACCCGGGGTGCTGCGGATGGTCGCGACGCAGTTCCTGCCGTTCGAGGAGTTGTACGTCAGGTAGACCGTCCCCAGCGACCCGACGGGCGCCGAGTTCACCGTCCGGTAGCTGCTTCCGCAGACCTTCTGCGGTGTGGTGTTGGCCGCGGCGGAGGCGGGTGCCGCCATCGCGGTCGCGGTCCCGACCGACAGCGCCGCCAACGCGGATGCGGTCAGGACAGCCCGGTTGAATCGCATATTTCCCCCTTGTTGTTTTTGGAGTCGGTTGCTCCTGTCTGGTGTGACCCGCGACGCGTTCGGATGGTTGTACCTGTTCGCCGGAGACGTCAGACCCGGGTGGGGCGGACCGGAGTCTCGGAGGGCACCGCCGCCGGTTCGGACGGCCGTCCGGCAGGGGTTCGGGGCGGACACCGCTTCGTACGGACCACGTGGGGAAAGCCGTGCGGGGAAGGAGTCGACTCCTTCCCCGCACTCATGTCCGCGGGCTGCGCGGGCGATGCCCGGCACCCCGTGGCGGATCAGGTCACCGGACGACGACCTGGGCGCTGCCCGTGATGCCGCCGGAGGTCACCGAGACGGTGACGGTGCCGTGGCGGTGGGCGGTCAGGGCTCCGGTCGAGGGATCCACCGACGCCACCTGCGGGTTGCTGGAGTTCCAGAGGTGGGACGCCGGGTCCGCGACCGGAATGGTGAGCGGTGCGATGTTGTCACCGGCGATCTGGTCCCCGGTCGCGGTCAGGGTGACGTGGTCGCCCTCGGCGATGGGGTCCTTGGGGCCCTTGACGGTGATCGACGCGAGAGCGGGCTCGACCGTGTACTGCAGGTCTCCGTCGTCACCGATCCGGATCAGACCGAAGTGGTAGATACCGCCCTGGTCGGCCGGGGCGTAGGCGGGCATGCCGAGGTCCGCGAAGGCGAACTGCGGAATGCCGCCCTCGGCCGTCGTCACGCTCCGCCCCTCGGGGTCGAGGACCTGCTCGGAGAAGCCGCGCGCGTGACCGTACATCATGATCACGTGCTGCTTCGGGTGCGTCTCCTGGTAGCGCTGCACCAGCCGCAGGTACATGCGCGCCTCCCACCGGTCCGTGAACTGGCTGTTCGCGGCAGGGTGCGGGTCGTACGCCGGCATGTGCGTGATGACCAGCACGTCCTTGGCGGTGGTGTCCGTCAACTGCTGTACCAGCCACGGGTACTGTTCGCCCGCCGGGTCCTGGAACGGGTCCGAGGACTGCAGGCTGCCGTGCGAGTTGTCGGTGACGATCATCCGCGCCGCACCCTGGGAGTAGCCGTAGTGGGTGTCGCCGAAGGTGTCGCTGTAGTTGCCGTTCTCGGCGTCCGCGCCCTGGGTGATCTCGTGGTTGCCGACGATGTCGCGCTCGGGGACGCCGAGGGCGTCCATCTTGGACTTGGCGAACTGCAGGTCCGCCGGCTTGCCGTCGTCGGACATGTCGCCGAGGAACTGGGCGGCGTCCGGCCGGGCCTGCGGGGTGAGGGTGGGCACCCTCTTGGCGATGGAATCCATCACGTTGCTGCTCACGGAGCCGGGGTCGCTCGCGAGCAGGTGCGCGTCGTCACCGGTGAGCAGGGTCGTGCCGCGCTTGGCGAACTCCGCGGAGTCCTCCTCGAACTTCAGCCACGACGGGTTCTTCGGGATCGCCTTGTACTCGGGCTCGACGACCGGTCGCGGGGAGTACAGCGCCTGCAGCCCGGCGACGTTCAGCGAACCGGTGTACGTGGTGCTGGGACTGATGGCCAGGAAGTCGAGGTAGCTGACGGTCAGCGGGAACTTCATGCCCGCCGGCAGCTGGGCGACCGCGAGGCGCCAGCCGTCGGACGTGACACCGGTCAGGTACAGGGGGGTGTTGGCGGTGCCGTCGACGTTGATGTACTTCTCGGCGAGCTGGAGGCCGTCGGGGCCGCCACCCTTGATCCACACACCGATGCCGGTGGGGACCTGACCGTCGTGGGTGTCGGTCTTCAGCGTGACCTTCGGCGCCAGCACGAGCTGCTTGACGCCCGCGCCGGCCGGCATCGTGTAGTCGAGGCGCAGCGAACCGGACTCGGTGGACTCCGGCGGGACGACGCCCGGGTCGGCGCTCAGTGTGGCCGGCTTGCCGGTGGTGTTGTTGCTGAGCCGCCAGACGTCGGTGCTGGTCATCGGGTCGACGACCTTGGTGACCCGGCCGACCGCGATCGACGTGGTCGTGGTGGTGCCTGCCACGGTGGCGCTGACCTCGGCGAGACCGCCGTGCTCGGCGTCCGACGTGAACAGACCGTGCGCGTCGACGGTTCCCAGGTTGTCCGGGGTGACCTTCCAGGTGGCGGCCTCGGCGGGGATCCGCACCGCGTCCCCGCCCTTGACGGTGCCGGACAGGGAGAGCTGCTGGATGGCGCCGTTGTCGAGGTCGGCCTGGTCGGGAGAGACCGTCAGGGACTGCAGCCTGCTGACGACCTCGAGCTTCTCGGAGGTCGTGACCCGGCCGTCGGAGGCGACGATCCGGCCCGTGCCGGTGCGGCGCGGGGTCAGCTTGCCGTCCTCGTAGGTGGCGAGGGACGAGGGCTCGATCCGGACCTCGACCTTGCCGGACGCCGGGTTGGAGAACCGGTCCAGCGCGTGCACGGGAACCGGGACGGCGCCGCCGGCGACGGTGGTGACCGTCTCGCCGCCGTTCACCACGACCTTGACGGCGTCTCCGGCTTCCTTGGCGGTGGTGTAGAAGAAGATGCCGTTCGCGACCGGGCGTTCGGTGTTGCCGGGCTGGTCGGAGGGGGTGTTGACGACCTCGGCCTGATCGGCGCCGGGGGCACGGCTGACCATGCCGGTGGAGCCGCCGCCGTCGAAGAGCATGGCGGTCCAGGCGCCGTGGGCGACCATGTAGCCCGCGGCCTGCTCGGGCGTCACACCGAACGCCGCATCGGCGCCGCCGTGGCCGTCGATGGCGACGACGACGGCGTGCTTGCCGTCCTTGGTGATGCCGACCGCCGTCTCCGGGTTGGCACCGCTCGGCGGGGTGCCGGTCGGGTCCTTGTAGACCTTGCCGTCCTTCACCAGCGTGTCGACACCGCTGACCAGCTGCGTGACATCGTTGTCGGGAGACAGGCGCGCGGTGATGCCCACCGAGTCACCCGTGTGCAGGGTGTCGCCCAGCCACTGTCCGCCGTTCCCGGCGCCGAGCAGGCCGAGCTGATCGGAGGTCAGCCGCGGCACGGTGGTGACACCGGTCCGGACGCTGTCGACGACGAAGCCGCCGGTGGTGGTGTGACCGAGGATCAGTGTCGAGGGCTGGGGCAGGCCCGGGGTCTCGCCGAGGTCGGGGGTGACTTCGGTGACGCCGCCGGACGCCGCGTCGTTCACGGTGTTCACCGACGTGAGCGGGCGGGTCGCGGAGCCCGCGGTGATCGTCCCGGAGAAGGTTTCCGGGCCCATCACCATGGTGCCGTCGGGCTTGACGCCCAACTGGGAGGCGAAGCCCGGCTTGGGGCTCTTGAGCATGTGCCCGTTGGAGACGACGCCGCCGAGCGGGCGGCCGCTGGCGTGGATCTCGAAGTAGTCGCCGTTGACGCCGGCCACCGCGTGGGTGCGGCGGGCCATGGACGACGGTGTCTCGTCGTCAGGGTCGGTGATGGTGTCGCCGGCCTCCACCACGCCGACCCGGAGGTTCGGGTCGGCGAGGTCGGCCTTGAGCACCTGGATGTGCTGGCGGCCGCCGACGGTGTCGTAGGTCTCGCCGTAGTGCTGCAGACCGCGGGTGACGGTCTCGGCCGGGGTATGGGTGTAGTCCACCACCAGCGGCCAGTTCTCCGGCGTGTCCGGGAGCCAGTTCCGGTCCACCGGGTGGCCGTGCGAGGCCACGTCGTCGGTGGAACCGAAAGCCGTTCCCACACCGGTTGCGGCACCGGCGAACGCCAGCGCCACCGCGGTTGCGACCGCGGTACGGCGTATGCCGGGTCCCGCGGGTCTCTTTGCGCGAAGTGTCATTGAGTGATTCCTTACGACCATGCGTACCGGTGGACACCGGTGCGCACAGCCACCGCACACCGTCTCGGCGGATCGCAGGTTTCCCCACCGGATGAAGCAGATGACCATCTGGAGCGTTTCGCTCCGGACAAGGTCAGGTTGCGTTAACCTTCATCTCCGCTTTCCCGGAGCACGGTTCGCCGCCCGACGGCAGCTCCGTCGGGCGCCCCCAGCGACGGCGGCGGAAGCACCCCCGTCGGCAGAAACGATGGCGGTCGGGGCCATGCCCTCGAGCCGGGCCGCCCACGCGGTGAACTGAACAGCCGTACCACCAGGAGCCGGTCGAGCGGCGCCATGGCCGCCGGCAGAGCCACAGCGCGCACAGCTGTGGGCCCGCCGAGGTGTACAAGCCCCCTGACGGGCACGCATCCCGGGGCACCCGCCGATTCACCGGTGGTACGTCGGGGCGGCGTCGTTCGTCCAGGGAACCCGGCTGCGCGGGCCTGGCGGCCTGTCGCAACGCGGGGCGGTGTCGCGGGTCTTGGGGATCAGGTCGCCGTGGACGAGTGCGAGGCACCGATACGGGGCCTACGCCGTCGAGCGCCTCCCGTCGTCGCCGTGCTGCGGGTGCGGCCGTCAACGCCGGTGCGGCTGTGGGCTGGACGGAGCCCCGGAACACGGCTCGACGGCGTACGGCTCCCTGGGCGCGTGGTGTCCCGGCCGGCCCGCGTGGTCGCGATCGGACTGGCGCCGAGGGAGGGCAGGAAGCCGGGGTCGTCAAGGCCGCGCGCAGAGCGAGGGGCGCGGCTCAGACGGCTATCAGGGGGACGGTGCGACGATGGGTGCGCTGCGGTGCCGTTCGCAGTCGAGAGGTACGGCCGTCGAGATATGCGGGGGCCGTCCCCGGGTCGTTGGTGTCCGCGCCTCGGTGACGCCGGACGCCGGGAGAGAACGGTCGCTCAGTGAACGAGCGCCTCACGCAGCCCCGGCTTCGACGCGTCGGCCCACACGGTCGGCAGTTCCCGTTCGCACCGTTCGGCCACGGCGTTCTCCTGGCCGTACAACAGGCCCCAGGTGAAGCCGGACTCCCCCGCCGCCTGCGCCGCCAGGGCCAGGTTCCGCAGGACGTCCCGCGCGACGACGCTGTCCTGGTGCTCCCCGAGCACCTTCTGTACGGCCTTGACGCGCCTGCCGAGCCGTTTGGCGGGTTTGCCGAGCGAGGCGCGCGCCGCTTCGGTGGCGTACCGCGTCTTCTTGGCCGCCTTGCGGGCCTGATGGAGGGCCGTGTCCCGTTCCTTCCCCGGGGAGAGCTCGAGCGCGTGCGATACCCGGCGGGCCAGTTGGTCGAACTCCTTGAGGATCGCCTTGACCAGCACCCGCTCCGGTTCGCGGGCGGCTTTGCGACGCAGCGGAGGCTGCTTCGTGAGCTTGGTCAAGGAATTCAGAAGGGCCAGGTAACGGGGTGAGCGCAGGGCGTCGAGGGTGCGCTGCCGCGCCTCGGAGGAGCGGGAGACGTTCCACACCCTGAGCCGGGCGTCGACGGGCCCGAGGACCAGTTCGCGCGGCAGGGCCCCGATGCGCGCGTCGAGCCGTTCCATGAGGACCTCCTGGTCGCGTTCGGCGCCCAGCTCGCCTCCCAGCCACTTGAGCTCCTCGCGGATCGGATCGGTGACCTCACGCGCCAACACCGCCCGGTGGGTGCGCAGGGTGCTGCGCAGTCGACGGCAGGTGACACGCATCCGGTGCACCGAGTCGGGCAGACCGCGGCGTACCGCGGGATCGAGGTCCACCAGGCTGTGCACCTGCGCGTTCACGTACCCGAGGACGTCCTCCGCGGCCGAGCCGGGTACGACGTCCTCGACACGCTCCCGCGACAGGGGCGCGGCTCCCGTTCCCGTTTCCTCCAGGGCCCGGGCCAGCTTGGACGAATTGTGCGCACGGTCGATGCCGTTCTTGCGCAGCGCCTTGTCCACGACGTCGAGCAGTGCGGGATCGACGTCCTGGGCGAGCTCGACCTCCATCTCGGTCCACGAGGTGTGTGCGGCCCGTGTGCTCTTGGCGAGCAGCGACTCGGCGCGGACCCTGTCGAGGCTCAGCTCCGCGAGGACCGTACCTTCGGGACCGACGAGGTGCTGCGTGCTGCGGGTGGACCGGATACGGACGACCGGCCTCAGATCTCCCCCTCGGGTACGGGAGAGGGCCAGGTCACGCAGGGTGACCGGAATCGTGTCGGACAACGGGGCCCGCACCTCCTCCCGGCTGTCCCCGGACATGGGCAGTTTGAGGTGCCAGCCGGCGTCGGCCCCACCGGTCCTTCGCCGGAGTGTCGCCGACGCGCCGACCAGACGCAGATCATCAGTGTCGTAGTACACGGCGTCCAGTTCGTCGGGGCCCTCACCCACGACCGAGGCGATGCCGTCCACGCTGGTGAGGTCCGGCAGCCACGCGGTGTCATCGGCCGACGGGGCTTCGTACTTTCGCTCTGTCTCTCGCTTCGAATAGGTCATATGGGGCGCGTGCACGTCTCAGCGCCGCTCAAACATGCGCGGGGCGAACCGACGGCATCCGGGGCCGGGTACCTCGTCGTCGTTGCCGGCTCCCACGTCGTCGTGCCGGGACGCCACTGATCCCGGCAGTCCGAAACGGGAGACGGACTGCCGGGACCGGACAGGCCGGTGTCACATGCACCTGCCGTGGACTACTTGGGCTTGACGGCGTCCTTGGCCTTCTCCTTGGCCTCGCGCAGGTCGCCCTTGGACTCCTCGGCGTGCCCCTTGGCCTTCAGGGACTCGTTGCCGACCGCACCACCGACGACCTTCTTGACCTTTCCCTCGGCCTGCTCGCCCTTGGCCTGAGCCTTCTCGTCCGCAGCCACAACCACTCACATCCTGTCGTATCGGGAAAAGGATTCACCCCCCGTCTCACCCCGTTCACGGCCCCCAAACCCGGAAAGTTTCCACAGGGAAAACATCGGTGCCGCCCCATCCCGGCGTGCTGAGACATTCGATGTGTAGCATCCGGGACGCAGGGCACCCGGCGTTCCGAGAAAACGTCACCGAATTCGATGGCGCCTGTACAACCCCGCATTTTCTGACCGTGGGGAAGCGAAAAATATCGAAGAAGGAGCCGTTTTATGAGCGACAACATCTGGGGCTACCAGCCGACCACCGGCCACGCCGCGGGCACCGACCTGATCGGCTACAAGGTCGAGGCCACCGACGGCAGCATCGGCAAGGTCGACAAGCACTCGGACGACGTCCACTCCTCCTACCTCGTGGTCGACACCGGTGTGTGGATCTTCGGCAAGCACGTCCTGCTGCCCGCCGGCACCGTGACGACGATCGACCAGGCCGAACAGAAGATCTACGTCGCTCTCACCAAGGACCAGATCAAGGACTCCCCCGAGTTCGACAAGGACAAGCACGTCGGCGACGCCGGCTACCACGAGCAGGTCGGCGCCTACTACCAGGGCCAACGACGCGCCTGACCCGCAGCACCACCCCACGAGCGGGGGCCGGCCGAAGATTCTCCGGCCGGCCCCCACTTCCCATCCCAGTCACCGGCTTCGCTCATCCCACCCACCGGCTTCTGGTCCCACTCACCGGCGGCACGGCGCAGCCAGGAGGGTGGGTGGGTGGGCCTCGGTGGCTGGAAGGCCGCTTGACGTTCCGTCACGGCAGGCGGAGTGCGGTGACCCCGCTCCGGGGTGTGTCGGCCAGGGGCAGCCGGGCGGTGATGCGCTTGCCGACCGCTTCCCGTTCGACGTCGAGGTGCCAGGCCACGGCCTTCACGATTTCCAGACCGTGCTGGCCGATCCTGCCGGGGTCGGCGGTCCGGGCGGTGGGGACGGTGGGGTCGCTGTCCCAGACGGCGACGTCCACGATGCCGTCGGCGATCCGAAGGTGCATCAGCGTCGGCCCCGGAGCGTACTTGCGGGCGTTGGTGACCAGTTCGCTCACGACCAGCTGCGTCAGATCCATGACCCGGGCGGACACGGCCAGACCGTGCACGGTACGCGCCTGCTCAAGAAAGGCCACAGCGAGATGGCGGGCGTCGGCGATGCAGCCGTCGTCGTCACCCAAGGCGTAACTCGCCTGTACCGTGGTGACATGCCCCACACCGTGCTCATCGCCGGTCTGGGCTCCCATCCCGACTCCCTCGTTCCCCGTCTGTTACAGCCCTCGTGTACCCGTCACTCAATCACGTAATCACAACGTGCTCTTCGGCACAGCCGTTCAGCTGCATCCGCCCCGGGCGTTGGGGCACAATCTCCACGCGGTGGACCGGGCGAGCGCAAACGAGGAGACAGTGACCAGCATCCAGGGAACGGACAGGCCGGACCGACTGTCCGTCAAAGAACACACGACCAACGGAATCCGTGTCGTGACGCTGGCCGGTGAGATCGACCACGATGTGGCGGACGCCCTCCGCGCCATCTTGCTGCCGGCCGACGGCCAGGACCCGCCCCGTACCGCGCTGGACCTCAGCGCCGTGACCTTCATGGACTCCAGCGGAATCAACGTCCTCGTCTCCGCCCACCAGGCTGCCGCCGATGCCAACGGCTGGCTGCGCGTCGCCGGCGCTCAGGGACCCGTCCTGCGCGTCATCCAGCTCGTCGGCCTCGACTCCGTCATCGCCTGCCATCCCACCGTCGAACAGGCCCTGCACAGCTGAGCGTCCACCCGCCTCGCGAGCCGACAGCGGGTTAAGGGCGCCGTCCCCGCGTTGTTCCAGGGCACTGCCGCGGACCGGGTGCGCGCTCGGGACGCCGGGGGCGGGCATCAGCGACGCAGCGACTTGATGGCTTCCTCAATCGTCGGGGAGAGGCTGAACAGCTGGTCGAGTCCGACGATCTCGAACACGTGGGTGAGATCCGCGCTGAGTCCGGCCAGGGCGAGGGGAGATCCGGCGGCCTGGGCCCGCTGGTACGCGGTGACCAGGACGGTGAGGCCCGTGGAGTCGCAGTAGGTGAGCCCGCTCAGATCGATCACCGTGCCGTCGGATGTGAAGGCGGCGTCGTCCACCGCCGCGCGCAGTTCCGTGGCGGTGTGGTAATCGAGTTCACCGGTTGCCGTGAGCACGGTGACCCCGGAGGAATGAGCCTTGGAGGCGGCGATAAGGGTGCGCTGGGTCACTGGAGCTCCTGGGCGGTCGGTTCATTGCGGGGAGGCGGGACGGAGAGGGCCAATAGTGCCGTGTCGTCGGTGACACCTGCGCCGAGGCCACCAAGAAGCTCATCGATGGCGGTCAGCAGAGCACCGGAACCCGGAGGGCGGATCGCGGAGAGGTGGGCGACCAGTCCCGCTTCTCCGAGCATGGCCCTCGTCTCGGTGCGTGCCTCGGTCAGACCGTCCGTGTACAGCAGCAGCGTCTCGCCGGCGGCGAGTCGCAGGGTGGCCGTCACGAAGTGCGGGTCGGGAAGGAGACCGATGAGGTGGCCTCCCTTGGTGGAGATGGGATGGACGGCCCCGTCCGCGCGCAGGGCGAGCGCCGGCGGGTGGCCTCCGCCGGCCAGCGTGACGGCGAAGGACCCGTCCGCCTCCGGCTGGAGGACTCCGAATACGGCGGTGCGGTAACGGGGATCATCACCCTGGTATTCGCCCTTGAGGACGGTGTCGAGATTCGCCAGAACCCCGCACGGATCAGGGTCGTATATGGCCGCGGCACGCAGTGTATATCGGGCCAGGGACGTCAAGGCGGCGGCTTCGGCGCCCTTTCCGCACACGTCCCCCAGAAAGAAACCCCAGCGTCCGTCGTTGAGGGGGAAGAGGTCGTAGAAATCTCCTCCTACCTCGTCCGGTGAGGCGTTGTGGTACGAGGCGGCGACCCCGAGCCCGGGAACTTCCGGCAGGGCGGGCGGGAGCAGCGTGCGCTGGAGGGTGCGGGCCAGGCGTTCGGCGTCCCTGCGCATACGGCGCTCGGTCGCTACGGTGCCGCTCACCGACAGCCGTAGTTCGAGTTCGTCCACCAGCAGGGTGGACAGGTCCTCGAGAGCGCTCATCTGCCGGTCGGTGGCCTTCCTGGGCCGGGTGTCCAGCACCTGGATGCTGCCCAGTCGCTCGCCGCCCGCGGTGACGACGGGAGCGGCGACGCAGAATCGTATGCCCAGCTCACCATGGATCGGCCGACCGATCACCGTACGGGCACCGGTGGACGTGGCACCGGCTGTGCCGGAGCTGTCGGGGAGGAGCGTGCGGGTCCACAGCTCCGGGGCGCAGCCGGAGTCGGCCACCGGGTCCGGTCCGTGCGTCGTCCGGAACCACGCACCGTCGGTGCCGGCGACCGCTACCGTTGCCAGGGGCGCGTCGAAGAGGGCGGCGGCCAGTGAGGCGACCCGGCTGAGGATGCTGTCGACGGCGGCTGCTTCCAGGCCGCCGTAGCGCTGCGTGACGTCCGGGCGCCGGGCTTCGCCCATCAACGAGGTCATCGCTCGAGGAGGTGGGGCGTCGTCCTGCACAGCCACCGCCGACTCCTGTTCGTCCCCCCACCCCCATGGTGAGAGTGGCTGTCCTATCCTACGGATCGCGCCACCGCACCACGGCCGTGGTGGCGACTCCCGGGGGACGCCGAGCGGTCGGGCGGGGCGAGGGCGGCGCGGTCGTGAGGGCTCTTTGGACGTGTACCGCGCTTGACGGTGTCGGCAGACAGGAACGAGGGGATGTCGAGTGGGCACCGAGAAGCCCGAGCCTGAGGCACGACCGGCGGCGGGCATCGATGTCTTCGCCGCCGACAGCGAGGTCGGGCGTGACCTCGCCTCGGTGGACTGGGAGGCGACGCCGCTCGGATCACCGTCCGGCTGGCCGCAGAGCCTGCAGACGGCGGTGAGCATTCTCCTGTCCTCACGGTTCCCCATGTGGATGGCGTGGGGCCCGGAGCTGACGTTCTTCTGCAACGCCGCGTACCGGAGCGACACCCTGGGCGGGAAGTACCCGTGGGCCCTGGGACGGTCGGCGCGCGAGGTCTGGGCGGAGATCTGGCCGGACATCGGCCCGCGGATCGACACGGTGATGACCACGAGCCGGGCGACCTGGGACGAGGCGCTCCTGCTGTTCGTGGAGCGCTCGGGTTTCCCCGAGGAGTCGTACCACACCTTCTCCTACAGTCCCCTGCACAATGACGACGGCCGCGTGGTCGGCATGCTGTGCGTGGTCAGCGAGGACACGGAGCGGGTCATCGGCGAGCGACGGATGGCCACACTGCGTGATCTCGGATCCGATCCGAGCGTGGTGCGTACCGAGAAGGAGATGCTGGCTTTCGCCGGCCGGCAGCTGGAGCACAATCCGCAGGATCTTCCCTTCACCCTGACGTACATCTTCGAGGAGGACGGCTCCGCCCGGCTGGCGGCCTCGACCGGGGTGAGCGCGGGAGATCCCGTGGCTCCGCGGACGCTGCCCGCCGACGGCGCCGGGACGGTGTGGCCCGTCACCGAGCTGCTCCAGGGCGAAGCGGTGCTGATGGATCTGGATGGCGTTCCGGCCTCGGCGCTGCCCGCCGGAAGCTGGCAGGAGCCCCCGACACAGGCCCTGGTGGTGCCGCTGTTGCAGCCCGGCAGCGCTCCGTACGGATTCCTCGTGTCGGCGCTGAACCGCTACCGGCCACTGGACGGCGGTTACCGGGGCTTCGTCGAGCTGGCCGCGGGACACATCGCGGCGGGTATCGCCAGCGCGCGCAGCTACCAGGCGCAGCAGCGGCGTGCGGAAGTGCTCGCGGAGCTGGACCGGGCCAAGACCACGTTCTTCTCCAACATCAGCCACGAGTTCCGCACCCCCCTCACCCTGATCATGGGCCCGGTGCAGGAACTGCGCGGCCGGCTGGCCCAGTCGGATCCGCAGGTCCGGGCGGAGCTGGACGTCATCCATCGCAACGGGCTGCGGCTCGGCAAGCTGGTCAACAGCCTGCTGGACTTCTCGCGCATCGAGGCCGGCCGGATGCAGGCCCAGTACGAGCCGGTGGATCTGGCCTCGCTCACCGCCGAGCTCTCCAGCGTCTTCCGCTCGGCCGTCGAGAAGGCGGGGCTGACCTTCACGGTCGACTGCCCGACGCTCGACAACCCGGTGTACGTCGACCGCGGGCTGTGGGAGAAGGTGATCCTCAACCTCCTGAGCAATGCCCTGAAGTTCACCTTCAGCGGTTCCATCGCTGTGGGGCTGCGCAGCGACGGCCGCGAGGCGGTGGTGACCGTCACGGACACCGGTATCGGTGTCCCGGCCCACGAGATGCCGCGCCTGTTCGAACGTTTCCACCGCATCGAGAACGCCCGGTCCCGCTCCGACGAGGGCAGCGGCATCGGTCTCGCCCTCGTGGAGGAACTCGTCACCCTGCACGGAGGCACGATCACCGCGTCCAGCGCCGAGGGCGAGGGCACCCGCTTCACCATTCGTCTGCCCTTCGGTACCGCGCATCTGCCGCCCGACAGTCTGGTCTCCGGCACCCGACGGGACGCGATACCCGCCGCGGCCGCGCCGTATGTGGAGGAAGCCCTGCGCTGGCTGCCCGGGGAGCGGACGGACGCGGTCCCCCAGGGCGTCAAGGACCCGTCGGTCGACACGTCCTCCGTCGAACCGGTCGCGGCCGCCAGGGTTCTGATCGCCGACGACAACGCCGACATGCGTGAGTACCTCACCAGGCTGCTGACCGGAGCCGGGTACGAAGTGGCCACGGTCACCGACGGCGTGGAGGCTCTGTCGGCCGTGCGCGCGCAGCCGCCGGATCTCGTCGTCAGCGACGTCATGATGCCCCGCATGGACGGACTCGCCCTCGTCACGGCACTGCGTGCCGAGGCGCGGACCGCGGCCGTCCCCGTCCTCCTGCTGTCCGCCCGCGCGGGCGAGGAAGCGTCCATCGAGGGACTGCAGGCGGGCGCTGACGACTATCTCGTCAAGCCCTTCGCCGCGGCCGAACTCCTCGCCCGGGTGCGCGCCAACCTGGACCTCTCGCGGCTGCGCAACCACCATGCCCGCTGGCGCACCGCGCTCGTCGACTCCCTGCAGGAGGCGTTCTTCGTCTGCGACGAGGACGGCGCGGTCATCGAGATCAACACCGCGTTCACCGACATCCTCGGATACGGGCCCGAGGGGCTGCCCTACGCGCCCGTCCACCCCTGGTGGCCGGACGCCGAAGCGGACGCCGACGCCCACCAGCAGGTCGCCGAGGCCTTCTCCGGTCTGCTGGCCAACAGCCGGGGCAGCTACACCATCCCCGTCACGCACCGCGACGGACACCGGCTGTGGGCGAGTGCCTCCTTCAACCAGGCGCAGGACCCCGACACCGGACGCACCGTCACCGTGGGAACCTTCCGGGACGCCACCGCGGAGCACTACGCGATCCAGCGAGAGACCGCTCTGGCCGCTCTCAGCATGCGTCTTTCCCAGGCCACCAGCCTTCCGCAGGCCCTGGCAGGAGCCCTGCAGGAGTTGGAGACCCTGTGGCGCGCCCAGCGCGTCGTCGCCGTGGTGTTCTCCGCGGACCAGGGGCCTCAACTGAGCGGCTCGGACGCATCATTGGCCTGGAGCACCCTGGACGAGGACCGGCGTGCGGCGCTGACCGCGCTGCGGGACGGGCCGACGCTGACACCGCTCGCCGACGCCACCGGGGCCGGTATCACCCTGGAACACCCTGACGGTCCCCTGGTCATCTGGCTCGACCTGCACCGGCACCGGCCGTTCACGGACCAGGACCAGCTCCTGCTGTCGCTGCTCGGCGGGCACCTGTCCCAGAGTCTCGCCCGCGCCCACCAGATCGATCAGCAGCGGGAGACCGCTCTGGCTCTGCAACGGGCCATCCTCGGCCCGTCCAAGCTGCCCGAGGGCTTCGCCGTCCGCTACGAGCCCGCCGCCCGCCCCTTGGAGGTAGGAGGCGACTGGTACGACACCATCACCCTGCCCAACGGCCGGATCGGCATCGTGGTCGGCGACTGTGTGGGCCGTGGTCTGGAAGCCGCCACCGTGATGGGTCAACTGCGCAGCGCCTGCCGGGCCCTGCTGCTCCAGGACTCGGATCCCGGCCGGACCCTGATGGCGCTGGACCACTTCGCGGCCGGCGTACAGGGCGCCCTGTGCACCACCGTCTTCTGCGGAGTGCTGGACCCGGAGACGGGTCACCTCACCTACTCCAGCGCCGGACATCCGCCCGGCATCCTGGCCCACCCCGACGGCACCACCCAACTCCTCGACGGCGGTCGGTACGCTCCGCTCGCCGTACGCCCCGGTGCCCAGCGGCCGCAGGCGGAGTGCACCGTGCCCGCCCGCGCCACCCTGCTGCTGTACACCGACGGCCTCGTCGAACGCCGTCGGCGCCCGCTGACCACCGGCATCGACCAGGCGGGAGAAGCCGTCCAGGACGGCCGGGAGACCGCGGTCGACGAGCTGGCCACCCAGGTCATGACACGCCTCGCCCCGGCGAACGGCTACGACGACGACGTCGCTCTCCTGCTCTACCGTCACCCCGCGCCCCTGGAGTTGACGTTCCCGGCCGAGTCGGAGCAACTCGCCCCGGTGCGCAGGGCGTTGCGGACCTGGTTGGCCAAGTGCGACCTCCCGCCCCACACGGCACAGAGGGTGCTGGTCGCCGCGGGGGAAGCCTGCGCGAACGCCATTGAGCACGGTCACCGTCACGCCCCGGGGCAGACCGTGCGGTTGCGCGCGGAAGCCCTCGTGGGCAACCTGCGGCTGACGGTTGCCGACACCGGACGCTGGAAGACTCCTCAACCCGAGGCCAACGCGCACCGCGGCCGTGGAGTGGCCCTGATGCGAGCGATGATGCAACAGGTCACCATCACCCCTGGACCAGTCGGCACCACTGTCGACATGCACACGAGGATCTCCTGATGACCACACCCCTCACCCTCACCCCAGGGCACCGGCCGGACGGAACCGCGTTCCTCAAGGCCACCGGCGAGATCGACATGAGCAACACCGACGCGCTCGCCTCCGCACTGGAGAACATGCCGGGGCGTGTCGTCATCGACCTCACCGAGATCGACTATCTCGACAGCGCCGGGCTGAGCGTCCTGTTCGCCCACGCGGACCGCATCGAGCTCATCACCGCCCCGCTGCTCACTCCCGTCCTGATGTTCTCCGGACTCGCCGACCTCACCACCGTCCAGGAGGCGTGACCTCATCCGGCAGCATGGGCGGCGGGCGCCGCTCAGGCGTGTGCGCAGGCCGTGCGACGCGGTCCCCGTGTCACTACCGCTTCGTTCGGAGGCGCAGGTCGACCTCCTTCTCCTGGTCTCCCGACGCCGTGCCCTCCTCGTCCACGGCGAAGGCCGCTCTCAGGGCTTCGCAGAGCTGGTCCACGGCGACATAGCCGCCCTGCAGGGTGGCGGTGAGCGAGCCCTCCAGCCGGGCCGGCCCGGTGGGTATGCGCTCCTGCGTCGGCACGAACTGCGCCGTCCATACGGCGGGGTGGTCCCCCGGCTGCTCCTGGGGCACGGCGTCCGGGGGCCGGTCGACGGGGAACGCCGTCCGCAGGACGTCGAAGACGGTGGCCGCGTCCTCCTTGGACGCTCCGGTGAGGGACACAGTGACCATCGGGGTCACACTCCTTTCTGCTGAGGGTCGACGACACGCTTCGGATCCTCGGCGGAGGCGTCGGCCGCCGCGAAGACCCCGTGGCGGCTGCACCCGCCGGAACTCCCGCCCCGCGGGGGGCGGTCAGGCGGGCGGTTCGTCGGGCACGGGATGCGCCGGGCGTTCGCTGCCGGAGTGCGACGCGCCCCTGCGGCCGGTCCCGGCCTCGTCCGTATCGGGAATCTCAGGATCGGGCTCCTGGTCGGCGGCGGCCCGCGTCGGGACACCGACGACGTCCCAGGGGTCCTCGTCGGAGGTGGCCTGCTGATCGGGCAGGTCCCTCGGGATCGGCTTCGACGACGGTGCCCCACCGTTCCCAGGGGCTTCCACGCGGCGTTCACTCATGGCGTTCTCACTTCCTGGCGCAGGGATGGCATGGGACGCAGGTACCCCTGCGGCCGGCGATGATGCCGCAACCGGGTCGCCCCGGGGCTGGTCACCTGCTCTGCCGCCCGGAGCTCATCCGCACCCGGACGGTGTGCCGGCCGGAGGTGCCCGGTGTAAAGGACGGCCGCCGCAAGAAAGTGACCCCAGCGTCCGCACCCGCCCAACGAGGGGGCCGAGGCCGCACATCGCGGCCTCGCTCGTGCGGACCGGCCGGGCGCCTCGTTCGCCGCGTCGCGACGGGTTCTCGGGGGCGCGACAGGTCCCCCTTGCATCAATCGCCGCAAAGCAACACGTTCAGACACGACAATGAGCCAGGAAAAAAGAAAAGCGACAAATATTGACGCTATCAACCAGCGCGCGTAGCTTCCGACGCAGTCGCCAGGCAGCGTCAACTCAGCTGCCCCAAGGGCGAGTTGTAGCTCCATCCCCCCATTGGGAGCACCTATGCGCAGAAGAAGATCTGCCACCTCGCGTCTCCACCCACCGCACCCGGCCGGGCCCGCTCGCCGACTCGCACAGGCCCTGATGTCCGTCGCCGCCGCCCTCGGCCTGCTGGTCACCGCCCTGGTCGGCCTCCCCGGCGTGGCCCAGGCGGCGGGATCACAGCCCTGCGACCTCTACGCCGGTGCCGGCACCCCGTGCGTCGCCGCCCACAGCACCACCCGCGCGCTGTTCTCCGCGTACGGCGGACCGCTCTACCAGGTCACCCGCGTCTCCGACGGCGCGAGCACCGACATCGGACTCCTGTCGGCCGGCGGCTACGCCAACGCCGGTCAGCAGGACACCTTCTGCGCGAACACCACGTGCAGCATCTCCAAGGTGTACGACCAGACCTCCCGCCACAACGACCTCTTTCCCGGCCCCGCCGGCACGGCCGGAATGGGCGCCGACCGGGGCGCGGACGCGAGCGAGCTGTCGGTCACCGCGGGCGGCCACAAGGTGTACGGGATCTGGGTCTCCCCCGGCGTCGGCTACCGCTCGCACGGTGCCGCGTCGGGTGTCGCCGTCAACGGGCAGCCGGAGGGCGCGTACATGGTCGCCAGCGGCACCCACGTCGGCTCCGCCTGCTGCTTCGACTACGGGAACGCGGAGTCCACGCCCGCCGACACGGGCAACGGTCACATGGACGCCGTGTCCATCGCCACCACCTGCTACTTCGCGCCCTGCAGCGGCTCCGGACCGTGGGTCGAAGCCGACCTGGAGAACGGGATGTTCCAGGGCGACAACGGCTCCAACACCGCGAACAAGGGCAACAACAGCACGTACGTGACGGCGGTCCTCAAGAACAACGGTCAGACCACCTACGCCTTGAAGGGAGGCAACTCCCAGTCCGGCGGGCTGACGACATGGTGGGACGGGGCCCTGCCCTCGCGGGGCGGATACCGGCCGATGCAGCAGGAGGGCGGCATCATCCTGGGCACGGGCGGCGACAACAGCAACTGGAACATGGGGTCCTTCTTCGAGGGCGTCATGGTCGCCGGTTATCCCACCGACGCCGCCGAGAACGCCGTGCAGGCGAACATCGTCTCCGTCGGCTACTCGGGCCAGACCAGCGTCCCGAACGGTCCGCAGGGCACCATCACCGGCCCGGGCAACCAGTGTGTCGACGTCAGCGCGGACGACACCGGCGTGAACAGTGCCGCCGTCGGCCTGTGGAACTGCCAGTCCTATGCCGAGGACCAGCACTGGACGCACAACGCCAACGGATCCCTCGGCACCATCGGCCGCTGCCTCGACATCATCGGCAACGGCACCGCCAACGGCACCCAGGTCGAACTGTGGGACTGCAACGGGGTCGGGGGCCAGAAATGGGTGCAGCGAGCCGACGGCTCGCTGTTCAACCCGCAGTCGGGCCGCTGCCTCGACTCTCCCGACGGCGCCACCGCCAACGGCACCCGCCTGCGCATCTGGGACTGCAACGGGTCCGCCGCCCAGAAGTTCGCCGTCAACGGCGGCGCCCCCGTGGCGGGTCCGGGCGGCACCTGCGCCGACGTGGCCGGGGACGACATCGGGTCCAACGCCACCGCCGTACAGCTGTGGGGCTGCCAGTCGTACGCGGTCGACCAGCACTGGTTCCACAGTTCGGACGGCCGGCTGCACACCCTGGGCCGCTGCCTCGACATCAACGGCAACGCAACCGCCAACGGCACCCAGGTCGAGCTGTGGGACTGCAACGGTGCCGGTGGTCAGATCTGGCAGCAGCAGGCCGACGGCTCGCTCCTCAACCCGCAGTCGGGCCGCTGCCTCGACTCACCCGACGGCGCCACCGCCAACGGCACCCGCCTGCGCATCTGGGACTGCAACGGATCCGCCGCCCAGAAGTTCGCGCTCGGCTGAGCAGCGGTCGGTGCATCTGCTCCTCGCACGAGGCCGGGGCGCCCGGTCGGACGAGAGCGGTCCGGCCGGGCGCCCCGGTGCCGAGCACCCGGGAGCGAACGTCCGTGCCCATGTCAACTGCACCCTTTACCTGCCCCGCCTACCCTCCGTCGCGCCATCCACTGGTTGCTAGTAGACGATCGGTCGTCTACTGTCTGGTTGACCGTTACACAAACCGTCGCGGTTCGGCCGTGACCCTTCCCGTCAGGATTCCGTCAGGCGGGACCACGCGCCCCGGCCGGCCGATTCCGCCTACGCGCCGCCCGCGCGGACAACACAGGAGATGCCACCCATGCGTGTCGAGATCTGGACCGATATCGCCTGCCCTTGGTGCTACGTCGGCCGTGCCCGCTTCAACCAGGGGCTGGCCGCCTTCACGCACCGTGATCAGGTGGAGGTGGTGCACCGGTCCTACGAGCTCAATCCACGCGCCGAGAACGGTGCCGTGCCGATCATCGAAGCGGTCGCGGCCCAGTACGGGCGCACGCGCGAGCAACAGATCGCCCGCGAGGAGCAGGCCGCCGACATGGCGAGATCCGTGGGACTGGAATTCCGCGTCGGGGGACGGGTCTTCGGGAACACCTTCGACGTGCACCGGCTCCTCCACTTCGCCAAGACCCGTGGCGTCCAGGACGAGTTGACGGATCTCGCCTTCCAGGTGAACTTCGCGGAGGAGCGCTCGATCTACGACACCGAGACTCTGGTGGACCTGGCCGTCGAGGTCGGGCTGGGCGAGACGGAAGCACGGGCGGTGCTCGGCGACCCGGACGCGTACGCCGAAGAGGTGCGAGCCGACGAACGCCTGGCTGCCGACCTCGGCGCCGGCGGAGTGCCCTTCTTCGTGCTGGACCGGCGCTACGGCGTCAGCGGCGTCCAGTCGCCCGAGGGGTTCACCCGGGCGCTGGAGCAGGCTTGGGCGGGTCAGCCCGCGGAGCAGAGGTCCTGACCGAAGCCGCGCGACACCGCGACGGAACCGGCCCCTCTGCCGGTCGCGGTTTCATGGAGCGCCTTCATGAAGCGCCTTCATGGATCAGGAGCTCGGGCCGGGCCGCGAGCAGCCGGGTCAGCAGCGGCAGGGCCTCCGCCGCGCCGTTCGCCCGCGCCGCGGAAAGGTGGGCGACCTCGTCCGGCAGTGTCGTGCCCCCGCGCGGGACGGCCAGGACACACATGCCGGCGGCGGCCGCCGACCGGATGCCGTTCGGCGAGTCCTCGACCGCCAGACAACCGGACGGCGGGACGCCGACCTCTGCCGCCGCGCGCAGGTACGGATCCGGCGCGGGTTCGACCCGGACCACGTCCTCGCCGCACACGACGGCGCGCAGCCCCGCCAGCAGGCCCAGCCCTTCGAGGGCCGCCAGGACGAAGCTGCGGGGACTGGCGGTGGCCACGCCGACCGGCCCGTGCCGTCCGGCTTCGAGGACCAGCTCCACCGCCCCGGGCAGCGCCCTCACCCGTCCCGCGGCGCATTCGTCGACCATCGCGGCCGCACAGGTTTCGACCACCTCGGCGGGGCCGGCCGCACCGCCGCACAGGCCGCTGACGTACGAAGCCCAGCTGCCGTTGCCGTGCAGCGCGGCGGTGTCCTCGGCGCGCCAGCGGTGACCGTGACGGGCGACGAAGTCCGCGCACACCCGCCCCCAGGCGTCTCCCGTGTCGATCAGTGTGTCGTCCAGGTCGAACACCGTCGCTCGGAGCACGCGGGTCACGCCGTCGCCGTGCCCGAGAGCCGCAGCCGGTTCGCCAGCTGCTCGATCGAGACCAGCGTGAGACCGTGCTCGTCGGCGCAGGCACGCAACCGGGCGGAGCCGGCGACCGAGCCGTCGTCCTCGCAGACCTCGCTGAGCACCGCGACCGGCGACAGTCCCGCCAGGCGCAGCAGGTCGACACCGGCCTCGGTGTGCCCACGTCGCTCGGCGACCCCTCCGGGGCGGGCGCGCAGCGGAAACACATGCCCGGGGCGGACCAGCCGGTCGGGCCGGGTGCCGGGGTCGGCCAGGGTCCGCACGGTCAGTGCCCGGTCGGCGGCGGAGATTCCCGAGCCGACCCCGACCGCGTCCACGGAAACGGTGTAGGCGGTCGTTTCGACTGCCATGTCGGCCGGCGTTCCGGTGACCGTGTCGAAGCCCGGAGCGGGCGGGACCATCAGTGGCAGTTCCAGCCGGTCGGCCACCTCGGGGGCCATCGGCGCGCAGATCAGCCCGCTGGTCCAGCGGACGAAGAAGCCCATGGTCTCGACGGTCGCGAACTCGGCCGCCATGACCAGGTCACCTCCGTTCTCCCGGTCCGCGTCGTCGACCACGATGACCGGTCGCCCGGCTCGTAGATCGTCGACGGCGACCGCGAGCAGGTCAAGCGACTGTCGCACCGATGCTGACGTCACGGCGATCAACCCATCGTGGGAATCGTTCTTGCTGCGGATGCATCGGTAACCGAACAAACAAGCTCGAGAAACCTGTACACCAACAGAACGATTCTTCAGACAAGCCGCGGTCTCCGCCCGAGGTCGTACAGGACGGCGGAGGCGCGCGTGCCCTCTCCGACAGGGGTCACGGGACGACGTTCAACAGCTCGGTGTTGCGGTCGCCCGCGCCTCCGGCCCATCCCTCCTGGACACCTGCCCGCATGCTGTCGGCGAGACCGGGGGCGTTGTAGGCGAGCTCCCGGAACAACGACGCGAGGCCGACCGCCGAGAGATCGTCGAAGTCCGGTGCCGTGCGGTGCGGGGCGGCCGACTCGACGAGGGTGGTGAACAGGGACACCGTCCCGTCCTTGTTGTCGACCAGTTCGAACAGTCGGGCGTGGTGCGGATAGTCGACGTGCGAGGCGGTGTTGACCTCCCAGAAGGAGCGGGCGGCCGTCGCGTGCGCGTGGGGGGTGATCCGGTTGACGTGGCTGTGGCCGTTGATCCACGCGACCACGTTCGGGAAGCGGCTGAGCAGGGCGATGACCTCGGCGCCGTCGTGGCGCGGTTCGTCCGTACGGGCGGCGTCGGGGCGGCGGGTCATGCTCGGGCTGTGATGGTGGCTGAAGACCAGGATGTGGGCGTCGTCGGCTCCGGGACGGCGTACGAGACGGCCGTCCGCGTCGTAGGAGCGGGAGCTGTGCGCGGCCAGGGTCTGTTCCAGCCAGCGCATCTGATCGCCGCCGAGGGACCCCTCGTAGTGGCCGCTGCGATACGTCGTGTCGATGCTGATCCCGATGACGTTCTCCGCGACCTGGAACGTGTAGTACATGCGGTCGCCGTCGAGGTGGTCCGGTGTGTAGCCGTGGCCCACCGGTCCCGCACCGGCGCGGGCGGGGTCGAGATGCGCGGCCAGGTAGTCGTGCGGGGTGAAGAGGTGGCGCCGCTCGTCCGCCGTCACTGTCCGCGCGGAGGCGGCGTGCCTGTTCAGGATCGCCGTGAGCACCTCGCTCTTGGGGTCGTCGCCCGAACCGAGCGCCTTGGCGTAGGCGGCCGCGTCCGCGTCGGGGACCGACAGCAGTTTGCGGGAACCGACGGCGAAGTCGTCGAGGGCGGGCGACAGGCAGCCGCCGGGCAGGTCGTCGTGGTTGCCGACCGTGGAGTACCAGGGGATCCGCAGGCCCGGGCTGGTCAGGGTGCGGGTCGCCGCGTCGAGGAAACCGGGGATCAGCGGCAGCCCGCGCCGCTTGTCGAGGTCGCGCAGCGCCGGGTCGCCCGGGTGCCAGTACAGCGGAAGCCCGGAGTTCTGGACGCCTTCGTAGGTCTTCGGGTCCCCGGTGTTGGGGGTGATCCGGCCGCCGTTCATCAGCGTGAGGAACCACTCCAGTTCGATGGCGGAGTTGTTGTCGATGTTGTCGCCCGTGGTCATCACGAACGCCGGTGGCAGTCCCGAGTGCGGGCCCCCGCCGAGCTTGTTTACCTGCTCCACGAGCGCGACGGCGCCCGCGACGGTCAGCGCCTCCTGGGCACGCCACGCGGTCGGTGTGCGGGAGCGGAGGAACTCCGTGCGCAGCGGGTTCTGCACATCGGCGATGTGCAGGTCGGTGAACTGCACGAAACACGCGAGCGGGGTACGCCGGTCTTCGCGGCCCGCGCGGGGTGGAGCGATCTCCTCCCGTACGACCATGGGCCAGCCCGGGCCGGAGACCAGCCGCCGGTAGGTGCCGGTGTGCGGGGCTCCGCCGAGGCGGGCCGTCGTCTCCAGGGTGGTCGTCGCGTGCGGCGCGGACCGTTGAGCGGCGGCGCGCACGGCGGGCTCCGCGGCGTGGGGCCGGCGTTGCCGGGGCAGGAACGCCCCGGCCGATCCGGCTGCTCCGGCCGCCGCGACGGCGCCCGACGCGAGCAGAAAACGACGGCGGTTGATGGTGGACTCGGGTTCGATCCCGGTCATGGGGCAGCCCTCCGGTGCCTCCGAGTGACTCACTTAGAGGTCCTAACAAAGGCGTTGGACGTGCCTGTGGGTGATGAGGCAGGTGGCGAGGCCGAGGAAGGCTTCATGGATGTCGTCGCGTCGTTCCCAGCGGACGCGTAAGCGGCGGAAGCCGTGGAGCCAGGCGATGGTGCGCTCCACCACCCACCGGAAAGTTCCCAGGCCGGAGCCGTGCTCGACGCCTCGTTCGGCGATGACTGGGCGGATACCGCGCTGCCACAGCAGGCGCCGGTACTTGTCGTGGTCGTAGGCGCGGTCGGCGAGCAGGGCATCGGGTCTGCGTCTGGGTCGGCCGACGACTCCCGCGACGGCCGGAATCTTGTCGATCAGGGGCAGGAGCTGGGTGACGTCGTTGCGGTTCCCGCCGGTCAGCGACACCGCGAGCGGGATGCCCTGGGCGTCGGTGACGACGTGGTGTTTGCTGCCCGGCCGCGCGCGATCGACCGGGCTGGGTCCGCTTTTGGGCCCCGCCGGGCCGCCCGCACGTGCGAGGAGTCGATCACCGCCCGCGACCAGTCCAGCTGCTTTGCTGCCCGCAGCTGTTTCAGCAGCACCAGGTGCAGTTGATCCCACACGCCGGCTTCGTTCCACGCGGCCAGGCGCCGCCAGCAGGTCATGCCCGAGCCGAAGCCCAACTCCTGGGGCAGGTACTCCCATTGGATGCCGGTGTGCAGCACGAACAGGATCCCGCACAAGGCCTGCCGGTCCGGCACCCTTGGTCTACCCTCGACCAGCTTGGGTCCCGGCTCGGGCAGCAACGGCTCGATGAGCGACCACAGTTCATCCGACACGATCCACGGCCGCGACTGACGTTTCCCCACGCTTGGACCAACGACTGTCCAAGCCGAAGGTCACATGATCAACAACTTCTGTTAGGACCTCTTAGCGGAACCACTCATTCAGGCCCCAGGGACACAGGCGTGGCATCGCGGTGAACGCCGCCGGAACAGCAGTTCCGGACCAGCCGGACGATCTTCACGCTCCGGATCACCGTTCGAGGTGTCCGGCGCCGTGATGATCGTCGACTGCGGCCGGACGAGACGCGAGGGCCGTCAGTCCCCGGACACGGGGATCAAGACGCGGAAGGCGTCCACCGAGCGGGGTACGGCCACCCGCGGCCCCAGAACAAGGGCTTCGGCAGCACGGTCGGCCCGACCCGGTCCCCGCGCCGGGCCGACCGTGCCTGCTCCTGCTCCTGCTCCTGCTCCTGCTGCTGCTGCTGCTCCAGGTTCTGCTCCAGGTTCTGGTTCTGGTTCTGCCGAGCCTTCGCCCGCGGCCGACGCGACGGGAGGAGCCGTGTGTCCAGCCTCCGCGTCAGCGCGCGGAGCCCGCCTTCCACTGGTCCCACGGCATGTTCCAGCCGTTGAGGCCGTTGTCGGGGGCGATCGTCCGGTCGGCGGAGTTCCGGACCACGACCACGTCGCCGATGAGGGAGTTGTCGAAGAACCAGGCGCCGTCCTGGTGGGAGTCGTTGCCGCCCTTGACGTCGTTGAGTCCGACACAGCCGTGGCTGATGTTGGTGTGCCCGAACACCGAGTCGGCGCCCCAGTAGTTGCCGTGGACGAACGTGCCCGAGGTGGACAGGCGCATGGCGTGCGGGACGTCGGGGATGTCGTACTGGCCGGCGAACCCGACCGTGGCTCCGTCCATCCGGGTGCTGGTCAGCTTCTCCGATATCACCATCCGGCCGTTCCACGTGGTCGAGTTCGGGGCTCCCGCCGTGATGGGCAACGTCCGCAGCGGCGTGCCGTCTCGGACGACCGTCATCCGGTGCGTGGAGGCGTCCGCGGTGGAGACCTGACTGCGGCCCACGGTGAAGCGGACCGTCCTGTCCTGTTCGCCGTACGCGCCCTCGGCACCCTTTACTCCGTCGAGGCGGATTCCGACGGTGATGACGGAGTGGGCCTTCCAGTACCGCTGCGGACGGAAGTCGAGGCGGCGCGCGCCGAACCAGTGGCCGACGACGGTCTGGCCACTGCTGGAGCCGACCTCGATGGCCGACTCCACGGCCTTCCTGTCGGTGATCGCCTTGTCGAAAGTGAGCGACACGGGCATCCCCACACCGACCGTGGAGCCGTTGCCCGGGGTGATCGTTCCGGTGAAGCGGTCGGACGCGGCGACCGTGGTGAACGCGATCTCCTTCGTCGCCCTGCGGCCCCCGGCTCCCGCGGCCACCACCGTCAACCGGTAGGCGGTGTCATGGTCGAGGAGGGCATCGGGCGCCCAGGCTCTGCCACTCGAGGAGACGGCGCCGTGGACGACGCGGCCGTTCGCGGTGGCCAGGGACACCTTGGTGATCTTCCCGGCCGCGACCGTGACACGGCCACCGCGCCTGACGGAGACGTGCTTCTGTCCGTCGGCGGCGTTCAGGCGTATGCGGGGGGTGTCCGGGGCTCCGGCCATGACGGGGGACGCCTGTGCACGGTCGCTGTCGCCTCCGGGTCCGGTGCCGCAGCCGGCCAGCAGGCAGGCTGAGATCGACAGGACGGCAAGGGCCGCGGCCGGGCGGGTGTGGTGCATGGGAGCTCCGTCTTTCGCGTCGGGTGGTGTGTCCCACTCCGGGGAACCGGTGCCGGTTCGGACGGCACGGTGCCGACGCGGCGCGGCGTGATGGCGCAGGACCGCGCGCGAGGAACTCACGGTCGCGGCGGGACACGGATCCAACATGGCGTGCGAATATCAGGAAGTTGTCAGGCTGCGGCAAGGCCCGCACACGGTCCCGCGGGACGGTGACGGGACCAGGGAAAGCCGGCGGTCACGCCGATCCCGAGCCCCGCCGCCGTCCGCGGGAACAAGTCCTCAGCGCGACGGCTGGGGAAAGACCACCCGAAGCCTCTGGACTCGTCCGTCACGGCGGAACATGAGCCAGGCCAGGGTCGACGGGCAGGGGTTCAGGGCGCCCACGGGGTTGGTGACATCCATCTCCCAGATGGTGATGGAGCGACTGGCCACCACATGACGCACGTGCTGACGCACTCCGGCTTCCAACGTCCGACGCATGACCGGGGTGGGATGGGTCCGTTCTCCCTGCGGGTTGAGGATGCCGACCAGTTCGGTCCCAGCCGGCCACAACTCGGATATCTCCCGGGACAGGGGGCCGCGCTCGGACGCCTGGAGGGTCGCCACGGCCTCGTGGCGGCTCTCCTCGGTGAGCGAGGAAGCGTCGTCGTGCGCTTCGGTGGCGGTCGACAACAGGACCTGGGCCATGTGCTGTTCCGAAGTCGCCCGGTGACCCGACGCCGACTAGATGCGTGGCGAGCCTGGAAGTTCGAACCTTGGGGTGTGATGCCCGTCACAGCCCTCCTGTCGGGTTCGGCATCACGGCGGCGCTGTCCCCGCACGATCCGGGCCGGCCCGTGCTCACGGCGCGTGTGCTCCGCTGGTCCCTGTGGGGCCTTCACCGCAGTGGACTGCGCGTGTCACATGGACTCCGCGCCGGACCGCGAAGGTGTCCACTGACCGGTGGCATCCGTTCACGGGGGCGGGCGCCGGGCCGAGGCAATGGAGTCGCTGCGGAACCGGAAGTTCCGTAGATTCACCCGGTGACCTACGACATCACGTTCGTGCGGGTGCGACAGGGCCTGACGCTTCACGAGACGCTCGACCGCCTCCACGCCGGCTCCGATCCCGATGCCGACCCGCCAGAGCTCCGCCTCACCGGCACACAACGGGCCGTGTGGGGCCGCATCGTGGACCGGGTCTCGCGGGAGATCGGATCCGTCGAGTCCGAGGAGTACCCGTACAGCCTGACTTTCGAGACGGTCGGTCCACCGGGACGCGTGCAGTTCGACTACTACGGGGACACGGCCAACATCGAGGTCGCCTACCGCCACTTGGGGCCGGCGGCACCCGAGATGATGAATCTGGTCTATCGGATCGCTCGCATCGTCGAGGAGGAAAGCGGCCTGACCGGCTACGACTTCGAGGTGGACCAGCCCACCCGAACCGGCGACCCCGCCAGAGCCGCCGCCCGGCTGAGCGGCGTCTCCGACTGGGCGCGGCATCACCTGAGTTAGCGTTCGTGGTCTCGTGGGCGAAGGGCGGCGGGGCGCCGCCCGGCTGCGCCTTCGGTGCGCCGGTCCGACGTACTTCGGCGGCCGGCCGCCAGACCGTCCGCCGCCGTTCAGTCCTGAGGGACGCCCCGGACGATTCGGCCGACGACCTCCGCGGCCCGCTCCGGCTGCCCCTCGAACCAGCTGCCCAGGTACTCCCGGACGGCCTCCCCGACACAGACCCGCACGTCGGGGTTGCCCAGCAACCCGCGCGTGGCGCCGAGGAATTCGAGTCGGTCGAGCTTCACCGACACGACCGCCGTGAGACCCGCGCCGACCCGGTCGGCGCGGAGATCGGGGTCCGCTGCCGCCAGCAGCCCCCGTTCCCGTGCGTACGCGGTGACCGCGGCCGCCACGCGGTCTCGGAAGCCGTCCACGTGCGTGCCACCCTGGGCAGTGGCCAGGCTGTTGGCGAAGCCGCGCATCCGCTCCTCGCGGCAGCCGTTCCACAGCAGGGCCGCCTCCATCGTCCCCGCCATCCGCGGGTCCTCCCGCTCGAAGCCGATGACGTTCGGGTGGAGAGCCGCCCCCGCCTCCGCGTCGAGGGCGGCCACGAAGTCCCGCACTCCGTCAGGGAAGCGGAACAGCACCGCTCGGGCCTCGCCTGCCGGGCGTTCGTCGGTCAGGGAGATCCTCAGGCCCCGGTCGAGAAAGGCCACCTGCCGGAAACGCTCCGCCAGCACGGGGAACGAGCACCGCGCCGTCCCGAAGATCTCGGCGTCGGGCCAGAAGGCGATGGTCGTGCCGTTTCCCGGCACCGGCTCCACGACGGCGGGTGGGGCGACCGCGACACCGCGCGCGTACTCGTGCGTCCGGCGGGCCCTCGCCCCGTACCTCGGCACCGCTGTAGCGAGCCAAGTGTGGATCCTCCAGGCGGAGTTGTGTGCTCATCGGAACTGCCGCCATCCGTGTGGAAGTCGCACGGTCCTTGAGTGGTTGCCGCCGCTTCGCGGGCGTGGCGTGTCGCCCGACGGTGTTCCTCTTTCCTACATTCCGGCCGACGGGCCGTCGGTGGACCGTCGTGGCTTCGGCCTCCCCGGGCGTGACTCCGCCCGGTCGCTCGGCTTCCCTGGGAGTGATGTGCCCCGGTCCCGTATCCGCTCCTCGTCGGCCTGGCTCGCCGCCGGCCTGCTCCTGACCTCCGGCTGGTCGGCCGGCTGCGGGAGCCGGGCACCGACCGGCCCGTCCCGCTCCACCCTCCAGCCCGCGCCGAGGGAAGCCCACAGTTCCGCGCCCGGCCCTCGACTGCAGGACCCGCCGGAGCTGGTCAGCCGCAAAGGCCTCCTGAAGGCCGCCATCACGGTCGAGCGCCGCAAGGTGCAGGTGGGTGACCGTCAGCTGTACGCCACCACGTACAACGGCGCCTACATGCCGCCCACCTTGCGCGTACGGCCCGGCGACCGCATCGACCTCACCATGACCAATCGCATCGACGAGGACACCAACCTGCACACGCACGGTCTCCACGTCTCGCCGCGCGCCCCCGCCGACGACATCTTCATCGCCATCAAGTACAACCACTCGTATCACTACTCGTACAAGCTGCCGTCCAACCACCCGACCGGCACCTACTGGTACCACTCGCACGCGGACATGATGTCCGCACCGCAGGTAGCAGGCGGTGAGTCGGGCGTCATCATCGTCGACGGCCTGCAGAAGTACCTGCCCCCGGCGCTGCGCGGCATCACCGAGCACACGATCGCGCTCAAGGACTTCCAGGTCCATGGCGATTCGGTGAAGACCCATCCCCTTCACATCGGGGCGGCCACCAACCGCACCGTCAACGGCCAGCGGAACCCGGTGATCAACATCCGGCCGGGTGAGACCCAGCTCTGGCGGCTCGCCAACATCGGAGCCAACATCTACTACAAGCTCCACCTCCCGGGCACCCGCTTCCGCGTGATCGCCCAGGACGGCATCCCCGTACCCAAGGCATACGACCAGGACACTCTGGTCATCGCGGCCGGCGCGCGCTTCGACGTGCTCGTCCAGGGTGGCCGACCCGGCACCACCCGGCTGGAGACCCTCCCGTACGACACCGGCTCGGCCGGAAACAAATTCCCCCGAGCCGACCTGGCCACCGTCGTCAGCGGCGGCACCGCCATGAGCCGCGCCGCCCTCCCGACCGGCTTCGCCCCGCACGAGGACCTCAGCAACGCGACGATCGCGGCCCGCAAGACCGTCGTCTACACGGAGAACGGGGCGGGCACGAAGTTCTACATCAACGGCCGGATGTACAACCCGCAGCGGGTCGACTTCACTTCCGCCCTCGGCAGCGTCGAGGAGTGGACCATCCGCAACCGCGCGAAGGAAGACCATTCCTTCCACATCCACACCAACGACTTTCAGCTGATGAGTATCGACGGGAAACCGCACGACCCTTCCCACGGCTGGTACGACACCATCAACGTGCCCGCGCTCGGCGAGGCGGTCATCCGCATCCATTTCACCGACTTCACCGGCAGGACGGTGCTGCACTGCCACATCCTCAACCACGAGGACATGGGCATGATGGCCGTCCTGGACATCGTCGAGCCGAACCAGAATCCCCCTGGCACGTGATCCCGTCCCCAGGGCCTGGGTGTCGCCGGACCTGGGGACGAGCGGAACGGACGGCACCTGACCGCCACTGCTCCGGCGGCGCCCGGAGATTTCCCGCCGCGTGAGGGGCGTTCAGGTGACCGTGCCCAATGCCGCGCTGACGCTCGCGATGATCGCTCCGCCTATCGCGTTGGAGATCAAGGAGCGCAGGAAGCCGGTGTCGCGGGCTGCGCCCGCTGGAGGAGGAACGATCGCTCGTCGTGGTGCCCGGTGGGGCGCGACAGGGTGAGGGCGGTCATGGCACGACCTCCGTACTGATCATGATCCCTCGACAACTGCACCGAGGCCGAGGTCGACGAGATGGTCGCAGCGGCGGGACCGTTGGAGCTCGACGTCCACTGGTACGCGGCCCCGCGCGGACTGCCGGCCTCCAAGCTGTGCGGCGTACAGCTGTGCGTCAACAGCGCCTGGACCAAGCAGTGTTCCGAGCCCGCGCCAGGAAACCACGCCGTCCATCTCTCCATCGGCACGAGGAACCGGGACGTCCAGGACGACTGGCTACGGGCTACCGGCCTGAGCCTCGGCCCGGCACAGACGGGCTGGTAGTGACCGGCCATCGGTACGCGTGGACGGTCGGGCGGATCCTCGGGTCCCGGCGCGTGTGAACGTTGCCCGATACGACCGCAAACACACGTTCACCTCCACTCGGCCATGCGTGGGCTTTGCCTCCGGTTCCCCCTCCGTACGCCTCCGATTGCTTCCATCGAGGAATGGACCACATCACGTTCCTCGTGGCGGTCGTCATCGTCACGGCTCTGGCCTTCGATTTCACCAACGGTTTCCACGACACGGCGAACGCGATGGCCACGTCCATCGCGACCGGGGCACTCAAACCGAAAACAGCGGTCCTCATCAGCGGCGTGCTGAACATCGGAGGAGCGTTCCTGTCCACCGAGGTCGCCAAGACGATCTCCGGCGGGATCGTCGACGACACCCTCGTCACTCCGGGCATGATCTTCGCCGGCCTGGTCGGGGCGATTCTGTGGAATCTGCTGACCTGGCTGCTCGGGCTTCCCTCCAGTTCCTCGCACGCTCTCTTCGGCGGCCTCATCGGCGCGGTGTGGGTCGGCGCGGGTCAGCAGGGCGTGCACTTCGACAAGGTGCTCGAGAAGATCCTGATCCCCGCAGTGGCGTCGCCGCTCGTGGCGGGTGTCGCCGCGCTGCTGGCCACCTACCTCGCGTACCGGATCACCGCCCGGGCCCGTGAGAAGTCGGTGACGAAGGGCTTCCGGCTCGGGCAGATCGCCTCGGCCTCGCTGGTGTCGCTGGCGCACGGCACGAACGACGCGCAGAAGACGATGGGCGTCATCACGCTGACGCTGATCTCGGCGGGCGCGCTGGGCCATGACGCGGGTCCGCCGGTCTGGGTCATCGCGTCCGCGGGCCTGGCCATCGGGCTCGGCACCTACCTGGGCGGCTGGCGCATCATCCGGACGATGGGCAAGGGGCTCACCGACATCCAGTCCCCGCAGGGCTTCGCGGCCGAGGCGGCCTCCACGACGGTGATCCTCACATCCGCCCACCTGGGGTTCGCGCTCTCCACCACGCAGGTCTGCTCCGGTGGCATTCTCGGGGCGGGGCTCGGGAGGCGGCTGGCCGAGGTGCGCTGGGGCACCGCGGGCCGCATGGCGGTCGCCTGGCTGGTCACACTGCCGGCCGCCGCGCTGGTCGGCGGGGTGTCGGCGAGCGTCGTGAAGCACGGCGGGACCTTTGGCACCGTGGTCATCGCGCTCGTCGCGGCGGCCGTCGCCGCGTTCATCGTCGTCGCCTCCCGCCGCAACCCCGTACACGCCTCGAACGTCAACGACCACCACGAGGTCTCCGTCCGTACCGCGACGCCGACCGGCGTCGGTACGTCCGCCTGAGCCTAGGAGAGTCCCGGACATGCATCTCGACTGGACCGCACTCGGTGAAGTCGCCGCGGTGAGCACAGGAGTCACCGTGGCAGTGGTCGTCGTCTTCGCCCTCGGCGTGCTGGGCATCGCCCGGGTCGAGGGCACGCGTGACAGCGGCGGCGGCAGCGACGCCCTGGGGTTCGCCCAGGCCGGCCTCTGTTTCCTGGCCTGCGCGGCCGTGGTGGCGTACGGCATATATCTGATCGTGCCGCAGTTCCACTGACACAGCGGGAAGAACCTGAGTGGTGGGAAACGCGAAGCACGGAAAGAGGAGGGCCGGATGACGGAACTGCTGGCTGGCATGCAGGTCGACTACTCCGACCACGACGACCCCGTACTGATCCGGCCGGACGGCAGCCCGGTCGACACGTGGCGGGAGAACTACCCGTACGAGCAGCGCATGGAGCGCAAGGAGTACGACTGGCACAAGCGGCTCCAGCAGATAGAGCTGCTGAAGCTGCAGAGCTGGATCAAGGAGACCGGCCGGCGGCTCGTCATCGTCTTCGAGGGACGTGACGCGGCCGGCAAGGGCGGCACGATCAAGCGCTTCACCGAGCATCTGAACCCGCGCGGGGCTCGGGTGGTGGCGCTGGAGAAGCCGACGGAGCGGGAGCGCGGGCAGTGGTACTTCCAGCGGTACGTGGAGCATCTGCCGACCGCGGGCGAGATCGTGATGTTCGACCGGTCCTGGTACAACAGGGCGGGTGTGGAGCGCGTGATGGGTTTCTGCACCGACGACGAGTACCGGCGCTTCATGCGGCAGGCGCCCGCCTTCGAGCGGATGCTCGTCGACGACGGCGTGGACCTGGTCAAGTTCTGGTTCTCGGTCTCCCAGAGTGAGCAGCGCACCCGGTTCACGATCCGGCAGGTCGATCCGGTGCGGCAGTGGAAGCTGAGCCCCATGGACCTGGCCTCGCTGGACCTCTGGGACGACTACACGGCGGCCAAGGTCGCCATGTTCCGCGAGACGGACACCGAGCAGGCGCCCTGGACCGTGGTGAAGAGCAACGACAAGAAGCGGGCCCGCGTCGAGGCCATGCGCAGCGTGCTGGCCCGCTTCGCCTACGCCGACAAGGACGAGGAGGTCGTCGGCAGCCCCGACCCCAGCATCGTGGGCGCGGCGGCGAACCTGCTGGAGGAGGGCGAGGACGACGCGGTGGCCGTCGGCGGCCCCGCGGCGTCCTGACATCCACCGCCGTACGCCGACCGGGCCGAGTCCCCGCCGGCGTACGTCCACTCGTCGCGTCGGACGACCGGTAAGGGGCTCACCGCGCGGCTCGTCGGCCGGCCGGCCGCGCCTCGACGGTTCATGAGGAGCCCCCGACGGTCGTCGCGGGACTGACTCAGGACATCAACAGCATGGTGGCTTCCCTCAGCTGATCGTGGGCCGCCACCAGGGCGAGAGCCCGCTTCGGGGGTGGTACGTCGGTGTGACAGGCCGCGCGCAGCAAGTACTCGGCGAGCACCACGTGCCACTCCCAGGCCCGCTCGGGCTCCGCGGCGTCCGGGCACAGCGTGTGCAGATGCGTGACCAGCCATGACAAGGCCGTCAGGGCGGCGGCGGTGCCCGTGGTGTCCGGTTCGGCGGGTGGGGTGCGGCTGCCCAGTCGCGCCGCCAGAGCACGCCAGGCGGCGAACCGGGTGAAGAACATCGATTCCACGCCCGCGTCGATCGACCGCATCAGCAGGTCCACGCCGAACCGGGCCGCGTCCGCTGCCCAGTTGAGCCGACCGAACGCGCTGGTGTCGATGAGCACCGGCGTCGGATGCCGGCCCAGGCAGATCAGTACGTTGCCTCCGTGCAGATCGCCGTGGGCGTACGTCGTCACGGTCGGCCGGGTCAGCTCGCTCAGCGGTACGCCCAGTGGTCTGCCCTCCTCCAGGAACGACCGCAGCTCCCGGGTCAGGTCCCTCACGTCGGACAGGCCGCCCCCGTCCGGGCGCCTCAGCGCGGGCGAGAACTCCTCCAGCGCCTGGAGTACCAACCGGCGGCGCAGGGACGGGAACCGGAGCAACTCCACCAGCGGGACAGCGCTCTCCCGGTTCTCGGTGTGCGGCGTGCGCAGCCCCTCCCAGAACAGTTTGAACATCACGTCCTCGACGTCCGGCTTCGGCGGCTCCGCCGCGAGCCAGGCGCGCAGCGTCCTCGCGTTCTCGGGCAGCGGAGCGCCGAGCGCGTACCAGCCGTTGACCGGGCCCACCGGTCGTTCGGGCCGCTGCCTGATCAACAGCAGCGCGGGGAACACCTTCGCCGCCCGGGCGTTCTGCTCCGCCTCGTGCGCCAGCGCCTCCTCGTCGCGGGAGGCCTTCAGGACATGCCGCAGCACCGGACTGCCCGGTGAGATCGCCGCGACCGAGCACACCACCGCTCCCGAGGCGCCCGGCGTGAGATGTGCCAGTCGCATCGTCGCCGTCTCCGCGCCCTCAGCCTCCAGGACGCGGCTGTAGAGCTGGGACAACGTCGGCGCGCCGACCTCGTCGACGATGGACTGGACCGCCGGGTCGTCGGCGTCCGCCTCCACCTGGATCGCGCGCACCGTCCCGTTGTTGAGGAGATGCTCGCGCACGGCCCGGACGACGGCTGCCGGACTGTTGTCCAGCGATCCCTGGGTGAACTCGTAGCGCCGGAAGACGTGGTGCGCCCCGGAGCGGCGCGCCTGGTCGAACAGGTCGGGCCGTGTGTCGTCACCGGAGCTGACGGCGATGATGTACGTTCGCGGCGATCGCTCCTTCGCCTCGGCGATCAGTTCAAGGCCACGCGGCTCCGGCAGGTCCGGCAGGTCCTCCCGCGCGAACAGCAGGTCGACGAGGACGACGTCGTAGGGCCGGTCCGCGTCCCGGATCAGTTCGTGGCCACGGTCCGGCTCGGTGGCCGAGTCCCACAGGACGTCCCAGCCGATCTTTGCGAAGTGCGTCTGGAGGCGGGCCTTGGACCGCCGCTGGTTGCGCTCCTCGTCATCGATGATGAGCCCTCTGATCTCCTGCATGATCAGGCCCCCTCCCACAGGCGCAGCGCCAGGAGCGTCTCGAACGTCCAGCCCTTCTCGCCGTCCGCCTCGTCGAGGGCATGCCCCGTCAACGACGCGCCGAAAGGCCGGAGTTTGGCGTCCAGTGCCCGCAGCCCCTGGCCGGGCGCGCGCCGCGGCCGGGTGCCGGTGTTACGGAAGGAGACCTCGACGGTGCCCGGCCCGGACGCCGCGTACGCCACGTGGACACGGCACTCGGCGTCCGGAACGCGATGGCGCCGCGTGTTGTCCAGTACGTGTTCCACGGCCTCGGTCAGCAGCGGCACCGGACAGAACACCTCGGCCTCCCCCGCGGCCCCGCGCGCCACCACCTCGACCGCGGGGTCCTGCGCGGCACGGAGGGCCTCCAGCCGGGGCCCGAGCCTGGCCGGGGCCGACGACACCAGGTCCACGAGATGGGCGCGCTTGCCCGTCTCCGGCAGATGCGTCGCGAGGAACATCCGGTACCACCAGTCGAGCCGGTCGAGCAGTTCGTACCGTACGGTCTGCCAGTCGGGGTCGTCCACCTGGCGCGGTGCGCGCAGCAGCCGGTCGAGCCGCTCCGTCACCTCGCTGAGCGCCGTGATCCCGTTGGGCACCAGCCGCATCAGCCGTTCGTGGTCGCGTCGCCCGAGCCGGTCGTCCACGTACTCTCCGGCCAGGACGTGCCGCAGAGCGGGAAGACAGACCAGCGCCCGCTCGGCAAGGTGCCGCTTGCACGTCTCCCAGTCGGAGCGGGCGTCGAGCGCCGCGCGCTGCGAGGGCGCCGCGTCCTCCAGGTCCTCCACGTAGTCCCGTACGCGCAACAGCCCCGAGTCCAGCCGGTGTCGCATCACCGCGTGCCCCAAGTCCTCGCGGAGCTGCTCCCACGCCTTCTGCGGATCATCCGGCTTGGGGCCCACCTTGTGGTCCGCGACGGTGATCAGCTGCTGCACCACGTGCAGATACTCGTCCGCGAGACCGGGGACGCGCGCCTCGCGCCGCTCCTCGAGGCTCTTGCGGCAGCGCAGCAGGCTCTTGCGCAGCCGTACCACGTCGATGGGGGAATCGTGCGGTGGACGGCTCAGGAGCCGCTGGCACTCCAGAAGCATCTGGTCGACCAGGACCGGCTCGTCCAACGCCAGGGTGAGCAACCGGGGCAGTATCTCGGTCAGTTGCTGCGGTGTGGTTGCCGCCAGCACCATCAGCGCCTGCACGCGAAGCCACGGCGAGACGTTGACCGACTTGCCGACCCCGGCCACACAGATCTCCGCCAGCAGGTCCCGGGCCACCGTGAACCGAAGCGGCGGCAGCTTCAGCCACTGCTGTTCGGCGGCGAGAAGCCGGATGAGGTTGGACCGCGTGAACGCGGGCCGCGGCGAGCCGTCCAGGAGCGCGCGCAGCGCGTCCACCACTCGCTGTCGCGAGCCCGTGTCGCGCAGGGACTCCCGCAGCAGCGCACGCCAACGGATGTAGTCGATCACGTCGTCCGAGCGGATCGGAACCGCGAACAGGTCCGCCGCCGCACTGCTGAACACCTCCTCGCGGCGCCGCGGACGCAACAGTTCGCGCAGCTGGTCCGCGTGCCTCCGGAGCCGGTCGGGTGCGGCCGAGTCGTCCTGGACGCGCAGCCGGGCGGCACAGATCGCGCAGTCGTGCGGCGGCTCGCCCGGGATGCTGCTCTCGCTCACGAACCGGACCACCGCCGGCACGGGTGCACCGCCGCCCGGCGGGGCCACGGCCCGCAGCATGCGCAGCGCCGCTGCCTCCTGGTGGTCCAGCCGGTCGAGCAGCACCACCGCGACGACCGCGACCGCCCCGCTCGCCGCCGCCAGCCGGATCATCTGCTGGAGTGTCGTCCCGGTCGTCGCACGGCCGTCCACCACCACCACGGTCTGGCCGCGCGCGTCGTACCGTACGGCCGTCGGAAAGATCCACTGGTTTTGAGCCACCCCGCGTGGCACGGCCACCAATGATCCGACCGCATGGCCGAGTTCGCCCAGCCGGGCGTGCACGGCTTCCGGGAGTCTGCTGTCGTATACGGCGTCCGGAGAGCCCGCGTACCAGAGTTGAAGCGTCCGTGCGCCCGCCGGTCCGGGCGTCTCCTCCAGGGCGGCGAGTGATTCGCCCAGCACGTCGAGGACGGCGTCCGTGATCCGGGCGCCCGTCTCCGGGTGCCGCAGTGCGCGGTCGAGGTGCAGCATCGCGCTGGAGTGGGACCGCGGCCCGGCCAGATGCCCGAGCGAGAGGGTGTCGGGCGCGCCCGTGCACAGTCGCAGGAAGTCGAGCTCCGAGATGCGGGGCGGCTCCGGGGGCGAGGGAACGACCGGATGACGCAGGATCGGATCGATGTCCACGACGTCCACTCCGACCGCGTCACCGGTGGGCGGAGTGCGTCCGTCGGCCGCGTAGATGTCGATGGCGACGTCGGTGAGCGAGACCACGGGAATGCTCCGGTTGAGCAGCTGGATGTCGCGACGCTCCTGCCGCGCGTCCACCACGCAGGCGATCAGCGCGGGTTCGGCCCCCGCACCCGCGATGGCCGCCGCCGCACGCCGCGTGGTGTTCTCCGTCGACAGCAGGTCGGTGATGAGCACGACCCGTTCGCCGGCCTGGACCGGTTCGCTCGGGTGCAGCCCCTCCAGGTCGAGTTCACCCGGCATGGCGTGGTGCCTCCCGCCCAATGCCAGGCACTCGCTCAGCCGCGCGGCCAGCGGCCTCGGCGCCGCCGACACATGCGCGACCATGGTGGGCACCTCACCGTGTCCGCGTTCGTTCAGCACGGCCTCCACCTTGCGGGCCAGTACGTACGCCGCCGTCGCCGTTCCGATCGTCGCCTCCAGGAGCAGCGCGGAGTCGACCCAGCACCGGGTGATCCGCAGCCCGGGCGTCCGGAACAGACCGTTCGCCACGCCCGCGGCCTCTCCCCCGTGCTCGACGACCTCGGCCAGCTCGCGGTGCGCCTCCCGCTCCAGGGTGCGCAGCACCCCCAGTGGGGTCAGGGCAAGGGACACCCGCCCGCCGGAGACCTCGAAAAGCCGTGGGTACTGCTCCAGGGCACGCCACAGGCCGTCGCCCGGTTCCCCTCCGGCCTGTCTCCAGCACCGCATCGCTGTCTCCGTCGAGACCACGCCGCCGACCCTGCTCAGTTCGGTCAGGACGGCGCGGACGGCCGCCGAGCCGCCGTACCAGATGGGTGGTCCGTAGCAGCCGTGCACCAGTGTCGGGCTCGGTGGTGCGACCGCGCCGGGGCGCTGCTCGGCGTGCAGCCCGCTCACGCTCAGGTCGACGATCCGCGGGTCGGCGTCGGGGAAGAGGACGGCAACAGCCGTGAGGTCGGCCAGTCCGTCGGCCACACCGAGTGCCGCGCTCAGTGCGTCCTGCAACCCGGAGGGGCTGAGGTAACCGGTGTCCCGTAACGGCACCGACACGACCACTCCGCCCAGCGCCGGATCCCCCGCGGTTTCACGGGCCGCGTCCACCAGCGCGGCGCGGCCGGCCTCGTCGAGGCCGTTCGCCGCGTCGAACTCGCAGCGGATCCAGCGCAGTTGATGGCCCATTGCGGCCTGGGGGCGGTCGATCCACGACACCGGAGTGCGGTGTGTCTTCGGATCGGTGAGGACCTGCACCTCGTGCAGCGTGCCCGGCGCGTGACCGAGCGATCCCTCGCTGATGACCGCCTGACCGTCGGACTCCGTGTACACCCAGCCGGTCATCGTGTCCGCGGTGCGCACGACGATGCTGCCACCGTAACTCCTGACCAGGTGTGCCACCCGCCACAGCCCGTTCTGGCCGGGCCGCGGCGCGTGCGCGTCGGTGTGCGTACCGTCCGGCACGGGGAAGTGGTGCCCGAAGGCGTGGAACACCGTGTCCTCCGCCTCGGTCAGCCGGTGTCCCGACGCCGGCCGCACGCCGGACGGAGCTCCGTGCCACGCCTGCGCCGGATCCAGCCGGATCCCCAGCCCGCTGCCCGAGTCGCCGACCAGCAGACGCAGTACCTGACTGCGCGTCGTGGTGGTCAGTTCCGCCAGATCGGCGGAGGCGGGCGGCATGTCGGCGTGGCGCCGGCCGTACGTCACGGAGTCGAGCAGGACCGCGCCCACGAGGCAACGGGGCGGTTCGCCGACGACTCCGGCCGCGCCGTGCTCCGCCACGTTCTCCAGGAGCTCCAGAAGGACCGTCTGGCTCAGCGCGTCGGCATCCGGCTCCGACAGCCCGAGATCACGGAGCCGGGCCACGATGCCCAGGAAATCCTGCGACACGCGCAACGCGTCACCGTCCAGCGGCGACAGCCACTGGAACGGCAGGATGCGCCGCCTCACGTAGGGGGACTCGTCGCGAGCCGTGGACTTGCCGCCGCCCGGTGTCGCGTCGTCGGCCGGCGGAAGGTGGTCCACCGCCGCCGCGTCGTCCACCACGACCGCTCCTTCCGGCCAGCGGCCGGGACGCAGGGCGTCCAGGAAGCCGACCTGCCCCATGAAGGCCCTGGCATCGCCGCGCGCCCGGGCCTGCCGGGTCAGCAGCCGCTGCGCCGCCGCCCGGTCCCGCTCCGCACCCACCGCACCCGCATCACCTTCTGCGCCGTCGGTGTCCACCGGATCGCCACCCGACCCGGGCAGTTCCGCGGTGGGCAGCGTGACCCGGACCGGCACACTGTCGCGGACCGCCGCGTCGATCAGCAGCAGGGCTCGCGCCAGCGCCGCCATGTCGGCGAACTCGACCCGGGCGAAGTCCAGATGGAGTCCCTGCTCCAGAGTCCGGTGCGTCCACCGCCCGTCCGCCGCGAGCGGTGCGCGCCGGGGCTGCATCACCTTCTCCCAGCTGCTGGGAGTGAGTCTGGGGGCGAAGTGAAGTCCTGCCATGGTCTGGCGCCCTCTCTCTTCCGGTCGCCGCTGCCGTACCTGTGACTGGTTCTGCCCACACGACCCGGGGAAATATCGCCCTTCTTCCCCCTCGGGTACCGAACTGCCATCATCGACGCAGTGCGGCAACTTTCCTACGGACAAGTGACATTGAGGGCGGATGACATCCGGTCACGGTGGGGTGCGCGGTCTGCGACGGGACGTCGCGCGGGGTCGGGAGATCGACGGTGTCCGCTTCGCCGCGTACGTGCTGCGTGCTGCCGCGCGCACACAGCGCGTCCTCATCGCCGGGGCCCGATGCACGGGGACCGTGGATCTGCGCCAGGCCGTTCTCGATGCCCACCTGCAGTTCGTGAACTGCGTCTTCGACGGAGAGATCCGGTTGTCCGGCGCTGTCGTCAACTCCCTCGACCTCAGCGGTAGTCGGGTGACCACTCTCCTCGCCGACGGGCTGCGGGTGCGCGGGGACCTGGTGCTGCGCGAAGCGCGGATCGGAGCCGCCACCGCTGCGGCTCCGTTCGTCGACTTCCGCACGGACGGCGACCGGGTGCCGGCCGCGCGCCGGGTGTCCGAGGAACTGACCACCGCACCGCTGCGCCTGGTGGCCGCGCACGTGGACGGCGCACTCGTCCTCGAACGGACGGTGCTGGGCGGCCCCGGCCCGTGGGCGCTGTTCGCCCCACGCGTCACGGTCGGTGACTCACTGCGCGCGAGCGGCCTGGAGTCGTCCGGCGGCCTCTACCTCAGGGACGGGCAGGTCAGTCACTCGTTGCTCTTCGAGGGCGCATCGGTGACCGCGATCGACGCCACGGGCCTGCGCTGCGACGGCGGCTTCTACGCCGACTGGGGTTTCAGCTGCTCGGGACCCGTTCGCCTGCGCAGCGCCGAGGTCGCCGGCATCGTCACCTTTCATGACGCCGTGCTCGGCGCCCCTGCTGGTGCCGCGATCCTCACCCGACTGCGCACGGCCCGCCTGCGCGTGGATTTCCGTACGAATCCGGCGGGCGCGGTCGTGCTTCGCGACGCGCGGATCGGCTCGTACGTGGATGCGCCGGGCAGCTGGCCGGCCGTGGGTGCGCTCGACGTGGAGGGGCTCACCTACGACCGGCTCGGCTCGGTCGAACCGGTCGGGGTCAAGGAACGGCTGACCTGGCTGGCCAGGGACGGCACGGCCACCGCCGGTTCCTTCGAACAACTTGCGCTGTCCTACCAGCGCGCCGGCGACGAACGGTCCGCGCGGGTCGTCCGGCGCGCCCGCGAACGCCGGACTCGGCGATCGGAACGGCTGCCCGCCCGCGTCTGGGGCGCCGTCCAGGACGCGCTGTTCGGCTACGGATACGCACCAGGGCGCGCCCTGGCCTGGCTGGTCGTCCTGGTGGGGGCGGGCTCCGCGTGGTTCGCCACGCACGCGCCGCCACCGGTCAAGGGCGGCGCGCAGCGGAACTGGGACCCCGTGCTGTACACCCTCGACCTGATCGTCCCTGTCGCCGGCCTCGGTCAGCGGACCGCGTGGGATCCGGCCGGAGTGGACAAGGTGGTGGCCGTGCTGCTGATCCTCGCGGGCTGGCTGCTCGCCACCTCGGTGGTGGCGGGGGCGAGCAGGTTGCTGAGCCGGAGCTGACCCACGGCGGCGGGACCCGGCTGCCCAGCCGTGCTTCGAAGGCGCCCCGGTCACGCCGGGCCGAGGCGCCCCGGTGGGGCCGGGACGCCCGAGCTCACAGGTCGAGTACCGCCCGTAGTGCGTTGTCGACGAGCTCCTGCTGCTGGGGCCCGATGGCGCCGAGCGGGGTGGCGGTCTCGAACCGTGCCGCGGACAGCTGAAGGAGGTTGACGGCGACGACCGAGGCGTCGACCGGGGTCGTCAGGCGCACGCTCATGGCCGTGTCGGGATGCACGGCCGGGGCGTGCAGGACGAGGACGACGACGGCACCGTAGGCGTCGGCGAGTCCGTCGAGGCTCACGACGAGCACCGTGCGGACACCCTTGCCGGTGTCGATGTCCCACACGTCGCCCTTGCGGATCATCACAGGGCGTCGCCCTCGCCGTCGAGGTCGAGGGGCTCGACCGCGGCGAGTACGCGGGCGGCGTCCAGGGTCATCTGCCGGCGCACGGCCCGGAGGATGTAGTCGTTCAGCGAAGGGGCGGCCGCCGCCGCGTCGCGCAGGGGCTTGTCCATGGTGTCGGGGATCCGCAGCGTGATGGCAGTCATGACACCAAATATAGTGGCGGAACCGCCACCATCACAGACCGCGTCGTGCGGCCCGGCGTCGCGGAAACTTTTCCCAGCTGGCCACTTGTCCGACTTGACCGATATGTAATGCCGATGTGCGCGGACGAGGCCGCGGCGGCAGGCGCCTCCTGAATGCACCGGCGTCGGGCGGCCGGGGTCGGCGGGGCAGGCACGGCAGGCGAAGATGACCGGGGTCCGGGGCCGGGGTCCGGGACCGGTTCACCTGCCGCACCAGGAGTACGGCAACGGTCACCCACCGCATGTCGACGATCAGAAGAGAGCGGGCTGTTCACCGCTCCGACACTCCTTCTGTCAGTCCCGGAACAACTCGGCCGACCGGCCCGCACGGTACGTAGGGTCCGCTCACGGAGCCGCCCGGGGATTCCGGGCCGCGCAGAGCGAGGAGACACCGGCATGGCAAGTGTGGACATCTCTTTGAAGGAGACCATGACGTCGATCGAGGGCGCACTGGGTGCCGCTCTCGTCGACTACACCAGCGGCATGGCACTGGGCACCTTGGGAGGAGGCAAGGACCTCGACCTGGCGGTCGCCGCCGCGGGCAACACCGATGTCATCCGCGCCAAGACGCGCACCATGGAACACCTCGGCCTCAAGAGCGACATCGAGGACATGCTGATCACCCTCTCGAATCAGTACCACCTCATCCGGCCGCTCAAGGGCCGGGACGGGAACGGCCTGTTCCTCTACCTCGTGCTCGACAAGACGAAATCCAACCTGGCGATGGCCCGCCACCAGCTCAAGCGCATCGAGGCGGAACTGGAGGTGTAGCCGGCCGCTTCCTCCACGCCTCCGCACGCCCACGAATTGAAGAATTCTTCATCTGGGCACATCCAGATCAGGACAATCCGATGGGTGTGCGGGGCGGGAGACGCGAGGATCGGTCATCGGTCCGCAAGCGTCCGCCCGCGGCGGCACGCACACGGCCGCCGCGCCGGCCAGAGCCCAGTCCGTCAACCGCGGTAGGGAGCGAACGATCACCATGCAGGTCCCCCTCTACCAGGCCAAGGCCGAGTTCTTCCGCATGCTCGGGCACCCCGTGCGCATCCGCGTCCTGGAGCTGCTGCAGAACGGCCCCGTGCCCGTGCGCGACCTGCTCAACGAGATCGAGATCGAACCCTCCAGCCTCTCCCAGCAACTGGCAGTGCTGCGCCGCTCCGGGATCGTGGTGTCCATCCGGGAGGGTTCCACCGTCAGTTACGCGCTCGCCGGCGGCGATGTCGCCGAACTCCTGCGTGCCGCCCGCCGCATCCTGACCGAACTCCTCGTCGGCCAGAGCGAACTGCTGGCCGAGCTCCGCCAGGCCGACGTCCGGCCGGCCCTGACCC
Source organism: Streptomyces sp. NBC_01571 (assembly GCF_026339875.1). NCBI lineage: Bacteria > Bacillati > Actinomycetota > Actinomycetes > Kitasatosporales > Streptomycetaceae > Streptomyces > Streptomyces sp. NBC_01571. The sequence goes on from NZ_JAPEPZ010000002.1 coordinate 291,179, forward strand.
AGGGCAGCGGGAGCCGAACCTCCTGAGCTCCCCCTCAGGGATTTCTTGCGATTCCTCACGTCCGCGAACACGGCTTCCGCGAATACAGTCCTAGCGGACACAAGCGTCCATATCGACACTTAACGCCCGTAGATGCGCGCACAGCTGAAAACCGGCCACGGGGGGACAGGGGCGGAGGTCGGTGATCCACCCCGCCCTCACCTCGCCGCCCGCCACCCGTAGCGACCATACTGGGAGCGCACGCCGCCTCCCACCTGCAAAGTGACTCATGCCCAAGTCGACCACCGCCCGCCCCACCGCTCCGGACACCGTCTGGCTGGCCAGAGGACGCCAGGCCGGGCCCGCGCCGCAGGAGATCCTCCGGGAGAACCTGCGGAGGCTGAAGGCCGCCGAGACCATCCAGGACTTCCTGGAGACCGGGAACTCCACGGAACCCGACGCGTACGTCTTCGAAGCCCGCTGGATCGTCGACGACACCGTCACCGTGCGTGCGCGCCTCACGACCGACGGACGCGCGCACGTGGCCGAGGAGCGACGCTGGACGCTGGCCGCCGAGGCGGACCGGCCCTGGAACCTCTCCTGGCCCTCTCCCGCGACGATGTTCTGGCCCGGGAACGGGGAGGTCCGCTGGGACCACGACGTGGTCGGCGATCTCGCCCTGCAGGACATCAACCCGCTTCCGCAGGAGGACAAGGCGCTGCGCCGCCTCCTCCGGGAGTCGGCGCAGCACAGCTGGAGCATCAACGTCGTCGTCCACGAGGCGATGACGACCGACCAGCGCGGCCGCGTCCCCTTGGCACACCTGCTGCCGCCGGCCCTGCGCCACCGCGTCGTGGAGCACCGGGCCGCGCCCGACCAGTTCCAGACCGTCAACTGGGCCCTCTACGACCTGGGCGTACGGGTGCCGCGCGGAGGTGCCGTGATCCTGCCGGGCTCGCCGGCCCGGACCGGGTACGCGGAGCAGGACTTCACCGTGCGCAGTGTGTTCCTCGACGGGTCGGAGCCGACGGAGCTCCTGGAGAAGGTCGTACGGTACGCCGCCCTGCCCCGGCCGCTGGCCGACGAGGCGGAGGAGGCCGTGACCGCGCTCCGGGAGCAGTGGCAGCTGCTGACGATGGAGGAGGAGCTGGACCGCGCCCGCGCGCTGGTGGCGGCCTACGCCGAAGCGCTCGACGCGATGACCAAGTCGCGCGACCGGTACCGCGAGGCCACCGAACTCGCGCATGCGGCGCTGGCCGAGATCAAGGAGTTCCGAGGGGTGGCGTCCCGGGCCCACGAGGCGTTCGACGACACGGACGGGCGCGGGCTGCCGCAGCAGCTGACGCGGACGTTCCAGCGGGTCGCCGGGGCCATCCGCCCACGCCGTACGGCGCGGGCCGACGTCTCCGGCCGGAACGCGGGCACGTCCGGGGACGACTCCGACACGTCCGAGTGAACGTACGGCCAGTGAGCGTACGGCCGGGGAGGCCCCCTCGGCTCAGGACGCCCTCCGGCCTCACGCTCCTCGCCATACGTTGGCGAAGGCCGCGTTCTCGAAGGACCGGCGCTGGCGGACGGCTTCCAGCTCCATGACCGCGTCGTTGACGGCGGCCAGTACGGTCGTCACCGCGTCGTCGGTGACGACCGGTTCGTCCGCCGTCTGGTCGCCCTGGATCCCGACGGCCGCCGCGAGGGCGAGGACCACGGGCTCGTCCGCCGCCCAGCGGTGCAGGGCGCGACGGCGGGCGGCAGAATCGGCCACCGTCGTCCGGGCGGCCGCGAAGGACATCCGGCGACGGCGTTCCCGCGTGAGCTGCCCTTCCTCCTCCAGGACGGCCGTATAGGCCGAGGACAGATCGCGGCCCCTGCGCCACAGCCAGTCGTCGACCGTCTCGTACGGCACCTCCCGTACGAGCGACGCCAGGGCCTCGGCCAGGAGGCGGTCCTCCGCCGCGGTCTGCCCGGCCGGCACGACGCGGTCGCCCGCCAGGGTGACGGCCCGCGCGCCGAGGAGATCGATCAGCTCGGCCCCTGCGAGCGCGAGGGACAGATCGCCCTGTCCCACGGGGCCGCCGGCGTCCACTTCGATGGCGATGATCAAGAGGTCCTTGGCCGTGGTCATGAAGGGATCTCCCACAGAGTCATCGCCGGCGACAGGTCGCTGAGCAGGTGTCCTGGTACTGCGCGGACAACGGACGGGCATCCGGTGTGCGGCCGCACGGCACGGTCCGACGTCGTCGTCGGCGTCCGTCGCCGCGATCACGGAAACGGACCGCCGGGCCGACGGGCGTCAGGTCCGGCCGAAGCGGCCTCCAGCACTCGGGACTCTAGCGCCCCCGCCTCGCCGCGGCCGTTCGACGTGGGGGACGACACGGCGATGCCCCCGCACCGGATGCGGTGCGGGGGCATTCCGCCGGCGGCTGCGACTTTCCCGGCGGTCGGGGTTCAGTGGTGGTGTCCGTCCCCCCTGGACATCCGCGCGAGGACCGCGCGGGCCATCGCTGCCTCCCCCTTGGCGTTGGGGTGCGCCGGGCCGGCGGGCGAGGCGGGCTTCAACGGTTCGATCCAGCGGTCGGCGGGCGCCTTGCACATGTCGTGCCCGATCGTGGGTTTGTAGGTGTCGACGTAGTCGGCGCGGTTGAACAGCGCCACCGCGCGCATCACCAGGTTGAGCCGCTTGCTCACGTCGCGCAGGTAGGGAAAGTCCCCCGCGGCGAACGGGACGGACGGATAGCAGCCGCTGCCGTCGTCGGGCAGCAGGTCCGGGTAGCCGACCACGAGGACGCGGGCGTGCGGGGCCCGGTCGTGGACCGCGCGCAGTACCCGCGCCAGCTTCGGAGCCGTCTGCAGGATGCGCAGGGTCAGCTGGTCGGGCCCCGACGCGTTGTAGTACTGCCGGCAGGGGTCGCCCGACAGGTCCTTCGAACTCAGCGCGGCACAGGTGCCGATGATGGAGCTGAAGCCGACGTCGTTCCCGCCGATCTGCACCGTCACCAGATCCGTGGAGCGGCCCAGGGCGTTCAGCTGGGGACCGTTGGTCCCCTGGGCCTTCCACATGTTCTCGGTCGTCGCGCCGCTGCAGCTGACGTCCGTGAAGGCGCCGGTACTGCGCGCGGCCGAGACCAGCGAGGGGTAGTTCTGGTCGGACCGGGCACAGTTCGTGTCGACCTGACGTGGGATCAGGGGGCCCGAGGTGTACGAGTCGCCGAGTGCCACGTACTTCTCGCCGCGGTGCGCGTGACCTCCGTCGGCCGCGGCGGGGGACGCCGCGACGACGCCGAGGAACAGGACGCCGCAGCCGAGGGTCGCTCCCAGCGCGGGTGCGTGTCGCCGTCGTGGGGCCGTGCCGCTCGGGACCATGTGATGGTTCATCAACTCTCCTCCGTCGTCGCTGACACAGCAAGCCCGATCACAGCCGTCGCCGGCGCTCCGGCCACGCCGAGCGCCACCACGGTCAGGAGAGCGCTGCCCTTGCAGATTCAACATCGCTTGTATACCGGCCGGTAGGTCGCTGGAACAGAGGTTCGACAGGGGTGGCTCGGACGCGCCGGAAGAGCCCGCCACTCCGGGCCGGGCGAACGGCCCGTGCGGACCACCCCCGCCGCTCCAGGAGCGTGCGGCCGGGCGTGACCCGGCCGGAAATCACGGGTTGGCCGAGAACGTCTCCGGCGGGAATCCGGTAGGAATCCTTCCGACGTGCCCGGCGCACGCGGTACTCGCCAATAGCGCCCGGTGACGCCACGGAATCGTGCGGCGCCGCGAGTTCACCCCTCCCACCCCTCCACACCTCCGATGTCGTGCGGAGATGGGGGAGATCACTCTGCGCGACCGCACCGTTACACCGCCTTCACGAGACGTACACTTCCGGCCGACCGGCGCTTCCGGTGTGCCGGCTGGGGCAGACGGTGCGCTCGCGGTTTGCCTAGCCTCCCGGCCCATGCGATCCACTCAGATGAGACGCCTTGGTCTCGCCGCCGTCTTCGCCCTTGCCCTCGCCGTGTTCGGTCTGGCCCCGCAGGCCAGCGCGGCCGACCCGGCTCCGGCCGACCTGACGTTCACGACCGACAGCGCCACCACCCATCCGGGCGGCACGGTGAACCTGTCGATGACGATCACCAACAACAGGACCTACGACATCTGGTTCGTGTACCAGACGATCGACCCGACGTGGCTGACCACGCAGCGGCCCGATCTCAAGTACAGCTTCACCGGGTGCAGTCTGGCCACGGCGGCCGGCAGCACGCCCTGTTCCGGCACCGGGCCCGCCAACCTCGGCGCCAACTACGGCGCGACCGTCCCGCCCGGCCAGAGCCGGACCGTCACCCTGACGCTCCAGGTCGCCGCCGACTCCGGATGCAACGGGAACATCGGCTTCTACTCGTACTACTACGCCGAGTTCAGCGACAGCACCAACTCCAGTGGCGGCCCGGCCTACACGCCCGAGACCCGCGTGCTCTGCTCCTGACAAACGGCACCCCGACCACGGGACGGTGTCCACGTCGGATCAAGCCCCGCACAGGGCATCCGCGGGACACCGAGCCCGGGTGGCGGCCGGTCCGCGCGTCGCGCGGACCGGCCGCCACCGGCGTTCCGGGCTCTTGGGTCGAGTCAAATCCGGTCAGGAGCCGAGCAGTTCACGTGGTCTGAACCACTGGCGATGGCACGAACGGACGTTGCCGCCTTGCATCGGCTCCGCCTCAGGTCACCACCAGCCCACCGGACGCGCGAGCCCTCAGCGCCCCTGGTCCCACAACGACCGCCGGATGGGTGTTCCGGACACGGGCGTGACCAAATGGACGCCTGCGCTTTTCCGTCATGTTTCGCAACATGACCACGAAAGCTACACACAGACACCACTATGTGACGCGACGGATGCGTCGACGACCAACACCTGAGGGGGGCGGCGGCGTCGCGCAAGGGGGTGCGTCCGCTCCGGTGGAGCAGTACTCACCCCTGCCCGGGGAGGGGACTTCGCCGCATGAAGCGGACCATACGCACGACCGCGTTCACCGTGGGCGCACTGATCGCCTCGCTCGCCCTGCCGGCCGGCGCGGCACGGGCCGACGCCACCACGCCCCGTATCGAGCTGCGGGTGCTGGTCGTGAGCGACGGGGGGCCTTCGACCGACGCCATCGCTGCCGAACTGGACGCCTCCGGAACGCCGTACACCAAGGTCGACCTCCAGCAGTCCGGGCGGCCCGTGATCGACGCCGGGTTTCTCGCGGACACGGTGGACGGCCGGCCGCGCGCCAGGTTCCAGGCCGTCGTCCTGCCCAACGACAATCCCTTCCCGGCCGGCTCCGCCGAGATGGCCGCACTGTCCGCCTACGAGCAGTCGTACGCCATCCCGCAGGTCGACGCCTACACCTACGCGCGGCCCGAGGCCGGTCTCCAGTACCCGGTCAGCGGCGGTTACTCCGGAAGCCTCGACGGCGTGCAGGCCCAGGTCACGGCGGCGGGCAAGGCCGGTCCCTTCGGCTATCTCGACGGAGCCGTGCCGTTCGAGAACAACTCCCCCACCGTGGGCGAGAGTTACGCCTACCTTTCCTCCCCCGCCGTCGGGGCGGACTTCACGCCGTACGTCGACGCGCCGATACCGGGGCAGTCGACGCGGGGCTCGCTGGTGGGCGAGTACCGGCACGACGGGCGTCGCGAACTCGTCGTCACGTTCGTCTACAACCAGTACCAGCAGCAGTTCCGGCTGCTGGCCCGCGGCATCGTCGAGTGGATGACCGGGGGCGTGCACCTCGGCGCCTCGCGCAACTACTTCGCCGTCCACGTGGACGACGTCTTCGCCGCGGACGACCGCTGGGACACCCGGCTCAACTGCACGCCCGGCGACGTGGACTGCTCGCCGGGCCAGGGCGTACCGAACCCGATCCGGATGACCCCGGCTGACGTCGGCCACGCCACCGCCTGGGAGAGCAGCCGGAACTTCACCCTCGACCTGGCCTACAACGGCGCCGGCAGTGTCGACCAGCGTGAGGACAACAACGGCGTCGACCTGCTCGCCGACAAGCTGATCGCCGACCGCAACCGGTTCCGCTGGATCAACCACACCTACACGCACGCCTTCCTCGGCTGCGACCAGGACACCACCGTCGTGCCGTGGAAGTGCTCCACCAACGCCGACGGCAGTACCAAGTGGGTCAGCCGCAACACCATCTCGGACGAGATCGCCAACAACCGTGTCTGGGGCCAGACGGCCGGACTGCCCCTGGACACCAGCGAGTTGGTGACCGGTGAGCACTCCGGCCTGAAGGTCACCCCGCAGCAGCCTCAGGACAATCCCAACCTGGCCCCGGCACTCGCCGACAACGGCGTCGGCCGGCTCGCCTCCGACAACTCCCGCGATCCGCAGCAGCGTCAGGTCGGTCCCGCGGTGACCGTCCCCCGCTACCCGATGAACGTCTTCTACAACGCGGGCCGCGCGGCCGAACAGGTCGACGAGTACAACTGGATCTACACCAGCCGGGCCCATGGCGGCAGCGGCATCTGCGAGGACCACGCCGACACCTCCACCTGCCTGCCCGCTCCGCTCGACACCAGCACCGGCTACACCGACTACATCGTGCCGCTGGAGACCCGGATCGACCTCGGCCACGTCCTCTCCAACGACCCCAAGCCGCACTTCATCCACCAGTCGAACCTGGCCGAGGACCGCATCGCCTACCCGGTTCTCGACGGCGTGCTGGACGCCTACTCCGGCCTGTTCGCGGACAACACCCCCGTGGTGAACCTGCGGATGAAGGACATCGGCACCGAGTTGCAGCGCCGCGGCGCGTGGAAGACCGCGGTCGCCGCCGGTCAGGTCACCGCCTACCGCATCGGCGACTCGGTCACCGTCCAGGCGCCCGCCGGCGTCGCGGTCACCGCCACCATGCCCGCGGGCACCACGAACGGCGCCGGTGGCTTCGGCTCCGCGTACGCCGGTGAGGTGTCCGGCTGGACCGCGTCGGCCGGCGTGCCGCTCACGCTCGGCCTGCCGTCGGCCGCCGCGCGGATGCCCGCGGCCGTCCACCCCGCGGCGAGGGTTCCCGCCACCCGCGCCACGCCCCACACCCGGGTGCCGTCCGGCGTGACCCGGCGGACGCCGTACACCCCGCACAGCTGAACGGCGCACCGACCGCAGGTCCCGGCCGCTCTCTCGGCGGCCGGGACCGGAGCGACCACCCCACACCTCGGCCGTGGAGCACACCGATGCACGTTCACCACGGCGCGCGACGCCCCGGCGCGACGCGCGTCACCCTGCTCACCGAAGGAACGTATCCACACAGTCACGGTGGCGTGAGTGTGTGGTGCGACCAACTCGTCCGCGGCATGCCCGACATCGACTTCGACGTCGTCGCCGTCACCGGGACCGGACGCGAACCACTCGTCTGGGACATCCCCGAACACGCCACCCGTGTCGTCTCCGTACCCATGTGGGGACCCGCGCCCGACGGCCGTCCGCCGCGCGGTCGCCGCCGGAACCGGCTCGCCACCGCGTACGAGCAGTTCCTGACCGCCCTGCTCGATCCGTGCGCCGAGGACAGGTTCGGCGCCGCCCTCCAGGTGATGGCGAGGGCCGCGGCGGACGGCATGCTCAGCCCCTTCCTCCGTGGTGACCGGGCGATCGGCATCCTGACCTCGGTCTGGAACCGCCCCGGGCTGGCCGTGCGCGAGGCCCGCCCGACCCTCCACGACGCGATCACCGCCACCGCCCTGCTGGAACACGCGCTGCGTCCCCTGGCGGTGCCGCCGCCGGAGGACGGCGTGGCCCACGCCGTCAGCGGCGGCGTGGCCGTCCTGCCCGGGCTGGCGGCGCTCGAACAGCACGGCGTACCGCTGTTGCTGACCGAGCACGGCGTCTATCTGCGCGAGCGCTACCTCGGATACCGCACGGCGCCCTACCGCTGGCCGGTCAAGGCCGTCGTCCTCGGCTTCTTCCGGCTGCTGGCCGAGGAGACCTACCGGCGGGCCGCGCTGATCACTCCGGGCAACCGCTACAACCGGCTGTGGGAGGAACAGGGCGGCGCCGACCCCGAGTCGATCCGCACCGTCTACAACGGGGTGGACCCGGCCGCCTTCCCGGCCGCCGGACCCGAACCGGCCGAGCCCACCCTCAGCTGGGCCGGCCGCGTCGACCCGATCAAGGACCTGGAGACCCTCATCCGCGCCTTCGCTCTCGCCCGCGCCCAACTCCCCGACCTGCGGCTGCGGTTGTTCGGGGGGACACCACGGGGAGGGGAGGGCTACCGGAAGCGGTGCGAGACGCTCGCCGCCGAACTCGGTCACGCGGACGCGGTCAGGTTCGAGGGCCGCGTCGAGGACATCAAGGACGCCTACGCCGCGGGCAACGTGGTCATGCTCTCCAGCATCAGCGAGGGCTTCCCGTTCACCCTGATCGAGGCCATGTCCTGCGGGCGTGCGACCGTCTCCACGGACGTCGGGGGCGTCCGGGAGGCCGTCGGCGACACCGGTCTCGTCGTACCACCGCGCGATCCCGCCGCTATGGCCGCCGCCGCACTGGAGCTGCTGGGCGACCCCGCTCGACGGCGGTCGATGGGCGAGGCGGCACGGCTGCGGGTGATCGAGCAGTTCACCCTCCGCCAGACCGTCGACACCTTCCGCTCCATCTATCTGGAGCTGTCGGCACTCGGCCGGATCACGACGCGCGACCCGTGGGCGGCGGACCCCGCCGCCGAACTCACCACGGCGGACGAGCGGCAGAGGAGCCTGGCCGGATGAGCGGACCGATGGCGCTCGAACCCGGCGCGACGGAAGGGGACACGCTGTCCTTCCGCCTCGCCGAGGACCGCACCCTCGCCCTGCGCCTCCCGGACCAGGGCCCGGACCACGACGCGGTCGACCGGCTCGCCGCCGAACTGGCCGACCGCGTCGGGCCCGCCGTCCACCCCTACGAGGTGGCGGCGCTGCTGGAGTCGGAAGGACTGACCGCGGAGGTGATCCAGCAGCGGTACGGACACCCCCATCTCTTCTCGCTCGCCTCCACACTGTTCGAGCGGGTGCCGCGCACCTTCCCGGAGCCCGCGAAACCGTCCGACCCGTGGCGCCCCGACCATGTGCGGTGCGCCCTGCGCGGAGCACTGTTCGCGCTGCCCGGGCTGGCCTATCTGCTCACCGCGCGGCTATGGCAGGCCGACCGCCACACCCACGTCCTCATCCTGGCCGGGCTGGTCTCCTGGGCCTGGGGCCAGGCGCTGGGGCACCGCGCCTATCTGCGGATGACCACGGGGCGCAGGGAAGCGGGCCGTACCCTCCTCAGGGGCGCGCCCCTGGGAGCGGCGGTGGCGACGGCCGCCGGGGCGGTCCTCGCCGGGGCAGGCACGGCGACCCTGGTCGCGGCCGCACAGTCGGTGTATCTGGCGGCTGCCGGGGTGCTGTTGGTGCTCGGCCGGGAGCGGCTGCTGCTGGCCGCGCTCACCCCGCTGATCGGCGGCGCCGCGGTGCTGCCGTGGTGGGAGCCGGGCACCCTGCTGCGCGCCGGACTGCCACTGCTGGCGCTCCTCGGCACGGTCGCCGCGGCGGGCTGGGCCCTGCGCACCGCCCTGGTGGCCGCCCCGGTGGCGGACGACACGCGTCCCCGGCTGCTGCGGTCGCTGCCCTACGGACTGTTCGGGCTGGCCGCCGGGACGCTGGTCCTCCTGGAGGGCCACCGTGATCCGTACGGCGTGATCGTGCTGACCGTCAGCATGGGACCGGCCGAGTGGCTGCTGTACCGCTACCGGGGGCTTTCGGTGGCGGCTCTGCGCGCGACCGCCACCCCGGCCGCGTTCCTGTGGCGTTCGGCCGGGGTCCTCGCGCTGTGTCTGCTCGTCTATCTGCTTCCACTGCTGCCCGCGTCACTCCTCACCGGTGCCGAGCCGGCCTCGCTGCTGCCGCTCGCGGCGACGCTGTGGACGGCGCTGCTGCTCCAGGCGTTCGGGGTGGCCTGGACACCGGCCGGGGTGTGCCTCACGGCAGCCGCGGCGGCCGGAGCGCTCACCCTGTTCTCGCTGCCACCGGGCACGGCGGTGCTGCCGCTGTGCTGTGGAGCGGCCGCGCTGTGTCTCACGGCGTGCGCGCTACGGCGGCTCGGGCGCCCCGCCGCGCATGCCTGACCCGCCCGGTCGGTCCCGCCGTACGCCACCAGGCACCACGGGACGCCGCACCGCCGTACGCCACCACGCACCACCGAACCCCGCACCGCCGTGCGGAACCACGCACCGGCGTACGGGACCACGCACCGCGGACCCCGCACCGCCGCACGGAACCACCGCACGAAGCCGGCCCCTGCGGGCCGTGCAGGACGCCTCGAACCGATCCGCGCAACCGACCGGAAGGACCCACGCGTTGACCTCCGCACCGCTCGCCGCCGTCACGGGAGCCGAGGGTTTCATCGGCTCGCACCTCACCGAGGCGCTGGTCGCCTCCGGGCACCGGGTGAGGGCCATGGCGCAGTACAACTCCTTCGCCTCCTACGGCTGGCTGGAGACCCTGCCCTCCGACGTCCTCGACCAGGTGGAGATCGTCCTCGGAGACGTCCGGGACCCCGGCTCGGTCCGTGGTCTCCTCGAAGGCGCCGACTGCGTCTACCACTTGGCCGCCCTCATCGCCATCCCGTACTCCTACCAGGCACCGCACAGCTACGTGGACACCAACGTCACCGGCACGCTCAACGTGCTGGAGGCGGTGCGTGCCCTCGGCATCCCGCGTCTCGTGCACACCTCCACCAGTGAGACCTACGGCACCGCGCAGACCGTGCCGATCACCGAGGACCACCCCATCAACACCCAGTCGCCGTACGCCGCTTCGAAGGCGGGAGGGGACCGGCTCGCCGACAGCTACCACGCGAGCTTCGACACCCCGGTGGTGACCCTGCGGCCGTTCAACACCTTCGGCCCCCGCCAGTCGATGCGGGCGGTGATCCCGAGCGTCATCGGACAGGTGGCGGCCGGCGCGCACACCATCACCCTCGGTGATCTGCGCCCCACCCGCGACTTCACCTACGTCAAGGACACCGTGCAGGCGTTCCTCGCGGTCGGCACCGCACCCGCCGCACAGGTGGTCGGCCGCACCTTCAACGCCGGTACCGGCGGCGAGATCTCGGTCGGCGACCTGGTCACGCTGATCGGCAAGGTGATGGACACCGCCATCGAGGTGCGCGAGGACGCCCAGCGCATCCGGCCCGCCAACTCCGAGGTGATGCGGCTGGTCGCCGACGCGACGCGGCTGGGCGAGGCGACCGGCTGGAGCCCCGGCCACGACCTGGAGCAGGGCCTCGGACACACCGTGGAGTTCTTCCGCGACCCGGCCAATCTCGCCCGCTACAAGACCGGCGTCTACAACATCTGACCGTCCGGCACGTCCACGAAGGAGGAGTCCCATGCACGCAGTGATCCTGGCGGGAGGCAAGGGCGTCCGGCTGCGGCCCTACACCACCGCGCTGCCCAAGCCGCTCGTGCCCATCGGCGATCAGCACGCCATCCTCGAGATCGTGCTGCGCCAGCTCGCCACGGCCGGATTCACCGGCTGCACCATCGCCATCGGCCACCTCGGTGAGATCATCCGCGCCTACGTCGGCGACGGTTCGCAGTGGGGCATGGCCGTCGACTACGCCACCGAGGAGAGCCCGCTAGGCACCATGGGCCCGCTGCTCACCATGCGCGAGCGCCTGCCCGAGTCGTTCCTGGTGATGAACGGCGACATCCTCACCGACCTCGACTACGCCGACGTCCTGCGGCGCCACCGGTCCGCGGGCGCCCCGCTGACGATCGCCACCTACACCCGCAAGGTGCACATCGACTTCGGGGTACTGACCACCGACGCGAGCAGGGTCGTCGGATTCACCGAGAAGCCGAGCATGGACTACAACGTCTCCATGGGCGTCTACGGACTGTCGAGGTCGATCCTCGACGGCTACACCGCGGGCCTGCCACTGGGCTTCGACGAGCTGGTGCTCGACCTGCTGGGGGCTCAGAAACCCCCGCACGCGTACGAGTTCGACGGGTACTGGCTCGACATAGGGCGCCCCGACGACTACGACCGGGCCAACGCCGAGTTCACCACCCGCAAGTCGATGCTGCTCAAGGGAGCCTGACCACCGCATGCGCATTCTCGTCCTGGGCTTCACCGGCTATCTGGGCGGTCACGTCGTCGAGCGGCTGCGCGCCCTGCCGGGCACCCGCGTGCTCGGCGGCGGGCGCTCAGCCACCGCGGACCTGGGCGTCGACCTCGCCACCGCCCGAACCGACCTGCTGGCCAAGGCCATGGCGTCGGTGGCGCCCGACGCCGTGATCAACTGCGCGGGATCCACCGACGGCGACGCCGTGACCCTCGCCGAGGCCAACTCCCGTGGCCCCGCTGTGCTGTGTGCGGCGCTGCGGGAGGCGGCACCCGCCGCCCGCCTCGTCCATCTGGGCTCGGCCGCCGAGTACGGCCCCGGCGTCCCGAAGACCGCGGTGGACGAGTCGGCGCCCACCCGGCCCGTCACCGCCTACGGCGCCGGCAAGCTCGCCGGCACGATCACCGTCACCACGTCCGGACTCGACGCGGTGGTGCTGCGCGTGGGCAACCCGGTGGGGCCCGGCGCGCCGGCCACCGGGCTGCCCGGCCGGATCGCCGGGCTGCTGCGTGCGGCCGGTCAGGACCAGGACGCGGTGATCGGGCTGGGCGACCTGTCGGCCTACCGCGACTTCGTGGACGTACGTGACGTGGCGGAGGCGGCGGCGCTCGCGGCCACGTCCGCCCGGCCGCTGCCACCTGTCCTCAACATCGGTGGAGGGGAGGCGGTCCCGGTGCGCGAGCTGGTACGGACGCTGGCGCGCACCGCGGGGTTCCGAGGGCGGATCGAGGAGAACGGCGGCGGATCCGCGCGCTCGGGTGAGGTGTCGTGGCAGTGCTCCGACATCACCGCCGCCGCCGACGCCCTGGGCTGGCGTCCGTCCCACACCCTGGAGGACTCACTGGCCGCACTCTGGGCGGCCACGACCGCGGACACGCCCCTCGGCCCGGAAGGCGGCCACGCGCCGTGAGTCTGCTGATTCCGCTCTACGTCCATCCGGCCGAGGACCCCGGTGCCTGGCACCGTCTGATCACCGCCGCCACCCACACGTACGCGGTCGTCCTCAATCCCGCGAACGGACCCGGCACGAGCCCCGACCCCGCGTTCACCGCGGCGGCCGGGGCGCTGCGGGCGGCCGGCGCGCGCCTGCTCGGATATGTGGACACCGACTACGGCGCGCGTCCCCGGGCGGAGGTCGCGGACGACGTCGTACGGCACCGGGAGTGGTACGCGGCCGACGGCTGCTTCCTCGACCGGGTGACCTCGGCCCCGGCCGAACTCCCCGCCTGCAGAAGGCTGGTGCGGGAGGCCCGCCGACTGGGCGCCGGCACCGTCGTCCTCAATCCGGGGGTCCATCCGGCTCCCGGCTACGCCCGCGTCGCGGACCTGATCGTCACCTTCGAGGGGCACTGGTCCACGTACGTGTCCGCGTTCAGCCGACCGGCGTGGACCGCGCGGCACCCGCCCGAGAGGTTCTGCCATCTGGTCTACGGCGTACCCGAGGCCCTGGTGCCGCTCGCCGTGCGCACCGCGCGCGAACGCGGCGCGGCGGTCTCGGGACCCGTGACCGGCGAACCCCCGAATCCCTGGGCGCAATTGACGCCGGCGCTGAGCGAGGCGGAGCGATGAGGCACCCTGCGGTGACCCGCCTTACCCTGGTCGGCCTGCTGGTGACCACGATGCTGACGGGGTGCTCCGGGTCCGACGGCAAGGACCGGGCCTCGGACGGGCGACGCCCTTCCGCGGGCGGTCGTCATTCTTCTCCGGGCGGGCCGGCCGACGGTTCCCCCGGCGCGACTCATCGACCGCCGTCCGGCACCGGGCGGTCGTCCGGCGGTGGCGGCGCGAGCGCCTCGGCCGGCTCGCCCGCGCCGTCCGCCACCGGCCGTCACCGGCCCGGACGCTGGCAGCCCCGGCCGGGGGTGGCCTGGCAGTGGCAGCTCGACGGAGAGGTGCGGCCGTCGGCCGACGTGCCCGTCTACGACATCGACGGCTTCGAGAACACCGCCGCGGACGTGGCCCGTCTCCATCGTGCCGGCCGCAAGGTCATCTGCTACCTCAACACCGGTGCCTGGGAGAACTTCCGGCCCGACAAGGACGACTTCCCACGCTCCGTGCTGGGTGCCGACAACGGCTGGGCGGGCGAACGCTGGCTGGACATCCGCCGCCTGTCCGTCCTGCGGCCGATCATGGAACGCCGCATCGACATGTGCCGCGACAAGGGGTTCGACGCGGTGGAACCCGACCTGGTGGAGGGGTACGGCAACGACACCGGGTTCCCGCTGACCGCGCGCGACCAGCTGGCGTACAACCGCATGATCGCGCGCATCACGCATGCGCGCGGGATGTCCGTGGGGCTCAAGAACGACCTCCCGCAGATCCCGCAGCTCCTGGGCGACTTCGACTTCGCGGTCAACGAGGAGTGCGCCCAGTACGACGAGTGCGAACTGCTCAGTCCGTTCATCGCGGCGGGCAAGGCGGTCTTCCATGTCGAGTACAAGGAGCCGACCAGCGCGTTCTGCGCCGAGTCACGCAAACTGAGGCTGTCCTCCATGCGCAAGAAGCTGGAGCTCGGGGTGTGGCGCCAGCCCTGCTGATCCGCGCCCGACACCCCGAAGGCGGGCATCGGCTCCCGGCGGGAAACCCGCTGCCCACGCCGTGGAGGGCCGACGGAGACATGGCCGGTCGCCGCCGACGGAGGCCGCCCCGAAGGGAGGAACCGCTCGCACCTGGGGGCGGCTGGTTCCGGGAGTCGGGTCCTCTCCCGGAACCCCCGCTGTTCAGCCCGTAATTGGGACGGGCCTGAAAACGAAGGGTGGTGCGGGAGATCCCCGGCAGCGTCGCGAACCGGTCCGGCGGCTTTCACTTCCTGGCCGCGCCGGGTTCCCCCCTAATCGATTCCTGGTAGGCATCCGCGTAGGTGGGAGAGTCCTTGATCAGGTCGTCGCAGAACGCGGCGACGTCGGTGCCGATGAGTGCCAACACTCCCTTGCCCGCGGCGACGCCCTCCTCGAAGAAGTCGACGATTCCAGAAAGGAGGGGCCCGTCGGCCAGACTGACCGGTCCGACCTTGAACAGGTACTTCTGCATCTCCTTGTAGACGATCTGGTAGTCCGGCGGGAGTGCCTTGACCCGGGCCAGGTGCGCCCGCCACTGCTTTTTGCCTTCGATGATGTCTTGGACGCTCACGTCAGCCTCCCAGCCTGCTCAGTTTCCTTGCGACATTCCTGTTCAGCTGCTCGCGCCACCGGTCGCGATAAGTCCGGGCCCCTGCTCCGCCGGCCAGCGCTGTGCAGAAGCCCCGGACGTCGTCGCCGAGCACCTCGTGGACGCTCTGCCCGTCCGCCGCTGCTACTTCGAGCAGCCCCAGGGCGGCGTCGAGGATCGGCATCAGGTTGCGGCCGGTGAAGTCCCCGTAGGGGAAGAGGTGGGAGACGATCTGTCCCCATGCCACCCGGTAGTCGTCCGGCAGGGCCTCGGCCCGGGCTTCGAACGCCTTCCATTCCCTGGTGAGATCGCTGCCTGTGACCTTCTCCCAGAAGTTCATCTCCCGCCCTCCTTGAGCCTGTCGATGCGTGATGAGAGGTAGTGCCATTTCGTCCAGAACTTGGCGAGTTCCTCGCGTCCGGCGTCGTTGAGCGCGTAGAACTTGCGCGGCGGCCCGACCCCGGATGGCCGTTTCGCCACTTGGACGAGCCCGTTCCTCTCCAACCGCAGCAAGATGGTGTACACCGTCCCCTCCATGACGTCGGCGAAGCCGAGCTCGTTCAGCTGGCGGGTGATGGCATAGCCGTAGGTCTCCTCGCTGCCGATGATTTCGAGCACGCAACCTTCGAGCGTGCCCTTCAACATCTCCGTCAGGCCGTCCATCGCGGGTTCTCCTCAGCCCTGCTGGTACTACGTGATACCGAGTATCGCTATACGGTATCACCGAGTAGTGGAGCGGCAACCTCTCCGGTGGACGCAACCCCGGGCCGACTCGTTCGGCGAGGGACCGGGTTCCGTCGAACGCTGTAGCCCGGTCATCGTTGACCTGACGGGTGGGCCATTTGCTCGGGTTCGACCAGGGTGACATCCAGGGTGTCCCGGCTGCCCCAGCCGGCGGATTCTCCGTCAAGTTCTGCATGTTGACGTGCGCAGTGGCTCGATCAGCGCCAACAAGTCGTCATCAACGATCCACGGCCGAGTACTCACACCCTCCGAACGGCCGCGTCGTCAACATCGGTCACGCCCGTCCAGAGCCAACGCTCAGGATCCTGGTACGAGTTCTATGGACGGCGGGCGACGATGCTGTCGGCCTGCCAGGCGAGCACCACGCGTACCAGGGGCTCCCGCGTACGCACCGTCCATCCCGTCTTCCTCTCCCTCAACTCAAGTCAGGGATATGGGGGAAAGCAGCGACAGCATGAAGAAACCCCACCATGGCCTGCCTGGCGGGGTTTCGACTTCATCGATCTGCCCGAGATCACTCTTGGCTCAAGGCAGCTCGCAGATAGGCGATCAGGTCACCGGTCGGCACCTCGACCCAGGCGGCCTCAGGTCCCCCGACACGCCTGACCTCATAACGTTCCCCGTCCAACTCATGCACCAGAACCTGACGGCTCGTTCCGTCCAACGGGTCAACACGCAGGCGCACGGCACCGTGCGTGATCGTCGGGAACATGTTCTGCAGTACCTCATCCGCATGGAGGCGCCGCAGCAGGTTCCATTGTCGTCGGTGGAAGTCGGAGGACAGGAGCTCGGACCACTGCAACGAGGTGGGCTCTCCACTTGCGATCGCATGGGCGAATTCATCGAGCTCCATGAACCCGAATGTCTCCTTCAACCCGTCCAGCGGCATGCCTTCCCGCCATGCGGCGACCGCCTCCACGAGCAATCCGAGATCCCCCGTCGAGCCGATCTCCCGGGCGTACCCGGGGATGTGTACATGCAGCCGGAAAAGACGTTCCTCGGCCGCGGGATCGACCAACAGGAAGCCTCTCGATGTTTCGATACTGATGACGCCCGTGACCCAAGGCGACAGCCCGATGTCGCATCCGCGCAGCTCCGCCACCTCTCTCATGGCTGCCGCAAGGCCGCCCGAAGCGGTCACGTCCGGGTACGGGTCATTCCGATGGGTGGCCATATTCATTCGATTCCTCAGCAGTGGCAGTAGCCGACGACCGCGCCTACGGGGTCCGGCTTCCCGGGCAATGACAGGTCCGGGATATCCGTCACAGGGTCCGCTGTCGAAACAAGTGAGTAGGTGAGCAAGTGTTCGCTCTGATTCGGGTGCGGGTGTCGCGAGCGGCGGTGACGGGCCAGGACCCGGATGCCCGCGGTGGCGGTGCTGTCAGCGACGAGGGCCGCTCCTGACCGCGCCTCGAACGAGTCCCGGCGGTACGCCTCATCCCGCGGGCGGGGAAGAGCTGCCGCTGCTACGCGGCCAGCGTCTCGTCCGCCTGCGTGCCGCCCTCACGGTCGGTGCCGTACCGCTCCAGCAGGGCGTCCGCTGCCAGCAGAGCCTGCTCCGCCGTCCGGGCCCCGGTCATCACGCACAGCGTGTACGTCACGTCGTCCAGTGCCCGGCTGGTACGGCCGCTGGGGCGGACATCGTGATCGATGCGCGTCTGCGCGAACCGGGCCAGTACCGCGCGCAGTTCCCTCTCCGCCGGAAGAATCATGATGGTTCCTCTCCCCAGAACACAGCTCGCGTGACAGCTGACCGACACCCCGAGAAACAGGTCGCATGTATGCCATCTGGCACCGCACTCAGCACCGAGCCGGCGTCAGGCAGGACTTCATGTGCCCCCAGTCGACAGGCCTATGCCACCGCGCGCCGGCACCACCCCTGACGACTGGCCCGCACGACCGCCTCCGCCGATCAGCTGACACTCGCATGGCCCCAGATGGTGAAGGCAACCGTCAACGCCCAGTCAGCGGACGGGTTTATCCCAGGTCAGCGAGTACCGACGGAGCACATGCCGGCGGTAGCGCATACCGGGAAGCAGCCCTCGCGCCGCAGCCCGCACCTGCCCATAGCTCATCTGCGGAGCAGCGACCGGCATGCCCTCGGGCCCGCGCGCGCGACGCAGCAGCTTCGTGATCCGCACGACCGGGGCAGCCGCGATCATCGCTGCCCACTCCGCCACGCTCGCCTCGCGCGCCAGGCCAACGACCACGAGTGTGCCGCCCGGTCGCAGCAGCTCCCGCATACGGATGAGCGCGGCCTCGAAGTCCATGTGATGGATCGTGGTCACGGAGCAGATGAAGTCGTAGCCCGCAGCGGAGAGGTCGGCGGTGAGGAAGTCACCCTCGACGAAGGCCAGATCCGGGTGACCGGCAGCGAGGTCGCGTGCGCAGGCGATCATCTCCGGCGACTTGTCGACCCCTGTGACGCGCTTCGCCCGCACGGCGAGCTTCCGTGCCAGCAGCCCGTCCCCGCAACCGACATCCAATGCGTCGCCGCAACCCTCGGGCACGGCACGGAGGATGTCCGGGTGCCGGGCGACGTTGGTGTTCCAGTACGGCTTCGGGTCGGCCTGGTGCATCGGATCATCGTAGGAGCATGTCCGGGGTCTCCCAGTGCGCGCTGCCGGATTCATCGGGCTGCCGAAGGACCGTCCGCATGGCGGGGAGAGAATCCACGTCGAGATCTCCCCTCACGGTGACGACCCGGCAACCGTCCAACGCCTGCTCCTGGATCTGCGGTTCGGGACGGTCAACCGAATCCGGCATCAGGCACCTCTCCGCGTGCACGCTCCAGATACACAGGCATTATCCAGTCTCCGGAGAAGCCGAAGATTCCGAGGCGAGGGGGAGGGCCTGTTCGCTCCAGACCGTCTTGCCTTCCGCTGTGTAGCGGGTACCCCATCGTTGGGCGAGTTGAGCGACGATGAACAGACCGCGTCCCCCTTCGTCGACCGTGCGGGCGTGGCGCAGGCGTGGGGAAGCGGCTGCGTCGTCGTGCACTTCGCAGGTGAGGGTGCGGTTCTTGATGAGGCGTAGCTGCAGGGGCGGGGCACCGTAGCGGATCGCGTTGGTGACGAGTTCGCTGACGATCAGTTCGGCTGCGTAGGCGGTGTCCTCGTCCACGTTCCAGTCTGCGAGTGTCCGGCGGGTGTGTCCGCGGGCAGTGGCCGCTGCCGCGGCGTCGTGGTCGAGGAGCCAGCTGGCCAGGGAGTGCGCGGGAAGGGGCCGGGTGCGGGCGAGGAGGAGAACCGCGTCACGGGCGCGGTCCGTACCGCGGAGGGTGGAGAGGATGTCGTCGCGCAGGTCCTGGAGGGGCCGGCCGGGTTGAGCAACGACGTCGTACAGGAGTGCGGCGCCAGCGTCGGAATCGGCGGTAGGTGTGGGCAGCATCGCGGGGGTGCAGAGGGCGAGGATGCTGCCGTGGGGCAGTTCGGTGGTGGTAGCGGCGAAGGGGGGACCTTCCGCGCCGCCCAGCGCAGGCCCCGGGGAGCCGTCCGGGACCTCGGTGCTGCTGTCGGGGCGGACGATCACGGGTGTGGTGTACCCGGCCTGTGCGAAGGTGCATGTGCTGCTGAGCGGGTCGTAGACCGCGTAGACGCAACTCGCCGAGAGCGGTTGCCGGTGCAGGGGGTCGCCGAGGGGCAGAGTCGCGCGCTCTGCTGCCAGGAATGCCGCCGTGTCGTTGAGGCGTGCGAGGAGCTCGTCGGGTTGCAGGTCCAGCGCGGCAAGAGAGCGAACGACGGTGCGCAGTTGTCCCATGGTGGTGGCGGCTTGGATGCCGCGGCCGGCGACCTCTCCGACGACCAGGGCCGTGCGGGCGCCGGACAAGGGGATCGTGTCGCACCAGCCTCCCCCGCCGTCGGCGCCGGGCACGTACAGGTGCGTGGTCTCAACGGTGTTGTCCGAGGCCGGGCAGCGGGGAAGCTGGTGGCGCTGGACCGTCGCGGCGATGGTGTGCTCGCGGGTGAACCGGCGGGCGTTGTCGATGCACAGAGCGGTATGGGAGGCCACATCGAGAGCAAGGCCGACATCGTCCTCGTTGTAGGGGTCGGACGCGCCGATGCGATAGAGGCTCAGTACTCCCAGTGGGGTTCCGCGCAGAGCCAGGGGCGCCACGATGAGTGTGTGCGATCGGGTCGTGCGGATCGCCCCGGCCCTGGCGGGGTCGGCGTCGAGCCAGGGGCTGACGGGACTCAGGGCCACGAGGCGGGGACGGAGATCGCTCATGGCCTCCGCGTAGGGGGTCGCGAAGTGGAGGCTCCGCACGTCGCCCACCGGGTGGGCCCGTGTCTGCCGGCCGTCGCGGGTGCGGAAGGCGGCGCGGCGCAGGGGAACATCCTGAGCGAGGGGCCCTGTCGCGGACTCCTCGCCGCGTGCCACGGCATCCACGACTTCCACCACGGCAACGTCGGCGAAGTCGGGCACCAGGGTCTCCACCAGCTCCTGGCAGGTGGAGATAACGTCCAGGGTCCGTCCCACACGCTCCCGCACGGCGTTCAGGACACGCAGCCTGGCACGCGCCTGTTCCTCCTCCGTGACGTCCACCACCGTGACGGCCAGTCCCAGGACCGTCCCCTGCGGGTCCTGCAGGCGGAACGCCGAAACCGACCGGATTTTTTCCCGCCCCTGTTCGGTCACCAGCCGCATGGGGACCAGGTACTCGCGCACGGGCACGCCGCTTTCCAGCACGCCACGCAGCATCTCCTCCGCCTCGTCGGGGGCGGACAGACCGGCGTACGCCTCGGCGAAATGCAGTCCGAGCAGGCTTTCGACGGACACGCCGCGCATGCCCTGCGTGGCGGTGTTGACCCGCACGACCCGAAGGTCCGTATCCAGAACGTGCAGCCCTACCGGTGACTGTGTGAACAGGGCATCCAAGATCGCCCCTCCCACCCTGTCCCCCGCGTCCCCGCCCGCCGGCGTCCGTCGCGTCGGGTCCTCGTCCGCCACAGAAATCACCTCCGCCACCCAGACTGCCCGAGCGGCGTGCCGATGGACCGCCACGCCACGTCGGGTACCCGAACAGCCCCAACACGGCCAGGCGGCCGGTGTTTTCCACGGCTTCGCTCCGGCCCGCACCCACAGGTCAGCCTCCCGCAGTTCGCGCGTGAGGACCTTGCCCGTGGCGTTGACGGGCAGGACGTCGAGGAATGCCACCAGGGGGATACACGTAGCCGGCCGTCGTCCCCTGGCGCCAGGCCATGATTTTCGTCCTCGGTGGGGTGGACCCGGCCGTCCGCAGCACCGCCCTGGGCATGGTCACCCTCGTCCGGAACCCGGCAGGATCGCAAAGGCCGTGGGTCACCCCGAGCCGCCCTGTGCGGGTCGTGCCCTCCGGGAGCGGGGACCGAAGGAGCCGCGGGACGTCCTGGCCCAACTGCACGGCTCCGGAACGGTCGGACTCGTCGACCGCCGGTGTCGCGAAGCCGAGCCGTGGTGCGACGGGTCCGTCATCGCGGCAGGCAGCGTTCGCCCCGTCGCAGCGTTCGCCCCGTCGCGGCGCCCGCCACGAGCCGGCCGGCCGGACCCCCGGTCGGCGGCACGGACCTCGACCCGTGCCATGCTGGAAACGCTGATCATGGCGGAGAGCGGGGACGAAAGGCAGCGTGAGGACAGCGACACGGCCGGGCCGGACAAGGATCTGGGACCGATTCGCGGCATCGGATCCCGGGCTGCTGCGGCTCATGGCCGGCCTGCGGACGGTCGGGGCCATCGCGCTCACGCTCGCCGTACTGGCTGTCATGAGTGTGGATGTGACGCACATGGTGGCCGGAGCCATGGCGGCCATGGTCGGCACCTTCGCCATCAAGGACAAACAGCGCCGCGACCAGGCACTGACGCTCCTGCTCGGGCTGCCCGTGGCGCTCGCGGCGATGTCACTGGGGGCGCTGCTCAACAAGACCGTCGTCGAGGGCGACCTCTTCTTCGTCGCGCTGATCTTCGCCGCCGTGTACAGCCGCCGGTTCGGCGACCGCGGGACCGCCCTGGGACTCATCGGGTTCCAGATCTACTTCATCTCGCTCTTCGTCAGGGCCACCTTCTCCGCTCTGCCCGGCCTGTGCGTCACGCTCGCCATCGCGTTCGTGTGCAGCGCGCTGGTGCGGTTCGTCGTCGTGCCCGACACTCCTGAACGCGTTCTGGACCGGCTGCGAAAGGCCTTCCGGGCTCGCCTGGCACAGCTCGTCTCCGCCCAGATCGAGCTGCTGGACGCCGGACCCGACCGCGTCGAGAAGGCGCTGGAGGACCTGCGGCGGCACACGGCCCGGCTCCACGAGAGCGCGATGATGATCCAGGGGCAGCTGGCGGAGGGGACCAGCGACAGCGCCACCGCCTCGCTCGTGCAGCGCCGGGTCGCCGAGGCCGAGATCGCGGCCGAGCGGCTCGGCGTGCTCCTGCTCACCGCGCGCAGCGCGGAACGGGCCGACACGCTCACCCTGCATCTGCCGCACGCACCCGTCCCCGCGCCCGGAGACCGCCTCCGGGCGCAGGACGGCGTCACCGCCACCCTGCGCCGGGATCTCGACGCGCTGCGCCTGCTGGTCCTGCGCCCGATCGCCGACGACCGCGGCACCGCGCTGGCCCACCTGCGCAACCGGCTCCTCGGCTACCGCGACGAGGAGAACCTGCCACAGGCCTCGACCGCCGTGCAGGACGTCTTCCGTGGCATCGGCGAGACGGCGCGCTCCGTGCTCGGACTGCGACTGGCTCTCGACGGGCCCCAGGACGAGTCCGACGACACCCCTTCGACGACCCGGTCGCGCGAGGAGCTGGACGCCGAGGACGTCTCCATCGCCGGGTCCGAGGAGGCCGAGCGGGAGGAGAGCGGCCGCAGGGGCTGGGAGCGTCCGACGACGCGGACCGCGGTGCAGGTCGCGGTCGGTTCGGCGCTGGCAATCGTCGGCGGCGAGTTCCTCTCCAGTCAGCGCTGGTACTGGGCGGTGCTGACCTGCTGGGTCGTGTTCCTGAACACGGCGTCCACCGGGGAGATCCTCGTCAAGGGGTACCGCAGGCTGATCGGCACCGTCCTCGGTGTCGTCGCCGGCGCCCTCCTGGCGGGCCTGGTCGGCACCCACACGTGGACGGCGTTCGGGCTCGTCCTGCTGTTCATCTTCGCCATGTTCTTCACCGCGCCGCTGTCCTACGCCCTGATGTCGTTCTTCGTCACGGCGATGCTGGGCCTGCTGTACACCCTGCTCAACACCTACAGCACCGCGGTGCTGGTCCTGCGTATCGAGGAGACCGCGCTCGGTGCCACCTGCGGGGTCATCGCGGCCGCTCTGGTCCTGCCGGTGCACACCGACCGCCGGACCGACGAACAGCTGGCCACGGTGCTGCGCCGGCTCGGGGACGTCACCGGCGCGGCGGTGGATCAGCTCAGCGGCGGCCGCACGCTCGATCTGCTGGACGGGGCGCGGGATCTCGACAAGACATTGGACGATCTGCGGTCCTCCGTCCAGCCGCTGACCCATCCCATCACCCCGCTGCGGTCCCGTCGTCAGACGGTGCGCTATCTGGTGGCCCTCCTGGAGACGTGCGCCTATCACGCGCGTTCCCTGGCGGCGACGGCGGAACTCCTCCCCCACAGCAAGACCGTCGCGGCGGATCCGCGCCTGAAGAAGGCGGGCCGGCGCATCGCGCACAACATCGAGGTGCTCGTCGCGCGCGTCGAGGACGACGACACCGAGGGCGTGGCCGAGACCGGTGCCAGTCTCGCGGCCCTGCTGGAGCCGGGAGGTCCGGACGGCCCGCGCCACGACCGGGTCACCACGCGTGTCCTGCGGCATCTGCAGCGGCTGGACGAGGGTGTGGTCGGTCTGGCCCGCCCCCTCGGCGTCCCCGTCTCGACCGGCGACCGCGTGTCGTCGCCGGGGTCCGCGTCCACGCGGAGGACGGCGTCCTCCCGGGGTCCCGCCGGGTAGCAGCGGAGCGGCGAGTGCGGCGTAGTGCGGAGCGGCGAGTGCGGCGTGGTGCGCCGCGCGCTCACGAGACGGCCGCGCTTCCTCGTCGTCCTCACGCACGCCTCAACCGCGACGGCTGCCGGTGCCCGTCTCCTCCCGCAGTCGGCGGCCGAGTCGGTGCAGCCCGCGCCGGGCATGACTCTTGACCGTCCCCAGGGGCCATCCGGTGAGCTGTGCGATCTGGGTGTGCGTGAGGTCGTCGTAGAACGCGAGGCTGAGGGCCCGGCGCTGCGGTGCGGGCAGTCGAGCCAGCTCGTGCCGGACGAGGACCCGGTCGAGGACCGTGTCGGCCGGGGACGCGGAGTCGTGTGCGGTCAGGGACATCACCGCGCCGGCCGCCGCGACGAGGTCGGCGCGCCGGGTGCGGGCCGTCAGCGCGTCGGCGATCTTGCGCCGGGTGATCCCGACGAGCCAGGCGGCGAGGACGCCGCGCTCGGGCGAGAACCCGGCGCGCCCCCGCCACGCTGCGAGGAAGACGAGCTGGGTGACGTCCTCCGCCTCGGCGGCGTCCCCCAGGGAACGCCGGGCCAGGGTGTACACGAGGCGGCCCCAGCGGTCGTACGCGGCGGCGAGGCACTCCTCGTCACCGTCGGCGAATCCGGTGGCGAGTTCCTCGTCGGTGAGCGAGTCGCGCGCCGCGGCCCTCGGCACTGGGGCGTCGGGGTTCCGCTCGGTGCTCTGCTGTGCGGTCATGGTGACTGCTCCTCGTGCCGGGCGGAATCCGCCCCGGCTTCCGGAGGGGTGCGCCCTGCCGTCAGGGCGTGCCGTCCCGGAGGTGTCGGGGGCTCCCGTCGTTCGGAGCCGTTCCGTCCCCGTCACCTTGCGAGGATTCGATGCGCCGCGGCAACTTGCATCGACTCTGCATCGACTTCTCCCCGCGCAGTAGCCCCGAGCCACGAGGACGGGGCGAGAGAGACGGAGGCCGGGAGTCCGGGGGGCGGTCGCAGGCAAGGACCGGTCCCGCACCGCATCCGAGGGCGCGTGGGCAACGGAATTCATGACGGGACGGTGCTGTGTCCCCACCCGAAGGGACAATGGACCGTGGTCCCCGGGCGTTCCGCCCTCGACGGTGGAAGGCCCGCACGGCGGGACCGACGGGAACACCGTCCGACGGAAGGCCACCATGACGAGACCGACCGGACCGCGACCCACCGGACCGCATGGCCGCCTGCGCGAACGGCTGGGAGACAGTCTCTTCGCCCGTGTCGCCGGACCCGACGGCCCTGAGAACCGTGCCCGGATCCACGGCACGCCCGGACCCCGGTGGTTCGGCCCGGACCGCCCCATCCGCCGGGTGCACGGGGACGCGTCGATGTTCATCGGCGGGCTCTCGGCCCTGCTGCTCCAGTCGCTCCATCCGCTCGCCATGGCCGCCGTGTCCGCCCACTCCGGCTACCGGGGCGACCCATGGGGCAGGCTGCAGCGCACGAGCACGTTCCTGGCGGTGACGACGTACGGCACCGCCGACAGCGCGCAGGAGGCCTGCGCCCGGGTTCGCGCGGTCCACGAGCGGGTGCGTGGGGTGACCGGCGAGGGAACGCATTACCACGCCTCGGACCCGCGGCTGCTCGGCTGGGTCCACCTCGCGGAGACGGACAGCTTCCTGCGCGCGCACCAGCGTTACGGCGTCCGCCCCCTGTCCGACGGCGACTGCGACGCGTACGTCGCCGACACCGCCCGGGTCGCCGTCGCGCTCGGTGTCCCCGACCCGCCGACGAACCGCGCCGAGCTGGCCGAACGGCTGACCGCGTACCGGGGCGAGCTTCGGGCCACCCCCGAGGCGCGGGCCACCGCACGCTTCCTGCTGCTCGACCCGCCCGTGCCGCTGGTCGCCCGCGTGCCGTACGGGGTGCTCGCCGCCAACGCCGTCTCCCTGCTGCCCTCCTGGGCCACCGCGGAGCTCGGGTTGCCCCGACTGCCGGTGGTCGACTGGCTGTTCGTACGCCCCCTCGGCGGTGTCGTGACCTCGGTGGTGCGGTGGGCGATGGCACCCTCGCGGAGCCGGCTGCCCTCCCCCGTCGAGTGACGGACCGTCAACAGCCGTGGTACAGAGGGCCGCAGCAGTGCAGCCGATCGTGCGGTGGGGTCGGACCTGCGGATCACAGCAGCGGCATCAAACGGACCAGCACCCAACCGCCCAGGGCCAGGAGTACGCCGGTCGCGAGGGACGCCGCCCACGCGTATCGGGGCTTGAGCTGATCCGGCTCGCCGGCAGCGGGAGCCCGCGGACGAGAAAACATGTTGGCCGGCCACCGCGGAGCTGCGACGATGCAGCTGTTTCCCATGCGGAGGGGTCTTTGTTCGTATTCGTTTGTGCGAGGTGCGATGCCGAGCTGACCGTCCCCTTGTCCCAGGTCGCCCTTCCGGCCCACGCCCGTCAGATATACGGGAACGGGGCCCAGCTTCCGGTACTCATGGAGTCAGGGACCTTCGCCGTGGACCCGGACCCCTGGGGAGGGCCGTGGCGGATGTGGGACGAGATCGATGCGGGCGAGGCCGAGGCGCGCGGCGTCTACGCGCCGGTCCGCGCCCTGTCCGACGGCGCGCCCGGGGCGAGTGTGATCGCGCCCGGTGATGTCCGCGGAACCCGGTTGATCCCCGAGAAGCGCGGCGGTGCCTGCTGTGGCCTCGACGGGTCCGACGGGCCCAACATGGCCTGCCAGGCGTGCGACCTGCCCGTGGCGACCAGGCTCGACGACTGCTCGCTCTGGCAGGCGGTGCGGCTCAGCTCAGACGCCGTGCGCCGCCTCCTCGTCGACGGTGTCCACGTTGCGCCGCTCTCCTGGTCGGAGCTGACCGAGAAGGGCGAGAACACGCCTCCGTTCGAGCCGATCGCCTCCTGGGGAGGACGGTTGGGGTCGGACCACCACTGGTCGTGGAGTCCGCGATGGGAGGCGGCAGCCGGTCAGGCGCTCGCCCACCTGCTGGTGGCCTCCAAAGGGCAGCCGGTGAAGGTCCCGGGCGGTCTGACCGCGGACGTGTTCCAACGCGCGCTCGACGCCCTGCTGCCCGCAGGCCCGCCCACGCGGCGCGCCGTCCTGGCTGGACCGGGACAGTCATCCCCCGACGCGGGCGTCGACATCCTCCTCGTACCGGTCCATCCCCGGACGGGGCAGACCTGGACCCCCGCCGGCCCGACTGCGTCGGCATATCTGGTGCCCCTGCCACTGGGGGTCTGGCTGTGGCTGGTCTCTCCCCAGCCGTACCTGCCAGTTCCCGCGTCGGGCCGCATACCCCAGGACGTACTCCGCGACGACCCGCTCCCGCTGCTCCCCAACCACCTGTTCCGGGCCGACCGGGGAACGTTCCAGCACACGTTGGTCCGGCTGCCGGCCGTTCGCAGCCCGTGGATGGGCACGGTCCTCGGGAAACTCACGCAGGAAGGACCGGTCGACCTCTTCTAAGGGCTGTCCCGTAATCCCCGGTGGATCAGCGCGCGGCGTCAGATGCGGTGCATCGCAAGGCGAAGGGTCGTCCGCATACTGGGCGTACTCGGGCGATCCGACAACGCGGCGAGGTGCCGTAGCTGTCGTCGTGCGCCCACCGGGGATTACGGGACAGCACTTAGGGCGCCTGGCCCGGCCGGACCGCCGCATGACGGGGGCCGCCTGGTGAATTCACCGGCGACGACACGGCCCACCTGGTGCGGGGCGGCTTCAGTCGTCGCGTCCGGCGCCGCGATCGGGTGCGCTCATGTCCCCCGTCGCGGGCATACCGTCGGCGAGCCCGTAGCGCAGGTACACGATGCCCTTCGGACCGGCTACCGGCGGTTCGAGGAGTGTGACGTTCGCGGGCACCGCGCCACCGTCGAACACCTTCTTCCCGACGCCGAGCACGACCGGGTGCACCCAGAGGTCGAGACGGTCGAAGAGCTTCTCACGCAGGAGGGTCTGCACCAGGTTCAGGCTCCCGACGACCTTCACGTGCTCGTGCCGGTCACGGATCTCGCGCACCGCGGCGGCCAGATCCGGGCCGAGCTGCGTGGACCCGGCCCACGAGAGGTCGGGCCTGCCGCGGGAGGCCACGTACTTCGGGACGCTGTTGAAGAGCGTGGCGATCTCGTTGTCCTGGCCACCCTTCTGGTGCGGCCAGTAGGCGGCGAAGATGTCGAACGTCCGCCGGCCGAGCAGAAGGGCGTCCGTGCCCTCGTACGCGGCACCGACCTGCGCCCCGGCGACCTCGTCCAGCAGGGGCGCCTGCCAGCCGCCGAACGGGAACCCCACCGGGTCCTCTTCCGGGCCGCCGGGCGCCTGCCCGACGAGGTCGAGGGTTGCGAACAGCTCGATGTGGATGAGGCCCATGCCTTGCTCCCGATGATGTGGGTGTACCGGTCGGCAGGTAGACCTCTGGACTCCGGCGGACTCATCGCCGCGACGGCACCCGACTTCGCCGTGGTCGTCGCTTCCTTCCTCTCGCCGACCGACGCAGGACCAGTGGAACCTGTCCGTCGCCAAGCCTGCGCCTGGGCCGAAGCGCCTTTTCGAGGAGGGGCGCCCGACCCCACTGACGAAGTGCGCCCGGCCCCACTGACGAAGAACGACACCGCAGACAGCGGGGCGGACCATGTCCCGCTGGGCCTCTTCGCCTTTCGCGGCGGGCGGCCGAGGGCTACTCTTCGGGTGCGGCAAGTGACCCATGAGGAGCGAGAACATGGTCGGTTTTCCGAGCGCGCGTTGACGTTGTGGGCCGTGACCGGCCTGTCATCGCGTGCTGCCCTTGACGTTGCGGCACAGCAAGCCTTCCCCTGCCTGAACCGTCGGTGCGCCTCTCGTGTGGCCGGTGGCGGGCCTCGTTGTCGGCAACACAAGGGATTCCCGTGCCGTCCGCTTCCTCCGCTGTATCCGATTCCGGCCGACCTGTTCCGTCAAGCCTGTGGCGGGACGTCGACTTCCGCAGACTCTGGACGGGTCAGACAGCCTCCCAACTCGGTGAACACGCAAGTCTGGTGGTTCTGCCGCTCTTCGCCGTCCTGACGCTCCACGCCGGTGCCGGCCGGCTCGGTGTCCTTCGCGCCGTGGGGCAGGCGCCGATCCTGTTGCTCTCGCTCTTCGTCGGCGCGTGGGTGGACGGATGGCGGACCCGCACGACGATGGTGCTCACGGACGTCGGTCGGGCCCTGGCTCTGGGCGGCGCCGCCGTGGCCGTCCTCTTCGGCCGGCTCGGCCTGCCCGCCCTGCTTGGGCTCGCCTTCGCCATCGGGGCCCTGTCCGTGTTCTTCGACGTGGCCTACCAGGCGTCTCTCGTACGGCTGGTGGAACGCGACCACCTCGTGCGCGGCAACAGCGCGCTCGAGGGCATCCGGTCCGCGGCCCAGATCGGCGGCCCCGCCCTCGGCGGTGCGTTGGTGTCCCTGTCGGCGCCGATCGCCGCCGCCGCCGGCGCGCTGTTCTTCGCGTTGTCGTTCCTGTCGATCCGGGGGATCCGCCGGATCGAATCGATCCCGGAGCGCCCGGAACGTCCCCCTCGCGTCTGGCAGCGCATTCATGAGGGCCTCCGCTTCGTCGTCGGCGATACCGCGCTTCGGACCGTGTGCCTGGCCTCGGCCTGCTTCCAGTTCTCCTTCGCGGCGATGATGACCGTCTACCTGCTCTTCCTGCCGCGGGAACTGCACCTGTCAGGCACCGTCGTCGGGCTGGCACTCGCCGCGGTGGGACCCGGCGCGCTCCTGGGCTCGGTGCTGGCGGCCCGCCTGCCCAGCCGGTTCGGCCATGGCCCGGTACTCGTGTCCGCGGCGGTGGTCGGAGACGGCGCCTTCCTGTGTGTGCCCGCGCTGCACGGCTCCTCCGCGCCGACGGTCGCCACGCTCCTCGCGGCCGGCTTCGTGTTCGGGACGGGCGGCCAATTGGTGAACGTCACGGTCATGGCCGTCCGGCAGGCCGTCACGCCTGACGGGATGCAGGGCCGCGCGGCTGCGACGATCACCTTTGTGGGCATGGGGCTGACCCCGCTAGGCTCTCTGCTCGGCGGATTCCTCGCGGAAGCATGGGGGTTGCGCAGCAGCCTCCTGGTGACGGCCGGGGGCATGCTGCTGTCGCCGGCGGTGATGGCCTTGTCTCCGCTCGCACGCCTGGGACGGGCGCTTCCGGCCTCGCCGGGCGCGTCGCCGACGGCCGGCCGTGACACCGAGGCGGCCTCGCGCTGATCGTGGATCCGGCGTCCACGTGGCTCCCGGCGCCACCTATGACCCCAGGGACACGGCACTAGGCGGAGACTACGTTGATCCTCAACGGTGTTGCGCCAGGTGAGCGCAATCGGCGCTGACGGCACGGAAGTTCGCGCGTACCTTGCAGCCGCTCCGCCGCCCTCAGCAGCAAAGCGGCCGGAACGTGGTCGAGTCGCCTTGGCGCAACGGACACACAGGTGTCACGACAACTCCGGCAACGCGCCTGGCACCATGGGGCGGTGTCCGCTTCCTTCGAACTTCCCGCCCTCACGCAAACCGGCCTGGAAGCGCTGCTGCGTGGTCTGGCCGGCAACCCGTCCGCACCGCCGGAAGTCCTGGTCCGCCTCGTGGCGGCGGACGTCGATCGGTCCGCGCTGGCCCGGCGCCGCGACCTACCGGCGAACGCCGCGGCCGCGCTCGCCGACGACCGCGATGCCACGGTGCGGTCGGAGCTCGCCTCGCATCCGACCCTCCCGCCCGCGGTTCAGGTCGTCCTCGCCGGCGATGCCGACCCGCGGGTACGGGGCCGGCTGGCTGAAGGTGCGGAGTACTTCACCACGGTCGGTGTACACGGGCACCATGTCCCGGACCCGTTGCCGCGGGAGGTCTACGAACTGCTGGCCCGCGACCCGGAACCGAAAGTCCGCCGCGCTCTCGCCTTCAACCGTCGCCTGCCGGACGATGTGCGGGCCAGGATGCTCGATGACGCGGACTCGCGAACAGCCGCCATAGCCGCCACCGAATGGCCCCTGGCGCCGACCGGCCGGATCGGAGAGCTCCTGTCGAGGGTGACCGGGGCTTCTGGCCGGCAGATGCTTCTGATGCACCTCGACGGTCCGCTTCCCGCTGAAGCAGCACGCGCCATCATTGCCGACATCGACGCCGCGGCGGGCGCTGCGAACAGCGAGGGTCTGCTGCGGCAGGTCGCCGAAGTCGCCGACCTGGACGACGGTCTGGCCGACCGGTTCCTGGCGAGTGCGGGTTTGCGCGCGACGGTGGCGGCCAACCCGACCCTGTCGGCCGAGCACGTCGCGGAATTGGCGGGCGATCCGGACAACGAAGTACGCGCGGCTGTTGTCGCACGGTACGGACTCGACCCCGTGTTGCGCGAGTCGATACCGGTCGACTACGACGACAGGAGCAGCAAGAGCGTCGGCTGGCTGCTGACTGAATCCCTGTCCGACCAGGATCGGCTGGCGTTGGCCCGAAGCCGTCACCAGATCTTCCGCAAGACCCTGGCCATGCGTCCCGATCTACCGGACGAGATCGTCGAGATCCTCGCCGGCGACGAAAGCTTCGCGGTTCGGCTTTTCGTGTGCGAGCGACAGCCGAACGCCCCCGGCCGGCTGCTGGCTCAGATCGCCGAGCAGTGGACCAGCTACAGCCGATGGGACATGCTCGCCCACAAGAACTTCCCCGCCGAGGCCGCTGATCGCCTGGCCCGCTCCGCCGAAGTCCGCGACCGCGCGGTCGCCGCGGCACATCCCGGCCTGCCGGCCGATACGGTCGAGGCGCTGCTGACCGACGACGAGGCCACCGTGCGAGGTCGAGCCGCGACCAACCCCGCCGTTCCGGCCGACCGGCTGATCGAACTGCTAGGGGCCGCCGATTCCGCCGTCGCGGCAGGAGCCGCCGCGAACCGGCTGCTTCCCGTGACCACGATGCACCATCTGCTCGATCAAGCGGGGCTGTGACAACGCGCCGCGATCACCGGCCTGTGACCCCGAGGTGGTGCTGTGGACGCTTCTCGTCGACTCCGCCGGGGACCGGGACCCTCCTGAACCGACGCCGGTCGAGTCGCGCCGGGCCTGCTTGCATCCGGGGGACGCCCGAGCGCCGAAGAAACGGTGAGCCGGGCGGACCCCCGCTCCCGCACGGTGCTCGAAGCGAGGCGAACCACTGGTGACGATCCGCTGCTTCCGCCCCATCGGGCGCCTCACGAGGCCGTGCTCCCGCACCCAGGCGCCGCCCGGCGCCGTGCGGGTGGGGGCCGCCCCGTGGAGGTGAGCGAGCACGTGGTCGCGCGGAGCACGGGCGCGGGTGTCACCACCGGTTCCCTGGCGCGGAAACTCGGGGTGTCGCCCACGACACTGCGGTCCTGGGACCGCCGGTACGGGATCGGTCCCGCCGTGCGGACCGACGGCCGCCACCGGCGGTGGACACCCGAGGACGTGGCCATGCCCCAGGAGATGTGCCGGTTCACGGCCGCGGGTCTGCCTCCCGCCGAGGCCGCCCGTGCGGCGAAGGAACGGGCCCGCGGCCGCACCCGGTCCCCCGCGCTCACCCTCGCACGGCCCCCGGCCGCACCGTGGGCGCCGAATTCACCACCCGCGACGGCCCTCGCCGAGAGCCCGCCGGCCTCCTGGCCGGGGACCGGTCCGCCGCTCGGAGGCGTACGGCAGGAGTGCCGGGGCCTGGCGCGAGCGGCTGAACGACTGGACGCGGCGGCCGTGCAGAGCCTGCTGACGGCCGCGGTCGAGACGCATGGACTCGCGACGGCCTGGGCCGAGGTGATGGTGCCCACGCTCCGCGCGGTCGGGCGGAAGTGGGAGTCGCCGGGCGACCGGTACCTCGAGGTCGAACACCTGCTGTCCTGGCACATCTCGGCCACCCTCCGGCATGTGTACGTGTGTTCGGTACGGAAGCCGCGCACGGGTGAGCCGCCCGTCCTGCTGGCCTGCCTTCCGGGCGAGTCGCACACGCTGCCGCTGGAGGCGCTCGGCGCCGTGCTGACGGAGCGGGGGGTACCGGCCCTGACACTCGGCGGCGCCGTGCCCGCCGAGGCGCTGGCCGCGGCCGTACGACGGGTCGGCCCCTCGGTGGTCGTCCTGTGGTCGCAGTCACGCTCCACGGCGAACCTGCCCCTCGCCCGGCACGTCGCCGGGACACGGTGGGGCGTACGGGGAGCGCGGACGCAGAGCCCGGACCTCCTCAGCGGCCCCGGCTGGGGCAGGGAATCGGGACCCGGACCTCCCGGACTGCTGCGGCCACGCCGACTGGACGACGCGCTGCGGATACTCGGCGTGCCGGAGCTCCAGGACCTCTGTCCGACGATTCCCGTCTGCCCCGCGACTCCGTGCGCGCGCTCTCGCCGTACCGGGCGCACGCCCGAGTACGGTTTCGACGGCGGCCGGGCGTCGCGCGGGAGTGCCCCTTCCCCTGCCCGGTCACGACTTGAGGAACGCGGCCAGGCCCTCCAGGAGTCGCTCCACGTCGCCCTCGTCGTTGTACGGCGCGAGCCCGACGCGCAGGCCCCCGGTGTCGCCCAGTCCGAGGTGCCGCGACGCCTCCAGCGCGTAGAAGGAACCCGCGGGCGCGTGAACGCCCCGCTCCGCGAGGAAGTGGTAGGCGTCCACCGCGTCGCGGTCCTCGAAGGTCAGGAGCAGGGTGGGGGTGCGTTCGGCGGCCCGTGAGTGGACCGTGACGCTGTCCAGCGCGGCCAGTCCGGATTCCGTGCGGTCCCTCAGCTCCCGCTCGTGCCGCTCGATCGACCGGAGCGCGGATCCGAGGCGCGCCCGGCGTCCCTCCGCCGGGCCGGTTCCGAGTCCGGCGAGCAGGTCGACGGCGGCGCGGGTGCCGGCGAGGAGTTCGTAGGGCAGCGTCCCGAGCTCGAAGCGCTCCGGGACCGCGTCGGTGGACGGCAGCAGCTTGTCCGGCCGCAGCGTCTCCAGCAGGTCCGCGGACGCCGCGAGGACACCGTGGTGCGGGCCGAGGAACTTGTAGGGCGAACACACGAAGAGGTCGGCGCCGAGCTCCGCGAGATCCACGAAGGCGTGTGCCGCGTAGTGCACGCCGTCGACGTGGAGGAGGGCGCCCGTGCGGTGGACCAGCCGGGCGATCGCCGGGATGTCGGGGATCGTGCCGATCAGGTTGGAGGCGGCGGTCACGGCGACCAGCCGGGTCCGCTCGGTGAGCAGTTCACCCACGGCCGAGGGAGGGAGTTCGCCCGTCGCCGGATCGAAGTCCGCCCAGCGGACCACGGCGCCGGCCCGCTCCGCGGCCTGCGTCCAGGGGCGGATGTTGGCGTCGTGGTCGAGACGGCTGACCACGATCTCGTCACCGGGCGCCCAGTCCTTCGCCAGCGTCCGGGAGAAGTCGTACGTGAGCTGGGTGGCACTGCGGCCGAAGACGACTCCGGAGGGGTGCACGCCCAGCAGGTCGGCCATGGCCTGCCGGAACTCCCTGACGAGCGCCTCCGCGTTCGCCTCACCCGGGGCGACGCTGCCGCGGATGGAGAGGGGGCCCTCGAGGGCGTCGGCGATCGCCGCGACGACCGGGGCGGGCGTCTGCGTTCCGCCCGGACCGTCGAAGTGCGCGAGGCCGGCCCGCAGGGCGGGGATCTGGGCGCGCAACGCGCCGACGTCAAAGGTCAACTCGGGCTCCTCATCGGCGACGTCGGATCCTGTTCCGCTGCCCGACCCGGACACGCCCGGGCAGACAACCGCCCGCCGGCGCGGGCAACGGTCCGCGGACGATCATCGCAGGCGGTCGCGCGTGGGGGAAGACGGGGCATCCCCCGGCCTCCGGGAACCCGTCCGGTCCCGCGGGGCGCCGTCGCGCAGGGCGCCGCTGCACGGGGACGGCCGCCGACGGCCTGTCATGTCAGGGGGACGAGGACCCGGATCGTCTTGCCGCCGCCCAGGGACGGTTCGACGGTGACCTCGCGGACGAGGCGGTTGATCAGAGGCCATCCGTACCCGTTCGGCCGGAACCCCTCGGGAATCGACGCGAAGCCGAAGGCGCCGCCCGGCACGACGTCGCTGTTGTCGCGCACGTGCAGCCGGACACCCTCCGCGGTCAGCGTCGCCCGGAATCCGGCCAGGCCCCCACCATGGCGGATGGCGTTCGTGACCAGCTCCGAGACCACCAGAAGCAGGTCGACGACGGCCTCCTGACGCACCCCACCGGCGGGATTCCAGTGTTCGCGTACGAGCGACCCCACATACTGACGTGCCGACGCGGGGCTCGTCACCTCCGACGCCTGAGCCGCCGATGACGAGGTCGTCGGCGGCCGGGCGGAGGGCGTGGCGAGAGAGGCGCGCTGGAGTGCGTCGTTCTGGTCCGTGATGGTGATGTCCCTCCGTTCTGCTGCTCTCATACGGTTTCCTCGCGGGTTGTTGCACCCTGCCACGAGAGGCCGGCCGCGCTCATCGCCCGACCGCCGGGTCCGACACGGTCATCGCCGCCCGCACGCTCTCGGCGAGGACGAAGAATCCCTCCGTGCCCGTCACGTCGAACAGCCTCCGGACGATGTCTCTGAAGGGCCCGCACACCACCATGAACGTGCCGCAGGCCCGGTGGGCGCGCTGCGCTTCCAGGAGGACGTGCAGGATCGACGAGTCCGCGAAGACGGTCCCCGACAGGTCGACGACCGTGCGCGCGGCGCCCACCCGTCGTGCGAGATCAAGGGCTTCCTCCAGTTGGGGCGCGCTCTCGTGGTCGATGTCGCCTCCGACTCGCACCACGAACGCGTCTTGGGCCTCCGCGTACGTGACGGTGGCCTCCAACTCGTCGGGCATTTGAACACTCTTTCTGGTCCGGTGGTGCAAGGACACCCTGCCGGCCGGGCATCACGGGCATCACGTGTCCCATGTGCGTTTCGGCACGAGATGAGTTTCCGGATGCACGCCTGCGGATACGACGTCCCGTCCGTGGGACCGGGCCGTGCGACGGCCGCGCCGCGTACAGCCGACGGCCCCGGGCCCGGGCCCGGGGGTTGTTCTCTGCGGCCGCCATCAGGCGGGCTGCCTCGGCGGCAGGCTCCGGTAGTAGCTGCCGACCCGGGCGAGGTATTCGGGATCCAGGGTCTCGCTGTCGGTCCGGAAGCGCGGCGCCGACTTGATCTCGTCCCTGGTGCACGCCATCGTCACTTTCTGCGCCTGCGAGTCGATGTCGGCGACAACACCCACGGGTACCAGGACGCTCTTTCCGAACACCCACACGCCGGTGTCGACCACGAGATGACGCATCCCGGAATCGTCGGCCTGCCGGTCCACATGGCCTATCGTCCCGTCGGTCGCCTCGACGGCGTACCCCGTGAGGTCCTGCGCCTCCGGGCTGCGGAAATGCGGCGCGTACGACCAGATTCTTTCGATCGTCATCTTTTCTTCCTCCTGCGTGGCCGGTTCGCTCCGCCGGGAAGTCACCCGTGGTGAGACCCGGTGGAGGGAGAACGCGGGAGGGGAAACCGTCTCCAGCGTGCTCCAGAGCAGCCAATACCCTGCTATCCGGATCGCATTCGGCGGAAATTCCAGCGCGTCGGCGTTTTCGCCATGGCGCGCGACAGCCGCGTACGACCGTTCGAAAGGTCAGCCCGTGCCGGGCCGTTGCTCAGCGCCGCTCTCCGCACGGGGCGCTGTGAGGTGGTGGAGCGTGCCGGTGATGTCCAGGAGCCGTTCCAGGGCGACGGGTCGCTCGTCCAGAGGGAGGCGGACACCCGCCAGGTCCGTCAGCCGACGGATCATCAGCAGCGTGGACAGGCCCATGGAGTCGATGCTCGCGAGCCCGGAGAAATCGACGCGCAGACCGGCCGGTCCTTCGCCGGTGTCGCGCCGGTCGCCGAGACACCGCTCGACGGCCTTCATCAGCTCGTCGCACGTCTCGAAGTCGAGGTCTCCGGCGACCCTGACCAGCACGGCGCCGGCCTCGGCCTTCACGGTGAGCGTGAGGGGCGGGGAACTCGAAGGGTTCATGCGCGCTTTCCAGGGCCGGGGGCCCGCGGTGACGGTGGCGAGCGCCTCCCGCGCCCGGGCCGGGCTCCGGCGAGCAGGATCCCGCCCCGCGGTCAGCCGCCCGTACCGCGCCGCCCCCGCCCGCACGCGGACGATCGCGTCGGGCGGAACCGTATCGGCGTCGGCGGGTGGTCCCTGGGTCTCGACGACCGCGGCGGCGGCAGCCAGCTCGTCGCCCGCGGGGACCGCGGGCCACCGGCGGTCGCGGGCCCGTTCGGGCAACGCACCCTCGTGGTCGTCGCGGCGGACGGACGGACTGGTCATGCGGTGTACCTTCCCCGGGTGTGGCCGTTCACCGCGCTCAGGTGCGCGTGATGCGGTGCCGTGACCGCGACGGTCGCCATGTCGTCGTGGCCGCCACGCCCGACCCACTGTGCGGCGAGCGTCTGGATGTGCTCGACCACGGCCTCGGCGGGCAGGCCCGCGCACCGGGCCAGCGCAGACTCCAGTCGCGGGGCGCCGAACAACTCGTTCCCGTGCGGCCCGCCCCGGCCCTCGGTGATGCCGTCGGTGAAGAACAGACAGGTCTCCCCCGGGGCCAGTTCGACATGGGCGGTGGTGGAAGTGATGTCCCAGAAGGCGCCGACCAGTGTCCCCCGCGTCTCGACCGTCTCGACCAGACCGTCGGCCCGGACGATCAGCGGAGCGGGATGTCCGGCACTGGTGACCCGCAGACGGACCGTTCGTCCGCTGCGGACGACCGAGGCCAGGGCCAGGGTGACGAAGCGGGTGTGGTGGGAGTTCATCAGTGCCCCGTTGAGCAGTCCCAGCAGCCGCTGGTGGTCCTCGGCCAACGGCAGGAGCGCCTGCACCGTGTTGCGGACCTTGCCCGTGAGCACCGCGGCGTCCAGGCCCTTGCCGCACACGTCCCCGAGGACGACCAGGGATTCCTGTCCCTCGTCGGTGCCGGGGTGGACGTCGTAGAAGTCGCCCCCCACGCGGTCCGCCTGGCCCGAGGGGAGGTACTTCCCGGCGAACTCCACACCGTGCACGCTGTGGAGCCGGGGCGGCAGCAGGTCGCGCATCAGGGTGGTCGTGACGGCCGCCTGCTCCGCGTACATGCGGGCCGCCGACATCGCGGCTCCCGCCCGGGAGGCGAAGAGCCGGGCGAAGATCTCCTCGCTCTCGGTGACGGCCGGCTGCCGGCCGGAGCGCAGGAGCACGAGCGCGCCCGCCGGGACACCGTGGCCGGGCAGGGGCGTCACGATGACGGAGCGGACCGGATCCGTGAACCGGTCGGGGACGGCCCACTCGGGAACGGCGGCAGGGTCGATCC
Organism: Streptomyces sp. NBC_01571; assembly: GCF_026339875.1. Classification (NCBI taxonomy): domain Bacteria; kingdom Bacillati; phylum Actinomycetota; class Actinomycetes; order Kitasatosporales; family Streptomycetaceae; genus Streptomyces; species Streptomyces sp. NBC_01571. The sequence continues at coordinate 329,283 of NZ_JAPEPZ010000002.1, forward strand.
GGCGCGACCGTACGGGCTGGACCCCGCGCAGGGCGTCACTCAGGCCGGGCAGTTGCTCCACGTCGGCCCGGACCTGCCGGTGCACGACGTCGCCGTCGGGGCCGCAGTACGTCAGCGGCACCTTCCGCCCGCGGGGCGGAGCGACGATCACGGCGGCGTCGGCGAGGTGTTCGGCGGCCAGGCGGGCGGTGACCTCCATGCAGCGTTCGACGTTCAGTGACGACAGCAGCGCGCTGGAGGCGTCGGCCAGGAACGCGGTGCGCTTGCGCTCGCTCGCGAGTGCGTCCTCGGCGAGTCGCCGGTCGGTGTCGTCGACGAGCCACCACGTCACGTCACCGTCGTCCGTGCGGGTGGGGTGCGCTTCGAAGGTCCGGTCACCGACCCGGCCGTGGACGGGAGATGAGGGAGACCCGGATGCGGCGTCCCCGGTCTCCACGGCGGGGGAACCGGTTCGTGCGTGCGCGTCCGCGATCCACGCCGGGACCACACAGCGCAGCCACGCGCCGGGAACGGCGCTCGGGAACAGGGCGGCCGCCGCCGCGTTCACTTCGACGACATCACCGGACGCGTCGGCGACCAGGACGGGGTAGGGGGCGGCGCCCCACGTCGTACCGGAATCGATACCGCGCGGGCCGACGGGAGGCTGCTGGGAAGTGTCCACGAGCAAGGGCGCGTGACTGCGTGCCCACAACCTTCTTTCCGAGGACGAGAACACAGTTTCCTTCAGGCAACCATCTCGCGTGGGCCCGCACCACTGCAAGTTGCCCACCACAAGTCCCGTCAAGCCCTACGGACGAACCCAGTTCGCGTATCCTCCGCCCGCCCCGTGTCAGCGCCTGCGACCTCGGGCCGCCCAGCCGCTGCCGATCCCGGCCACGTGGAGAGCGAGCAGGGCAAGTCCTATGAGCATGACATTGGTTGACGTGAACACGTCATTCGTCGAGATGTCCGCGGCATTGATCAGGAATGCGATGAACAGCAGGACCGCCGCGACGATGCCGAGCATGGTGTCTCCTCTTCCGAAGTAATGGTGACCTCCGGATGCCCCCAAGTCGCCTGCCGACACAACCTCGTGGCCGGCCTCATCACCCGTGCGGGAGGAATACGAGCATCTCGGGCGGCGAGAGGGCGTGGGCGCGCTCGGCGAAGAAGGCACCTTCGTCGAGCGCGCCCTGACGAATCCCTAGGAGACGACGGGCTCGGGCGCCTCTTCGCGCTCCGGCGCTCCCGGCTCCCGGCCCGCACCGGCCGCCCGCCAGACGGTCTCCTCCCGCACGACGAGCCCCTGGTCGGCCAGTCCCTTCAGATGCCGCAGGACGGTGGCCTCCTGGAAGCCGACGGCCGCGCAGAGTTCGTCCAGGCCGGACCCCTTCGCGCCGGCGCTCGCCAACTGCTCCCACGTACGCACCGCATGACGGCTCAGTCCGCTCTCCCGCACTCTGCGCAGGACGGCGGGATGGTCCTCGTCCCCCTGACTCTGTTCGGGAAGCGGGGTACGGGCGGCCGTCGGCATGCCCTCGTCCCCGGTCGCCGGCGCCTCGCGACCGGCGTTCGGTGCCCCGCGACCTGCTGCCGGTTCCTCATGACCGGCCACCCGCGCCCCACGGTCGGCCGGCGGCGTCCCGCGACCGGCCGCCACTTCCTCACGACCGGCCGTCGACGGCGGCACAGCGCGCGGCGCACCGGCCCGTCCGACCGGACGCGGCGTCATGTTCACCGTGCGGTGCCTGCGCCCCTTGCGGTGTCGGCTCATCGGTTCCTCTTCTCCGCATCGACGATGCTCACGACAGGACAACGAGCCAGTCACCGGAAAGTCGTTCAGCCGTTCGAATGACGTCTGGGCCGGGCCGCGAGGAGCCGCAGCACACAAGTCCAGCCCTTCCGGACGGGTCCCGACGGCGCGTTCCGAGGCCATCATTGAGCCCCCGCCGATCGGGCCGGCGCGTACCGTTCCGCCCGTTCCCCTCGCTGTGACGCGCCGCACCGGCCATCAGTTCATCGAAAGCAGACGCCCATGGCACACACCCCGGCCGCTCCGGACCGCCTCACGGTCGGAGCAGCGTCGTGATCGCGGCCCGTATCCCGGGCCTGATCCTGCCCCTCGCCTCGTTCCTCGCGCTCGCCGCGGGCGCGATCTGGTATTGGCGCAATCGGGGCGAGTAGGCCCCAGGGGAATGTGTGACCCAAGGGAACCGGGGCACCTGAAGTCCTGGAGGTCGATACCGATGGTTCCCCTGATCGTGGTTCTTCTGCTCGCTCTTGTGCTTTTCGGCGCCGGCTTCGCCGTCCAGGGCCCGTGGTGGATCGCTGTCATTGTGCCGGCCGTCCGGCCGCTCGGTTCCGTGGTACGCCCCGGGGCGGCCACAGGCCGCCGTGGACGTCGGTATCGCTGGTAGCCACGCCGTCGACGCGGCATCCAAAGAACTCCCGCAGGGAATACGACGCGAAAGAAAGAATAAAATCATGGCATCTTCGACAACCCCGAACTACACGATTCCCGGAATCAGCACGAGCGACGGCGGCAGGATCATCGATCTGCTCCGTACACGGCTGCACGCCCTCAACGACCTTTCCCTCACCCTGAAGCACATTCACTGGAACGTCGTGGGCCCGCATTTCATCGCCGTGCACGAAATGCTCGACCCGCAGGTGGAGTCGGTACGGGGCATGGCCGATGACGCCGCCGAGCGCGTCTCCGCCCTCGGCGGGGTGCCCCATGGCACTCCGGGGGCCCTGGTGGCCGAGCGCACCTGGGACGACTACAGCGTCGGCCGGGCGGACGCGATCGCCCATCTCGGCGCCCTCGACCTGGTCTACACGGGGATCATCGAGGAGCACCGCGCGGCCGTCGCCGAGATCGGCAAGATCGATCCGGTGACCGAGGACCTCCTCATCGGACAGCTGCGGTCTCTGGAGCAGTTCCAGTGGTTCGTGCGCGCCCACCTCGAAAGCTCTGGCGGGACTCTGGCGAACGCCACCGCACAGACGGAACGTCAGGCGGCGCAGCTGGCCGAGCGGAGCGGCGAGAAGCAGCGGTAACCGCCGGTGGACACCCCTCCGGGCGAAGGCCCGGACCCGCGCGCCGGGTCCGGGCCTTCGCCCTTGCCCGATGCCTGGCGGCGGGCGCGCGGTGACTCGGGTCACACGGGGCGACGCAGCTGCGTACGGTGGTGCCCCACGCGCCGGTGTGGACGCGGACGAGGTCCGACACGAAGTGGACCAGGAACGGACCGCTACCGCCGCACTGGTCGGGGCGCACCGGATGTGGGCCGGCCAGTGTCCACTCGATCACCCCGGAGGCCGGGTTACGCAAGCACTGGTGCGCCCGGCCCGCCGACCGCCGACCGCCGACCGCCGACCGCCGACCGCCGACCGCCGACCGCCGAAACAGGGTGCATCCGCAAGGCCTGTCCGACGGGAAGGAACGCGTGAGCCGGCGTCGACGCACCTCGAACGAACAAGTTCCAAAAATATCGGGGTGTGCCGGCATGACCCGCATGAGGCAGGGCAGACGAGCCCTGTCTTCAGTTCCTTCGGACGATTTGGGGTGGATCGCATGGCAGCCGTGACGGCAGCGATGGCAACGGACACGGCACGGCATGCGGTGACGGTCGAGGGGGAGGCACTCCCTCTGATCAACGAGCCTCTCAAGGTCAGCCCGAAGGACGCGCGCACCCTGTCGCGTCAGTTCTTCGACCGGCTCGCCGTGCTGGAGGAAGGCACCCACGAGTACCAGTACGCGCGCAACACGCTCATAGAGATGAACCTCTCCCTCGTGCGGTACGCGGCCGCCCGCTTCCGCAGCCGCAACCAGGACGAGATGGAGGACATCGTCCAGGTCGGCACGATCGGGCTCATCAAGGCGATCGACCGCTTCGAGCTCACCCGCGAGGTCGAGTTCACGTCCTTCGCCGTCCCCTACATCGTCGGTGAGATCAAGCGCTTCTTCCGCGACACCAGCTGGGCCGTCCACGTGCCCCGGCGTCTGCAGGAGGCCCGTATCGAGCTGGCCAAGGCGACCGAGGAGCTGCGCACCCGCCTGGGCCGGACCCCGACCACGCGCGAGCTGTCCGCGCTGATGTCCCTCTCCGAGGAAGAGGTCATCGAGGCCCGAAAGGCCTCCAACGGCTACAACTCCTCGTCCCTGGACGCCGCGCTCACGGCCGACAACGGCACGGACGGGGAGAGTGTCCTGGCGGACTTCATCGGCGAGGACGACCCCGCGCTCGAACTGGTCGAGGACTTCAACTCCCTGGCGCCGCTGATCGCCGGCCTCGACGACCGTCAGCGCCGCATCATCCACATGCGTTTCGTCGAGGAGCGCACCCAGGCCCAGATCGGCGAGGAGCTCGGCATCTCGCAGATGCACGTCTCGCGTCTGATCACCCGCATCCTGAAGCGTCTGCGCAGCGGGCTGCTCGATCCGTCGGTCGCCTGACACACCGGACACCGTCCTGGATCCCTCATGGCGGGGGCTGCTGCCCGAACCGGAACTCCGGTTCGGGCAGCAGCCCCCGCCATGACGCGTATCCGGGTGCCTCGGACTCGGCGGCCGCGCTGCCGCACGCAACGCGGCCCCGCCCGCAGTCGGGGGGGATGACTGCGGGCGGGGCCGTGGGCTCGAGGTCGCCAGGGGGGTGGGCTTCCTCGAGCGGTCCGTGGTTCCGTCTGCCCCGGTCGATTCGAAGCATGCACAGGACCTCGAATGGAAGCACGCACAGCAGTTCGGGTCGAAGCATGCACAGGACTTCGGACGCGCGCCGCGTTGCGCGGCGATCCTGCCACCGGTCCCGCCCGGGCACGGGCGGGACCGGCATGTGCGGAACCGGTCCGGATGCGAACGGATCCACGTACAGGTCACCGGGTCGGTGTCCCGTGGGTCACCGGGTCGGTGTCCCCTGGAACGCCGTGCTCGGCGCCGGCGCGTAGCCGGCGGGCCGGGTGGTGAAGACCCCGCGGCCCCGGGTCCGGCTGCGCAGCCGCGTCGCGTAGCCGAACAGTTCGGCCAGCGGCACGACGGCACTGATCACCACGGCGCCCGCACGCGTGACGGAGCCCGAGACCTGTCCGCGGCGTGCCGCGAGGTCGCCGAGCACCCCGCCCACGGCGTCGTCGGGCACGGTGACCGTGAGGTCGACCACCGGTTCCAGCAGCACCATCGCGCAGGCCCGCAACGCCTCCCGCAGCGCGAGCCGGCCGGCCGTGCGGAACGCCATCTCCGAGGAGTCCTTCGGATGGATCGCTCCGTCGGTCAGGACGACCCGCACCCCGGTCACCGGATTGCCGCCGAGCGGCCCCTCGGCCAGCGCGTCCCGGCAACCTGCCTCCACCGCACGGACGTACTCCTGCGGTACCCGGCCGCCGACCACGGCCGAGCGGAACCCGAACCGTGTCGCGCCGTCGTCGGCGAGGTCACCGAGGGGGTCCCGGGCGGCCTCCAGCGGCTCCACGTCGATGACGACATGGGCGAACTGGCCCGCGCCGCCGTCCTGCTTGACGTGCCGGTGGACCAGCCCGGACACCCCGCGGACGACGGTCTCCCGGTAGGCCACCCTCGGTCTGCCGACGTGGACGTCCAGCCCGTGCGCGCGCCGGATCTTCTCCACCGCCACCTCCAGATGCAGTTCTCCCATGCCCGACAGCACCGTCTGACCGGTCTCGGGGTCGGTGCGGACGACCAGCGAGGGATCCTCCTCGGCCAGTCGCGCCAACGCCGGCACCAGGCGGTCCGCATCGGTGTCCCCGCCGGCCTCGATCGCCACGGAGACGACGGGTTCTGCGACCGCCGGCGGTTCGAGCACCAAGGTGGCCCCGGGTGCGGTCAGCGTCGACCCGGCGCGGGCCGACTTCAGCCCGACCACCGCGACGATGTCACCGGCCACCGCCCGTTCCAGTGGGGCGTGACGGTCGGCCTGGACCCGCAGGATCCGGCCGATCCGCTCGACGCGCCGCGCGCCCGACTCCCACACCGTCTCTCCCTTCCCGATCGTTCCCGAATAGACACGCAGGTACGTCAGCCGTCCCGTGTTGGTGGCGTTCACCTTGAACACCAGGGCCGCGAACGGTGCCCGCGGGTCGGCGGCCCGTTCCTGTTCCACGCCGCCTCGGGTGCCGCGCACCGCGGGCACGTCCAGCGGCGAGGGCAGGTAGGCCACGACCGCGTCGAGCAGCGGTTCGATGCCGCGATTGCGGTAGGCCGATCCGCACAGCACGACGACGCCGTCACCGGACCGGGTCAGGTCGCGCAACGCGGCGACCAGGGTCGGTGCGGAGACGCTCCCCTCGGCGCAGAACTCCTCCAGCGCGGCGGGATGGAGTTCCGCCACCGCTTCCTCCAGGAGTCCTCGACGGCGGTCCGCCTCGGCGCGCAGTGTCTCCGGCACAGGACCTTCCTCGGCCGTGTCGCGGCCGTCGGTCCAGACGAGCGACCGCATGCGCGGCAGGTCCACCACGCCGGTGAAGCCGGACTCCGTACCGATCGGCAGCTGGACGACCAGCGGGGCCGGATGCAGCCGCTCCCGGATCGACTCGACCGCCGCGTCGAGGTCGGCACCGGCACGGTCCAGCTTGTTGACGAAGGCGATCCTCGGCACGCCGTACCGGTCCGCCTGCCGCCACACCGACTCGCTCTGCGGTTCCACTCCGGCGACGGCGTCGAACACCGCGACGGCCCCGTCGAGAACCCGCAGCGAACGCGCCACCTCGTCGGAGAAGTCGACGTGGCCCGGGGTGTCGATCAGGTTGATGCGGTGGCCGTCCCAGGCGCAACTGACGGCCGCGGCGAAGATGGTGATGCCACGGTCGCGCTCCTGCGGGTCGAAGTCGGTGACGGTCGTGCCGTCGTGGACCTCACCGCGCTTGTGCGTGGTCCCGGTGACGTACAGGATCCGCTCGGTGAGGGTGGTCTTGCCGGCGTCGACGTGGGCGAGGATGCCCAGGTTGCGGACGGCGGTCGGTGGATTCTCGGGATGACGGTGCAGGTCGGTGCGCACGGCCACGGCCTTTCGGGACGATCCGGAACGGAACGGCGCGATTGCCGGACGAAGCGGCCCGTGGTCGGACCGTGAAGGGACCCCTGGCAGGGCGGAGCGGACGGCACCCGCGCGTCAGGGCGTACGGAGCCGGCCGATCCGACAACGGACGGGCAGAGGTCAGGAGTTCGTCGCGGAAGACCGGTGCGGGCCGCGCGGCAGGCACCGGGTCCACGTGGACACGAGGATCACCTCGTACCGCGTGGGGGGAACGACGACAGCGATGCGGTGACGCACGGCTCGGCTCCCCTCGGTTCGTGACGGCGCGCGCCACGATGTCCCGCGGAGCCGCGGCCGGGTCGGCAGGTCTGCCGTCGGCTGTGCTCGCGGCTCCGCTTCCGGCGCGCGATGTGTGGCGAGTGTAGGGAATCCGCAGGGGTCGGGGCATCGGGTTTTTCGTGCGCCGCCCCAACCCCCCGCCGCCCCAACCCCAACACATCACCGGGTACTTCGGCTGCCGCAGCTAGACAGGTCGCGGCGCACGGCCCGGGGACCTCGGGTCGGGGCCTGCGGGTCGCCGCCCGCGCCGTACCGATCGAGACCCTACGGTTCACGGTTCACGGCTCGCGTCAGAGCACGCCCACGCCGGACGCCGACAGTGCGGTGGCGAGCAGTCCGTCGGCCGGACCGGCCGGGCCGCCGGACGTCAGCAGTCCGGCGACCGCCGCCGCCGTGGCCCGGTGCCAGGTTCCGCACCGCCGGAGCATGGCGTGGTCCCCGGCCTTCACCAGGAGGACACCGGCGTGCGAACCGGCGTCCCGGGCACGGTGTACGAACGACACGGACGCGTGTGGATCGGTGACCCGGTCCCGGTCGCCGTGGAGCACGATCACCTCCCGGTCCCGCAGGTGGGCCACCGGTTCGCCCTCCGGGCACCAGGGGGCGAGCGCCACCACTCCCCTGACCTGAGGTGCGTCGGCGACGCGCAGCGCGGTGCGGCCTCCCATGGAATGGCCCACGAGGATCACGGGCACCTCCCCGACGAGCCGGGTGAGCTCGGTCAGGGCCTGCCGGGCGTCCTGGACCGGGTCGGCGCGGGAACCGTTCCATCCCCGGTGGCGGTAGCGGACCCTGCCGAGGAACACCTCGCCGTCCGGCACCGCCGCGGCGACGGCCCGGGCGACGGGCCGCATGCGCAGCGCCGCCACGTGCCAGGGCCGTGAGGGCGCCAGGCTGTCGGCCCTGCCTCCGTGCAGGACGAGCACGGCCGCGCTCGCCGGACCCCGGTGACGGAGCGGCACCAGGGCCGGACGGTCCCCGGCCGGCCGTCGACCCGGCGCGCCCAGGGGCGTCCTCTGCGTACGGCTGTCCATCGCACCTCTTCCTGTGGCCCGGTCCGCCCGCCGACGGACACGCTGTCCCGTCGCCCCCCCCGCATCATCCGTCGCCGGGCGCCGCGCGGATTGGTCATCCCCACGTGAACATCCCCCTCGTCCCTGCGGCCAGGGTCCTCGCGCGGGGCCGGGGCCGGCGTGGGATCAGACGTCCAGGTCGGCTTCCGGACGCTCGAGGTCGTGCCGGGCCGCCGGGTCCTCGCGCCGTCCTCACGCTCTCCGCCGGGGCTCTCCGCCGAGCACCCGGCGGACGACGGTCGTACGAGGGCGTTGTCAGTGGTGGCGTGCAGGATGACGGGTATGACAACACCAGCTGCAGTGATCGTGGATGCCGTCGCCTACGCGCAGGCGGTCGAGGACGCGGTGCGGGCGTCGGCCGCCTACTACACGGGCGGCACTTCGGTACTGGACGACGACGCCTACGACCGGCTGGTGCGCGGCATCGCGGCGTGGGAGGCCGAGCACCCCGAGGAGGTGCTGCCCGACTCACCGTCGGGCAAGGTCGCCGGCGGCGCCGTGGAAGGCGACGTCCCGCACACGGTGGCGATGCTGAGCCTGGACAACGTCTTCTCGGCCGAGGAGTTCACCGCGTGGACCACGTCGCTGGCCCGCCGGATCGGCCACGACGCCACTCGTTTCAGCGTGGAGCCGAAGCTCGACGGACTCGCGATCGCCGCCCGCTACACCCGCGGCCGTCTGGAGAGACTCATCACCCGGGGCGACGGGACGGCCGGGGAGGACGTCTCGCACGCCATCGGCACCGTCGAGGGCCTGCCACGGGAGCTCACCGAGCCGGTCACGGTGGAGGTGCGCGGTGAAGTCCTGATGTCCACCGCCCAGTTCGAGTACGCCAACGAGGTGCGCACCCAGCACGGCGGGCAGCCGTTCGCGAACCCGCGCAACGCGGCGGCGGGCACCCTGCGTGCCAAGGACCGCGCCTACACCGTGCCGATGAGCTTCTTCGGATACGGCCTGCTGCCGCTGCCCGGCACGGACAGCGCCCTCGCGGAGCGCCTGGCGGAGCTGGCGCACAGCGACCTCATGGCGCAGACCGGCGCCTACGGGGTGAGCACCACCGCCACCACCGCGGTGCCCGGCATCACCGCCGGCACCGCCGAGCAGGTCCTCGCCCGCGTCAAGGAGATCGCGGCGCTGCGAGCCGAATTGCCCTTCGGGATCGACGGAATCGTGATCAAGGCCGACCTGGCCGCGGACCAGCGGGCCGCCGGGTCGGGTACGCGTGCCCCGCGCTGGGCCATCGCCTACAAGCTGCCCGCGGTCGAGAAGATCACCCGGCTGCTGGGGGTGGAGTGGAACGTGGGCCGCACCGGCATCATCGCCCCGCGCGCCGTCCTGGAGCCGGTCGAGATCGACGGTTCCACCATCACGTACGCCACACTCCACAATCCGGCGGACATCACCCGCCGCGATCTGCGCCTGGGCGACCACGTCATGGTGCACCGGGCCGGTGACGTCATCCCCCGTGTCGAAGCCCCGGTCGCCCATCTGCGCAGCGGCGAAGAGGAACCGATCGTCTTCCCCGAGGCGTGTCCGCGGTGCGGGTCCGCCATCGACACCGGCGAGCAGCGCTGGCGTTGTGCGAACGGCCGCAACTGCCACCTGGTCGCCGCCCTCTCCTACGCGGCCGGGCGCGACCAGCTCGACATCGAGGGACTCGGCTCCACCCGTGTCGTCCAGCTCGTCGAGGCCGGCCTGGTCGCCGACCTCGCCGATCTGTTCGCTCTCACCCGCGAACAGCTCCTGGGCCTGGAGCGGATGGGTGAGACCAGTACCGACAATCTCCTCGCCGCGATCGCCGCGGCCAAGGGACAGCCGTTGTCACGGGTGTTGTGCGCGCTCGGTGTCCGCGGCACCGGTCGCTCCATGTCCCGTCGTATCGCACGGTACTTCGCCACCATGGACCTCATCCGCGCCGCCGACGCCGAGACACTGCAGCAGGTCGAGGGCATCGGCACCGAGAAGGCGCCGTCCATCGTCGCCGAGCTCGCCGAACTGGCCCCGCTCATCGACAGACTCAGCGCCGCCGGGGTCAACATGACCGAACCGGGCGCCACTCCGCCGGCCCCCGCGACCGACACCGGCGACACCACCGACGCGGACACGACCGCCGACGAGGAGGGCACGCCGGCCGGCGGGGCGGGCGAGCCGGCCGGCGGGGCGGGCGAGCCGGCCGGCGGGGCGGGCGAGCCGGCCGGCGGTCCACTGGCCGGGATGACGGTCGTCGTCACCGGCGCGATGACCGGCGCCCTCGAAAAGCTCAGCCGCAACCAGATGAACGAGCTCATCGAACGCGCCGGTGGCCGCTCCTCCTCCAGCGTCTCCAAGAAGACCACCCTGGTCGTCGCGGGGGCCAACGCCGGGTCCAAGCGCGCCAAGGCCGAGGATCTCGGTGTCCGTCTGGCCGCCCCCGAGGAGTTCGCATCGCTCGTCGCCGACTTCCTCGGCTGAGGAGGCCGCGTCCGCTCGTGTTCCGCACCTCACAGCGGTGACGGGGACGGGCCGGGAACAACGCGCGCCGTCCGGCCGTTGGTCCGTGTGTGGCTGCGGAGGGGACAGTGTCCCCGGGCCCTACCCGAAGCCCATGGGGACGATCGTCCGGCTGAAGCCCCATGGAGCCCTCCGCCGAGAGGCGACTGCCCTCCGCCGGCCACCGCACACGGCCCCGGCTGGTCTCCCCCGTCCAGCCGGGGCTCTCTCATGCCGATCCGCGGCCCGGCGGCGCGCCTCAGGCCTACGACGCCAGGTCCCGCGCCACCGCGCGGGCCGCGCGTGCGCCCGAGGCCAGTGCCCCCTGGACGGACCCGGTGGCGCGGTGGTCGCCGCACACGTACCGGCCCGGAGCGAACCGGGCGGTGCGGCTCAGCGGGTGCGGTGGCGGCATGGCAGGCAGCGCGTCGGGCACGGTGCGAGCGCTCAGGAGCTGCCACGCGCCCGCGTCGGTCCCGTACACCTCGGAGAGTGCCCCGCGGACCTCGTTCTCGCGGCCCTCGTGGTCGCCGCCGAGCACGGACGTGGCGATCAGCGCCCCGCCGGCGGGGGCGTAGCCGGGCACCACCTCGCTGAGAACGCAGGTGTTGAGGAACCTCCTTCGCACGTCCGTCAGAAGGGTGGGTTCGGCCAGCGGGGAATGCGTCGCGGCGTGGTAGTACGTCGTCACCACCCGACAGGCGGGCGCGTCCAGCCCCGGCAGCAGCGTGGTCGCCGGGCCGGGGCCGGTCGCCACCACCACCGCCCGCGCGGGCATTTCGCCGCCCGTGGCCAGGGCGACCCCGGTGCCCGTCAGCCGGGCCACCGGGGTGTCGAGGCTCACGGCGTCCGGCGGCAGTGCGGCGGCGAGCAGCCGCGGCACCGCCCCGATGCCCTCGGAAGGCAGGCACAGGGTGCCGCGCAGCATGCTGCGCCAGACCAGGTGGAAGACCCGGCTGGAGGTCTCCAGCTCGTCCTCCAGGAACACCCCGGAGAGGAACGGACGGAAGAACCTCTCGACGAACTCCTCGGAGAACCCGGCATCCGCCAGCGCGGTGCGCGTCGTCCGGTCGTCGCCGCGGTCCGGCGAGCGGACCGGAGCGACCATGTCGCGGGCCGACAGGACGCCCAGGGCGAGCAGGTCCCGGCTCCCCGCGAACCGCCCGGGGCGCAGATCACCGAGCCGGTGCGGTTTCCGGGTCGGGTCGCCGAAGCGCAGCACACCGTCGTCGGTGTGCACGAGGAACCCGGGGGTGAACGGCCGCAGCCGCAGTTCGCGCAGTGGAAGGCGGCGTCGGACCTGCGGATAGGAAGTGTTGAACACCTGGAAACCGCGGTCGAGCACGAACCCCTCGTGGCGGTCCGAGCGCATGCGTCCGCCGACGCCGTCCGACGCCTCCAGGACCCGGACGCCGAATCCGGCAAGGGCGAGGTCGTGGGCGCAGGCCAGACCGGCGAGACCGGCGCCGACCACCAGCACGTCGGGCACACCGCGGGTGGTGGCCATGAGGCTCTCCTTCGCTGAGCGGCTGCGTCGGCGCGGGGTGTCCGGACACACGGCCCTGGTGGCACGACCCCGCGCTCTCCTGAACCGGTCTACCCGTCGCGCCGCCCGTCCGGATGCGGAAGGGCGTGGATCACTCCTTCGCACGGCCGGCCGAGGCGGTCCGGGTCGACGCAGACGCCGGTGCCGCCTCCGAGGAGGGGGCGGCACCGGCGTAGGAGTGTCTGCGCGGAAGCGGTGTCAGTGACCGGACCCGTAATGGCCGCCCAGCTGGTCGCGGTAGTGCGGGTCGCCGAGGTGCTTCTCCTTGTCGAACTCCGGCGCCGCCTTGATCTCGTCCTTGGTCCGGGAGACATGGACGGTCTTGTCTTCGTGGCTGATCGCGGTGATCGTCCCGGCCGGCAGCAGCACTTCCTTGCCGAAGATCCAGATGCCGGTGTCGACGACGATGTACTGAGAACCGACCTCGTCGGAGTGCTTGTCGACCTTGCCGATGTGGCCGTCGCTCGCGTCCACCCGGTATCCGGTCAGATCGGCGTCCGGGGTGTGACCGGCGGTCGGAGCGTAGGCCCACAGGTTCTCGTTCACGAAGAAGTCCTTCCACTTGTCCGCGCGGATCCGTGTTCTCTCCGGGTCCGCGTTCCGTGCGGGTGCGTGTTCCGTGCGGCTGCGTCTTCTGTGCGGCTGCGTGTTCGGTGCGGGCGCGCATTCTGTGTGGTGCGCGCTCGAAGGACCGGGTGTCCTCTTCTCCGGCTCCGACACATATTCCGCGGAAGACAGATCCCGGCGGGGAAATCCGAATTTCAACCACTGCTCCGGACCTTTTCCGTTCGGCCCATGGAATTCCCCACCGTGATGCGCCGTGGCCCCGGACGTAGGAGCGTGGTGGAGGAGGGAGGAGTGCTATGGGCGCGGCCGTCCCACGGCTCGGAGCGAACAAGAAGCGTGGCTGGCTGCGCGGAGCCCCGCCCCCGCGTTGGGTGCGGGTGCTGCCGCCGGCTCTGCTGGTTGTGGTCTGCGGCACGGAACTCGCGAGCAAGCGACCGGTGGACATCGGATTCCTGCTGGGCGTCGTCCCGTCCCTGGCCGTGCTCTCCTACGGGCCGCTGGTGACGGCGCTCTACGGCGGCATCGTCATCGCCCTGCTGGTCGTTCCGGCGCTCCAGCTCAACCATCCGGGCAACGCCGACCTGCTGACCATCGCGTTCATCGCGGCGCTCAGCGTGATCCTGTCCCTGGTACGCAGCCGTCGCGACGCCGACCTGGTCACGGTGCGCACCGTCGCCGAGGCGGCGCAGCTCGCCGTGCTGCCGCCGCTTCCCGAGTCCGTCGGACCGGTGCGGTGCATGGGCCTCTACCGTGCGGCGCAACGCGAGACCCTGGTCGGCGGTGACTTCTTCGACGTGCGCGACGGGCCCTACGGTGTACGAGCCGTGATGGGAGACGTCCAGGGGCACGGTCTGTCCGCCGTCGGAACGGTCGCCTCGCTCCTCGGGGCGTTCCGCGAGTCGGTGCTCGACCAGCGCGACCTGACCTCTGCGGCCTCCCGCCTCGACCGCCGGCTGATCGTCGACTCGGCCCAGACCGAGCACGCCGAGTTGTTCGCCACCGCCCTGCTGCTGGAATTCTCCGCCACCGCGGACACCGTACGGCTGACCTCGTGCGGGCACCCGCATCCGTATCTGCTGCGCGGCGGAAAAGCTGTCGAACTGGTCCTGGAACCCGGGGCTCCACTCGGTCTCGGATTCTTCAAGCTCTCTCCGCCGCATGTCCGTACGGTGTTGCTCGAACCCGGCGACCGACTGTTCCTGGGGTCCGACGGCGTGACCGAGAGCCGGGACACGACGGGGGCGTTCTATCCCCTGACCGAGCGCCTGACCCTGTTCGCGCAGGAGTCTCCGTCCGAGCTCACCACCCGCCTCTGGGAGGACCTTCTGCAGTTCTGCGGCGCGGTGCGTGACGATGTGACGATGCTCGTCCTCACCCCCCGCACGGAGCACGTCACCGGGTGAACGGACTCGACGGACGAACGGGCTCCCCCGCCCGGTCCGCGCGAGGCGGTCCCGGACGGGCGAGTCGGGTCAGCGAGGACGGGACCGGGTCGGTTCGGTCGCCGTCAGGGCGTGAGCTGCCACTGCTGGATGTAGCCGACGTCGATCGCGGCGGTGTCCCGGACCCTGAGGATCCAGGTGCCGTCGACGGGCTGGGCGGACGCGTCGACCGTGAAGGTCTGGTCGACGTTGTCGGCGGAACCGCCACTGTGGTTCAGCAGCGAGTAGACGGTGCCGTTCGGGCCGACGAGGTCGACCGTCAGGTCACCGCGGTAGGTGTGGATGATCTTGACATAGACCTGGGTGGTGGCCGAGGCGTTGCCCGTCCGGCCGGTGACGGTGATCGGCGACTCGACCGCGGGTCCGACGTCGGGGATGTCGACACGTGTCCCGTTGACGTAGATGTTCGCGATCCGCCAGTTGAAGCCGGTGGAGACGGACGCACCCGTGCTGTCGGTGACCGTGAGCGTGACGGCGCTGGTTCCGGTCGTGGTCGGAACGCCGGAGATCAGCCCGGTGTCGCTGAGGGTCAGACCGTCCGGCAGACCGGTGGCCTCGTACGTCAGACCGGCGCCGGTGTTGGTGGTGTAGGCGCTGGTCTGCAGGGAGACCTGCTGGCCGACGCCACTGGTCTGGTCGTCGATCGGGGAGACGTTGACGCCGAGCGCTATCCGGTCGCCGACGTGGATTCCGGCCCAGGCGGCCGCGACGGCGAGATACGTGTCGCTGTAGGCCCCGAAGAGGTCGGCCGCGGCCTGCAGGGTCGCGACGCGGGCGCCGGCGTAATCGGTGCTGGAGGTCATGTAGGTGCTCAGGGCCCGGTACCAGATCCGCTGGGCGTTCTCGATGCCGATGCCGGTCACGGGTACGCCGTCGTACGTCGGGCTGTCGTACGAGACGCCGTTGACGGTCTTGGCGCCGCTGCCCTCGGACAGCAGGTAGAAGAAGTGGTTGGCCGGTCCCGACGAGTAGTGGACGTCGATGCCGCCCAGCGAGGAGTCCCAGTAGTCGCGGGACGCCCCGTCCTTGGAGGGCTTGTCCATGTACCGCAGGGGGGTGCCGTTGCCGTTGATGTCGATCTTCTCGCCGACGAGGTAGTCAGGGACGTCGGAGGCCAGGTCGGCGTGGAACTCCACCGCCGCGGCGAAGATGTCCGAGGTGGCTTCGTTGAGGCCACCGGACTCGCCCGAGTAGGTGAGGTTGGCGGTGGCGGCGGTGACGCCGTGGCTCATCTCGTGCGCGGCGACGTCGAGGGCGGTCAGCGGGTGCGCGTTGCTCGCGCCGTCCCCGTACGTCATGCAGAAGCAGGTGTCGGACCAGAAGGCGTTGACGTACCCGTTGCCGTAGTGCGCCCGGCTGTAGGCGGCCACCCCGTCGTTGCGGATGCCGTTGCGGCCGAAGACGTCCTTGTAGTAGTCCCAGGTGGCCGCGGCGCCGAAGGCGACGTCCACCGCGGCCGTCTGCCGGTTGCTCTGGTTCCCGTCTCCCCAGACATCGTTGTCATCCGTGAACAGGGTGCCGGTACCGGAGGTGCCTTGGTTCAGGTCGTAGGTGCGGTGGCCCGCACGGTCGCCGTCGACCAGCTCGTACGTGGAGCCGGAGAGCGTGGAGCCGACCGGCACCGTCCCGCTGTACTGGCCCGTGCCCGTACCGGTCTCCACACCCTCGTAGTCGAAGACGGCCTTGCCCGAGGTGGCGTCGGTGATGACGTGGAGCTCGCTCGGGGTGCCGTCGTCCTGGGTGCCCTCGACCACCGACTCCCAGGCCAGCGCCGGCTTGGCTCCGGCGGCCCAGACGACCAGCCGGGGCGTGCCGTCGACCTTCGGACGCTTGGCGTCGGCCTTCCTGGCGACCGTGAGTGCCTGGTGGGCCGCGGTGGCGGACGTGACCCGGGCAGTGAGCGCGGGCACCTTGACGGTGGCCTTGGTGGCCTCGGACACGGTGCTGCGGCCGTCCTTGGTGTGCACGACGAGGTCGCCGCCGAGGACCGGCAGGCCGGCGTAGGTGCGCTCGTAGCGGGTGTGCGTGGTGCCGTCGGCGTCCTTCGCGACGTCCTTGACGACCAGTTTCTCCTTGGAGCCGAGGTCGAGGATCCTCGCGGTGTCGCCGACCGCGGCGGTCGCGCTCTTCAGCAGCGAGGCGTGCTGGGCGGGAGACAGCTTCGCCGGGGCCGCACCGGCCCGGGGGGTGGCGACGATCTTCGCATGACCGCTGCCGTGGGGCGCCGCGGACGCGATGCCGGCCTGGAATCCGGCGGCGAGCAGGGCGCTCGCGGTGGTGAGCGCCAACACCGCCGTGTATCTGCGGCGGTGCGAGGAGTGGCGTGGCCGTGACAAGGGCTTCTCCTTCTGGCGACGATCGGCCTGTGGTCGAGGCCGAGAGAGCGGGCCGGCGCGGTGGAGCCGGCGGGCAACGCGCTGAGCAGGAAAGGGCGCTGCACGAGGCGACGCACGGGGGCGTGACCGAACTCGGCGGCGCGCGAGAGGTGGGGGGAGGTGAAGGAACGGTGAACGTTCATGAGCAGACTGGCATCCTGCGTGGCGTCTTGTCATGGCGATGACAACGCTAAGGCTGAAACTGACTATTGCTTGCTGGACGTTCACCGCCGCCCAGGGCTCTTTTCGGCCGCCGACGGACGGCGCGTACGAAGGGAGGCGGATCGGGATCGGTGCCGGTGCCCATGCCGACGCGCACCATGGGCAGGGCGCGGGCCGGCCGGTCAACTCCGCCGCCGGACGCGGCGGAGTCCGTACCCGGGGACACTCCGCCGACGCTTACGCCGCTCACCCGCCCCGCCACGTACTACTTTCTTCATGAACTCCCCTTCGCCCTCCTCCCGCGATCGGCTGCGGTTCGCGACGTTCAACGTGCTGCACGGCCGCTCGATGCTGGACGGCCGCCCCGTGTCCCCGGCGGCCGGGGACGAGCCCGCGGAACCGCTCTCCCGTGCCGTCATGTCCCTGGACGCCGACGTCCTCGCGCTGCAGGAGGTGGACCGGTTCCAGGAGCGGTCGGGCCGGGTCGACCAGGCCCGCGCCGCGGCCCGGGCGGCGGGCCTGGACGAGTGGCGCTACGCGACGGCGCTGCACGGCCGTGCCTCCGGGGACCAGGGGTGGGACCTCGACCCGAAGGAGCCGGAACCGCGGATGTACGGCCCCCGGGACACCGGGACGGACGCCGGTGTCCCCTCGCACGGGCTCGCGCTGCTCACCCGGCTGCCGGCGCGGGAATGGCGGGTCAGGCGGCTGGCCCCGGCGCCGCTCGGCATGCCCCTGCTCGTGCCCGGCAAGCCCGGCCTCACCCTGGTCCGGGACCGGACGCGCGCGGCGCTCGCGGCCGTACTCGAGGGGCCGCAAGGGCCGTTCACGGCCGTGGCGGTGCACCTGACGTTCGTGCCGGGGTGGAACGTCCGTCAGTTGTTGGAGGTCCGCGACTGGATCGCCGATCTGCCCCTGCCGCACGTCCTGCTGGGCGACTTCAACCTGGTCGGCGCCGCGCCCAGGGCCGTACTGAACGCGCCCCGGGGTCCATCCAGGCAGGCAGTTCGTGGCCACGTAGTTCGCCCATCGTGCGGGCGAAGTCCCGGACGTGCCGTGCGGTGGCGTCGAGGTGCGGGCAGGCGGTGCGGATTTCTTTGACTTCGGCTGTCGTTCCTGGCGGACGCAGCGATGGCACCGGGCAGGGCGCAGTCGTCACTAGTGCGGGAAGCGGCGGGGTGGGCGGGTGACTATGGATTCGCGGAACTCGGCGATCCGCGCATGGACTTGGCGCATCAGGTGGGTGTCCTCGATCCGGTCCAGGTAGAGGCAGCGGGCTGCCAGGCCCGGGAGGTCGAAGGCGAAGTACAGGGACATCAGCGGGTTCACGAACAACTCGCTGCCCCGGGTGCGGTCAGTGAACCGGACATCGCCGAACGAGCCGCGCACGGCTGCCGCGATGGAACCGTTCACGATGCTGGGGTGCTCCGGGGTGTGGTGCTGAGCGTGCGTCACCGCGTCAAGATAGAGAGCGCCCTCACGGGTGGCGCGCGGTATCGAGAACGCACCGAGGTACGCGCCGTCGCGCTCCAGCGCGGCGATGTTCTCCAGTACCTGCGTATGGTTTACGCCGTGGTAGGCGTCTACACCGAAGCCGACTGACACGACGAGCCGGGTCGGTATGCCGTCCAGCGCGGCCAGCGCCGCCACGCTCGTCAGGTCCTCCTCTGGAGTGCCGAGCCCGGCTTCATCGCCGCGCATCAAAATGTCCGTACCGCCGTCGACCAGCACCACAGCGTCGACGCGGTGCAGCTCGATCAGTGCTTGGTAGGCGGCGCGCAGCGGGCGCACCCCGGTCTGGGGGAAGGCGTACACGGTGAACGGGTAGCCGTGCTGGCGCAGCCACTGAGCGAGGGTCCGCTCCGGGAAGTAGCCCTGGTGCAAAGCGGAGTCGGGAGTGACGGCGGCCAGGTCGGGGGCGACCCAGTCATCGATCGGGAGACCGGCGAGTGCGCTGAAGGAGAGGTTCGCGAGATATACCTGCTTGCCCTGGTGCAGGAGGGAGAGAGCCAACGGCAGGCCGGAGTAGATGTCGAAGCCGCCACCCGCGCCCGCGATGAGGATCCGTTCGGCATCGGCGAGCCGGGTGAAGAGTGGGTTGGAGTGGAGGGACGTCATGACGATCATTGTCCGGGGACCCGACCCCGGGCGCTCCCGAGTTCTCGACGCGACGGCGGAGCCACGGAGTGACCGGAATCAAGACCTTCGACCCTCGACCGCCGAGAGTCGCGTGCCCTGTATCGGGACGGGCCGGCTGGGCTTCCGCCCCAGTCGTGGGTGGGCTGACAAGGCTTACGTCTCCTGCAAGAACCGGGCCTAGCTGCGTCGCCGCGGAATCCGCTGCACCGTCCCTGACAGCGGCGGCCAGGTGCGCAACCACCAGAAGCTCGGCTCCTGTGGTCGTCGGCTGCCGCATTTCGACCCGGCCGATTGCCGCGAGTGTCATGCGGTCGAGTGCGGGGGCAGCCGCCTCATGAGGCACCGCGCTGTCGCCACCACATGCGACAGGCTCGCGGTCCGCGACCAGGCGACCGTCCTCGTCGCTGCCGTCAGCGAGTGGCTGTGGTCTTCGGCTGTCACGCGGTGGGGTCCACGTTCCATGTCGCAGGCAGATCGCTGCCGCAGAAGACACAGACGAAGTCGTCCTCGCGCACGATGTTGTGCTCCTGGCAGTCGGGGCACCGCCGGAACACCACTTCGTGGGTGAAGCCACAGGGCCGCTGAAGCTCCATATCGTCCAGAGCGCGGGCGACTGCCGCCCAGGAGGTGATGTCTGGGCAGTACCCGGTGGACTGGTTGCTGACCTCGCTCACGGCCCACCGGTCTGCCTCGCGCACGAAGCTGATCTCGCCCGCACTCAGAACCCTGTCTCCGCCGGCACAGGCCACGTGCTCGCTTCGCCGCGGTGCCAGTCGAAGCACACCGTCCCTACCGACCACGAAGGTGAACGGTTCGGCCAAATCCGCTGACGATCGCTCAGCGATCCAACCCTCGAAGTCAGCCGCCGAGCTGATCCGCCACCCGCCGCCACCAGGCGGGACCGCGGTCTTCAGCTCGACCGGTCCGACGTACCGGTAACTCCGTACCCGCGCACTCACGGCAGTCAACCTAGAGCACTTCGGTCATGGCCAGGGTCATGTGACGGTGCCGACCCAGGTAACGGCGGACCTGGCCACGCCGTCGAGTCTGGAGAACTTCCGCGGCCAGAGCAGTTGACAGCATCCGGTCACGATCCCGTGACGCCGCCTACTGCCTGCCGTGGTCAGGTAGTTGCACAGTCGCCCCGCGCCGCCGGCCCGGTGCATTGCGCAGTGCCCGCGAGGGCGTTGGGCGTGCGCAGTCGGCCGCCCACGGGGCCGACCAGCACGGCGCCGGCGAAGGGGGGAACGGCCGTAGTCTGTGCCGGCTCCCCATCGGTCGGTCACCGCTGTTGCCTGCAGAAGGGTGAGGTTTCCCCGGACCATGCCCGCTGTCATGGAGAGCGCGACGATTACAGCACGACCGCGTCCGCCTTGAACTCCGGCGAGTAGTTCTTCATGACCACAAGATGTCTGATATCAGACCCTCAGGATCCAGTGTCTCGTGTGTCCAACATCAGGGGTCAAGGCCGCCGAGTAGCCGAGGGGATTCTCACCCCTCGGCCCTCACAGATCCGTACGTGACGATCTCTCGTCATACGGCTCTTGTCGTTCTGGTCACCAGACGCGGGGGGCATGGGTGGTCCAGGCCCAGTGGGCGAAGAACCGGGGTCGTCGTGCGACGGCCTGGTTCCACGCCATTTGGGCTTTCTTCCTGCCCCGCAGTCGCTTGAACTTCTTGCGCATCCACCGCATCACGTAGGCGTTGACACGTTCCAGGAGGGGATGGAGGGCCGACTGGTAGAAGGCCCCGTAGTACGCCATCCATCCCCGAATGATCGGGTTGATGAACCGTGCGAGGTCTGCTTCGGTCAGGCTGGTGCGGTGGTGCAGCCGCCAGGACCGCACCTCGGAACTGATACGGCGCAGGGCTTCCCCGCTGACGGCGGGGAGGAACGACCGGAACATCCGCCCGTCCTTGCGCACCGCGGAGCGTGTGCGGAAGGTGAACCCCAGGAAGTTGAACTCGGTCTGCTCGTACGAGGCACGCCGGTTGGCATCCTGGCAGTACACGATCCGGGTTTTCTCCGGGTGCAGTTCAAGCCCCACCTCGGTCATCCGCTTCTCGATCGCCTTGAGCACGAAGCGTGCCTGGCGTTCGCTGACGCAGTGGACCACCGCGTCGTCCACGTAGCGTTCGAACCCGATGGCGGGAAAGTTCCGCGCCATCCAGGAATCGAAGGCGTAGTGAAGGAAGAGATTGGCGAGGACAGGCGAAACCGAAGAGCCCTGGGGCGTCCCCCGGTCCCGCTCGCGCCGTGTCCCGTCGGGCAGTTGCAGCGGTGCGGCCAGCCAGCGCCGCACGTACAGCAGGACCCAGGACTGGGACGGATCAGTGTGGGCGGCGACCGCCTTGAGGACCAGATCCCACGGAACGCTGTCGAAGAACGCGCGAATGTCCAGGTCGATGACCCAGTCCGCCTTCCAGCAGCGCTCCCGGCACCGGCCTACAGCGTCGATCGCCGACCGCCCGGGACGATAGCCGTATGAGTCCGGGTGGAAGACCGGCTCGGCCTTCGCCTCCAGCGCCCCGGCAACCACCGTCTGAGCAATACGATCCCCGATCGTGGGCACGCCCAAAATCCGGACGCCCCCTTTCTTCGGGATCTCCACCGCACGCACCGGGGGCGGGAAATAGGTGCCGGAGGAGAGACGGTTCCAGATCCGGTACAGATTGTTCTTCAGATCCTTCTCGAACTCTTCCATCGACACCGCATCCACACCCGCTGCGCCCTTGTTCGACCTGACTTTCTCGTACGCCTCCCAGACGGACTGCTTCGAAATATCGAACGGCTTGCCTGATGCTTTCAACTCGTTCACGCGACTCCTCCCGGGAAACACCCGGTTGATCGAATAAACATAGTCACGAACGACCCGGCCCCTTCGCTCCACCCCCATTACAGGGGCTTCATCACTACTACGAGCCGGTCCGCCGGCGTGCCTGGCATCGGTACTCAGTCCCTCACGGCTTCGGACCGCCCGGGACGCTCCCTTCCCCCGCTCACCAGCGGAGACGTATCCAGACCCGCCTTCTCCTGTTCCGCACGAAGGCCGCAGACCGGGCTCGCGTCGCCTGCATGCCGGACACCGCCTGGCCAATAAACGGGCACCCGCCAGACTCCTCCCGGGACTGCCTTGACACCCCGGTTCTGATGTCAACTCTACTTTTCGACACGTCAGCAGCGATTCACTTGCGTTCGCCTTCCCGATCCCCACCTGACACCGTTTTCCGGCGCCTTTTCCTCATCGTTCACCACGGCAGTCTTCAGCTAGCGCAGCATGAGGTGGTTTAAATCCTCCCCCCGCAGGGCGAATTTGAAGGGCCAAACCTTCATCCTCCGTACAGCATCGCTACACGAAGAGTTCCTACATGCTTCTCCCTTTCGCGTTCAGGACACAACAAGGCCGGGTAGTTAGCGTTTTCGCAGGTCACGCAAGGGGAGTTGGGGTCCATGCTGTGGCGGCGTAGAGGCCGGGGCCGAGTTTGTGGATGAGGCCGGTTTCGGCCCATCTGGACAGCTGTCGATACATGGTCTCCATGGTGATGTCGCCGAAATGGGAGGCGATGTCACGGGGGCGCCAGAGGCGGTTGGGGTCGTTCTCGAGCAGGGCCAGGATTCGGTGACGGCGGCGCTCGGTGAGGGCGGTGTGCCGGTCGTCACGGGAGACGGCGGGGAGCTGGGGGCGGGATTGCGGAGGCTCGAGGACGTTGATGTCGAGACCGGTGATGGTGCGGCTGGTGTCGGGCCTGCCGTCCTCGTGGCGGGTGCTGTAGCGGGACATCGGTGACTTGACCTTGCGGGTGCTGACCCGCCTGCGTCGGGGCGGGAGGAGACGGGTCAGGATCCGGTGCCCGATCAGTCCGAGGTGACCGGCGTCGGCGGGGTCGGTGATGACGGCGGCGGCCTGGACGACCTGGTCGCGGGCGGTCTGGAGGGCGACGGTGAAGCAGCAGCGGTCCGGATCGGTGCCAGGCAGCGACTCTGCGGCCTCGACCATCATGGTGCGTAAGGCTTGGTAGAGGGTGAGCAAGGCCCACATCTCCTGCTCGATGCCTGCCGGGTCGCCCGAGCGGAGGTTGCTGCCGTTCATGATCGTGTGGCGGAGCGCGTAGTACGCGGATTCGTGTTCCCACCGCTGGTGATAGAGACCCACCAGGGCGGTGGCGGGGTGACGGCGGGCGTCGGTCAGGGTGGTGACCAGTCGGTAGGACCCGGTGAAGGATGTGCCGTCCGCGCAGGTCACGGCGATCTGTGCGTCGATGATCCGCACTTTCACGGTGCCGATCACCGACAGGTAGGAGCCGTCAGCGAGGCGGGTGAGGACCGGCGTGCGCCGGTTGCTGCGGAGCCGGCCCAGGACCTGGGCGCCGGTGTCGGTGACCTGAGCGAGGAAGGCGTTGCTGTCGAATCCTTTGTCCCACAGCACCAGCATGTCCGGCCGCAGCAGATGCAGCAGCCGGCCGGCGTAGCTCGTCTCGCCCTCGGCGGTGGGGCCGAACACCGCGCCGACCAGGGCCCGGGTGCCGGTCTCGACCAGCGTCATCAACTCCAGCGTCGGATAGCCATGATGCGAAGTCCTGCCCAGCCAGGCCCGGTTCCGTTCGGAATCGGGCACCCTCAGCGAACTGCAGCCGTCGAACGACACCGTCCGGTACGGACCGAAACGCACACCTGGCGTCGTCGGACGGGCCAGCAACCCGGCCAGTACCTCGAACAACGCCCGCATCGGCGCGCTGCCGATCCGCCGGCGCAGGTCACGTAACGCCTTCGCCGACGGACAGGCCACTGGCATCCCGGACAGACCCGCGGTCAGCTTGTCCCAGACGAGGCGATAGCCGACCCCGGGGAACAGGCACATCGCCAGCAAGAAGTAGACCCCGACCCGCGACGGGAGATCACGCAGCCGCTGCTGCACCGTCCTCGTCTCCGCAAGGACCGCGTCCACCAGCTCGAACGGCACGACGGCGGTCAGTTCCCCCAGATGCCCTGGAGCGAACCGGCCCGCAGCCACGGTGACCGTTCGGGTGATGGCCGTCAGCGGAGACGGCAGGACACAATGACGGGGCAACGGAGCTCCTTCGGGACAAGCTGTCCTGGTCGACTGCCTGTACCAACGAGCTCCGTTGCTCTGCGTCGGGAGTCCTTCAACTGGCTTGCGTGACCTGCGAAAACGCTAACTACCCGGCCTTGGGTCAAGGCCCGAGAGACCGGCAGCACGCCGAGGCCTGGAGCTCGGCGCACCGGCAACGTCGCAACGGCCCGCCCCGAACGAGCCGGGGACACGACCGGCGAACTGCCGAACGGACAGAGCCGGCCCGATCCCGCTGACAACTCGCGGCTAAGCGACCGTGAGTACAAGCTTGCCCTGGATGTGTCCTCGGGCGGCGCGTTCGTGCGCGCCTCGGGCGTCCGCGAGTGCGAACGTGCTGTCGATCGCGACCCGGACTGTGCCCGTGTCGAGCAGGCGTCCCAGTTCGGCGAGCTGCGCGCTGTTCGAGCGGACCGTGGTGCCCGTGACGGTGACGCCCAGCTTCGCGTTCTCTTCATCGTCGAATTCGCCGAAGAATACGGGGAACTGGGAGCCGCCGCGCTTGAGCGTGCGCAGGAAGCGCCTGCTGTCGGGGCCACCGACGGCGTCGAGAACGAGGTCGACGTCGCGGACGAGTTCTTCGGGGCGGCTCTTGGTGTAGTCGATGAACTCGTCGGCACCGAGCCCGCGCAGGAACGATTCATGCGCGCTCGACGCCACCGCGATGACACGTGCGCCCTTCCATTTCGCCAGTTGGAGCGCGAAGTGCCCCACGCCGCCCGCGGCGCCGTTGATGAGCACCGTCGCGTTGGCGTCGAGCGGCACCGGGCGATGCTGCGCCGCCTGGAAGGGCGACGGGTGATCGTGTCCGAGCTCGATCAGGTACTGCCACGCGGTGAGTCCGGACATGGGCGCCCCGGCAGCGTGGACGTGATCGATGCCGGCGGGCTTGAGCGTGAGGTCCGACGCGGGCGCGGCCACGTACTCGGCATAGGTGCTGCCCTCGAAGCCGGGGAAGCGAAGGAGGCCGAAGACTTCGTCGCCGACGGAGAAGCCGTCCACATCCGCGGCGACGGCCTCGACGACGCCCGACAGGTCCGTCCCCGGGATCGTGGGCAAACTGAACTTCGGCCTCGTCTCCGGAGGCAGGTTGGACATCCCGTCGCGCAGGTACCAGTCGGGGGGGTTGATGCCGACCGCGTGCACGCGAACGAGCACCTCACCCGGCCCCGGCTGGGGAATCGGCACCTCGTCGTAACGCAAGACTTCAGGGCCGCCGTGCCCATGCAGCCGGATCGCCCTCATCGTGTGTATCGGCATCGTTTTCTCCTGCCCGCGCTGCGGATAGACTCATTCGGATCAGTGGTCCATATATTCGGACCACTGATCCGAATATATGGACCACTGATCCGGATAGTCAAGGGGGACAGATGCGCGCCGACGCCAGGAAGAACCGTGAGCACCTGCTCGCAGTAGCGGGCACCACCATCAGCGAGCAGGGCGTCGACGTGTCACTGCGGGACATCGCACGCAGGGCCGACGTCGGACTCGCGACACTGCTGCGGCACTTCCCGACGCGCGAGGCGCTGCTCGACGCCCTGCTCCGCACGAGCTTCGACGAGCTCACCGCCAACGCAAGCGCCCTCGAAACATCCGGCTCCCCCGACGATGCTCTCGTCTCGTGGCTGCGCGACTGCGTCGCGTGGACAACCGAGTACCGGGGCGCGGTCGTGCTGATGGCCGCCGCCATCGAGGACACCGAGTCCGCACTCCACGCTTCGTGCGTCACCCTGCGTGCGGCCGGTGCTCGCCTCCTCACCCGCGCCCAGTCCGCGGGCATGGCGCGGACCGACATCGACGGCACCGACTTGTTCGCGCTGGTGGAGGCGCTCGCTTGGCTCGGCGATCAACGCTCGCTCGCGCCACGCGCCGATCACCTCTTCGACGTTGTCGCAAGCGCGATCCTGACGCGCCCGAGCTGAATCCGTCGCACACGCGGAGCCGCGAACTCGGCCGCCCGCGCTGGGCAGGAGCGGATCGACGCCGAGTTCGCCAGGGCGGTCGAGGTCACCGGCATCGAGCCGCCGCGCTCCCCGGAAGCGGACCGCGACCGGAAGCGGACGCACCGTGTTTCAGCACAGTCAAGTGCCCGCTGCGGCAGGGACGGAGCGCGGAGGCGGCGGTGCCGGCCAGGGCCGACACTTCGCCCGCCGCGACGAGCGAGGCGGTGACACGGAGCGAATACTGCATTGCGGCCGGGCCACGTGAATCCTGCACGGCGGCCTGCGAGAGGCGGCGGTAGACCGACCGCCCGACATCAACCCTTTTCCCGGTGATCTTGGAACCGACGGTCGGACGGCCGCTCGGGGTTGCCCACAGAACCTGTCTGTCCCGCGGTGTCCAGGTCACCGATCCGGTCGGCGAGGGTCCTCAAGGCTTCGGAAGACGGCGAGCCGGGTTGAGCTGTACTCACGAACAGCCACTGGTCCGGATCACCGGGAAAGACAAGGGACTCATAGTCCAAGGTGACTTCGCCGATCAGGGGGTGCCGGTAGTGTCTGGTGCCGTGGGAGTACTCCTCCACATCCTGTGCGGCCCACCATCGGCGAAAGTCTTCGTCTACGGCTGACAGCTGATCAATCAGTTTGGTAAGTTGCGGATCGTTCGGATGCCGACCCGCATACAGGTGCAAACCTGTGACGACCATCCGGGCGGCCATGTCCCAGTCGATAAATAGCTCACGGGCCGCAGGGTCGAGAAATATATATCGCGCCAGATTGCGCTCGCGGGCTGGCGCGGCATCGAAATCGACGTACATCGCGCAAGCCATTCGGTTCACGGCAAGGACGTCCATGCGGCCGTCCAGAATCATGGCGGGGATGTCCCGAAGAACCTCAAGCAGCGCGTACACACCTGGACGCACTCGCCACGGAACGGCCGGCCGGCTCACTCTGACCACGGACTGCGGCCTGGCCAGGGCGAACAGATGCGCACGCTCGACATCATCCAGCCTCAGAGCGCGGGCTACGGCCTCCAGTACCGCTTCCGAGGCGTTGGCCACCCGCCCGCGTTCCAGGCGGATGTAGTAGTCCGCGCTCAATCCGGCCAGGAGCGCAACCTCCTCACGCCTGAGTCCCGGAACACGACGACTCGCCCCCGGCGTGACCCCGACCTGCCCAGGAGTCACCCGGGCTCGCCGCGAGCGCAGAAAATCGCTCAGCTCTTTGTTGTCATCTGAACCGGACGACGTCGTGCCCATATATTGAGGCTAGCCCTCAACGCGCCGCTCCGGCAAACGCACAGTGCATTATTTCCGCCACATAAGTAAATCCATGTCATTGCAAAAGGGAGATTCCTGAAACAGCCACTCTAAAAAGTGAAGTGGAACCGTCCCGCTCACCGGCGGACCGCTACCTGCCTATACCCAATCCACGCGGGATGTGATCACGCGTGGCGGGACATGCGGAAATGCGTCGGCTGAGGCTGCGTGTACGTCACGGCCGAACAGGCGAGCGGGCAGCCGCTGACGCGGACTGCCGTACCGGCCACGCCTGTTGGACCCACAGACCATCTCAGACCATCTCCGCGCAGAACCCAAGTAGCGGGGCGCGCGCATGCCTCGCCGGCTGGGGCGGCGGCGGATCCGATTTCCTTGCTGTCGTCCAGGCACCGGCATGTGATCGCGCCGACGACCCTTTCGCCCTTTCCGCCTCGACGAGGATCAAGCTGCGTTGTGCATGGGCGGTTACTCAGCGACAGGGAAAGGGGGCCTGCCAGAACCTGGACCAGCAGACCATGACCGAGATAGGCCTCTTTGACCGCCCACAGGCGCCTTCTCGAATGGTTCTCTGGATTGCAGGTCAGCACAGAGCCCGCAGGCTCACCGACCGAGGCACGAAACCCCCGTTCACCCCCCTGGTGACGCATTGGGAATATTCCACCGAAGTCAAGAAACAAGGACATCCCCATGGAACTGAAGCTCGAAATGATCGTGATGCCCGTCTCCGACATCGACCGGGCCAAGGCCTTCTACGAGAAGGTCGGATTCCGCCTGGACGTGGACTACACGGCCAGCCAGGACTTCCGAGCTGTGCACTTCACGGCGCCCGGCTCCGAGTGCTCGATCATCTTCGGCGAGGGGATGACACCCATCGCACCCGGCTCGCTCCAGGGCCTGTATCTCATCGTCTCCGACATCGAGGAAGCCCGCGCGGAGCTCGTCGGCCGCGGCATCGAAGTCAGCGAGATCTTCCACGACGCCAACCTCTTTTTCCACGGCCACGAGGACGGGGACGTCACCCACCGGTCCCCCGGCCAGGAGCGACTGGCCGGACTGCACCCCGAGCGCGCCTCCTACGGCTCCTTCCTCACCTTCAGCGACCCGGACGGCAACGGCTGGGTGCTCCAGGAGGTCACGCAGCGCCAGCCCGGCCGCTGACAACCCCAGAAGTTGCCGCCCAAGAGCTGCCGTCCGCTCCGGCCCAGCGGCTGTCGCGATCCGGGCCGAGCGCGGCACCGGACCACCAGGCGGCGCGGGGGTGCTCCCCGCCGCCCGGTCGTCCCCCCTGCCACGGCGGCTTTGGCGGCCGGTACGGGGCGCCGAGAGACGGCTTTGCCGGCGGGGCCGTCCCGTCCCGTGACCCCGCCCGCTCGACCCCGTGCGGCGCCGCGGCCCTGGCGCCGTCCGGCGGCGGGTATCGGCAAACGCGGCCGTCAACGGGCCGCGGCGGCCGGAGTGTCCGACCGAGTCACGGAAGCAATGAGGAACGAAACAGTGAGGAACGCAGCAGTGATGAACGAGACAACCCGCACCTACGACGTGATCGTCATCGGCGGGGGGCCGGTCGGCGAGAACGTGGCCGAACGCGCTCGTGCCGCGGGGCTCAGCACCGTGGTCGTAGAACGCGAACTCCTCGGCGGCGAGTGCTCGTTCTGGGCCTGCGACCCGAGCAAGGCACTGCTGGGGCCGGTGGTGGCACGTGCCGACGCGAGCCGCGTACCCGGACTCGACCCGGCGGTGGCCGGCCCGCTGGACGTCGAGCGGGTCCTCGCGCACCGCGACAAGATGTCCTCGTACTGGAAGGACGAGGACCAGGTCGAGTGGCTGAACTCGGTCTCCGTCGACCTCATACGCGGCCACGGCCGCCTCATCGGCCCCAAGCAGGTGGCCGTGCAGACTCCTGAGGGCGACACCGTCATGCTGACCGCCCGGCACGCCGTCGCCGTCTCCACCGGCACCCGCGCCGCCCTGCCCCCCATCCCCGGACTCGACACCGGCCGCCCCTGGACCAGCCGCGAGGCCACCACAGCCGACAAGGTGCCCGGCCGCCTCGCCGTCGTCGGAGGCGGTGTGGTCGCCGTCGAGATGGCCACCGCCTGGCAGGGCCTCGGCTCCCAGGTCACCATGCTCGTCCTCGACAACGGACTCCTCGAGCGGATGGAGCCGTTCGCCG
The DNA here is from genome assembly GCF_026339875.1 of Streptomyces sp. NBC_01571. Taxonomy (NCBI): domain Bacteria; kingdom Bacillati; phylum Actinomycetota; class Actinomycetes; order Kitasatosporales; family Streptomycetaceae; genus Streptomyces; species Streptomyces sp. NBC_01571. The sequence goes on from NZ_JAPEPZ010000002.1 coordinate 358,849, forward strand.
GCGAACTGGTCACTGACACCCTGCGCGAAGCAGGCGTCGACATCCGCTTCAACACCGCCGTCACCTCACTGGACCGCACGGGCGGCCAGGACGGCGAGGTGCGGATCAAGCTCTCCGACGGCGGGCAGCTGGCCGCGGACGAGATCCTGCTGGCGACCGGCCGCGCACCGCAGACCCGCGACGTCGGCCTGGAGACCGTCGGTCTCACCCCCGGAGACTGGCTGACCGTCGACGACACCTTCCAGGTCACCGGCGTCGACGGCGGCTGGCTCTACGCCGTCGGCGACGTCAACCACCGCGCCCTGATGACGCATCAGGGCAAGTACCAGGCCCGGATCGCCGGCACCGTCATCGGCGCCCGCGCCAAGGGAGAGCCCATCCACGACGCCCCCTGGGGCGCGCATGTCGCCACCGCCGACCACGCGGCCGTCCCCCAGGTCGTCTTCACCACCCCTGAGATCGCCTCCGTCGGGCTGACCAGCCGTGAGGCCGAGCAGAGCGGGCGCCGCATCGAAGTCGTCGACTACGACCTCGCCCGCGTCGCCGGCGCCCACCAGTACGGCGAGGACTACCGCGGCCGGGCCCGCATGCTCATCGACACCGACCGCAACACCGTGGTCGGCGTCACCTTCGCCGGCCCCGGCGTCGGTGAGCTGGTGCACTCGGCCACCATCGCGGTCGCAGGCGAGGTGCCCCTCGACCGGCTCTGGCACGCCGTCCCCGCCTTCCCCACCCTCGGCGAGGTCTGGCTGCGGCTGCTGGAGACCTACCGCGGCTGAGCATGCTCCGCCCGGCATGCGGGGTGGTCCTGGCCTCCACCGGGTGACTCGGTCGTCTGCGGGTGAGGAACGATCCTCCTGTCCTGGTGGCCGGCAGTGGCGTGCCCGTGGGCACGGATCGGACCGAGGGCTCCGGATGAGCGCAAGGTGCTGTACCGAATCGTCTTCTCCGGCGTCCGGTGCAACAGTTCCCCGCTGAACGCAGCTCCGGCACGGTCTGCTGGTGGGCGTTGCGGGGCTTCGCAGCCCCGCAACGCCCGCTCTCCGGGCCTCACTTGAACTTGACGTCGATCACCGCAAATGTGGATCTTGGCTTCGGAGGGGGCGGGGTTCGCAGTCGCGGGCGAGGCGTGCATCACTCCAGCCGAAGAATGACCTGGCGGAGACGAACAACCGGCCCGACTCTCTGCAGGCCTGATCAGCGATCATCGTGTCGCACGTTCACAATGTCCGAAGGGGGAACACGATGATTTCTGAGCCGGAGATGGCTGGAGAGCCCGGCCCGATGGAGACCCGCGAGGTCGTGGGCGACTTCAGCAGTGAGCCTGTCGGTCGACGACGGCCGCGCAAGTCGTGGTTGTGGGCGCTGGGAGGTGTGGTGGCGGCATCGGCGCTGTGGGCGCCGGCCGTGTTCGTCTACGGACTGGGCGCTCAGACGCCCAGCACGCACGGATACCGGCTCGACAAGGACCCCTGCTCCTCCGTACGACTGGCGTCGATCAGCGCTGCCATCGCACCGAGGGTATCCGCCGATGTCGTCGACTCCGGGCTGTTGAAGCATCCCGCCGTCGACCAGGCCCAGTGCTCCATAGCGGTACGGCCGCTGGCTAAGGCAAAGCAGTCCAAGACCGGGTGGTCTCTGGACTACTACGTCGGCATCACCGTGACACTGCACAAGGAGACCGACCCTGGCGTCGAGTTCGAAGCACGGCAGCGGACGACCGATCAGGGCATCGTCCCGGCCGACAACGTCAAGACTGTTCCAGACCTCGGCGACACGGCGTACCTGATCACCCGGGACACCAGCAACACCGAGTTGCGGGTCCTGGAAGGCGGAGCGGTCCTCTCCCTGACCCTGGCCGCCAGCAGCAGCTACCAGAGCGAAGACACCGACGACGACATCGGTGAGGGGCCTGAGATCCCTGATGTGTCTTCCTACCAGTCAGCCTTGGTCAACGACATGCGTGACCTGATGACAAGCCTCAAGCGCTGAACCCTGGAGCCTCCCGCTGGATTGCCCGACCGCCACGCACGGCATGGCCGAGCGAGTCAAGGAAGAAAGGCGCGCCGTTCCCCTGTACGTCGAACTCCCTGGCACGGCCCAGTTCGAGGCCGCAGGGCGCGCGGTCGGGCAGCGGTACCAACACGCTTTTCGCTGGGACGCTTTCAGGAAGGTTTCGGGCGTGCCGCGACGGGCCTGCCTGCTCTCTCATGCAGGGTCCGCGGCGTCGTTCTGCCGCTCTGTCGCCGCCCCTGTCGGTTGCTCTGCCCAGACGGTCTTTCCCTGGGTTCGGGAGCGGGTGCCCCACTGGTCCGCGAGGCTCGCGATGATGAACAGGCCCCGACCTGTCTCGTCGACAGTGCGGGCGTGTTTCACCTGCGGGGAGCTGGTTGCGGTGTCGCTCACCTCGCAGGTCAGCATCCGCTCGAAGATCAGCCGGAGCTGGAAGGGTGGAGCGCCGTGGCGGACCGCGTTGCCGACGAGCTCGCTGACGATGAGCTCGGTGGTGAACGCCGTTTTCTCGTCCACGTCCCATGCCTCCAACTGGCGGCGGGCCGCTGCGCGGGCGATCGGCGCGGCCTCGGCGTCAGCGGGCAGGTCGCGGGTCAGTACGCGGTCGTGGGGCAGCGCTTTCGTGCGGGCGAGCAGCATCAGTGTCTCGCCGGTGCGGTCGTTGTCTGTGAGCGTGTGCGCGATGTCGTCGCACACGTCTCGCAGTGGCCTGGTGCCGATGCTGTCCAGGAACGGGTGCAGGGAGCCGGACGGCGCCAGGACCTCGTCGGCGAGTGCGGCCGTGCCCATCGCCAGAGTGGTGCCTTCGGGGAGGCTGACGGTGATCGCAGGGAATGGTGCGCTGCCCGGTTCGGCGAGTGGTGGACCTGGGGGAACCGACAAAGAGGCCGAGGTGCCGTCGGGAAAGACCGCGACCGGATCGGGAAGGCCGGCGCGGGCGACGGTGCAGGTGAGATCGACGGGGTCGTAGATCGCGATGACGCATCTGGCCGTGAGCGGTTCGCGGTTCACCGGGTCCGGGGGCAGTGCCGCCCGCGCTGCCGCCAGGCGGGCGGTGGTATCACTGAGGCGCGCCAGCAGTTCGTCTGGCTGCAGGTCCAGATCAGCGAGGGTATGGATCGCCGTCCGCAGGAGTCCCATCGTGATAGCTGCCGCGATGCCCTTTCCGGCCACGTCGCCAACGATCAGCGCGGTCCGTGCACCGGGCAGCGCGATCGCGTCGGACCACGCGCCGCCGCCCTCCGGGTCGGGAATGTGCAGTTGGGAGATCTCCGCCGTGGCGTGCGTGGCGGGCTGGTGAGGAAGGAGTCTGCGCTGCACGGTTCGTGCGGTGATCCACTCGCGCATGAACTGACGGGCGTTGTCGATGCAGAGCGCAGTGTGCGCGCACATGGCGGATGCCACTGCGACGTCCTCCTCTTCGAAGGGGTCTTCCTCCTGGTAGCGGTAGAAGCTGACGAGGCCCAGAGCATGGCCGCGCAATGCCAGCGGAGCCACGATCAGAGAATGGGCACCGGCTCGTCTGATGACGTCGGCTCGGGCCGGGTCGGCGGCCAGCCACGAATTGTCCTCATCGATCTTCGCGAGGCACGGTCGCAGGTCGGCCAGAACGTCCGAGAAGGGGGTGCCGACCGGCAAAGAGCGCTTGACGCCGACCGGGGGACCCCCGATCCGGCCTCGGAAGGCTGCTCGGCGCAGGAGAGCGTCCCGGTGGACCGGTACCGAGGGAGGTTCCTCTCCCCGGACGACGCCTTCGATCACTTCGACGTCCGCGATGCCCGCGAAAGCAGGTACTACCGCATCGACCAGTTCCGAACAGACGTGCATCACGTTCAGCAGGTGCCCCACCTGCGTGCGGACCGTGTCCAGGAGAGCCAGACGATTCTGTGCGTTTTCCCGTTCTGTGACGTCGAGCGCCGATGTCACCAGGCCGACTACCTCGCCGGCGGAGTCCTCCAAGCGGAGGTAGGAGACAGAGCAGATGCGGCGCGTAGGCCGATCTGGTGCCTTGTCGCGCCGGACGAGCCGGTTCACCACCGGTTCCCCGCTCTCCAGGACCCTTTGCGCCACGGCGGCTTCTTCCTCCGGGTCCGAGAATTCACACGCCTCGGTGAAATGCGTGCCCAACAGGTGCCGTACGGACGTGTCATGCCGTTCGCCGGCGATGGTGCTCATGCGGACCACGCGCAGCTGGTTGTCGAGGACGTACAGCCGCACGGGAGAATGGGTGAACACAGCTTTCAAGATCGCCGCGTCCTGCCCCGGCATGGCGTCGCCAGCCGCGAGGACCTGCCACACGACGGACGTACCTCGCAGTACTGGCTTGACCAGCACCGCAGCCGCATCCGAGAACTTCCCGCGCCATTCGCCGCCGGCAGCGGCCTCACGCATCAGCGTGGCCACCTGCCGGCCAAGGGCCTCCTGGGCAGACCACCCGAACAGATCCTCAGCCGGACGCCCCCACTCGATCACCCGGCCACTCTCATCAATGAGCACGAGCACGTCACCGCTGGGCATCCGAAAACACCTCCGCCCCCATGCCTGCCCTCGCTGCGCCGGAGACTGGTCCGCTCGTCCGCCAGTTACACCGATCGGCTCAGCACGCGCCACACGAAAACTGTCGGCCTGCTCCCGATGGCCGAGCTCGTTGTCCTGACGGCAGTGGGGGCATCGGGCACCGGCCGCTGAAAGCACACTTCCTCGCGTCCGGATGCCTGTTCGCCAACGTCATCGCCGGTCCCGACCCCGCACCTACCCGGCCCGGGGTACGGACCCGCCTGGTGTATCTGGGCGTCGCGATCGCCGTACATGCCCTGATCGCACAAGCCGTGTACGGCGGATTCTTCGTCGACATCCACGCTCCCGTCGTCCAGGTCCAGCAGGGCGCCGAGATCATGTACTACGGCGGAGACTTCGCCGAACTCCTCCTGGCCGCAGCACTCGTAGCGACCTGGCGCCCCGGACGCCACACCGCCGCTACCTGCATGCCCCGAGACAAGACGATCGGCATGGCAGCCGCACCACACCGAGCATCCGTCGCACGAGGCGCAGGGGACTTGCAGGACAGGACTGTTCGCGGTGCCCTCAGCCGTGCGCGGCCCTCTCTCGGTGCCCGAGCCACCCACTGCGCTACGAGAACCGCTGTGGCGGACCGGTTCAGGGCCAGACAGGCCTTGCTGCCGGCGGCTGAACATCGAACGGCGGCGGATGCGCATGTCTGCCCTTCCTCGATGTCGGTCAGGGACTGAAGGCACCGGGGGGCGGGATTCAGAAGGAGATTTCGTCGGCCGGGCAGATGTGGGCGTCCATGTTGAGGCTCATCATGCGCAGCGCCGCGTGGGCGAGATCGGCTTGGACGTGGACCACAGCGTCCTCGGGAACCGTTACCCGGAGGTGGTCCGCCGATCACGGGCTTACCGAACCCGAGCAGCGGATTACACCCTTGGCCCTAGGCGCCCCGGACCTGCCGCAGGATCACGCGGCGCAGCAGGGGTCAGGCGCTGAACGCGGTGGCCTGGGGGCGCGCCGCAGGCGGCGCTCTGCGCCGGGACCTCGGGTCCGCTGTCGCCCGTCGAGTCTCGCCTCCGGCACGGAAGACTTGATGATGCCCCCCGGGACGCGCCTGTCGTCAGTCGGCGGCCTCCTCCGCCAGGGTGGTGTACCGCTGCCGCGCCCACAACGGCAGCACCACCCAGCACGCGAGGTACCAGGCCACCACCCCGCCGACCAGCCACGGGACGAAGCCGTCATGCGTGGCCACCCGCAGGATCAGGAACAAGGCCGAAGTGAGCGTGGCAATCAGCAGCGCCAGGCCGATGAAGGTGAGCCGCGCGGCCCAGCGCACTGCCTGCGCCTTGATACTGCGGCCAGACACCCACCGGTGAAACGGGACCGGTGCGATGAGTGCACCGGTCGCAGTCGCGCCGAGCACGACCGTGGTGATGTAGATGATCCGGTCCATGTCGGACAGGTGTCCGAAAGCCGGCGTAAAGGCCACGCTCAGCAGGAAACCGAAGAGGATTTGGACACCAGTCTGCGCGACCCGAATTTCCTGCATCAGTTCGTTCCACTGCCGGTCGGCGCGCTCAGCCTCGGACTCCTGTCGGCGCGCCTGCTCGGCTCCTTCTGATACCCAAGCCGCTGGTATCGCTTCCGAAACTCTGCCGTCCAACACGACCCCTCCCGGTGTCTCGTCCGTGTCGGCATGTACCCCCGATCGCCGCATTCGTGCACACCGAATTGACCATGTGTTGACCTCTCGACGCGGTCCGCGGCCCGGCCGCAGCAGCGTGCAGGCGCAGAGCGTGGCACCGTCGAAGCCCTGTGGGGCCCGTCCCCAGGCCCTCAGCCAGAGATCCGCAGCGGCGGTCAGATTCGGCCAGTGCAGATCACCGTGCACGGTGGTCCAGGAAGTCACGACCGGGGCCGGCATTTTCACGAACTCGGGGATGGCTCGGGCCATGTACGCCTCGCGGACGGCGGCGCGGGGGCGGTCGGCGCCGCGGGCACGGCGCGGACGGCGATCTCGGACCACCGCCCCCTGGTGGTCGAGCTGTCGCTGTGAGACCTGCCCGGCGCGCGCGGCGGCGGTGTGGCCACGAGGCCGGCCCGGGCCCCGGACTTCGGACTTCGGACCCCGGGCCTCGAACCCCGGGCCTCGAACCCCGGGTCTCGGACCCCAGGCCTCGGACCCCAGGCCTCGAACCCCGGGCCTCGGACCCCGGGTCTCGGACCCCGGGCCTCGGACCCCGGGTCTCGAACCCCGGGCCTCGGACCCCGGGTCTCGAACCCCGGACCCCGGGCGTCGCGTCCCGCGGACCGGTCGAGCGGCGGCGGCCCCTCGGCACGTTCCTCGGCGTGACCGCCGGGCGATCTAAGCTCGGCGTATGGCCAAGTACTTCGACGTGCATCCGGAGAACCCCCAGCCGCGGATCATCGGCCAGGTGGCCGAGATCATCCGCGGCGGCGGTCTCGTCATCTACCCGACCGACTCCTGTTTCGCGCTGGGCTGCCAGCTCGGGAATCGGGAAGGACTCGATCGCATCCGCTCCATCCGCCGGCTCGACGACCGGCATCACTTCACCCTCATGTGTCAGGACTTCGCGCAGCTGGGCCATTTCGTGCACATCGACAACTCGGTGTTCCGCACGGTCAAGGCCTCGACCCCCGGCAGCTACACCTTCATCCTTCCGGCGACGAAGGAGGCACCGCGCAGGCTGCTGCACCCGAAGAAGAAGACCGTCGGCGTCCGGATCCCCGACCACGCCGTCGCCCAGGCGCTCCTCGCCGAGCTCGGCGAGCCACTGCTGTCGAGCACCCTGCTCCTGCCCGACCAGGACAAGCCGCTGACCCAGGGCTGGGAGATCAAGGACGAGCTCGACCACGTGGTGGACGCGGTCCTCGACTCCGGTGACTGTGGCGTCGAGCCGACCACCGTCATCGACTTCTCGCAGGGAGAGCCCGAGATCGTACGCTACGGGGCGGGCGATCCGTCACGGTTCGAGTAGAGGGCCCGGCCCACGGACGGCGGCGCCGCCGGTCAAGCGCGCCGCGGGCGAATTCACCTGCCGGACACCGGTGTTGTGGCGGGTTCACACCCCGTACGTACGGCTCGTCACCGGGACTCCCCGCCGGGGAGCGAGTCGGAGTGCGCGTTGCCCTCGGCCGCCGGACCGCTCACCTTCCAGATCCGTGTGGCCACTTGGAGGTTGAAGCGGCTGTCCACGTCGTCGAGTCGCCGGCCGCTGATCTCCCGGATGCGCTGCAACCGGTACCGCAGCGTGCTGCGGTGGACGGCGAGGGCCCGCGCCGTCTCGTCGTAGTTGCCGCCGTGGTCGAAGTACCGGGTGAGGGTGTGCACCAGGTCCGTGCCGTGGGTGGCGTCGTAGTCGAGCAGCGGACCGAGCCACTCGCGGACGAAGAACGTGACGTCCCGTGCGTCGTTGCCCCTGGCCAGGATGCGGTAGAGGCCGAGTTCCTCGTAGACCGCGGTGCCGTAGGGCGGTTGTGACTGCCTGCGCACGTGCAACGCGCTGACGGCCTGTTCGTAGGAGTGGGGAAGGCCGGCCGTCGTCTCGCACAGGCTCCCGACGCCCACCGCGCCGCGCCACGAGCCCACCTCGCCGACGACGGCGCCGTACAGTCCGGGGTCGCACGGCCCGCCCTGGACGACCAGCACCGCCATGTCCGAGCGCCGGGCGAGCAGCGACCGCAGTCCCAGTCCGCGCGCGGCGCGGCCGACCGCGTCCAGGAACCGGTCGTCGGCGGCCGTGGCATGCCACTGGGCGACCACGACATGGTGCGGTCCGTGCAGATCGTGACCGACGGCCTCCGCCCGGGCGTACGCGCCGCCCTCGTCGGCTCCGGTCAGCAGGTCATCCACGAGATCGCGGCTCATGCGCAGTTCGGTCTCCGCCAGGCTGCGGCGGTGGGCGAGTTCCAGGGCCAGCGCGGTGCACGCGTGGCCGAGCGCGAACGCCTCGGCGTCACCGGCCGCGCCCCCGGGATCGATGAGTTCGATCGTGCCGAGGATCTCACCGTGGTGGCGGGCGACCCCGATGAGGCGGCCCTCGTGGCGGACCGGGTCCGGGGTCCGCATCGCACGGTGCAGGAGTTGTTCGCGCAGCGTCGGATCGGGCTTCTCGTGGGCTCCGTCCACCCCGGGTCCCGCCCGGGCGAGCGGGTTGCCGAAGCGGTCCTCGATGCGGGTGGCGAGGCCGGTCAGCTCGTACACGGCGTCGGCGATGCCGTCCTCTCCCGCGTCGCCGACGTGGGCGCGGGAGAGGACGTCGTGCACGGTGTGCTGCGCCTCCAGCTCCGCGACCAGCGTGGTCAGCCGTTCGTTGACCGCGTCCCGCTCCTCGATGGCCCGGAACAGCTGCCGGGCGTACTCGCGGTCGCGGCTGCGGGCGTCGGCGTTGTAGAGCGCGGCGGCGGTCGGCCGCGCGAGGGCGTACAGGAGGAAGCGCTGGTCGTCGGACGGCGGCTCGGGGGCGCTGACGACGAGGTAGCCGAGGAGTCCGCGGGAACTGCGCAGTCCCGCCGCCCACCCCCAGCCACCTTCCCGGAAGCGGAGGATGCCGTCCTCCCCGCCCAGTGCGCTCAGCTGTCGGATCGCCGCGGGGAGCTCTTTCGGGGCCCGGCCGTCGAGGGAGGGTGCGCTCGGTGTGGCGTCGAGTTCGAAGCGTCCGTCCCTGAGCAGGTAGCAGCCCTCGGGCCGGCAGTCGGTGAGGCGTGGTACCGCGTCCATGGCCAGGCGCAGGATCTCCTGAGCTTCCGGGGCGTCCAGCATCGTCACGGCCAGCACGAACACGTCGTACAGGCTCGCCAGCTGTTTCCGGCCCCAGGAGGCCGGGGCGGTGGAGGGCACCTGGCCGGGAAAGCCGCGCGGTCCGATGCGCTGGTGCCCCGCACCGGAGGCGTCGTCGACCATGCCAGGCATAACGTAATAGTACCGTTTGAACCTTTTGGTCGCCTGTCGTACCGGGTGGCGTCCCTTGTCCCGGCAAGTCGAGGCGGGGCGCGAATTTCACCCCGTCAGGCGCAGGCGCCTCTCCGCGCCCCGTAACAGTCTGGCAGGGACGCGAGCAACGACGCGGGTGCGCTTCGGTCGCCCGACGCGTGCACCCGCGGACGCACGGACCCGACCTGAACACGACCGCCGTCACCGGACAGGGGCAGACGCCGGGGCGGCAGGCGAAGGAGTTCCTCATGGGCAAGGCAGTCGGAATCGATCTGGGCACCACCAACTCGGTGATCGCCGTGTGGGAGGGCGGCGAACCCACTGTCATACCGAACGCCGAGGGCTCGCGTACGACGCCCTCCATCGTCGCCTTCGCCGAAGGGGGCGAACGTCTGGTGGGACAGCTCGCCAGGCGCCAGGCGATCCTCAATCCCAAGGGCACCATCTACTCGGCCAAGCGGTTCATCGGCCGGCACTACGACGAGGTGTCCGCCGAGGCCAAGGCGGTGGCGTACGACGTCGTCGAGGGCGAGGGCGGGGTCGCCCGCTTCAAGGTGCGCGACAAGCTGTACTCGCCCGAGGAGATCAGCGCGCTGGTGCTGCGCAAGCTCGCCGACGACGCGGGCAAGCAGCTGGGCGAGCGGGTGACCGAAGCGGTCATCACCGTGCCGGCGTACTTCAACGACGCGCAGCGCCAGGCGACCAAGGACGCCGGCCGCATCGCGGGCCTCGAGGTGTTGCGGATCATCAACGAGCCGACGGCGGCGGCGCTGGCGTACGGGATGGAGAAGAAGCAGCACGAGACCGTGCTCGTCTTCGACCTCGGCGGCGGCACCTTCGACGTGAGCATTCTGGACGTCGGCGACGGCGTGGTGGAGGTGCGCTCGACCGCGGGGGACAGTCACCTCGGCGGCGACGACTTCGACCGTCGGATCGTCGACCTGCTCGCCGACACCTTCCAGCAGCAGAACGGCATCGACCTGCGCAAGGATCCGCAGGCCCTGCAGCGGCTGTTCGAAGCGGCGGAGAAGGCCAAGACCGAGCTGAGTTCGGTCACCCAGACGCAGGTCAGCCTGCCGTTCATCACCGCGGACGCCTCCGGTCCCAAGCACCTGACCGAGACGATCATGAGGTCCAAGTTCGACCAGATCACCGCCGACCTGGTGGAGCGGACCCTGGAGCCGGTCAAGCAGGCGATGACCGACGCCAAGGTGAGCGAGAACGACATCGACGAGGTCATTCTCGTGGGCGGCTCGACGCGTATCCCGGCCGTGCAGAACCTGGTCCGCCGGCTGACCGGCGGCAAGGACCCGAACATGAGCGTGAACCCGGACGAGGTCGTGGCGCTGGGCGCGGCGATCCAGGCCGGCGTGCTCAAGGGCGAGGTCAAGGACGTCCTGCTGCTCGACGTCACGCCGCTGTCGCTGGGCGTGGAGACCCGTGGTGGGGTCATGACGAAGCTCATCGAACGGAACACCACGATCCCGGTACGCCGCTCCGAGACCTTCTCCACGGCGGAGGACAACCAGGAGGCCGTCGACGTCGTCGTGCTGCAGGGCGAGCGCGAACTCGCCGCGGACAACCGGGTCCTGGGCCGCTTCCAGCTCAAGGACATCCGTCCGGCACCGCGCGGCGAGCCGCAGGTCGAGGTCACCTTCGACATCGACGCCAACGGCATCCTGAACGTGACCGCGCGGGACAAGGACACCAGCAAGGAACAGAGCATCACCATCAGCGAGGGTTCCAACCTCGACCAGGGCGAGGTCGAGCGGATGGTCCAGGAGGCCGAACAGCACCGCGGCGAGGACCAGGCACTGCGCGACGGTGTCGACGCCCGCAACGAACTGGACGCCGTCGCCTACCAGGTCGAGCGCCGCCTCACCGAACTCGGTGAGGCCGCGCCGGAACACGAGCGGGCCCGCGCGGAGATGCTCGTCTCCGAGGCCCGCGAGGCAGTCAGGCAGGACGCGCCGCCCGAGAAGGTCCGGCCGATGACCTCCGAGCTGCAACAGGTGCTGGCGTCCCTCACCGCCCATCAGACGGGCGCGGGACAGGCCGCGGAGGCCGCGCCCGGCGCGCAGGACACCACGAGCGCCCCAACGGGTTCCGACGACGTCATAGACGCCGAATTCGACAAGAGCTGAGGTGCGGTCATGGCCACCGGACAGGAGCCTGTGACGCCCCCCGAACGCGAACAGCGCATCGAGGACGCCGCCGACCCCGCGGCCCCGGCCGCCCCGGCGCGGCCGGAGGCGGAGGAACAGGCCGCGGAGCTCGACGAGCTCAGGGACCGCTGGCGCCGCGCGCTCGCCGACCTGGACAACCTGCGCAAGCGCCACGCGAAGGAACTGGAACGCGTGCGCGGTGAGGAACGTGCCCGCACGGCCGCGGCCTGGCTGCCGGTGCTCGACAACCTGGAACGGGCCCTGGGGCACGCCGACGCCGACCCCTCCGCCGTACTGAAGGGCATCGAGACCGTGCGCGACCAGGCGGTCGAGGTGCTGCGCGGCCTCGGATACCCGCGTCACGAGGAGACCGGGGTGCCCTTCGACCCGACCAGACACGAGGTCGTCGGGGTCGTCGACGACCCCGGCGCCGAGCCGAACACCGTGGCCCAGGTGGTGAGTCCGGGCTATGGGGCGGACGGCAACCAGTTGCGCCCGGCGTTCGTCATGGTCAGCAAGCGGCAGGAGTGACGCCTCATGGCACGCGACTACTACGAGGTGCTCGGGGTGCCGCGCACCGCGAGTGCCGAGGAGATCCAGCAGGCCTTCCGCACGCTGGCGCGCAAGCACCACCCCGACGTCAACAAGGATCCGGGTGCCGAGGAGCGCTTCAAGGAACTCAACGACGCCTACAGCGCGCTCTCCGACCCCAAGACCCGGCAGCGCTACGACCGCTTCGGCGACGACTTCCGGCAGATCCCGGAGGACTACGACGAGCGGGTGGCCGCGGCGGCGGGCGCCCGCGGCGGCCGGGCCGGGTGGGCGGGCGGCGGCGGAGGCGGGGGGGTCCGCTTCCGGACCTCCGACGGCGCCGGCTTCGACGGCTCGGGCGTCGACTTCGAGGACCTGTTCGGCGGGATGTTCGGACGGGGCGGCGGAGGCGGCGGCTGGGGTCCGGTGCCCGGCGCCGACCAGGAGGCCGAGATCCAGCTCAGTGTCGAGGAGGCGTACCGGGGCGGAAGGCGCAGCATCACGCTGGGCGGCCCGAACGGACAGCGCAGTTACGACGTCACCATCCCGCGCGGTGTGGTGGACGGTCAGCGCATCCGGCTGGCCGGAGAGGGCGGCCGCGGCAGCGGCGACGGCCCGCCGGGCGACCTGTATCTCCGGGTGCGCATCAAGCCCGACGGACGTTTCCGTCTGGAGGGGCGGGACATCCACGTGGTCGCCCCGGTGACGCCGTGGGAGGCGGTGCTCGGCGCTACCGTGCCGGTGCCCACCCCCGGCGGCACGGCCAAGGTCACCATCCCCCCGAACTCGTCCAGCGGCCGCCGGCTCCGGCTGCGCGGCGAGGGCATGCCCAACCCGCGCGGCCACAACGGTGACCTCTACGCGGAGATCCGCATCATGGTGCCGCCGGAACCCACCGCCCGCGAACGCGAGCTCTTCGAGGAGCTGGCCGCGGTGTCCGCCTTCGACCCGAGGAGGCCCCGATGACCACCGCCCCCCGTCCCGGCGGCGCAAGCCGCCGCACCGCCACTCCGGCCGCCCCGCCGGTCCTCAACGTCCGGGTGCGCACCGCCACCCTCGGTCCGCCCCTGAGGCTCGGTCTCGACGCGGTCGCCCGCCGCACCGGCATCCACCCGGATCTCGTACGGCGGTTCGTCGCCCTCGGCCTCGTCGACGCCACCCGGGACGCGACAGGGCGGCTGTGGTTCGAACCGTCCGCTCCCATCGCCCTCGCCCGCATCCAACGTCTACGGGCCGCGCTCCCCCTCAACTACGCCTCCCTGGGTCTGGTGGTCGATCTGCTCGACCGGATCAGCGAGCTGGAGGACGCACTGAGGCGCAGCAATGCCGGCTCCAGGAGTGATGAATCGTGGATATGAACCGGCTCACCCAGAAGTCCCAGCAGGCGGTGCAGGAAGCGCAGACCATCGCCGGCCGGCTGCACCAGACCGAGGTCGACGGTGAGCATCTGCTGCTCGCCCTCCTCGACCAGCCGGACGGCCTGATAGCGCGCCTGGCCGAACAGATCGGTGCCGACACCCAGGCTCTGCGCTCCGCCCTCTCGGACGAACTGGCGCGCAGGCCGAAGGTCACCGGTCCCGGTGCCACGCCCGGTCAGGTGTACGTCACGCAACGGCTGGCCCGGGTGCTGGACTCGGCCGAGCAGGAGGCCAAGCGGCTCAAGGACGAGTACGTGTCGGTCGAGCACCTTCTGCTGGCGCTGGCGGGCGAGGGTTCCCAGACGGCCGCGGGACGCCTGCTCCAGAAGTTCGGCATCACCGAGGACGCGTTCCTGGCCGCGCTGACCCGGATCCGCGGCAACCAGCGCGTCACCTCGGCGACCCCCGAGGCGTCGTACGAGGCCCTGGAGAAGTACGGGCGTGATCTGGTGGCCGAGGCCCGCGGCGGCAGGATGGACCCGGTGATCGGCCGGGACGCGGAGATCCGCCGGGTGATCCAGATCCTGAGCCGCAAGACCAAGAACAACCCGGTGCTCATCGGCGACCCGGGCGTGGGCAAGACGGCCATCGTGGAGGGTCTGGCGCAGCGCATCGTACGGGGTGACGTGCCCGACGGTCTGCGCGACCGGACGATCTTCTCGCTCGACATGAGTTCCCTGGTGGCGGGCGCCAAGTACCGCGGCGAGTTCGAGGAACGGCTACAGGCCGTACTGAGCGAGGTCAAGGCGGCCGAGGGGCGCATCCTGCTCTTCGTCGACGAACTGCACACGGTCGTCGGCGCGGGCGGTGGTGCCGAGGGCGCCATGGACGCGGGGAACATGCTCAAGCCGATGCTGGCCCGCGGTGAACTGCACATGATCGGTGCGACGACCCTGGAGGAGTACCGCAAGCACGTCGAGTCGGACGCGGCGCTCGAACGCCGCTTCCAGCAGGTGCTCGTGGACGAGCCGAGCGTCGAGGACACCGTGTCCATCCTGCGCGGGCTGCGCGAGCGGCTTGAGGTCTTCCACGGTGTGAAGATCCAGGACACCGCGCTGGTCGCGGCGGCCACGCTCAGCCACCGGTACATCACCGACCGGTTCCTGCCCGACAAGGCCATCGACCTGGTCGACGAGGCGTGCGCACGGCTGCGGACCGAGATCGACTCCATGCCCGCCGAACTGGACGAGATCACCCGCCGGGTGACCCGGCTGGAGATCGAGGAGGCGGCGCTCGCCAAGGAGAGCGACCCGGCCAGCGCCAAGCGCCTGGAGGAGCTGCGCCGCGAACTGTCCGACCTGCGCGCCGAGTCCGACGCGATGCACGCCCAGTGGGACGCCGAACGCCAGGCCATCCGCCGGGTGCAGGAACTGCGCCAGGAACTGGAGCAGGTACGGCAGGAGGCCGAGGAGGCCGAACGCAGCTACGACCTCGATCGCGCCGCGGAACTGCGCTACGGCAGACTCACCGAGCTGGAACGCCGGCTGGCGGCCGAGGAGGAGCGGCTCGACTCCAAGCAGGGCGACAACCGGTTGCTGCGCGAGGTGGTGACCGAGGACGAGATCGCGGAGATCGTGGCGGCCTGGACGGGCATCCCGGTCACCCGACTGCAGGAGGGCGAGCGCGAGAAGCTGCTGCGGCTGGACGAGATCCTCACCGAGCGGGTGATCGGCCAGGAAGAGGCGGTCAAGCTGGTCGCCGACGCCATCATCCGGGCCCGTTCCGGCATCCGTGACCCGCGCCGGCCCATCGGCTCGTTCCTCTTCCTCGGCCCCACCGGCGTCGGGAAGACCGAACTCGCCAAGACGCTCGCCGCGGCGCTCTTCGACTCCGAGGAGAACATCGTCCGCCTGGACATGAGCGAGTACCAGGAGCGGCACACCGTCAGCAGGCTGGTCGGAGCGCCTCCGGGCTACGTCGGTTACGAGGAGGGCGGCCAGCTCACCGAGGCGGTGCGCCGCAAGCCGTACTCCGTGGTCCTGTTCGACGAGGTGGAGAAGG
The DNA here is from genome assembly GCF_026339875.1 of Streptomyces sp. NBC_01571. Classification (NCBI taxonomy): domain Bacteria; kingdom Bacillati; phylum Actinomycetota; class Actinomycetes; order Kitasatosporales; family Streptomycetaceae; genus Streptomyces; species Streptomyces sp. NBC_01571. Next base: position 374,439 of record NZ_JAPEPZ010000002.1, read on the forward strand.
CCCACGCGGATGTGTTCAACACCTTGCTGCAGGTCCTCGACGACGGCCGCATCACCGACTCGCAGGGCCGAACGGTCGACTTCCGCAACACCGTGGTGATCATGACGTCCAACATCGGATCGGCGTACCTGCTGGACGGGGTGACCTCCGACGGCGAGATCAAGCCCGAGGCGCGGGCTCTGGTACTGAGCGAGCTGCAGAGCCACTTCCGGCCCGAGTTCCTCAACCGGATCGACGACGTCGTGCTGTTCAAGCCGCTGGGCCTGCCCCAGATCGAGCGCATCGTGGAGCTCCAGTTCACCGACCTGCGCAGGCGCCTGGCCGAACGGCAGATCACCGTCGAGCTCACGCACGCGGCGCTCGAACTCATCGCCCGGCAGGGCTTCGACCCCGTGTACGGAGCCCGCCCGCTGCGCCGGTACATCTCGCACGAGGTCGAGACACTCGTGGGCCGCGCGCTGATCCGCGGTGACGTGCAGGACGGATCGACGATCCGGGTCGACGCGCAGAACGGCGAACTGGTCGTCACCTACGGCGAACCGGCGGTGCCGGATGTCCGGAAGGCCGCGTGAGCGCGATGGGCACAAACCCGAGCGGGACCGTCACCTGCGACCGGTGCGGCCGCGGCAACCGGGTGCCGGCGGCGGCCGCGGGCACACCGCGCTGCGGGAACTGCCACGCCCCGCTGGCGTGGATCACCGAGGCCGGTGACGCGGACTTCGCGGAGGTCGCCGAGCAGGCGAAGCCGTACGTGCTCGTCGACCTGTGGGCCACCTGGTGCGGGCCCTGCCGGATGGTCAGCCCCGCGCTGGAGCAGGTCGCCCACCAGCTCGCCGGCCGGGTCAAGCTGGTCAAGGTCGACATCGACCGGAGTCCGCGGCTCTCCCAGCGGTTCCAGGTGCAGGCCGTGCCGACCCTGCTGCTGCTCGACAAGGGTGAGGTGGTCTCCCGGATGACGGGGGCGGCACCCGCGCCGGAGCTGAGGCAGTGGGTCGAGGACAGCCTGGCCGTCAGCGCATGAACCGCCCCCGGCGAAGGGTGGAGGAAGGAGGCCCACCATGGCCACCGTGCGGCCCGACCCGCACCTGTCGTACATCCGCTCCGTGACCCCGCGTACTCCGGACGGCTGCGACGAGTGCATGCACGTCGGCTCCACCTGGCTGCATCTCAGGATGTGCCTGACCTGCGGACATGTCGGTTGCTGCGACTCCTCGACGCTCCAGCACGCGCGGGCGCACGCCGCCACGGCCGGCCACCCCATCGTGCAGTCGTTCGAGCCGGGCGAGGACTGGCGCTGGTGCTACATCGACCGAGCCATGGTCTGAGGTGCGCCGGCACGGGGCCTGCGCTCCCCCGGTCAGCGCCAGTCGGGAGCGCCCGATGCCGGGGAGGCGAGGGTTTCGATCCTCGTCCGCAATTCCCGCATGACGGAGACGATGCGGGCCTCGTGCTCGTCCGTGAGCCGGGTGACGGGAACCGAGCAGCTGACGGCGTCCACGGCCGGTGTGTCGTAGCGCAGGGCGAAACCGAACCCGGCGATACCGGGCACCGTCTCCTCGCGTTCGACGGAGTAGCCGCGCTCACGCACCCGGGCGAGGTCCGCGAGCAGTGCGGCCCTGTCCGTGTGCGTGTTCTCCGTCAGGGCCTCCAACGGACCGGCGGGAAGCGGGAGTTCCTCGTCGAGGCGTTCGGCGAGCAGTGCCTTGCCGAGGGCGCCGGCGTGGGCCGGTACCCGGCGGCCGACCCGGCTGAGGGTGCGCGGGTACTCGTGGGACTCGCGGGTGGCGAGGTAGACGACGTTCGGACCGTCGAGCCGCGCCAGGTGGATGGTCTCGCCGAGCGTGTCCGAGGCCTCGTCGAGGCAGGGGCGCACCACCCGCACATGCGCGTCACCGTCGAGATAGCCGGTACCGGTGAGCAGGGCGCGGATCCCGATGCCGTAGAGGGAGCCGGTGGTGTCGGAACGTACCCAGCCGCAGTCGACGAGGGTCTGCAGCAGCTGGTACATGCTGCTGCGCGGCACCTTCAGTTCCGCCGCGAGTTCGTCCAGACGGGCAGGCTCGTCGCCGCGCCCGGCGAGCAGTTCCAGCAGGGCGACCGTGCGGGACGCCGACTTCACGGCGCGGACACCTCTGCTCTCGGACATGGGCCCCATCGTAGAACCGCCGCGCCGCCCCATTGACCCGCAATGGTTCACCCACCTAACCTTCATCTGCATACATAAACGTCATCTGCATATGAGGATGAGATTGATGGCACGGTTCAGCACGGAGGCCGAGGATGTGGCACGGCGGCTGCGGGACGGCATGGCGGGCGGGGTGCTGTCCTTCCCCGTCACGAGCTTCCGGGACGACGGCAGCCTCGATCCGGAGTCGTACCGCGCCTATCTGGCCGCCCAGCTCGCGACCGCGCCGGGCGCGGTCTTCCCCGCCTGCGGAACCGGTGAGTTCTTCTCCCTGGACGAGGACGAGTACCGCGCGGTCGTCACGGCCACGGTCGAGATCGCCGACGGGCGGCTGCCGGTGGTCGCGGGCATCGGCTACGGCTGGGCGCAGGCGCTGCGGTTCGCCCGGATCGCGGAGGAGGCCGGCGCGGACGCCGCGCTGGTGCTGCCGCACTACCTGGTCGCCGCCCCGCAGGACGGTCTGGTGGAGCAGCTGCGCCGGATCGCCGCCGGCACCTCCCTGCCACTCATCGCCTACCAGCGGGGACAGGTCGCCTTCAGCGCCGAGAGCCTGCGCCGGATCGCGGACATCCCCACGGTCATCGGTCTCAAGGACGGCCACAGCGACCTCGACCGTCTCCAGCGCCTCACGCTCGCCGCGCCCGACGGCTTCCTGTTCTTCAACGGCGCCTCGACCGCCGAGATCCAGGCCCGTGCCTACGCCACCGTGGGCGTGCCCTCGTACTCCTCCGCGGTCCACGCCTTCGCGCCGGACATCGCGAACGCCTTCTTCACCGCCCTGCGGGACAACGACGACGAGCGGACGACCGCGTTGCTGCGGGAGTTCTACGTCCCGCTGGTCGAGCTGCGCGACCGGGTGCCCGGCTACGCCGTCTCGCTGGTCAAGGCCGCCGCCCGGCTGCGCGGCCTGCCCGTCGGTCCGGTCCGGGCACCGCTCACCGACCCGGGCGCGGACGACCTCGTCGTTCTCGCGAAGATCCTCGACGCCGGGCAGCTCCTGACCCAATCCGCGCCCCGACCCGTCTGACCGGCCCCGGCACTCCGCCTCGGCCACCACCTCCCCCACTCACCCCGCACGCAAGGACTCCGAAGACCATGGGCATCAGCCGGCCGACCGTCACCGCGTTCTCCGTCTATCCGGTCGCGGGACGGGACTCCATGGAGCTGAACCTCTCCGGTGCGCACGGCCCCTACTTCACCCGCAACGTGGTCGTCCTCACGGACTCCGAGGGCCGCACCGGGCTCGGTGAGGTCCCGGGCGGGGAGAAGATCACACGGACCCTGCGGGACGCCGGGCCGCTGGTCGTCGGAGCGAAGGTGGGCGACTACCAGCGCGTCCTGCGCGAGATCGGGGCCCGGTTCGCCGACCGGGACTCCGGCGGACGCGGCGCCCAGACCTTCGACCTGCGGACCACCGTCCACGCCGTCACCGCCGTCGAGTCGGCGCTGCTCGACCTCCTCGGGCAGCACCTCGACGTACCCGTGGCGGCTCTGCTCGGTGACGGGCAGCAGCGTTCTTCCGTACGGGTCCTCGGCTATCTGTTCTACGTCGGTGACCCCGACCGCACCGACCTGGAGTACGTCCGTGAACCCGACGCCACCGTGGACTGGTACCGCATCCGCCACGAGGAGGCCCTGTCCCCCGGGGCGATCGTCCGCCAGGCCGAGGCCGCGTACGACCTCTACGGCTTCCGGGATTTCAAGCTCAAGGGCGGTGTCCTGCGGGGCGCCGAGGAGGTCGAGGCCGTACGGGCCCTGAAGGACCGCTTCCCCGAGGCGCGGGTCACCCTCGACCCGAACGGAGCGTGGTCGCTGCGCGAGGCGGTCGAGCTGTGCACGCCGCTGGTGAGCACCCTCGCCTACGCCGAGGACCCCTGCGGGGCCGAGGACGGCTACTCCGGGCGGGAGATCCTGGCCGAGTTCCGGCGTGCCACCGGTCTGCCCACGGCGACCAACATGATCGCCACCGACTGGCGGCAGCTGACCCACGCCCTGGCCCTGCAGTCGGTCTCCATCCCGCTGGCCGACCCGCACTTCTGGACCATGCGGGGCTCCGTCCGGGTGGCCCAGCTGTGCCACGCGACGGGACTGACCTGGGGCTGCCACTCCAACAACCACTTCGACATCTCGCTCGCGATGGTGACCCACTGCGGAGCCGCGGCTCCGGGCGCGTACAACGCCCTGGACACGCACTGGATCTGGCAGGAGGGGCTGGAGCGGCTCACCGTCGAGCCGCCGCGCATCGTCGACGGGGAGATCGCCGTCCCGGACGCCCCCGGGCTCGGGGTCCGCGTCGACATGGACCGGCTCCTCGCGGCCCACGACCTCTACCGGGAGAAGGCGCTGGGAGCGCGGGACGACGCGGTCGGGATGCGCTTCCTGGTCCCCGGGTGGGAATTCGACGCGAAGCGTCCGTGTCTGGTGCGTTGACCTCCGGCGTCCGGTGCGCCGGCCACCGGTGTCAGGCGTGCCGGCCACCGGTGTGCGACGCCTCCACCGTCGGCGTCAAGCGCGTTGACCACCGGATTTTTCCCCGCGCGAAGGGGTCCGTTGCCCATTCACCCTTCCGGGGAGGGACTTCGGCCTGACAGACTCCGGAGAGTGCGCGACTTCGACATGCTTGTCATAGGATCCGGCCCCGGTGGGCAGAAAGCCGCCATCGCCGCGGCCAAGCTCGGCCGCCGGGTCGCCGTCGTCGACCGGCCCGACATGGTCGGCGGGGTGTCCATCCACACCGGGACCATCCCCTCCAAGACCCTGCGCGAGGCGGTCCTCTACCTCACCGGTCTCACCCAGCGCGACATGTACGGCCAGAGCTACCGGCTCAAGGAGGACATCACCGTCGCCGACCTGACCGCGCGCACCCAGCACGTGGTCAGCCGCGAGGTCGACGTCATCCGCAATCAGCTCTCCCGCAACCACGTCTCCCTCTTCGCCGGCACCGGCCGCTTCGTGGACGACCACACCGTCGCCGTGACCGAAGCGAACGGCAACGACCAGCTGTTGACCGCCGAGCACATCGTGATCGCCACCGGCACCCGGCCGGCCCGGCCCGCCTCCGTCGAGTTCGACGGGCGCACGATCATGGACTCGGACAACGTCCTCAATCTGGAGCGGGTGCCACGCTCCATGGTCATCGTCGGGGCCGGTGTGATCGGCATGGAGTACGCCTCCATGTTCGCCGCCCTCGGCAGCAAGATCACGGTGGTCGAGAAGCGGTCCGCGATGCTCGACTTCTGCGATGTCGAGGTCATCGAGTCGCTGAAGTACCACCTGCGGGACCTGGCCGTCACCTTCCGCTTCGGGGAGACGGTCGCCGCGGTCGAGCGTCATCCACGCGGCACGCTCACCGTCCTGGAGAGCGGCAAGAAGATCCCCGCGGACACCGTGATGTACTCCGCCGGCCGACAGGGCCTCACCGACGAACTCGACCTGGACAAGGCGGGTCTGTCCGCCGACCCGCGCGGCCGGATCAAGGTCGACGAGAACTACCGCACCGAGGTGCCGCACATCTACGCCGTCGGCGACGTCATCGGCTTCCCGGCACTGGCCGCGACCTCGATGGAACAGGGACGTACGGCGGCGTACCACGCCTTCGGCGAACCGGTGCACCCGATGCACGACCTCCAGCCGATCGGCATCTACACCATCCCGGAGATCAGTTTCATCGGGCGCACCGAGGACCAGCTCACCGAGGACTGCGTGCCCTTCGAGGTCGGTGTCTCCCGCTACCGCGAACTGGCCCGGGGCCAGATCATCGGCGACTCGCACGGCATGCTCAAGCTGCTGGTCTCCCCGGACGACCGCAAACTGCTCGGCGTGCACTGCTTCGGCACCGGGGCCACCGAGCTGATCCACATCGGCCAGTCGGTGATGGGATGCGGCGGCACCGTCGACTACCTGGTCGACGCGGTGTTCAACTACCCGACGCTGGCGGAGTCCTACAAGGTCGCCGCCCTGGACGCCACCAACAAGATCCGTCAGATCGACCGGCTCAAGGACTGACCGGCCGCGGCCGGGCGGCGGGGCGGGGCGGGGCGGGAACGTCGCGCCCCGCCGTCACCTCATCGTGCCCCTCCCGCCGCCCGTCAGGTGTCCTGGGCCTGGTCGAGAGGCGGGGTGCCATGGGTGTGGAAGGACTCGATGGTCTTCAGACCCCACGCCTGTCCCCTGGCCCGCTCGGCCTCGGTCCAGGTGATCAGCGGCCAGTCGGGGGCCAGGACGAGACGGGTGAGCGGGTTGCACAGTTCGACGCGGTTGCCGCCCGGCTCGTAGACGTACAGGAAGAACGTCTGCTGGATGGCGTGCTTGTGCGGGCCGGTCTCGATGAACACGCCGGTGTCGAGGGCGAGGTCGGCGGCGCGCAGGATGTCCTCACGGGTGTCGGTCGCGAACGCGATGTGGTGCAGCCGCCCGCGCGCACCGGTCCGGTCCTCGCTGTGGACGACGTCGTACGACTTGTTCGTGAACGTCAGCCACTTCGCGGCGATCCTCCCGACGTCGAGCCGGATCTGCTCGGTCGGCCGGGCGCCGAGCAGACGCTGGTGGAAGTCCGCGTTGGCGGCGACGTCGGCCGCGAGGTAGTTGACGTGGTCCAGACGCCGTACGGCCACGCCGTGGCCCGGCTTGGCCTGGGGCTGGTTCTTCAGGCCCGGCCTGAGCTCGTCGGGGGCCCGGTACCACTCCGACTCCCAGTACAGGGCGATCTCGTGGCCATCGGGGTCGGTGGTGACGTACAGCGGGCCGAGGCCCGGCTCGTCCTCCACCCAGCGGCCCTCGTGACCCGCGGTCTCCAACTCCTCGACCCTGCGCCGCAGTGCCTCCTCGCTGGAGGCGCGCAGCGCGGTGCGGCGCAGACCCGAGGTCTCGTGCGCGGTGAGGACCAGGCTGTGGTGCTCGTAGTCGTCCCAGGTCCGCAGATAGACCGAGTCACCGCGCCTGCCGTTGACCGTCAGGCCGAGATAGTCGGTGAAGAACCGGAGACTTCCGTCCGGGTCCGGGGTGAGCAGTTCGACATGCCCGAGGTGGGCGATGTCGCCGAGGGGCGGGGCCATCCAGGTCTCCTCACAGATGAGGTGCGGCTGCGGCCGGCCGGGGGAAGACCGTGCCGTCGAAGATCTTTCGTGCGGTACGGACGACGGCGGTGCGCCGGGCCACCGGGGCGCCGCCGGCGCGCTGGTCGACGGCGGATTCGATGTCGAGGAATCCCGCGGGGTGCTCGATCCGCAGCAGGTCCCCGTGCGCGGGCAGCCGGGCGACGCGCTCGCCCACACCGCCCCCGACACGCAGCCCCGCGGCGACTCCGGCGGCGCCGAGCACACCGATGGACGGGTGACAGCGCACCGGGATGAAGGTACGGGTCATGACCGCTCCCCCGTGCAACGGCGGGGCGAGCAGGCTGAGTTTGGGAACGGTGGCCGCTTCCGCGTCACCGAGGCCCATCAGCTTCCCGGCCTCCAGCCGGATCGCGCGCAGCCGGTCGGCGAGCGCGCCGTCCTCCTCCAGGTCCCCGGGTTCCTCGTAGCCGGTGACGTGCAGGGCGGACGCGGCGATCAGTACGGTCGGCATCCCGTTGTCGACGCAGGTGACCGGGGTGTCGGCCGCGATGTCGCGGGCGTGCCCGGTGGGCAGCAGCGGACGGGTGCCCGGCGGGAACTCGACCACCACGGGGGCGGCGGTCCCCGGCACGCCGGAGATCTCGGCCGTACCGGTGTAGTCGACGCGCCCGCCGGGCGTGGCGAAGGTGGCGACGGCGAGGTCCCCGGAGTTGACCATGCGGATCCGTACGGAGGTCCGCTCCTCCCCCGCCGCGACCAGTCCGCGTTCGACGGCGAACGGGCCGACCCCGGCCAGCAGGTTGCCGCAGTTCTGCCGGTCGGAGACCTCGGGCCGGTCGACGCCGACCTGGAGGAACAGGTACTCGACGTCCGCCTCGGGGCCGGCCGACGCGGAGACCACGGCCACCTTGCTGGTCAGCGGGTGCGCTCCGCCGAGGCCGTCGATCTGCCGCGGGTCGGGGCTGCCCATGACCCGCAGCAACAGGTCGTCGCGCGCGCCGGGAACGGGCGGGAGGTCGTCCGCCAGGAAGTAGGCGCCCTTCGAGGTACCCCCGCGCACGAGCATGCAGCGGACTTCCTCGCCCGCGCTCATGACACGGTTCCGTCGCGGACGTCGGGGGCGCACTCCTCGTAGGACCGGTACCGCACGCCCAGTCGTACGAGGGTCTCGCGCAGGCCGTAGCGGTCCAGGCCCAACTGGCCCCCGGCGAAGGCGGTTCGGGTGGCGTCCTCCTTGGCGGCACGTGCCTCGGCCGCTCTGACTGCCGCGCCGGCCTGCTCGCGGGGCACGCACACCACGCCGTCGTCGTCGGCGACGATCACGTCCCCGGGCCGGACGATCTGGCCGCCCAGCACGACGGGTACGTTCACCGAGCCGGCCGTGGCCTTGACCGTGCCCCGGGCGCACACCGCCGTCGACCACACGGGGAAGCCCATGGCGCGCAGGTCGGCCGTGTCGCGTACCCCGGCGTCGATGACCAGGCCGCGCACCCCGCGGTGCTGGAGCGCGGTGGCGAACAGGTCGCCGACCATGCCGTCGGTGGAGGGCGAGGTGGTGGCGACGACGAGGATGTCGCCCGGCGCGCACTGCTCGACCGCCGCGTGGATCATGAGGTTGTCGCCGGGCGGGCACAGCGTGGTGACCGCGGTGCCCGCGATGCGTACGTCCTGCTGGATGGGCCTGAAGCCGGGACCGAGGCTTCCGCGGCGGCCCATGCCCTCGTGCACCGTGGCCACGCCGTAGCCGGTGAGCGCCTCGACGTCCTCGGCGTGCGCGCGCGGCGGATCGGTGATGATGAGACCGCTCACGCCAGTTCCTCCGTGACCTGCGGGTAGGGGCGCATGTAGGCCTCGCCGTAGGTGGCGTGGGGCAGGCCGACGTGGGGACCCGCGTTGCGCCTGAGCTGCACACCGCGTCGTTTTCCCAGGTCGGTGTAGTACTCCCACAGGTGCCGTTGGGTGTCCAGGCACTCCATGGCCGCGCGCTTGGCCTCCCACACCGGGGTGATGTCGAGGAGAACCTGCGGCCTGAAGCCGCACATCTCCGGCTGGTGCGGCTCGAAGAAGAACACCGGAGGGGCGCCGATGACCTCTCCCTCGGACGGATACCCGATGGCCTGGGCCAGGACGCGCGCGTCCAGCGCCATCCGAGCGGCCGCCGGGTGGTCGCCGTTGTAGGGGTCGTCCAACGGGTGGGTCAACACCACGTCGGGCCGGGTGTCCCGATAAACCCGTACGAGACGGTCGGTCAGGTCCTGGGTCACCGGCAGGGGGTAGTCGCCCGCGTCGAGGAAGCGGACCTCTGCACCCAGCGCCGCGGCGGCCGCCTCGGCCTCGGTACGGCGGATCTCCTTGATCTCCGCCAGTTTCCTGCCCTCGCGCCAGGCTTTGGCGGACTCACCGCGTTCCCCGTAGGTGAGGCAGGCGATGGTCACCTTCTCTCCGCGGGAGGCGGCCAGGGCGACGGCTCCCCCGGCCCGCCAGACGAAGTCCCCGGCGTGCGCGGTGATGACGAGCGTCGATCGTGGGGTGGTGGGCGCCTTGCCGTGCGTCATGGCACACATCTCCTTGATGGACGGGCCGGTCGGCCCACCTCCGAGACGTCATTGGCGCAGGGCGTCGATGACTCCCGCGAGGTGGCCGCGGACGGCCGCCTCGGCCGCCTGCGGGTCCCGGGCCCTGATCGCCTCGATCATGGCCAGGTGTTCGCTCAGGGACTGCTGGGGACGTCCGGGCCTCAGCGCGAGCAGGAAACGATGGCGCACCAGTTGTCCGTTGAGCCGCTCCAGCAGCTCGACGGCGACCGGCTGACCGGAGAACTCCCTGATCCGGCCGTGCAGTTCGTGGTTGAGCCCGGAGTAGACCAACGGCTCGCCGTCGGCGACCGCCTTCGACATCGCCGTTCCCAGGTCGGCCAGTTCGGTGAGCTGGGCCTCGGTGGCCGCGACGGCCGCCTTGGCCGCGCACAGGCCTTCGAGGGCCATGCGGCATTCGGTGATGGCCACCGCTTCCTCGACCGTCACCACCCGCACCCGCGAGCCGCGGTTGCGGATCCGCTCGACCAGCCCCTCCGACTCCAGCTCGATCAGCGCCGCCCGGACGCTGGCCCGGGTGACACCGAACCGCTCGGCGAGTTCGTGCTCCACGAGCCGTTGGGCCGGCGCCATCTCGCCCAGCAGGATCGCCTGCCGCAGCTGTGCCAGTGCGTGCTTCCTGGCCTGCTCGCCGGTGCCCGGACGGGCTTCCTTCGGCATCGTGCCCTCCCTGAGTGAGTGCCTGTCGAACGTAAATCCAGGCCGCGAAGATTGTCAACAATTTTGTCCGGTATGTTGCCGACACACGCTGTCCCGGGCGGCAAGCGCCCGTCACCTCCGGCTGCCGGCGGTGGTGCGAGAGCGGCGGTCCCACCCTGCCGTGCGGACGGCCCAGCGGCGCGCGGGGGTTCCGGAAAACACGTGAGCCCCGCCCTCCGAACCGGAGGGCGGGGCTGTGTGGAGCGCCGGGCAGGCCTTGCACCTGCATCTCCCCGCAGGAAGCGGGACGTCTTTCCTTGGACCACCAACGCCAGGCCCGCTACCGGAGATCCGGCGGCGTGCTCAAGATCGACTATAGCGGAGAAGCGCCGCGGGACACAACGCGGCGGTGGCGGCGGCCCGTTTCCTCACGGGCCTGTCGCCGGTTCCACCCGCTCGCGTGCCGCTCAACCCGCGTGCCGCGTGACGGTGAAGGTCGACGCCTTCGCGGAGAACGTCGTGCCGTGGTCCTTGGCGGTGACGAGGACCGCCATGTACCACGTCCCGGTGGGGATGTCGGCGGCGTCCTTCCGCCCGTCGACCGGGGCCCGGTAGGTGCACACCGACGTGGTCGCCGACGACGCCCGGCACGTGGCGTTCTCCACGGACGCCATCTCCGACGCCTTGGGCGCCAGGTGCGAACTCCTGGGCCAGGCAAGGACCTTCACGCTCCTGATGCCCGAGTCGTCGGACACGGACGTGGTGAACGTGAGGGCGTCGGTCCCGCCGTCCCCCAGGACCACCGGGTCCGAGGAGGACTTCCCGATCACCGGATCTCCCGTCGGACCTGCCGCGTCGGCGGTTCCGACGAGGGCGACGGTGGCAGCGACGCCGCCACCCAGGACGACGGCACCGGCGAGCGCGGACACGACGAGGCGCTTGGACATGTGTTTCCCCCATGACGAGAAGACCGACAGGCCGACCACCGCGCACGCGGGGCCGGTGGGGCACGATGCGGACCAAGCCGTGTGGCCTGTGGCCTGAACCGACGCTGACGGCCCATCAGCGTGCGGCGTTCGACGTGCATCGTGCCGTCTGAGGTCCATGGTGCGTGCCACCGGGGCTGCCCGGCATGAGTACGGCTACTCAACCCGTCTCGGTACGGTCTGCCAAAACTTCCGCCCGGCTGGGCGACCCGCGACCAACGGCAAGGATCGGGGCGGCCTCAGTCCGGGCAGTCCACCCTTCCGACGGAGCGTCTGCCGGGTGCCGGGTGCCGGGTGCCGGGTGCCGGGTGCCGGGTGCCGGGTGCGAACGGCTCGCCGCCAGGGCCGGTGCGGGTGGGGCGGTGGAGCCGCCCCCCTTCAGGTGCCGCTTCGACCGTGGAGACGGCGTGCGGCCCAGAACGGTCGGGAGCCGGACGAGTCGCCTGACGTCTCAAGGAGCGAAGACGGCCTGGTCCGTGCGGGTCTCGAAGCATTCCTTCCCGCCACCCGCCGCGGGGCTGAAGCATGCTTGCACGGACGTCCCGGGGCTGACCAGGCTCATGGTGGTGTGGACGTAGGTGTCGGCCTCGTTGCGGCTGGTGACGCGGGCGCCGCGGAGGGAGCCGTCCCGACCGCCCGCCCGAATCTCGACACGGTCGTCCACGACCGCGCCCCACATCCGGGCCCAGGTCGTGCCGCATTCCTCGCTGAAGCGAATCTGGATCCAGGCGCCCGACACGGTCTCGTGCTCGGCGAGGGTCACCGGGTCGGCGGCGCATTTCATCGTGATCGGGTCCTTGTTCTGACAGGCGGTGTGCCGGCAGAGCGCCCCGGTGGCCGCAGGGGGCGTGGGGGACGGTGACGCCTGCTTGCGAGGGGAAGAGGGAAGGTGGATGAGCACGAGCGCTCCCAGGACCACGGCGCAGACCGACGCGAGGGTGGTGAGGACGCTTACCCGCCGGTGCCCGGTCGGGCCGGTGCGGATGTGGCCGGCGTCGCTCGCGACTGCCTCGCCTTGGCCGGTGTCGCTCGGAACTGCCTCGCCTTGGCCGGTGTCGGGCGGGGCGGTGACGAGGGCCGCAGTCGGTGTGCCCGTTCGGGTGCCGGTGCGCTGTCGAGCCGGCGTATCCCGCGTCGGCCCACTGTCTTCTGTCCGGTCGGTAAGCCCCGTCCGGTCCGTAAGGTCCGTCCGTTCCGTCCGGGCGATGTCCAAGAGGGCCAACGGGTGGTCGACGGGTTCGCCGGCGAGACGGCACAACTCCGTTACCGCGCTGCGGGGTGGCAAGCTCTTGCCGTTGAGATAGCGCTCCCAGGACGACTTGCTGAAGGTGGTCGCGTTCGCGAGCTGCGCCAGGCTCAGACCGGTCCGCTGCTTCAACTGCTTGAGTGCTACGGCCAGTCGGGCGCCCGGGGGTGAGGGTGCGCTTGGGGTCATCCGCGCAACGCCTTCCAGGAACGCGGCCCCAGCATGCCGTCGACGTCCAGACCCGCGCGTTGCTGGAATGTCTTGACCGCCCGCAGCGTCAGCGGGCCGAACATGCCGTCGATCCCGCCGGGTGAGATGCCCGCCCGGCGCAGGAGACACTGCGCCTCGGCGACGTCGGCGCCTGTGGCGCCGTAGGAGATCTCGGTGTTCCGGGCGTTGTTGATGCCTGCCGACCAGCGGCCGTCGACGCGGGCGATGTGGCAGGTGTAGGACGGCGGCGGCGAAGCCTCAGTGGTGCTGGGCGGGGCGGCGACCGCCGCCGGGGTGCCGTCCTCGTCGAGGCGCAGTATGAGCAGCAGCGCCGCCAAGAAGGCCACGGTCAGGGCGACGACGCCTGCCGTGAGGGCGATGTGCGGGAAGCGGCCGGGGGACGGTCCGGTGGCGGGTGGCGCCGTGAGCACGATCGGTGTGGCCGGTGCCCCGGGATCCGGCCCCTTCGGCCCCGCCGGCTGCTCCTGCTCCTGCTCCTGTCCGGTGGGCTGCGACTGTGCGACGGGCCTGGCGCGGCGGCTGGCCCGGATGTCGGCGGCGATCTCGTGCAACGCGAGCAGGGGGACGGGGTCGGCCCCGGTGATGCGGGCCAGTGCCTCCACCGCCGCCTGGGGCGGCAGCGCCGTACCTCCCAGGTACCGCTCCCACGACTTGGCGCTGTAGCCGGTCTTGGCCGCGAGCTGGCGCATCGTCAGCTCGCCGTGGTCCTTCAGCCGGCGTAACCGCTCCACCAACTGCCTTGCGCAAGGGTCGAGTTCATCGGGCAGCGCCTTGGAGCGCGGCATGTTTCCCCCAATGCGGTCATCAGCGTGAACAGCGGCCCCCTCCGCTGCTGCGCATTCTGCATGAGCCCGACACATCTGTCACAGGTGTCCCACACTGCCGTCCCACCGGTTGCTGTCGTCGCAGGTCAGCAGGTCTGTCGTCCCGCAAGACCGCCACCTGTGCCACAGCCGTAGCCGACGCGACCGGGCGCCCACCACCTTTGGTCTCGCCACCTCCCCGCCAGGCGGGACAGGTGCCGACCCACGACCGAAAGAGGAACGCATGCGACCGAACGCTCTGGGCAGGACCATCGCCGGCCTCATCGCCGTTGCCGGCCTCGCCGCCGGCAGTGTGGCGACCGCGGGCACCGGCTACGCGGCGACCGCAACCACCACGCGGACGGCGGCGGTCGCACACCCCGCCACCGTGGCCGCGACGCAGAACTTCGGTCTGACCACGGCCGAGGCCAAGAACGTCCAGGAGTTCCTCGCGGACTACTGGGGATACACGGACTCCATCGACGGTCAGCTGGGCACCAACAGCTGGAAGGCCTTCCAGCGCTGCCTCGCAAGGTACTGGGGCTACACGGGCGCCATCGACGGGGACCCCGGCACCAACACCATCAAGGCGCTGCAGCGTCTGCTGGCGGACGACTACGGCTACACGGGCGCGATCGACGGCATCGCCGGAGCGGGCACCCGCGCGGCGTTCAAGCGCTTCGCCGCCTGACCGGTCCGACGTTCCCAACCGGTCCGACCGGTCCGACCGTTGGGTGGTCGGACCGGTCGGACCGTTGAGTGGTCGGACCGGTCGGACCGTTGAGTGGTCGGACCGGTCGGACCGTTGAGTCGACCGACCCGGCCCGTCCTTGCCCGGCGAGGACGGGCCGCGGACGCGTGTGCTCGCTCGTCACGCTCTCGTCCCCGCCGTCCTCCCGGACCCCTCGAACACGCGGACCGGGCTGGAAGACCCCGGACGAGCACGACCGCACATCACCGACGACGCGTCAGACGACGCTCCAGCAACCGAAGGAGAACCTCGCCGCCATGGGAAGACTCGCATTCCTCGTCCGCGCCGAAGACGAGGCCTCACGGCATCGGGACAGGCACCGCACCGGCACGGGGTGGCGGATCCGGGTCGGGACTTTCGCCGCCACCGCGGCGATGGTCTCGGCCGGCATCGTACTCGGTGCCGGTCCGGCGGCAGCGGCGCCGCCCGCGATCAAGCTGACCTCCGCGTCCTGTCCCAACGAGATCGTGCAGGGCCAGGCGAGCGGCTGCGTCACGGAGTTGCAGACCCTGCTCAACGCGCACGGCGCCGGTCTGGCGGTGGACGGTCAGTTCGGGCCGAGCACGCTCTACGCGGTCCGTGAGTTCCAGGCCGCCACCGCGATCGCCGTGGACGGACGGGTGGGCCCCGCGACCAAGAGCAAGCTGTATGCGACCGGCGGCTCGGCGCCCGCCCCCGTCAACCTCCGGTCCTCCTCCTGCCCCGCGAACATCGTCCAGGGCGACAAGAGCGGATGCGTCACCGAGCTCCAGCGGCTGCTGCGCCATCACGGCTACACGGTCGACGTGGACGGTGACTTCGGCGCCGGAACGGCGAGTGCCGTCCGCAGCTTTCAGTCCTCCTACGGCCTCACGGCCGACGGCCAGGTCGGCACCAACACCAAGCGGGCGCTGTACGACACCGACGAGTCACCGTCGACGAGCCTGGACCTGAGGTCGTCGTCCTGCCCGGACAACATCGTGGAGGGGCAGAGCGGCGGTTGCGTCGCCACGCTGCAGGCCCTGCTGAACGGCAAGGGCCAGAGCCTCGACGTCGACAGCAGCTTCGGCCCCCAGACGCTGGCGGCCGTGAAGGCGTTCCAGTCCGCGAGCGGTCTCACCGCCGACGGCGAGGTCGGTCCGAACACCAAAGCCGCCCTGTACTCGAACATCGGCGGTGGTGGTGGCAACGGCGCGCCCGCGCCGATCAACCTGAACTCCGCCTCGTGCCCGAACGAGATCGTCAAGGGGCAGCGCAGCGGCTGCGTCACCGAACTGCAGAGCCTGCTCAACCACCACGGTGCCGACATCGCCGTCGACGGCGGCTTCGGTCCGCTCACCGACAGCGCTGTCAGGGACTTCCAGGCCGAGAAGGGTCTCTCGGTCGACGGCCATGTGGGACCGAACACCAAGGCCGCACTGTACGGCGCCGTCACCCCGCCGTCGTCGCCCCCGCCCGGCGGTGGCTACGGCAAGATCCTCGACGTGGCCGAGGGCGAGGTCGGCACGGTCGAGGGCAGCGCCCGCGCGAACAGCTACGGCTCGGCTGTGGGTCTCTCGCTGTCCACCAGCAGCTACGCCTGGTGCGCGACCTTCGTGAGCTGGGTGGCCAAGCAGACCGGGGCCAGCTCCTACCGCAACTCCTATGTCTCGGGCTGGGTCAAGCAGGCGCGGGCCGGCAACTACCACCTGTCGGTGACGACCAGCCCGCAGCCCGGTGACATCGTGGCCTTCGACTGGGACGGCGGAAGCGACTTCACCGGCGGCAACGAGCACATAGGCATCGTGCGGACGGTGTCCGGGTCGTCCTTCACCACTGTCGAGGGCAACACGGGCAACCCCAACGGCGGCAGCGACGGGGTCTATGTCAAGTCCCGGGCCACGAACAGCGGTTACGACGTGGTGTTCATCCGGGTCCGCTGACCTGCTCCGCCGGGGTTCTCGGCAGCTCGCGCTCGGATACGGCGGACTCCCCGGAACTCCGGCCCCGGGGGCTGGGGGGGTGAGGTGGGAGCCATGGCCGCCGCAGTGGAGGAGGTCGTGGCGGCCGGGGTGGGACGGCGTTGCGTGCGGCTGGAGTGCGGGGCGCCTGGTGAGAGGTGCTGCCGGACGAGGGTTGCAGAACGGGAGGAGGCGCCGGCGTCCCGCCGTGGTGCGAAGGTGCCGCCCGCCCCCTCCCAGCCCTTGCTTCACCTATCGAGATTCGATAGATTACCATCGTATCTCGATGGAAGGTTGGGTCATGGGAAAGCTGACCGTGCGCGCGCTGCGCGCCGTGCTCGTAGTGGTGCTCACCGGCACGGTGCTCGTACAGGCATTGATGGTGTGGGCGCTGGTCAGCGGGAATGACCCGGAGGACGGGTCGCTCCCGCTGACCCCACTGCGCGTGATCACGATCCTGGGCATCGGCGCGGCGCAGGTCGCCCTGGTCTGTGTATGGAGACTGGTGACGATGGTGCGACGCGGAACCGTGTTCTCCCACGCCGCCTTCCGGTACGTGGACGTCATCATCGGCGCGATCGTTGCGGCTGCTCTCGTGTGGTTCGCAGTCGCGGCCCTGAATGCGCCCGGCCAGCGGGACGACCCGGGCGTCACCCTCATCATGGGCGGGATCGGCCTGGCCATCCTGGGAGTCGCGCTCATCGTGCTCGTGCTGCGGATGCTGCTCGCCCAGGCCGTCGCGCGCGACGTCGAAGCGGCGCAGATGCAGGCCGAGTTGGACGAGGTGATCTGATGCCGATCGCCGTCGACATCGACGTGATGCTGGCCAGGCGGAAGATGTCCGTGGGCGAACTCGCGGACCGCGTAGGGATCACACCCGCCAACCTGGCGGTACTCAAGAACGGCCGCGCCAAGGCGGTGCGCTTTGCGACGCTCGCCGCGCTGTGCGAGGTGCTCGAGTGCCAGCCGGGCGACCTGCTTCGCTGGGAGGCCGAGGACGCCGCGGGCGAATGAACCATGCCTGCCGACGGCGCCCGACTCCGCGAACATCCCAGGGTCGCATCCGAGGAGATCCCGAGTCCGCTGGAGCGTTTGACCGAGCCGTCCGACCCTCGCGATCGACGCGTTGGACCGGGCGGTGGGCCACCAACGACTTGGTCCCCGATTGAGGTTTTGGCGTGCTGGCCTGGCGGGTCGGCTGGTGGTTGATCAGCAGGCGGCCTGCCGGGCGAGCACGAACTCGGTGCTCGGCTTGCGGCGGGTCGGTCGGCGAGCCGAACGGTCCGAAACCAATGAAGCGATGGCCTGGTGGGTCGCGACGCAGTCCTCGCGTGGGCCGGTGTAGCGCTGGAGCGGGCACCACTGCCGCAATTCGGCGTTGGCGTGCTCGACGCAGATCCGCTGCGAGGACTGCCGTCGGCGCATCTCCCGCCAGGCGTACTGCTCGCCGAGCGGCGCGTCGCCCTTCGGCTTCGTCGGAGGGGCGCTGATTTGGTCAGGGAACTCGTTGGCCAGCCCCCGGTAGCCCTCGTCGACCATCCGCCCGGGCCGCACCCGACCACGGCCTTGGCCGTCGCTGACGGTGGTGGTCTTGACGGTGTTCTGCTTCTTCTTGCCGGAGACGAAGGCCCGCCGTCCGGGCCCGTTTGTCTTCGGGCGGCGAACCTGGGTCTCGGCGCCGTCGATGCGCAACCGCATCCCCGCGGTCCCGGCGTAGGCGAACACGTCCGCCAGGGTCCCAAGTCCCCGCCGGAGTGGTCGGGGATTGCGAAGCCTCGCATAGCCGGCAACGGGCGGATCTCCCCGCTGGCGCGGGAGATCGTGGAGCGGGCGATGCCGTACAGCTCGGCGAGCGCGGCGTGCGGAAGCCCGGTGCGTAGGTGGACCAGGGCGACGAGCAGCCGGTCGGTGAAGACCAGTTCGTCCTTCGGGCCGGCACCGGCCTCCCGCTGCCGCTCGGCACCGCGCCGCTCACGAAGCTCCGACTCGCGCCGGGCGAGCCACAGACCCGCCAACAGCAAACGCAGCCGGCGAAGCACCGGCCCCAACATCAGGGCCTCAGCAGTCCGCCCACCCACCAGTCGTGCGGCTTGCCATCGTTGGCGATGCTGCGATTGCGCAGTGTCCCTTCGACGGTGAAGCCGAGTTTCTCGGCGACTGCACGCGAGCCGGAGTTCCCGAACATGGCCCACCACTCGATGCGGTGCACGTCGAGCGTGGCCCAGCCCCAGTCGCACAGGGCCCGAGCGGCCTCAACCGAGTACCCGCGTCCACGCTGCTCCTTGACCGCCCAGTAGCCGAGCTCCCAGACGCCGCGGCTGACGAGGGTCAGGCAGTACGAGCCGACCAGGGCACCGGTGTCCTTGCGGAACGCGCCGAGGGTGTAGTCCTTGTCCTCGGCCCACTGGGCGGGCAGCTTCTCGCCGACGAGCTTCTCCGCGTCCGCACGCCGGTACGGCACCGGCACCGGGGTGTAGAACTGGATGTCTTCGTCCTGGCAGGCTTCGTACACCGCATCCACGTCGGCGGGTGTGAAGGCCCGCAGCAGCAGACGGTCGGTCTCGAGAGTCACTGGATCCATCGCGGCAGTATGACCACCATCAACAACCGGCGACCAGCGAATATCGTGACCTGCTCGCCCAGGGCCCGGAGCTTCCCAAGGGGGCGTTCACCGCCTACCGGTACCTGGTACCCCTTGTCGGCGACGCAGATCGTCTCCGCTTCCACGACGGGGCCGCGCACCGAGATCGAAGAAGCCTGCCGTGGAGCGGCAGCGACAGGGTGGGTTGTGCTGATGGAGTTGGCTTCCTACCTCGAACTGGACCGATGAGTGGGTGAGTTATTGGTCATCAGCGGCTGGTTCTGGGGCGTGGGGCTCGAATTCGATGTAGTCGAGAGGGTCCTCGTCGCGACGTCCGAGCGAGGGTAGGCCCTCGGTCGCGAACCGGCCGTGCAGCCACTCCAGCAGGGTTTTGGTGAGGTCAGTATGGAGCGGTGGGCCTTGGTCGGCATGGCGCGGTAGAACAATCAATGGCCAGTCGTCCGGCGTGGCGCCTTCGGTCAGCCAGCACAGTTGGTCGCCGTCGATGGAGTCGGCGAAGGGCAGGAACCCCCTGGGCTCGGGATAGACGGCCAGCGGGTGATACTCAGGGAACTCGGCTCGCTGCCCCTGGTAGGTCTCCGCGTACCACTCGGCCCACGGTGCGAGCGCGTACTGGTCCTCGTCGAAGGGGATGTTGAAGCGCAGCCAGCCGCACCAGGAGCCGGCCCCGTACCGCTCCATCAGTCGTACGTACTCGCCGGGCAGACGAGTGCCCAGCCGTTTGTATAGCCAGTCCCAGTCGTGCTTACCGAGCACGGGAATCCCTGGCGGCGGGACGAGCGTGATCAGAGTTTCCAGCCCGCTGCCTGTCGTGAGCGCCGCCCGCTGCTGAGCGGTTGGTTCCGGTCGCCTGGGCGGCGGTGTCCACGGGGTGTCGTCCAGGTCGGTTTGCATACCGCTTCGGGCGGCCACCGGGTGCATGCCGTCGGCCACGAGCTGGGCCAGCGTCGGCACGAGCGAGGTCCCGAAGCGCCGCCAGGGGTCGCGGCCCGCGTTCTCGTCGTCCTGACAGTGCATGACGACCGGCCACTCGTCGGGATCGTCGGATGCTGTGGTGTCCCAATAGAGGGTGTCGGCGGTACGGGTGGCGCCGAAGGGAAGGACACCGGGGGCGTTACGCCGAGTCTGCTGGACCCAGGCTCCATAGTCGAACCAACCGCGGTTGACGCAGGGCACGTGAAGCCAGAGCCGGGCGCCAATGTCGAGTGGGCCGTACGCGGCGGCGATGGCCTTGTAGTCGGCGGGAAGGCTCGTCCCCAACCAGGACTCGACTGCCGCCCAGTCGACAGGGACGGCGAAGTCAGCCGCCGGATCGCCGAAGATCTCGGCGAAGGCGTTGACGTGCGGGTCTGAAGCATTCACGGGTCGGTAGACCTTTACCGGGAGCGAACGGATGTTGACCGGGAGGGCGGGGAAGCACGTGACCACCCTCCAACCTTCCTCAAGGACAGGGTGGTTGGGCTGACAATGTAGTCAAGCCCCTGGTAGATGGGTTTTCGACCAAGAGAACCGTCTCCACCAGAGGCTTCGCATGCTTGTCTACCCGTCGGGTGTCGACGTGTCCAGTTCTGCCCCGCCGTTGCTTTCCACCCGTATGCGGCAGCGCCGTCGCGCGATCAGCTCCCGCCGGCGGCGTCTGAGCGCTGGCCGCCAGGCCCTGCCCAAAGGTGCTCTGGCAACGGGTGTGCTCCCGCCGTGAGCACGGCCGCGAATGCAAAACGTTTCGATCTTCGTCGAAATGATGGACGCTTCCGGACGCCTCGGCAAATGATTTCTCTTCAGGTAGACCCGAAGCGCGCAAGAGCGCGGAACGGCGCACTACGGATCGGCATGAACACTCGCAACCATGGGACGGGTTGTCACAAAACGTGGGGAGAATCTTATGACCGAGTGGATATTGGCATTCGACGCCGACTGCCGATTCTGCGAAGAGGTGGTGGATCGGGT
Organism: Streptomyces sp. NBC_01571; assembly: GCF_026339875.1. Taxonomy (NCBI): domain Bacteria; kingdom Bacillati; phylum Actinomycetota; class Actinomycetes; order Kitasatosporales; family Streptomycetaceae; genus Streptomyces; species Streptomyces sp. NBC_01571. The sequence continues at coordinate 395,399 of NZ_JAPEPZ010000002.1, forward strand.
TCGTGTGTCCGTCGACGGCACGTTGACCACCGCGGGCCTCACGGAACCCCGTATTCGCGACGTGCGCACGCGTGCCCTGGGGGACGGGGCCGCATGGGCCCCGACTCTCCTGGCGGTCGACGGGGAGCAGGTGCGGGCCTGGACCGGAACCGCGCTGTCCCTCCGCCTGGCGCGGCTGTTGGGCCCGGCGGACTCGCTGCGGGTGGTGCGTGCGCTCCGCGAACTCGATGCGCTGCGGCCCCCGAGCCGTCGAGGAATCCTCAAGGCCGTGCCGGGGCTGGCCCTGGGAACGTTCCTGGTCACCGGTGGCCTGGCGGCTTCGCCCGCGCAGGCCGTGACCCGCGCCAGGGGCAGCAAGGCGTCGCGATGGGTGAAGGCCAACCTCGGCCGGTTGCCCTCCGGCTACTCCGAGTTCGCCTCCTACCCCGCGGACTACCGGCGCGCCATATACGGCGCACTGTCCGCGTCGGCTCGGAGTGATCTGTGGGTGGCGCACTTCGCGAACTACCGGAAGACACACTCCGGTCTGTCGGCCGAGCAGTCCGCCGTCCTGGACGACGCGACGCGGCTGGCACCGCAGATCATCGCGGGGCGCAAGCAGGGAGCAGTCGTCGAAGGGCTGGAGACGGCGGCTGTGGCGGCGTTCGGCGAGAGCGGGGCGCGGGCGATCCTCATGACGCTGGGCCCTGCCGACACGCAAGGGGCGGCGCCCCGGAGCGATCAGAGCGCCCAGGTCATGGACTGCAATTCCCAGTGCGCGGGGACCGGAAGCTGCGACATGGTGTGCTACGCCTCACCGTGGTGGTGCAACTGGACCGATTACGGCTGCGGTCCACTGTGGCTGGGACCGTGCAGCGGGGTCTGCGCCCCCTGAAGCCACCCTCCTGCTCGGAGTGCGCGTCTTCCTGTGAGCGGCTGGGGTGCTTGAGGTTGGTGGCGAAGGCGGTCCTGGCGGCGGTTGATACGAGGAGGCGGGAGAGGAGCGAGATTGGCCTCGCGCCATTCCGACGACGGGACTTGCCTGTGTCGACGGGACTTGCCTGTGTCTGTGTCCAGGGTCCTGCTGGCTGCACGGAAAGAAAACACTCTCCAGGTGAGCCGGCTATCGGGTCATGCCCGCGTGTCCGCGTCGAGAGCGGTGGCACGTGGCTCGTGTCAGGCCAGGAACTCGGCGAGTGGGAAGGAGCGATGGCGACGTGGTGGCACCAGATAGTTCTGCCGGTGAGTCGTGTGCAGGACCGAGTTGATGCCGGCGTGGGGGCTGCGCGGTGCGACGGGGAGTGTCCTCTTGGGATAGTGGCCGTCCATCGAGAGCCGAACGAGATTGAAGATCGCCGTCGTCGGCTGGAACTGAATGAAGTGCAACCCGGCCGCCGGCTTCTTGCTGTAGTGGTCCGCCGTCGGATCGGACGTGTAGTGGAACGGATTGTCCAGCGTGTCGAAATCGCCGCGTACGGGGATGGTCGTCCCCGTGGGGTAAGCCTTCCCGTAATGGCTGGTCTTCGGCGATGTGGTGCTGTCCACCTCCGACATGCTCCCGGTGTGGCCGTACCCGCGGTACCGCTGGACCCCTTGCGCCACTTCGGCCTGACTTTGACCTGGCGGTTGGAGGGCAAGCGTGCCCGGCGAGGGCGCGGGTGAGAGGCCGGGATGGAGCATCGCCTGGACGCGATCCGCGTACTGAGGGAAGTTCTTTTCGTACCAGGTCACCAGATCTTGGAACAGATGCGAGAGATGCATGGTGGTCCCCTGTTTGAAGTAACCGTTGGGCCACTGATCGGTGAGGCCGGGCAGGGTCTCCAGATTGGCGATGACGCCAGGACCCATATTTGAATCCAGGGTGGTGGCGAAGCCCAGGAAGCCCTGCGCCTCCCGAGGAATCGACTTCGCACCGGGGATATCAGCTGCCAGCGCCAGCTTGCTCGGCAGACCCTGTTGCCCGTAGAAACCGCCCCCGGAGAAGCCCTGGCGGATACTCGTCACCTTGAACAAGCTGCCCGCCCGGCTGCTTCCGGACCCGAAGAGAGCGTTGCTGGCTTCCTTGATATTGGCGAGCGAGTCACTGCGGATCAGCACGGCTACGTCATTCTGTTCCAGGCGGACCGGCCCGAAGCCGGGCGGGGACTGGTCGCTCGGGAACGTCCTGGCCTCCTGCAGCGCATACACGGTACGACCCTCCGTCTTGGAGGTCGTCAAATCGACCGGCAGATACGCCGGATAGGACGTTCCCGCCCTGAAGTATCCCGACGTCTTGCCCAGGGTCGGAATGTAGTGATGGAAATAGGGAAGCCCCCAGGCCACCGTGGTGGCCACCCCTGTGGGAGTGGGCGGAAACTCGCGCTCCAGATCCAAGAGGACGGACTCGAGGTGGTGCTGTGCCTCCTGCAACGCCTTGGAATTCTCCGACACATTCAGCTTTGCGGTAACGACATGATCGTGCAGGGCCGGTACCCGTACCGCAATCTTGCCATTCTTGCTCTTCACGCCCGAGCCATCGACCATGACCACTTGCTCGTTCTGCAGGATATATTGTTCCTGGACGGGCGCGCTGTCGACGGCGGGTCGGTACGGTGGTTTTGCAATGGTGTCGATCAACTCATAGATGCCGGCGGACGCCAGAGCGGCGCCGAAGGTGCCCGCCGTCCCTTGAATAAGGCGTCGCCTGCTCAGGTTCCCGCGCGATCGTCCCGCCCGCGAATTCTCGTCGCCATCTTTCATGAACGTATTCACCCTCTGTGGATTGGATATACGCCACCATCGGCCATCACCCCGGCATCGAGGTCCGAGGTGCGACCTTCTCGAATGGCCGTGATCGGCCTTCCCGAAAAGGTGAGGACCAGGTGAGTGCGCTGTCGCTGAGGACCGGCGCCCGATTGGCCTGCTACCACGTCTCCCCCATAAGGGTCTGCTCGAGATACGGGAGCTCACAGCGCCGATACGACCTTGCGCACGCGCCGTCGGCCAGCCGATGACGGCGGGCAAATTGCCATCGCCATCACCTTCGCTGTCACGACATAACCACACGCGGCCCGGGGCATCGAAGCCAACACGCGGCCCGGCGGGGCTCAGGACCTGTCGACTGGCGTAACTTTCCGGACGCGCGTCCCGGCGACAGGGTCCTCGGCCGGGCGCGTTCCGCGCCTCACAGCCGTGGAGGCTCCCCGACAAGCGGCCGGCCCGGTCCTCGCACCTGCGCGGACCGGGCCGGCCGTCTCTCTCCACCCCCGGGTGCTTCGTCAGCCCTGGCGGGCCTTGAAACGCGGGTTCTTCTTGTTGACGACGAAGGTCACACCACGCCGGCGGACCACCTGGGCGCCGGGCTTCGACTTCATCGAGCGCAGGGAATTACGTACCTTCACGGCTCTGCTCTCCTTCTGCTGGGCAAGGGGGGCCGCGGTCAGTGCCGCGGCGAGGTCGCGCGGCCGTAGCGGCGCTCGAAGCGCTCCACCCGACCGGCGGTGTCCACGACCCGCGAGTTCCCGGTGTGGAACGGATGGCTGGCCGACGAGATCTCGACATCGATCAGCGGGTAGGTGTTGCCGTCCTCCCACTCGATCGTCCTCGACGAGCGCGCCGTCGAACGCGTCAGAAACGCGACGTCCGCGGCCCGGTCACGGAAGACGACCGGCCTGGATTCGGGATGAATACGGGGCCTCATGCGTGTTCCCTCCTTGCCACTGCCCACCCGGCCACGCCGGGGTCGATTCAGCGTTCCTCCCGGAACGGAACGTGCTCACCCGCCACCCGGTCGTACTTCCGCAGGACGAGGCGGTCGGGGTCGCTGAGACGGTTCTTGCGCGTCACGTAGGTGACGCCGGTCCCGGCCGTCGACCTCAGCGTGACGACGGGACGCGCACTGCTGCGTGCCATGAAGTCCTCCTTCCGCCCGCACCGCGAGGATCTTGACTCGCGCATGCCAGCTACGAGTGGTGTAACAGCGACCCCCCTCATCGCATTCCCGCCGTGACGGGCGCACCTGGAGCCGGTCCCGGTCAGGCGAAACGGGCGCTGGGAACCGGGCCCGTCGAGGTCAGCCGGGCCCGGTCGCCCCGGAGCCAGGAGCCGTGGACCGCCGCGACGAAGTCGGTGAAGGCTCCGAGCGGGTCCGCGGGTGTTTCGCCGTCGCCCTCCGCCGGCGACGGATCGGCTCCCACGATCTCCGCGGCGATCAGTTCCACCGGCCGGTCGTCGGCCGGCCCGCGCTCCACGTCTCCGTCGTCCCCTTGGCGCAGCTGCCCGCTCCAGGGAGCCACGACCGACTGGTGCAGCAGCGTGACACTGTCGGCGGTGATCACCGGGACGTCGGTCCAGTTGCTCGCGTGTTCGTGCAGCACCTGTCCCGGCGCGCGGTCGAAGAGCTGCCCCAGGATCTCGGGGCCCCCGTCGGCCTCGGCCAGCCCGTTCAGGTCGTACGCGACCACCACGGTGTCCTCCCGGCCGGGGGCGAAGGGCTCCGTGGAAAGGCCCAGCACCTCGGCGGCGGCCAGGCCGAGGATCCGGCTGTCGCGGTCGGGCAGGAGCGACACCGACCGGGGGCGCAGCTCGGCGGCGTCCAGCAGCGCCCGCAGCCGCCGCAGGCCCTCCAGGCACTGGCCGTAGGAGTCCTGCAGCCACGCGTACCGGCCGGTCATCCCGGCGCCGAAGCCGAACGGCGAGAGCGTGCCGAGGACCGTGCCGCCCATCACGAACTGCCATCCGCGCAGATCGGTCAGGTCGAGCGGGCTCACGGGCTCCGCGCTCGCGGCCCGCTCCAGCATCCGGCCCTGCCGGTCACGCGTGGGCACCCACTGCGGGTCCGTCGGGTCCGGGAGCAGCGCGTGCTGACGCCTCGCCAGCGGGAGGTCACCCGCCATGATCGCGTTGTAGACGAGAAGGTAGCGGTCCGGCCAGTGCGCGAAGGCGTTCTCGTGTCGTGTCAGCACCTCCACGGCCTCGCCGTGCCGGCCCTCGCGTTCGTAAGCGGACACGAGCTCACGCATCACCATCAGCGCGCCCGGGTTCCCGAGCAGCGCCGCACGCAGGGCGGGTATCGCGAGGGCGGAGAGCCCGCGTTCGACGCAGGCGTACCCGAAGTCGTAGAGCGCCTGTCCCTTCCCGGGATCGGCGGCAAGCGCCGCGGCGGCCTTCCGGAGGTCGTCGAAGCCGGCCATTCCCGCGGCCCGGCCGACCACGAGGGCCGTCTCCGCGAGGGGCAGGGTCTCCGCGCCCGGCTTCACCAGCCGCAGGGCGCCGGGTATGTCTCCGGCGTCCAGGCACTCCCAGGCCTTCAACAGGTCGGCGGACTTCGGACGGCGGTTCTTGCGAGAAAACATGCGGGAGATCATCTCCGGGCAGGCCGGCTGCTCTCAACACCTTTGTTCCGACACCCTTGGGCCGCAGGGTTCCGGGACGCCCGGTGCGGCGGTCATCGGGGCCCTGCCTCGCGGACCTGTTCACCCTGCGCCGTGTGGCGGCCCCGGCCTTCGGTCCCTTCATGAGTGTCAACCCCGTTCTCGCCGGACTGGTCGGGTGGCTCGTACTCGGCCAGGGGCTGGGGTGTCCGGAGTGGGCCGGCATCGGGGCCGTCGTCGCCGCCAACGCGCTCAGCGTCCTCGTGTCGCGGGGCTGACCGGGGGCGGCCGTCTCCACGGCAGCCCCCTCGGGCGGGCGTGCGGCGTGCGTCGGTTCGCGGCGGTACACCGCACCGTCACCGCCCTCCCGTGAGGCCGTGACAGTCGCCCGCCTGGGGCTCGCGGCCGTCCTCCGCGAACCCTCCGGATGACATCCGAGCGGACCGACGGTAAACGCCAGACCGCGCCACCCCTTCCAAAGAATAGAAATATCTACCAGCATGAACACGCCGGGTCGACGCCCGGGTGCGGGCCCGCATCCGAACGTCCCTCCGCACCTGCTCGAACAGCCTGTGAGGACACGGGAGTTGGTCATGCCGGATGCAGCGTGGAGACAAGCTGTCGAGTGGCTCGCGGCGGCGGCCTCGGACCCGCGTGCCTGCAAGCGGCAGTGGGATCAGGAGCCCGGGACCGCGCTGATGGAGGCCGGCCGTTTCTGGGACGTCCTCAGCGTTCCCGAGCAACTCGGCCTGCTCGCCCTGGACATCCTGTGGCAGGACCCCCTGCACGCGCCGGGCCCGACCCTGGTGGACACCGCGGTCCGCCGCGTGGGCTTCTTCCTGGCGCCGGACCCCGAAAGCCGCTGGGTCGGATCCGGTATCCGTTACGCCGGCAAGGGATCGTGGGTCGCCGTCCCCCCGCCCTATCGCTCCGCACGGTTCCTGGAGTGGCTCATCCCGCCGGACGGAACCGGTGAGCTTCATTCCGCCGCGTCCCTGGAACTGGCCCTGCAGCAGGCCAACGGAACCCTCGCCGTTCTGGCACCCTCGCAGGAGTGCTGAGACACCGGCGGAACAGCGGGGGTCAGCCGCCCGGGAGGCCGCGCGGTACGGGGACGGCGGGCACCTGTTCGCCCTCTTCCAGCTCCTTCACCGGGGCCTGCTCCGTCGGGGTGCTCGGCGGCTGGGGCGGCGGTCCCACCGGCCGACGGTCCGCCCGGGAGCCGGCCGGCCGCAGTTCGCTCTCCAACGGCTTGGGGGCGGAGAAGGAGGCCCACAGCACCTCGAAGACCTCGCGGCGCTCCGGGACCGTTCGGCCCTTCGCCCGCCATTCCGCGACCAGTTGGGCGTAGATCGGCGGGTGCGCCTGGTGGCCGGCCGCCGGCTCGGCCTGGGGCCGGCCCGCGAAGTCCTCCTCCGGACGGCGTCGGCGGGCCGTATGTGTGCTGTCCATGACGGAGCAACGGCTGCGCGTGCGCCGGTGGTACGCGCCCGTGCGGCCGCTCACCGGGTCGGGTGAGGGCGCCGCCCGTTCGGAGTCATGCCCCGGTAGCACAGTAGGACAACCGTCTTCCCGCATCGCCGGGGCGCGGTCCCGACGGCCGAGACACCGTCCACCCCCGCCGCCCCGCCGGAACGGCGTCCGTACCGGCGGGACGCTACGTGACCGGCGGGGTGGTGCGTGCGCCGCCCCATCGGTGGGACTCGGCCGTAGTGCCCCCGGTCCCACCGGTACGGCTCCGCCGTACAGACCGCGTCGTATCGGTAAGACCCGGCCGTACAGCCCGGTCCCACCGACACGACCCCGCCGTACGACCCGGCGGCCCTACAGCCCCGGTCCCGTCGTCCGTCCGCCTCAGTTCCGGGCGCCGGACACCACGGCCTCCGCCTCCGTGCTCGGCAGGTCGGCGACGGCGCGGGCGCCGGGCATACGGCCCGTCCGCCGGGCCGGCACGAGGAGGGCGGCCAGCGCGGCGCCGAGGCAGAGCAGCGCGAGCAGGCTGAACCCGTGGGTGTAGCCGGAACCGTAGGGCAGGCCCGAGGGCTGGAGACGGCCGGTCACCAGGACGCTGGTCACGGCCGCGCCGATCGATCCGCCGATGGTACGGATGTTGGCGTTCATACCGGTCGCGGCGCCGGTCTGCTCGGCCGGGACGCTGCCGACGATCAGGTTGGCCATCGAGGCGAAGGCCAGTCCGATGCCGAGGCCGAAGACACCCGCGGCGAAGGCCACCTGCCACTGCTGATCGTGCCACGCGGCGAGGAAGCCGCAGGCCACGGCGCCGAGTGCGGCACCGGTCGTGAGCAGTCGCTTGGCGCCCAGCACCGGCTCCAGCCGGCCGCTCAGCACGCCCGAGCAGAACATCGCGATCAGCATCGGCAGCATGAGCAGTCCGGCCCCGGTGACGCTGGCCCCGAAGCCGTAGCCCGCGGAGCGGGGGGTCTGCACGAAGCCGGGGAGGAAGGACCAGATCGCGTACATGCCGGCGCCGAACAGGAGGGCGGCGGCGTTGGTGGTCCACACCGCGGGCAGCCGCATGACGTTCAGGTCGATGAGCGGGCTGCTGGAGCGGGCCTCGGCGTACAGCCACAGGGCGAAGAGCACCGCGGCGGCGACGAACAGGCCGATCACCCGGTCCGATCCCCAGCCCCAGTGGGTCGCCTGGCTCAGCGGCAGCAGCAGGGCCACCAGCCAGCCCGAGAGCAGTACGGCGCCGAGCCAGCTGACGCGCCCCTCGGCACGCTTCGGGGACTCGGGAACACAGCGCAGCGCGATCATCGTGGTCACCGCGACCACGCCGACCGGCAGCCAGAACAGCCATTTGTAGTCGAGGGCCGACACGATGGGGCCGGCCGCCACCAGGCCGACGCCGCCGCCCGCCGCGATCACGGCGGACAGGTTGCTGATGCTCGGGCCGACCTCGACCGCGGCGAACTCGTCCCGGATGATGCCGAAGGACAGCGGGAACAGCGCCCCGCCTATGCCCTGGACGACCCGGGCGACGATCAGTACGCCGATGGTGGGCGCGAGTGCGGCGAGCAGACAGCCGAGTGTCACGGTCACGAGGACGGCGACGAGGGTGCGCTTCTTGCCGACGAGGTCCCCGACCCGGCCGAGGATCGGGGTGAAGACCGACGCGGACAGCAGGTACGCCGTCATCACCCAGGTCACGGTGGACTGCGAGGTGTGCATGGCGTGCTGGACGGTCGGCAGGGCCGGCGCGATCAGCGACTGGAGCATGGAGAACACCCCCGCGCCGGTCGCGAGGACCGCGAAGGTGAGGCGGGTGGACTTCCTGGGCATGGAAAAGCCTCTCGGAACAGGATGCGGCCGGGGTCATCCGGCCGTGGTCGTACGACAGGGCGGGCCGACGGGCGGCCGTGAGCGTGGGGCGACCGCAAGGAGCGGTCGCCGGGGCCAGGGGAGGACGGGCGGCGCGGGCGGCACAGGGCCCGCTGCCCGTCAGCAGGAGGGGGCACGGGCACGTCGTCGTTGCGTGCGGCCGCACGCAACGACGGGAACGTAGCCCCGACTGCTAAAGTGGAGGTATACCTCCACTGTACCGGAGGCTCACCTCCGGTTCAACCTCTTCGCTGCCGGGAGGCACTCGTGACGGCCCAGCCGCTCTCCATCAGCGGGATCGTGGCGTCCCAGCGTCCGCACCGGAAGGACGCCGCACGCAACTACGACGCCCTGCTGGCCGCCGCGCGTGAGGCGTTCACGGAGAACGGCGCGGAGGCGTCCCTGGAGGACATCGCCCGTCGTGCGGGCGTCGGGATCGGCACGCTCTACCGGAACTTCCCCACCCGCCGCCACCTCTTCGAGAGCGTCTACGCGGACGAGGTGGACGCCCTGTGCCGGGTGGCGCAGGACGTCGCCGCCCAGGAACCCTGGGCGGCGCTGACCTCGTGGCTGCGCCGGTTCGTGGACTACACCGTGACCAAACGGGCCATCCGTGAGGCTCTCAACAACGAGTCGGAGATCTTCCTGGCCTGCCGGGACTCGATGTACCAGGCGGGCGGACCGCTGTTCGAGCGAGCCCAGAAGGCTGGCGAGGCCCGCACGGACATGGACTTCGACGACCTCCTGCGCATGGTCGCCGGGATCACCTCGACGAACTTCCTCGACGACGCCCAGCGCGACCGCGTCCTCACCGTCGCCCTCGACGGCGTCCGCGCCCCGCACTGACGCGGACGACAGGTCCGTTCACCCGGCCCCGCGCCCGGCCCGCACCCGGCTGCTGAACCTCTACGGCCCCAGCGGCGACGCGGCCTCCGCCGAGGACCGCCGCCGTCTCCTTCACCGCGACGGACAAGGCACCGCCCGCCACGCTCCCTCCTACCCTCCAGTAATATCTCGCGGAAGCCCCAGGAGGAGGAACCGTGCCACGGTCGGAACGCTCAGCCCTGTTGCTCGCCGGTCTGCTGGCGACCGCGGGGGTCGGTCACTTCGTGACGCCCAAGCAGTTCGACGCGACCATTCCCCGCGCTCTGCCGGGATCACCCCGCACCTGGACGTATGTGAGCGGGGCCGCCGAACTGGCCCTGGCCGCCGGGGTGGCGCTGCCCCGTACACGACGTACCGCCGCGCTCGCCACGGCCGCGTTCTTCGTCGGGGTGTTCCCCGCCAATGTGCAGATGGCCGTGGACTGGCGTCACCGTCCCGCGCCGCTCAAGGCCGCGGCCCTCGCCCGGCTTCCGTTGCAGGTACCGCTGGTGCTGTGGGCACGCGGCGTCGCCAGGAGTGGGGAGGGCCGGTCATGACCCGTGCGGTCGAAGTGGGCGACAAGGTGGAGGACTTCGTCCTCCCGGACGAGACGGGCACGGGCCGGCGCTTGTCCGAACTCCTCGGCGAGGGACCGGTGGTGGTGTTCTTCTATCCCGCCGCCCTCACGGCGGGCTGCACCGCCGAGGCATGCCACTTCCGCGACCTGGCCGCCGAGTTCGCCGCCGCCGGCGCGCGGCCGGTGGGCATCAGCGGTGACACCGTCGACCGGCAGCAGGAGTTCGCCGGGCGCAACGGTCTGGGCTTCCCGCTGCTGTCCGATGTGGACGGGACGGTCCGCGAACAGTTCGGCGTCAAGCGCGGCTTCTCGCTGGCCCCCACCAAGCGAGTCACCTTCGTCATCGGCCGGGACCGCACCGTCCTGGAGGTCGTCCGCAGCGAGCTGCGCATGAGCGCCCACGCCGACCGGGCCCTCGCCGCGCTGCGCGCCGACAAGGGCTGAGCCGCGCGCGGGCGCCCCGCTTCAGGGGCCGTTCGCGCCGGCCCGTCCGGATGGGGTCAGCACCGGGCCGAGGCAGGCAGGCCCGCGTGGTCGTCTCCCTGGAGGAACACGACGTTGACGAACCCGGGACCGACGTCCTGGTCGCCCAGGAGGTGGATCCAGACGCCGCTCGACTGCCCGTTGCCGGCCACGACGTCGCTGATGAGCCAGCAGTCGGCGCGGTACGACTGGCCGACTCGCAGCGAGCCCCGGCGCGGGTACGAGAGACTGGGACCGGCGTAGACGTACGTGGTCGTCCGGGCTGTGACCGTGTACGTGTCGGAGGCAGTGGTCCTGTTGGCCCCGGCCCGCACCGCCGGGGCGGCCGAGGCGGCCGGGGCGGTCAGCAGTCCGAGGACGAGAGCGGCACCGGCGACGGCGGCGCGGGTCGTGAGTCGACTGGTCGGCATGCGGGTCTCCCGGCTCAGCACTCGGCGGAGGCGGGCAGGTTGGCGTACTGGTCGCCCTTGAAGTAGACCGCGCTGCTGTAGCCGTCGGCGAACCCGATCCAGATGTCGTTCGTGTACCCGTGGTCCGTGACGGTCTGGCCGTGCGTCCAGCAGTACGCCTGGTAGGACCGGCCCGCCGTCAGGGTGGCCAGATAGGCGCTGTCCTTGGTCGGCAGCTGGCGGACGTTGACGTTCTCGTACGGTACGACGGTGTACGACTGCTCGGCGGGCGCGGCCTGCGCGGCGGCGGCCAGGCCCGCCGGGGCGAGGAAGGCGAGTGTCGCGGCGCAGGTGGCGACGGCGGCCGGGATACGGCGCATGAGAGGTTCCCCCTGTGGGTGGTGGTTCGTTGTCGAACACCGCCACAGTGGGCGCCGCGGCCATCGGGCGGCAACGGCTTTCCACCCTGGTCGAAGTGACCGCGCGGACACCGGACATGGAGCCCGGGTGTACTGCCGTCGACCCCTCGGTGGTCGGCGGACGTCCATCCTGTCGGTGTCCGTGATCTTGCTCCCTGGGCGGCCGCCGCAGTGGTTACGCTCCCGAGCGGATGGATTCGATGGGGCTGGGTTGCCACCCCGCGACGGGGACGGCTCACCGTGCGTAGACAGCGGCAGACGTCGGGCGGCAACGGCGGTGCGGGCGACCGCGATGCGGGCGACCGCGGCCGGGCGCCGATCGGTGCGGACCCGTCCGCCCGGAGCGGCGGCGTGGCCCCGGCGCCGCAACCGCTGTCCGCGACGACGGCTCCCGGTATGACTCCCCAGGCCCTGCTGGCCCTGCAGAGGACCGCGGGGAACGCCGCGACGGCGCGCGCACTGCGCGGGCGGTCCCCGGCGGTCGAAGGCCTGGCCGGATCCGGGCTTCCTCCGCGTCCCGGGCTCGCCGTCCCGGCCACGGTCGAGGAGCTGCCGGAGAGCGGAGCCGCCGCCAAGCTGCCCACGGTGCTGCCCGCCCTCCGTGAGGAGGACGAGACCGGGGACGGGACGGAGACCACTCCCCCGCGCCCCACCGCGAGACGTTCGGGCCGGCCGGGCCGTCGGCGGCCGGGACCCCCGCCACCCGGCGCCGCCCCGGCCGCGACCCATGCGCCCCTCGGACTGCCCCCGTATCTGCGGGAGTTACGGGCTCCGGGCCTCTCCACCGCGTACCGGCTGACCGGGCACGAGTTCGTCTCCACCACCCTCGGCACGGTCGTCGGACGCTCCGACGGCACGGTGGCCGAGATCCGCCAGGAACTGGCCGGGCGCCCCGAGACGTTCTACGGACAGGGACGCTCCTTCACCGTCGAGGGACCGGAGGGAAAGGGGCGGTACGACGTCACCGTCACCGTCTCCCGGGACAGCGCCGACCTGCCCGAGAACTTCGTCTCCCCCGAGGCGGCGAAGGCGCAGGTCGCCGCCGCCGAACGGGCCAGGGCCATGGCCGCCCTCCTGGCCAGGGCGGAGAGCGCCGGAACGACGGGCAAGGGCAAGGCGCGGGCCGGCGACCACGACGGCGACGACAGCTCCGCTCCCCGCACGGAGGCCGGCCCCCGGCAGGCGGCGCAGGCCGCGCGCGTGGCCGAGGGTGCCGGCGTCAAGGTGGACACCCAGCACAACACGTCGGGTGCGGTGAGCCACAGTTCGGGCCGCTCGGCCGGCAAGGGTGTCAACTTCATGGCGTTCGGACTGGCGCCGGTGGTTCCCGGTGTATGGCTCGGCGGGGCGGTGATGGCGAACGCGCAGCCGTTCCTGTCCTCCACGGACACCCGGGTGCAGAAGGCCGTGTCCGAACCGCGCGTGCTGCGCAGCGACAAGGGGTCGGTCGAGATACCGCGGCGGGTGCGCTACGGCGTACGGATCAAGCGACAGGGTGAGCCCGCGCAGACCTTCGGCGGCGGCGGGACGCTGGTGATGCGGGTGCCCACCGAACACCTGGTACCCGTGACCGCCGAAGCGCCCGCACCGGCCCGACTGCGGTCCCTGGACGCCCCGTTGGCGAACCGTGTGCGGCTCGCGGACTCCCTGGCCCCGATCGCGCTGGACGACGCCGCGACTCCGGAACCGGGCGGCGGCGGGCTGTTCGACACCGTCCGCTCCGTGCTGCATCCCTCCCTGACCTCACCGGGTGCGCCCGGGCGGGCCCGGCTGCACGACGCCACCTCCACCACCACGGTGCTGGAGGATCTGCCGCGGCTGCTGGGCGGCTGGGTGATGGGCGAGGACCTGGTGGCCAAGGACGGCAGCGCCACGGGCAGTTACCGGATGCGCGCCGACCTCACCGGCCTGGCGCCCTCGTGGACGATCGGCGGGACGCAGCTGCGCACGCACCAACAGGCGCAGCACTCGGTGTCCCACTCGGCGGGCAAGGGGCGCGGAGGCACCTTCGGCGCGGGCCCGGCGGCGGGGTTCGGAGTCCTCGGGGGCGCCGCCGCGGTACGTGGGACGGTCATGCCCACGGCCGGGGCCCGCAAGGCGCGGTTCACGGTGGCCGAACAGACCGTGTCGAGCCGTCAGGGGGCCGAGGTCAGGGGCGACAAGGTGCTCTACTTCGGCCGGGTGCGGTTCCGTGTCGAGGGCACCGGACCGCTCTCGTCCGCGATGAGGGTGCGCTCGGGAGCACGGACCGCGCACCACTCGATGGACGTGTGGATCGGTCTCCGGGCCGACGAGGCACAGGCGCTCGGTCTCGCGCTGCCCGACGGTGTCACGGCGGGCCCGATGGTCGCCGCGCCCGCCGGTACGGACACCGGGAAGAAGAAAAGGGCCGGGGACACCGGGATGCCCGGGCACACGGCGGAGGCCGGCAGCTCGCGCACGGGTCGGGACACCGAACGCCATCTGCCCTTCGGGGCCATGGGATCGAGCGTCACCATCAGCCAACTCGACACCGGGCCACTGCTGTCCGGCATCGAGCGGCTCTTCGCCGCCGATCCGCGCCTCGCGGGCTGTCTGCCCTCGTTCGGACCGGGGCCCGCGGCGGAGGTGAGCCGCGAGGAGGCCGAGGTCCAGCGCCGAAACTACCGCGAGCTCGTCACCGTACTGTCGGAGACCAACCTGCGCGTGAACAACGACCAGTTGCTCTCCTCCGGGATCCGCGTGCGGATGCGGCGCAAGAGCCGGTGGCACGCGCACGACGTACAGATCCGCGTCGTCGGCGCGCTGCGCGAGACGGGACATCTGGGGGACACCAAGGACTGGCTGGTGCGCAGTCATTCCGGTGTCACCAGCAATTCCCAGAGCGGGCGCTCCAGTTCGCGCTCGGTCGGCGGACTCGCGCTGGGCCAGTTCCGGCTCGCCCCCGGAGGGCTGTCCGCCTCGGTTCGCGGCGAACGGACCCGGCAGAGCTCCCGGCGCAACCAGGCGGGCCCGACGACCCGCACCGACGTGCTGACCAACGGCGGCGGGAACACCAGTTCCTTCGGGGGCGCGCTGCGCCTCGACGTCGATGTCACCATGACCACCCGCGAGCGGACCGCCCGGCGCGCCCTCACCCCCGGTGCGCCTGGCCGGGACGCGCCCGAGGCCGAACACATCGCGTCGAGCGCGGACACGGAGGCCCTGGCGACGGCGGAGCAGGACGTCCGCCTGCTCACCCCGACCGCGTTCACCCTGGACACCGCGGCGAAGGACCGGCTGACGGCCCGTACCAGGACCCGTACGGCCGGACCGGGGGCGCCGCAGCGGCAGTTCAGCGCGTCCGGCATCGGCGACCTGTCCACGATGACGCCCCGGTCGATCACGGGCCGTGCGGTCCGGGACTGGACCCTGGTGGAGACCGTGGGCGACGGCGGCCCGGTCCGGGACCTCGCCTTCCAGCTGCTGTCGCAGGCCGCGGCCCGTGGCCGCGAGTCGCGCGCGGACCGGGCGCTGCAGACGGAGGGTCTCGCGCCGCGGCTGGCGATCGAGGAACGCTTCAGCCCCCAGGCCGTCACCTCGGCGCTGCGCCAGGCGGTCTCCTCCGGCTGGGTGGTGAAGAACCTGCGCCACCCGCGCAGGCTCGCGGCGCTCGACGGCGCGGTGGGTACCCGGCTCGCTCTCGTCAACCCGGAGGTCGTGGCGCAGGGCACCGGACCGGGAACCGAGACGTTCGTGCTCGGCGGGCACCAGGCCACCGGACAGGAGGGCCGCGCCACCACGACCACGGTGCAGGGAGGTCTCCTCGGGGCGGAGAACGGCGCCGAGTGGCGGATCGGCGAGGGGCTGTCGGCCGGCCGGAGCCTGGGCGAGAGCGGCTCCGCGGCGACGACGCTGAGCGGCAGCGTCGAGCGCAATGCCCACACTCCGCGCAGCCGTCCCCTCTACCTGGTCCACTGCGACCTGGTGGTCCGGATGGTCGCCGAGGTCAAGGTCACGGGCGGCGGACCGTACGTGGCGAAGGGCGAACGGACCCTGCCCGCCGCGGCGGCGCTCTGGCTCACCGGGGAACAGGTGCGGGCCGCGGGCCTGCGCCTGCCCGGGACCGCCGGGAGGAATCCCCCGCCCGCGGTGGGCTCGTCCGGCTCCAAGGGCGCAGCGGAGACCTCCGCCCGTGACACGCGGACCGAGCGCGAGGACAGGACCGGCGCGGAGCAGGCCGGCTCGTCGCGGACCGAGGACCGGGCGAGCGGATCGACGACCGCGGCGCCGGCCGCGCCCACCCTGGCCCAGGAGTTGCCGCTCGGTTTCGGCATGATCGAGGAACTGCCCGACTTCGTCCCCCTGCTCGAACGGCTGCGGACCGACGTCGGGCGCCGTGACCGCGGCCTCGCGGACGCGTTGCTCCCCCGGCAGCAACTGGCCGATCCGAACGACAACATGCAGCGGCTGCTGCGCGTCCTGGACCGGGACGGGTCCGCCGGGCTGCTCTCCGGGGCCATGGACGGCGGTGTACCCGTCGAGCTGTTCCGCGGTCGCGGGACGCCGTACTGGGCCGTGTTCCGCGTACGCCGCACCCGGCCCGGCACGATCGAGGGCGAGGCGTCCGACGGCCGCGACATGGAGTACATCACCTCGGCCGCCGCGCAGCGGGCGCACAGCGCCGAGACCGGCGACACACGCACACTCGAGGGCGTCGTGGCCGGGGCGGGCAAACCGGAGGGCGGCGGTGGCCCGCTCAGGAGCGTCGGCGCGTCCGGCGGGCTCGGCGTCGGAGTCTCGGACGTGACCAGGTCCGCCGCCGTCGGGCGGGGTCAGCTGGGCGTGAAGACCGTCGCGGAGGCCTCCGCCCGATCGGTCAGGATGCGCGTGCCGATCGAGGCGACCCTCGAACTGCACTCGTCCCGGGGCCGGGTGGGACTGGCCACGCTCGGCGGCCGGTCCCTGGTCCACCGCGTACTGGCGCACGACCTCGAAGCACTGTCCCGGTTGCGGCCGGTGCCGCGCGCCGAGGCGGGACAGGCGTTCCTGCGGCCGGACGACGCCTCGGCGGGCCGGTTGGGGCCCTGGCACGCCCGCGGGGTGAGCCTGCCGATGGAGGCGCAGGTCAACGGGTTCCGCGGGGCGCCCGAGATCCGGCGGGTGATCGACGACACGGTGCGGGCGGCGCACGGCGGTGAGCGCTATCGCCGGACGGGCGACGCGGCGGCGTACACCCAGCGCGAGGCGGTCTCCACCGAGTGGCTGATCTCCGCCCTGCCGCTGCTGACGGCGGCCGGGGCCGACCTGCCCGTCGTCCACGCCTCCGGCGTACGCGGGCAGGATCTGCGCACCTCGTTGCACGCCAGGCTGCGCGACGGGCGGGTACTGGGCGTCGGCGACAAGATGACCTTCGAGACGGTGGCGCAGAGCACCCTGGACGCGCCCCGGCCCACCGGCACGGACCACCAGCAGGCGGCGGAGCACGGCACGTCGGTACGGGGGCTGGGCGGCGCGGGGGTATTGAACGCGGACGAGTTCCGGATGAACCAGTTCCTCGGCCACGCAGACCGGGCGGGCGGCGCCACCGACGCGGCCGCCCACGGGTCCGGCTCGATGCCGCTGCACAAGCCGAAGGCCGAGTCGACGCTCGTGCAGTTCACCCTGGACGTGCGGGTGGTGGCCCGGGTGAGCGGCCGGGGGCGGTCCGGCGCCGCGTTCGTCGCCGTACGGGACCTCACGCTCCCCGTCCCGGTGGTGGTGCGGATGCCGGCACCCTTGGTGCGCCACATGCTTCGGGACCCGTCCCGGCCCGGCAGGCTCCACGACCCGGACGGGCGGCTCGCCTCCTCCTGACCCGCGTCGCCCGCACTGCCGAAGGGGCGCGGCCCGTACAGCCCGGCCCAGGACGCGAGCCCCGCCTCAGGCGCCCGGTAGCTCCACCGGTTCACCCGCGTCCGGTGTCCGTCCTCCGATCACGGCGTTGAGTTCCGCCCTGCGGCGGATGCCGAGCTTGCGGTAGGCACTGGTCAGATGGGTCTCGACGGTACGCCGGGCCAGGTGCAGGAGCTCCGCGATCTCGACGTTCGTGCGACCGCCGGCCGCGAGCGCGGCGATCCGGCGTTCGCTGCCGGTCAGCGCCTCCCATCCGGTGAGCGCCGTCGTCGTGCCGCGGGAGCGGCCTTCCGGCAGGGCCTCCTCGGCCCGCACCCGCAGGCGCACCGCGCCCAGCCGTTCGGCGCGTTCGGCCGCCTCGCGCAGCGCGTCACGGGCCCGCGCGCGGTCCCCCGCCGCGACGAACTGGCGCCCCTGCGCGATCAGGGCGGGAATCAGCTCGGTCTCCGCGGGCGCGTCCCGCAGCATGCGTACGGCGCGGTCGGCGAGTTCGAGACCACGGCGGCCTCCGGTGGCCGTGCCCAGTCCGGACAGGGCCCGGCCCACCAGCCGGGGAGTGTCCCAGACCTGGGCGAGCCGCAGCTCCTCCCGGGCCAGGGCGAGGGCGTCCTGCGGTGCGCCGAGCGCGGTACGGCACGCGGCGGCGGCAGTGCGCCAGGGCGTGACGACGGGGCTCACCACGTCCCGTGCCGTCTGCCGGCGCCCGCACTCCAGGAAGTCGTCGAGGGCGCCCGCCGGATCACCCGTCGCCGACCGCAGCACGCCTCGCGCGTACAGGAACCGGTTGAGTTCCCAGGAGTCGCCGGCGTCCTGGAGATCGAAGCTGTCGGCGAGCCGGGACGCCTCCTGGGCGCGACCCGTCTCGACGAGCGCGATCAGGGCGTGCGCGTGCGCGTTGACCGGATCCCGACGGGCCCTCTCGCCGGGCCGCCGGACCTCAGGGTCGACGAGCAGGTCCGGGTAGCGCCCGCGGACGGCGGCGATGTCCGCCCGTACGTTGAGCAGTGCCTCGTGCATCGGATGCAGCAGCGAGGGCCGCTGCCGGGCGAGCCCCTGGCGCACCAGCCTCTCGGCCTCCTCCAGTTCGTCGGCCCACTGTGCGACGGCGGCCGCCGTACCGAGCAGGAAGGGCTCCGCGAGCGCGTCGACCGGTTCGTCGAGCAGGGCGCGGATCCGTTCCATGGCCGTGGCGGCGGAGATCAGACCGGCCGTCGCGTCGTAGCGCACCAGCAGTGCCCGGCCGGCTGTGCCGACCAGATCCGGGGACCGTTCGGCGGCGCCGTACAGCCAGCGGTAGGCCTCCTCGCGGATTCCCTGGTCGTGGTCGGACAGGAGCGCGGAGGCGGTCTGCAGCAGCCTCACCAGGTCCGGGTGGTCAGCCAGTTGCTCGTCCAGGGCGCGCAGCACGTCCATCGCCGCACGCGCCTTGCCGCGCCGTGCCAGTACGGTGCCGAGCGCCACCGCCGCCCGTACCCGGTCCTGCGGCATGCCCGGCAGCCGGGTCGCCTCGGTCAGCCGCGGTATCCCGGCCGACGAGCGGGAGACGGCGAACTCGAGGGAGCCCAGCTCGGTGAGCGCCATGGTGCGGCGGGCCGGCGTGAGCGGTTCGTCGAGCACCCGGCGCAGGAACGCCACGGCGTCGTCGGGTCTGGCGTCGCGCACCGCCAGATCGGCGGCGTCCAGCAGCGCTGTCGCGGCCCAGGCCGCCCCGACGACCGGTGCCCGCAGGAGCTGTCGGGCGACCGTTTCGGCGCGATCGCCGCGGCGCAGCATCACCTCGGCCGCCGTACGGTGGGCGGTCTGCCGCCGGGCGCTGGGCCAGCCGCTCAGCACCGCGTCCTGTAAGAGGGGGTGGGCGTAGCCCGGTCGTCCCCCGGGGCCCGGGCGCAGTACGCCGAGGCGGGTCATGGCGGTGAGCCAGCCGGGTACCCGGGCGGGGTCCGCGTCCGCCATCCGGGCGAGCAGTTCGGCCGCCTCCTGGGGGTGTTCGTCCTCCAGCGCGTCGTCGTCGAGCATCGCGAGGGCGCGGGCCACCCCCGCCGTCGCCGGTCCGGCGCTGTCCAGCCACCAGGTCACGGCGGCCGGATACGCGCCCGGGTACAGCGCCGCACAGGTCTCGGGCAGGGTCGTGCGCCGGGCGCCGTCCGGCTCCCGCGCGCGGAGGTCGTCGAGCAGGGCGCGCAGCAGCAGGGGGCTGCCCGCGCCGGCCCGTACGCAGTCGTCCACCCAGCCGGGCGGGGCGGCGGCGAACTCCGAACGCACCAGCTGCGCGGCGGCGTCGGCACTCAGCGGGGCGACGGTGTGGGTACGGACGAGGGTGGGCGAGAGCGCGTGCGCGAGGCCCGCCGGGGGCGGGTCGAGGTCGTACTGGCTGCGCTCGGTGACAACCAGCAGGACGGGGAGCCGGTCGATCCGGCGGGCGGCCTCGACGAACCAGCGGCGTGAGGACTCGTCGGCGCAGTGGACGTCGTCCACGGCGACCAGCAGGGGCGAGCGCACGGCGTACGCGCGCAGTTGGTCCCACAGGTGTTCCGCGCGGGTCCACCGGTGCGGGGTGTCGGCGGGGTCCGGACAGGGCTTGACCCCGCTCTCGAACTCGGCTCCGGACGCGAGCAGTTGCCGGACCGGGGCGAAGGCGGCGGTGTCCCCGTCGGGCGAGCAGCGGGCGCGCAGTACCCGGGTGCCGCGTGCCGCCGCCTGTCCGGCGACGGCCTCCAGGAGGGCGGTGCGCCCCGTTCCGGTTGCGCCTCTGAGCAGCACCAGGCGGCCGGATCCGGCACGGGCACGGTCCGCCTCGGCGGCCACCAGTTCCAGGGCCTCCCGGCGTTCCCGCAGCGTTTCGAGTTCGCCACCCATCGCTGCCTCCTGTCGTGAAATTTTCATGATCGATCTCGTGGTACGTCTCGTGGTCCTCCACGATTGCGCGAGGCACACCAGGCGCAGAAGTCTGGGACAAGCCCTTCGGTCACTGGCGGCACAGGGGCGACCAGTACGTTGATTTGGGAGAAGCGGTTGCGCAGTTCATTACGGACCACTGACGCAGGCGTGTCACACCGGCAGGCCGAGCCCCGCGCCGTGGACCCGGGAAACCGCATCCCGGTGGTGGTCCAGGCACCCGATCCGATCTCCCGGGCGGGGGTCCGCAGCCAGTTGGGCCAGCACCCGGTCATCGATCTCCTCGACGGCACGGAGGCCGGCCCCGGCGCGGTGGCCGTTCTGGTCAACGAGAGCCCTGACGAGGCGACGCTCTCCCAGCTGCGCCGACTGGTGCGCAGCGAGGGGGCACGCGCCGTCCTGGTGGTGGGCGCGATCCGCGAGGCCGAGCTCCTGGACGTCATCGAGTGCGGTGTCGGAGCCATCGTCTGGCGCCACGAGGCCAGCGCGCACCGTCTGGTGCAGGCCGTGCTCGCGGCTGCGCGAGGTGACGGTGACCTGCCCGCGGATCTATTGGGACGCCTCATCACTCAGGTGGGCTCGCTCCAGCGGACCGCGGCCGGCCGGCCCGGTGCTCCGCTGGCCGGCCTGATACCGCGTGAGATCGACGTCCTGAGGCTCATCGCCGAAGGAATGGACACCGGAGAGATAGCGAGCAAACTCTCCTACTCCGAACGGACCGTCAAGAACGTCATGCACGGACTGACCACCCGGCTCCATCTGCGCAATCGCGCCCACGCCGTGGCCTATGCCCTCCGGGAAGGCTACATCTGAGCCCGACGGCGCTTCACCCGGGGCCTGCCGAACGGGAACACGGTGGTGCACGGCGGGCACACGGCACAACACGGCACAACACGGCGCGGCGGGAGCACGACGGTGATTCACGAGGTCGACGAGGTCCTCAAGCGACTGCTCAACAGCGGTGCCCTCGCCGGTTCCGGCATCGACGTCTCCTTCGACGCGCCGACCCGCGAGTGGGCGGCGCGCCGCAACGCGCCCGCCATCAACACGTATCTGTACGACATCCGCGAGGACGTCAGACGCCGTGAACGCGGCGCCATGGCCGTGCGTGACGAGCGCGGTGTCGTGCTGCGCCGCCGCCAGCCGCCCCGCTGGTTCCGGCTGTCCTATCTGGTGACGGCCTGGACCAAACAGCCCCAGGACGAACACCGGTTGCTGTCCGCCGTGCTGGCGACACTGCTCCCCCACGAAGTCCTGCCTCCCGAGCAACTCCCCGGCGCGCTGGGCGCGCTGGGTCTGTCCGTACCACTGACGGTGGCGGGCCTGCACACCGAGTCACGGTCCCTGGCCGAGATCTGGTCCGCGCTCGGAGGCGAGCTGAAGCCCTCGCTCGACCTGGTGGTGACCGCGCCGTTCCCGGCGTTCCCGGAGTACGACGCCGGGCCGCCGGTCACAGAGGGCGCCGGGGTACGCGTACGCGGCATGGACGGCACGTTGGAAGGGTCGCCCGAACGGCACCACCAGGCACGGCACTTGACGAGCGCACCGGCACCGGCCGGCACCGCGCCGGGCGCCGCTGCGGCGGTCGGCACTCCGGGGTCCGGCACTCGGGCGTCGGGCACCGCTCCGGACGCGGATCCCCCGGCCAAGGGCCGTCGCGACGGAGAGAAGCGGACCAGGTGACCCCGCGTGTCCCGGAGGCCGTCGCCGCCTCCCCCGTTCCGAACGAGGTGCCCGGGGAACCGGCCGACGCGCTCCTCCCCCGCCTGTCCTCGCTGCGCGAGCGGGTCGCCCTGCTGGTCGAGCAGCGCAGCGCCACCGACCCCACCGCGGCCGATCCGCTGCGCGGCCTGTATCTGTCCGAGGAGGCGGTACGGCATCTCCTGGAGGCGGCCGGGCAGGGCCCCGTGGCCCAGGACTGGGGACCTGAGCGGGGCGATCGGCTGGACCTGCTCGCCGCGCGCCTCGGGCTGACGGAACTGGACGTCCGTATCCTGCTCATCGCTCTCGCACCGGACCTCGAGCGCACCTTCGAGCCGCTGTACGGCTACCTCAACGACGACGTCGGTCGCCGCCGGGCCACCACAGGACTCGCCCTCGACCTGTGCGGACTCCCCGCGCACCAGGCCGCGGCACGGGCCCGGTTCCATCCTTCGGCTCCGCTGTCCGCGCTGGGTCTCGTCGTGGTCGAGGAACCCGAACGTCCCTTCCTCAGCCGGTCGTTGCGTGTCCCCGACCGGCTGATCGCGCATCTGCTCGGCGACGAGACCCTCGACGCCGCGCTGAGCGGCCATGTCCGCCGGCTGCGGGCGCCGGTGCGGGGCGAGCGGTACGACGAGGGCTTCCTGCTCCGGCTCGCCGACCGGCTCACCCGTGTCCCGCTCCCCGTGTACCTGCGCGAGCACCGGGCCGGCGACGGTCTCGCCTGCGCGGCGGCCGCCCTGCACCGGTCCGGACGCGAGTCGCTCCACTTCACCCCCGGCGGTACCGACGCACAGGAGCCGATCGCCGAACTCCTGCGCGAGGCGCGGCTGCGGGACTGCGCGATCGTCGTGTCCCCGCTGCCGGAGGACCCCGCGCCGCTGATGCGGGCGCTGGCGGTGGAGGACGTCTCCGTACTGTTCACCGATCCCCGCCCCTACGACCCGCACTGGTGCGATCACCGTGATCCGCTCGTCCTCGACGCGCCCCGGCTGCGGGCCGGTGCCGTGGAGGCGTGGGCGACGGCGCTCGGCGGGGAATCCGGATCCGAGGCCGGCCCCTGGGAGGAACCGGCCGACGACGCGGTGCCCGTATCGGCACGGACCGCAGGCACCGTGCCCCTTCCGGATCCGCCGCCCGGGTTCGACCTCGCGCCCGGTTTCGACCTCGCGCCGGTCGTCGCGCCGTACCGGCTCGGCGGCGACCGCATCGTGCGCGCCGCCCGCGCCGCGCGGAACCTCGCCGCGTTCGACGGCGGCACGCTCACCGCGGCCCATCTGCGCCTGGCCGCCCGGCAGCAGTCCGCCTCCGGCCTTGAACGGCACGCCCGCCGGATCCGTCCCGACGTGGGCTGGGACGATCTCGTCCTGCCCGACAAACCGCTCCTGCAACTGCACGAGTTGGCCCTGCGTGCCCGGCACCGCGACCGCGTGCTCGGGGAATGGCGGCTCAGCGCGGGCGGCGGGCGCGGCCGAGGCGTGCTCGGTCTGTTCGCCGGCGACTCCGGCACCGGCAAGACCCTGTCCGCCGAGGTCGTCGCCGCCGAACTCGGCCTCGACCTCTACGTCGTGCAGCTCTCCTCCATCGTCGACAAGTACGTCGGCGAGACGGAGAAGAACCTGGAACGCATCTTCACCGAGGCCGACCGCACCGATGCCGTCCTCCTTTTCGACGAGGCCGACTCCGTGTTCGGCAAACGGTCCGAGGTCAAGGACGCGCACGACCGGTACGCCAACATGGAGAGTTCCTATCTGCTCCAGCGCCTCGAGTCCTTCGACGGCATCGCGCTGCTCACGACCAACCTGCGCGCCAATATCGACGAGGCGTTCACCCGGCGCCTCGACCTCGTGGTGGACTTCCCGTTCCCCGACGCGGACCAGCGACTGGCTCTGTGGCGGCACGCCCTGACCCACGTGCCGCGCGCCGACGACATCGACCCGCGCGGTGTCGCCCGCGAGTTCGAGCTCGCCGGGGGTTCGATCCGCAGCGCCGTCGTCACGGCCGCCTACACGGCCGCGGGCCGTGGTGCGGAGGTCACCACGGCCGACCTGCTGGAGGGCGCACGGCGCGAGTACCGCAAGGCGGGCCGGCTGGTGCCGGGCGAGGGCACCTGGTAGCTGCGTAGCGCGGACCTCGGCGCCGGTCGTCCGGCCCGTCGCGAAACGCCCGGCCGGTTCCTCATGAACCGGCCGGGCGCCCACATGTCACACGAGGGACGTGTCACACGGTGAACTTGACGGCTTCGAGCCAGAGCGACTGGTTGAAGGTCCCGCCGAGGATGTACTTGGGGGGCGTGTTGCACTGCAGGCCGAGCCAGGCCTGGTTGTGGACGTGCGCGTTCTGGCAGATGCCGCCCTCGGTCACGTTGACGCCGAAGGCCAGCATGTAGGGGTCCTCCGCCTTGGTGCTTCCGAGGTACAGGTCGACACCGTCGGCCACGCCCGTCCAGGGGTTCAGCCACTCCTTCTCGTGGACGAACTCGTTGCCGTTCATGCCCTTGGTGCCGGACACGGCGAGGTTGAGGGACTTGATCGGGCGGTTCTGCCCCACCGTGCCCGCCATGGCGCCGTCGCAGACCGGTTTCTGCCAGCCCTCGCCCGTCTCGTAGGCCCGGTAGCAGATGTGCCGCACGCCCGGATCGTCCGCGGCCAGGCGCGTGACCGCGGTCGCCGCGGTCACTTCGGTGGGCTTGGTCTCCTTCTTCTTCTCTGAGCCGCCGCCCCCGCCGCCCCCACCGGCCGACTTCTCGGTCGGAGAAGGGGCCGCCTCCTGGGTGGGGGCCTGCGGGGGAATCGAGGGCTGCGGAAGCGGGACGGACGCCGAGGGGCTGGGCGGCAGTGTGCTGACGCCGGCTTCCTGGAGCTTCTCGGTGGCGGCGCTGCGGACCTGGGGCTTGTACGCCAGCCACAGCATCACGAAGGTGATGGCGAGGGCCATGAAGACGCCCAGGAAGGTGGCGAGCCAGCGGGGCAGGAAGCCGCGCTGCACATAAGTCCCCTCGACGGGCTGGGCCTTGGTCCCCGACCGCTGGACGGCGAGGGAGTAGGGCCGCTGCTCCTTCGACCCGAACCAGATGATCTGCCGCGGCCTCAGCGTCGCCCTGACGAAAGCGGCCCGTCCCGGCTCGATCTGGACGTTGCTCGGGTGGATGTCGTAACTGAGATGGTCCCCGTTGTCACTCCCGCTGATCGACGCCGTCAGCTTCGTATTGCCGAGATTGTCGATCGCCAGCCTGGGCCGCCCACGGAAACGCCCCTTGACGGTCGGCGGCACCAACTCCGCCCGCACCTCGGTGAACGGAGTGATCGTCAGGTTCCCCTCCGGAACCGTCGTCGCCTCCGGATGCTCGGTCGGCGTGATCCGCACCGCGTACGGGTTCGGGCCCGCCACCGCGTCCGGGGTCCGGGGCGGCGCGAACATCAGCTCCACCGTCCCCGTCGTCCCCGGATAGAGCCGCAGCATCTGCGGCTCCACCGTCGTCCAGAGCGCGACATCACCCACCGGCTCGAACCGGTACTCGTCCACCACGTCGCCGGTGTTGCGCAGGCGCAGCCGCACCTTGGTACTGCCACCGGGATCCACAGTGCTGGAGGCGGGCTCCAGCGAAGTCCAAAGGCTCACCTGTCGACGCTATGGCCGCGGGCGGTCTCCCGTCAGCAGGCGCCGGGGCACGGTAGGTGCCCGAAGGGCTGCGGCCGGCTGCCCTTTGCCGACGGCCCGAAGGGCTTCCGTGGCAACGAGGTCAGCCGCCCGCGGGGTCAGGAGGGATGGACGATGTCCCATTCCTGGTCGTCGGTGTTGCTGCAGTAGAAGATCGTCAGCGGGGTGTCGTCACCGCCGGTGCTGTAGCCGGAGACGTCCAGGCACAGGTGGTTGCTGGCGTAGTTGCGGATCCAGTAGTGGCCGCTCTTCTGCTTGTCGAGCCACCACAGCTGGTTGTCGGCGGTCGTGCCGTCGCACTGGAACTCGAACACTCCTGTCCGCGGCGGCTTGGCACCGAAGTCGGGCAGGTCCATGCACAGTTGGTCCTTGACGTTGCGGATCTGGAACAGGTCCGACTTCTCGGGACCGCCGCCCTTCTCGCGGACTTCGAGGTTCCAGAGCTGGTTGTCATGGTCGGTGCCGTCGCACACGA
This sequence comes from Streptomyces sp. NBC_01571, assembly GCF_026339875.1. NCBI lineage: Bacteria > Bacillati > Actinomycetota > Actinomycetes > Kitasatosporales > Streptomycetaceae > Streptomyces > Streptomyces sp. NBC_01571. The sequence goes on from NZ_JAPEPZ010000002.1 coordinate 421,387, forward strand.
ACTCCCGCACCGGCCCGGTCGACTGTCCCTTGTCGTAACCGGGGATGTCGGCGCACTTCTTCGTCGTGACGTTCCGCAGGACGACGCCGGACGCGGGCAGCGGTCCCGTCGCCTTCTTCTTCGTCGCCTCGGGACTGGCGGCCGCACCGCCGTCTCCCCCTCCGCCGCCGTTTTCCGGCGTCCGCTGGGCCTCGGGCGGAGTCGGCTCCTGAGCCGGAGCCGAACTCGGTGCCGCCTGGAGGCTCGGGGTGGGCGCGGGAAGGGTACTGATCCCGGCTTCCTGGAGCTTCTCGGTGGCGGCGCTGCGGACCTGGGGCTTGTACGCCAGCCACAGCATCACGAAGGTGATGGCGAGGGCCATGAAGACGCCCAGGAAGGTGGCGAGCCAGCGGGGCAGGAAGCCGCGCTGCACATAAGTCCCCTCGACGGGCTGGGCCTTGGTCCCCGACCGCTGGACGGCGAGGGAGTAGGGCCGCTGCTCCTTCGACCCGAACCAGATGATCTGCCGCGGCCTCAGCGTCGCCCTGACGAAAGCGGCCCGTCCCGGCTCGATCTGGACGTTGCTCGGGTGGATGTCGTAACTGAGATGGTCCCCGTTGTCACTCCCGCTGATCGACGCCGTCAGCTTCGTATTGCCGAGATTGTCGATCGCCAGCCTGGGCCGCCCACGGAAACGCCCCTTGACGGTCGGCGGCACCAACTCCGCCCGCACCTCGGTGAACGGAGTGATCGTCAGGTTCCCCTCCGGAACCGTCGTCGCCTCCGGATGCTCGGTCGGCGTGATCCGCACCGCGTACGGGTTCGGGCCCGCCACCGCGTCCGGGGTCCGGGGCGGCGCGAACATCAGCTCCACCGTCCCCGTCGTCCCCGGATAGAGCCGCAGCATCTGCGGCTCCACCGTCGTCCAGGGCGCGACATCACCCACCGGCTCGAACCGGTACTCGTCCACCACGTCGCCGGTGTTGCGCAGGCGCAGCCGTACACGCGTGCTGGCGCCCGGGTCCACGGTCGCGGACGCGGGTTCCAGAGAGGTCCACATACTCACCGTCGGAACGCTAGCCGCGGTGACGGTGGCGGTCAGGAGCCACAGGGGTACCGTCGCCGGACGAACAGGCAGGTGGGGATGCCCTTGCGGACAGCCGCGCCCCTACTGCGGATGTCAGCGCCGGGGCAGTGTCCCCCCGGTCGCCACGAAGACGAACTGCGCGTAGGAGTCGGCGTTCATCAGGGCCCGACGGCCCATGGCGTACCAGTTCAGCTGCTTCGCGGGATGGGCCGACTCGTCCTGGCCGGTGTACTGGTCCGCGTCCCGGGCGGTCCGCTTGCCCAGCCGGTCCGCCGAGTACTCCGCGAGCTCCTGCTGACTCCATCCCAGCGTCCGGGCCGTTCCCATGTCGGCCCGGTCCTCGTTGAGCTCGTGCTCGTACGGGCTGTACTGGTAGTCGAGCGTGCCGGCGAACCGGTGCGTGGCCTCGTGGATGATGTACCAGACGTTCTCGCCGACGGGCCGCAGGTTGATCGGGCCCTCGCGCCCCGCGTCCATGGTCGGCAGTTGCTCGCTCTTCATGTCGTGCGGGCTGAGGCGTTCGCCGACGGTGGGGGCGACCCATCCGGCCACGTTGGCCTGGTTGGACCCGAGCGCTCCGAGGTCGTACCAGGCGGTCTCCCCGGCCAGGGCGATCTGTGCGCCCTCCGCGTCCAGACCCGTCTGGATCCGGCGGAGCACCTCGGCGACATGCGACAGGACCGGCTGGATCTGCTGCGGTGTGGCCCGCTGGAAGGCCGGGAAGGCGGACCGGAGCGCGTCGAGGACCCGGCCGCCGGGGGCGGCGCTCGCGCTCACCATGGTGATGGCCGCGGCCAGCCGCCTCTTGGTCTCCACCAGTGCTCTGCGTACATGCGCCTCGCGCTCCTTGTACGCGGTGCCGTCCCGGTGTGCCTGCGGCGTGTCCGCGATGGTGCCGCGCTGCGAGAAGGCGACCTTGCCGCTGCCGAAGTGACGCCCGGTGGCGTCGTCGTACTTGTCCCCGTGATGCGCACCGGTCCCGGCACCCAGCTGCGCCGAGGTGGCGGTGCGGTCCGGGTCGGCCTCGTCCTGCCAGACGCCCGACTGCCGCCCGCCCATGCCGTCGTGGGTCCGGGTGCTGCCGTTGTACGTCCAGACCGTGCGCTGGATCGCCGGAGCTGCGGACGCCGCTCCCGACCCGTTCCTCCCCGTGCCGTCGGTGACCGCGCGCTGCACCGGCGGCGCCCCGCTCATCACCCGCCGGGCGTTCTCCTCCGCCTGGACCTCGGCCCAGTCCCCGCGGTCGGACACCATCAGACCGGAGCCGTTGTCGGTGCCGGGGACGGGACCACGGCTCTGCTGACGGTAGTGATCCAGTTCATGGGCGAGGACGTGCTTGTCCTGACCGTCCCAGACCACGTCGGCCCCGGAGGTGAACGCCTTCGCGCCGATCTCCGCCGCCGCGTGCTGGGACGCCGCGTCGGTGTGGACGCGAACGCCGCTGAAGTCCTCGCCGCCGTAGCGGCCTTCCATCTCGGCCTGCAGCGGGGCGTCCAGCGGACGGCCCGGAGAGCGCAGCACCTCGTGCACCGCGGAGCGCTGTACGGCGGGCCCGTGGCCGCAGTTCGCGTCGTGCTCGTGGCGCTGGTCCGCGACGGCGCGGGCCACCGCCGCGTTGCCCGCGGCGCGCTGCAGCACCTGGAGCCGGCCGACCGGCCCCGGGGCGGCAGCCCGTGCGGCCGGACCGGCCGCCCCCGTCCGGCCACGGGTCTTGTCGGTGTCCTTGTCCTGTGCGTGCACTGGGACTCCCCTCGAACGCGGGTGCAGCAGCCTCCAAGACCTACCGGACGAAGCGGGCCGCGGGGAACGCACTCGGGGGCAACGGTGAGGGCAGCGGTGCGGACGGCACGTCGGGTTGCCCCTGGGGGCAACAGAACTGCCCCCGGACAGGTACCCCAGGACGTTTCGGGAGACGCGCTTCGCGCGTGAGGGTGATGACGTCCCATCTCGTACCCCGAGGAGAGCAGAGCATGCCGTCCTACCTGTCGCCGGGCGTCTACGTCGAGGAGGTGGCCAGCGGCTCTCGTCCGATCGAGGGTGTGGGCACCTCGGTGGCGGCCTTCGTGGGGCTCGCCCCGTCGGGGCCGCTCAACGAGCCGACGCTGGTGACCAACTGGACGCAGTACGTGGCGGCCTTCGGTGAGTTCACCGACGGGTACTACCTCGCGCACTCCGTCTACGGCTTCTTCAACAACGGTGGCTCCGCCGCCTATGTCGTCCGGGTCGGCGGGACGCCCGGCGGTGTGAACGGCGACGCGACGGCTCCGGCCGCGGTGACGGGATCCGCGCCGCGGGCCGCGCTGCCGCCCGGCGAGCCGAAGCAGCTCGGCACCTTCACGGTCAGTGCCGTCGCGGGCGGCTCGCTCAGCGTCGAGGTCGCCGACCCCGAGGGCGAGGGCCCCGCCGAGCGGTTCAGGCTGATCGTCAAGGACGGCGAGAAGGCCGTCGAGACGTTTGACGTGACCGCCAAGAAGGGCGGCCGCAACTACGTGGTCACGCAGGTGAAGGAGCGCTCCAAGCTCATCGCCGTGCAGGAGGCCGCACCCGCCGCGCAGCTGGTCAGGCCCGACAACCAGACGGTGGCGCTCGCCGCCCCGTCGCCCTCGGCGCCGGCCGTCCCGGCCGAGGAGCGGGACGGTCACCCCGGCCCCGCGCAGTACCTCGGCGACTCGGCCGACCGCACCGGCTTCGGCGGCCTGGAGGCCGTGGACGAGGTGTCGATGGTCGCCGTGCCCGACCTCATGGCCGCCTACCAGCGCGGTGCGATCGACCTGGAGGCCGTCAAGGCCGTCCAGCTCGGCCTGATCGCGCACTGCGAGCTGATGGGCGACCGGGTCGCGGTCATCGACCCGCCGCCGGGTCTCAACGCCCGCCAGATCCGGGTCTGGCGTCAGGAGACGGCAGGCTACGACTCCAAGTACGCCGCCCTCTACTACCCCTGGATCAAGGCCTTCGACCCGGCGACCGGCCAGACCAGGATGATCCCGCCGAGCGGTCACGTCGCCGGCATCTGGGCCCGCAACGACTCCGAGCGCGGCGTGCACAAGGCTCCCGCCAACGAGGTCGTACGCGGAGCGGTGGACCTGGAACTGCAGATCACCCGCGGCGAGCAGGACCTGCTCAACCCCATCGGCGTCAACTGCATCCGCGCCTTCCCGGGCCGCGGCATCCGCGTCTGGGGCGCCCGCACCATGTCCTCCGACCCGGCCTGGCGGTACCTCAACATCCGCCGGTACTTCAACTACCTGGAGGAGTCGATCCTGATCGGCACCCAGTGGGTGGTGTTCGAGCCGAACGACCACGCGCTGTGGGCCAGGATCCGGCGCAACGTGTCCGCCTTCCTGGTCAACGAGTGGCGCAGCGGTGCCCTCTTCGGCTCACGGCCGGAGGAGGCGTACTACGTCAAGTGCGACGAGGAGACCAACACGCCGGAGTCGGTCGACCTCGGCCGGGTCATCTGCGAGATCGGCATCGCGCCCGTCAAGCCCGCCGAGTTCGTGATCTTCCGGCTGGCCCAGTTCTCCAGCGGGAACGGCGAGTTGGAGGAGTAGTTCACGCGCCGGCGGCCCGCACCGACGTGACCGCCCCGGCGGTCGTCCGCCGCTTCCCGTACGTACCAGAACCCTCAGAAGGACAGAGAACAGATGAGTCTCCAGCCGGGTGACGCCCTCACATCGCACAATTTCGGCCTGCAGATCGACGGTGTCATGGTCGAGTACCTCGCGGAGGTCAGCGGCCTCAGCATCGAGCAGGACGTCATCGAGTACCAGCAGGTCTCGTCCCAGGGCATCCCCGTCACCAAGAAGCTGCCGGGTGTGAAGAAGGCCGGCACCTGCACGGTGGTGCGCGGTATGACCCAGTCGGCCGCCTTCAACCAGTGGATCACCGAGTCGGTCGCCGGCCAGATGAGCACCGCCCGCAAGAACGCCACCATCATGGTGATGGACTATCAGAACAACCCGGTCAAGCGGTACAACATGCGCAACGCCTGGTGCAGCAAGATCGACACCAGCACCGTCAAGGCAGGCGAGGCCGCCGCGCTCACCGAGACCGTCACGATCACCTTCGAAGAACTGGTCATCGAGTAATGCGCCGTACGGCTCCCAGGACGGCCGCGTCCGCGGCCGTCGCCGAACCGGTGCCGGAGGCGGAAGCCTGGGCGGGGCCGGAGCAGACCGCTGCTCCGGCCCCGGCCCCCGCCGCGACACCCCAGCCCCTGCGTACCGAGTTCGAGTTCGAGCTGCCGCGCGGATATGTCGACGACTCCGGCACCGTGCACCGCCTCGGCGTGATGCGGCTCGCCACCGCACGGGACGAGCTGATCCCGCTCCGGGACATGCGCGTCCAGGAGAACCCGGCGTACCTGTCCGTCGTACTCCTCGGCCGGGTCATCACCCGGCTCGGCACGCTGCCCCTGGTGCACGACGGGGTGGTGGAGAACATGTTCGCCTCCGACCTCGCGTTCCTGCAGGACTTCTACCGCCAGGTCAACGCCGAGGGCCACACCCGTGCCGCCGTCACCTGCCCGCACTGCGAGGAGCCGTTCGAGGTCGAACTCGGCGGGAGCCGCCTGGGGGAATCGTGACGTACGCGACCGACCGCATCCACGAGGAGATCGCGTACATCGCCTACCACTTCCACTGGAGCCTGGAGACCATCCTGGACCTCGAACACCGCGACCGGCGCCGCTACACGGAACAGATCGCGGCACTCGTCCATCGCGGCGCCGGGGAGAGGTGACGCGGCGTGGGCGTCTTTGATCGGCTTCGGGGCGGCGGGCGGGACCGGGGCACCAGCGGCGCGTCCGTCACGGGCCCGGCCGGCGGTCCGGTTCCCGGTGACGGCTCGGCTCCGGGGGCGGCCGGCAGCGTGTCTGCGAGTGCCGGAGCCGGGTCGAGCGATGTCGGCGACGGAGGCGGGGCTCGCGTGGTCCGGGCTGCCGCCTGGCCCTCGCTGCCCCCCATCCAGCGCGCCACCGCCGGCCGGGGCTCCGTCGCCGACTCCGGGTTCGGCGGCCGGCTGACGACCTGGCAGAACCCGTCCTTCACCGGCACGCTCTCGCACGCAGTGCTCGACGGCGCGCCCGGCGGGCTGGTGCGCGGCGTGCTCGTCACTCCGGCGCTGCCCGCCTCCGGTCTCGAACTCCCCTCGCTCTCCTTGCCGGTGGCGACACCCGCGGAGCCGGCCGACCACGTCGGCGCGCAGTCCGTGCGGCGCACGAGCCTCCCGGGCACGGCGACCGGCCCTGTGGGCCCGGCAGTGACCGCCGTACCGCCCGCGGCCATCCGGCGTCCGGCGCCGACCGGGCTCACCAGGGCACCGGCCGGTCCCGCGGTACAGCGACGGGCGCTGCCGGTGGTGACACCGTCCGCGCCACGACGTACGGCGACCGGGCCTTCGGTGCAGAGGGTGGTGGCCGCCTCGTCGGCCACGGGCGGGGCCGGGTCCGGCTCCCTCTCCCCGCACACCTCCTCCCCGGCCATGCCCTCCCCGGACAGGCCCACCCCCGTTCCCCCCGTCTCCGGCCCGCTGACCACGTCCACCGGACCGGGTCCCGCCTCCGCCGGACCGGGTCCCGCGGTCGTGGCTCCCGCGGACTCGGCGTCGCGCGGATCCTCTGCGGACGCCGGGCAGGCCGCCCCTTCCGCCTCCGTCCCACGGCCCTCGGACGGCGCCACCACGGGATCCGGCCTGCCGGTCCAGCGTCGTACGTCCGGCGGCGCAGGGCGTACGGTGCCCGGCGCGCCGGCGGCCGGCGGCCCGGCCCCGGTGTCCGCCCCGCCGAAGCCACCGGCCGATGCCCCGACCGCGGGTACGCCGCGGCGGCGCTCCGCCCTGGGCGCGCCCCTGTCCTCCCCGGCCTCGCATGCGGTACCGCCCGTGCGGCTCGACTCGGCCGTAGCGGGGCCGGATTCGGGACATCCCGCGCCGGTACGCGGAACGGGAGCCCCGGCGGGGCAACCGGGAGCGGCCGGCGGTGAAACCTCGTCCGGCGCTCCGTCGGCGGGTGCGGGTCCCCGGTCCGGGTCCTCGAGCGGCGGCCTGCCGGTGCAACGCGCCCTCGCCTCCGCCGCCCCGGTCCCGGCCTCGTCCGGCGCCCCGGGTGCGGACGGTGACCGGCAGGGTGTCCCCGGACGGAACGGCTCCGCGCGGTCGTCCGCGCCGACGGTGCCGTCGCGTCCGCCGGTACGCGCGCTCGCCCCCGCACGCGCGTTGACCTCGGCCCTGCCCGCCGTACCCCCGGCCACCGCGGTCCAGCGCCGGACCGCCCCCGCGGCCGTACCCCTGCGTCGCACCACGCCCGCCGACGGGCTTCCGGGCGGCGGCGGTTCACCAAGCGCGCCGTCCGGCCCGGGCGCGGAACGCTCCGGGGGCGCCGCGCCGGGGCCGCGGGGCGGCATCACCGGGGCCGCGCCGCTGCCCGGTGGTGTCGTGACCACGACGGCTCCGGCCGTTCAGCGCTCCAAGGCGACCGGCTCCGCCGCAGCCGGTGGCGGGCCGGTGCTCCGGCGTCCCGGCACTTCGGGGCCGGTGCCTTCGACGGCCGGTGCCGGGCTGCCCGGCACCACCGGCGCCACGGTCCGGTCAGCGGTGCCCGGTCGGGGGACGGGCGGGGTGAGTGATCCGGCCGCGCGGCCCGGCTCCCCACCACCCTCGGCCGCCGGTGCGGTCGCCCCCGTGGCCGGCTCGGCAGGGCTCGGCGCTCCCGTCGTCCAGCGGCTCACCACGCTGACCCCCGCCGCGGATCCGTCGCCTGCCATCGATCCTTCGGCGCGGGTCGGGCCTGCGGCCGGAACTCCCGTGCCCTCCCCCGCCCTTGACGCGACGATCCCGGGCTCGGCGGCCGCGGGCACCGTTCCCTCAGTCGTCCAGACGCCGGGCTCCGCGGTGACCGTCGCCCGTCCGGGCGGCCCCGCCACGCCCGTCGGCCGCGCGTCCGCACCCGGTGCCGGAACGGCGGCGCCCGGCACCCCTGCCGTCCAACGCCTTGCCGCGCCCGCCTCGGCCTCCGGCCCCGCATCACGCGCCTCGTCGTCGCCGCGGCCCACCGTCGCGCGGACGACGGCCTCCCCGGCCCCCGGTGCGCCGACGTCGGCCGTTCCGGGTGTTCCCGCGCCCGGCGCGGCAGGACTTCCCGCCTCCGGCCGTACGCACCCCACAGCTGCCGGCGGCCCGGTCGGCCCGCGTCCTACCGGCACTCCTCCCGTCCGGGGCCGTTCGGGCGGTCCCGACGCACCTGCCGTGCAACGGTCGGTCGACGACTCGCCCGCGGAGCCCGGCGGTGGCCCGGCGCCGCGAGGTCAACAGGCCTCGCCCGTCGCGCCGTCGGGCGCGGAGCCGCGGCTGGGCCCGGCTCCGTCCGCGTCGGCCGGGCAGTCCTCCGCCCGGCAGCCCGAAGCCTCCGTACCGGCGGCTTCGGGGGCGGCGGCGCAGCACACCGCTCCCCGTCCCGGTTCCGGCCCCCGTCCGCACGGCACACCCGTACAGCGGCTCGGCCTGGGCGCCCCCGTCGTACAGCGAGTCGCCACCGCGCCCGAGGCGTCCGGTGGCGTCCTGTCGCTCCCGCTCTCGGGAACACACCACGGCGCTCCGGAGCGAGCGGCCGACGCACCGGTTCCGACGCCGACCTCCGGCGCAACCACCCCCGGTCCGGGGGTGGTTCAGCGCTCGACGGCGGCTCACGTCTCCCCGCCACGCGCGCTGCCCGCCGACGGCCTCCCCGTGGCCCTCACCGGTACCGCGGGCCGGAGCGACCATCCCGTCGTGCAGCGCCCCATCGCTCCGGGCACGCCCACGCCGCTCCCGCCGGCCGCCGCACGCCCCACGCCCGTGGTGCGGTACGCCTCGGCCGGCCCGTCCACACAGTCGGCGGCGGCAGCGACGCCAACGCCGTACGGGGGCCGCGCCACTACTCCGGTCCGGCAGTCGTCGAGCCCGAACAGCGCTCCCGGCAGCACGAATTCGCCCGCCACCACGGGGTCGACGCCCCGAACGGCGGTCCCTCTCAACGCGGTTCCCGCCGTTCCGCCTCTCGCCCTCCCGGTGCAGCGGGCCTCCGCGGCTCCGCCCACTCCACCCGCCCCGAACCCCGCAACGCCTCCGGCGACTCCGCATGTCCAGCGGGTCGTCAACGCGACGTCGCCGCCCCCGCCACCCCCTCCGACCGGTCCCCCGCCCGCGTACTCCGCGAGCGAACCCCCGTCCTCGCCCTCGTCCTCGGGAAACCGAGGCGTGGAGAGTGAGCAGGCCCCACCCGCGTACACCCCCGTCGACTTCAACCCCCGGGCTCTGACCCCAGGTCAGATCGACGAGCTGACGCACAAGCTGGCCGGTCCGATCACCCGCCTGCTGCGGACCGAACTCCGCCTCGAGCGCGAGCGGATCGGCAAGCTGCGCGATCCCCGCCGCTGATCTCCCCCACCCCGCACGTCCGTTCCGAGAAAGGCCCACCCCCGATGCCCACCGATCTCGACCCGGGATCCACCATCTTCTTCACCCTGACGATCGACGGCGAGAGCCTCGGCTACTTCAACGGGTGTGAGGGACTCTCGTCGCAGGTGGAGATCGAGCAGCGCCAGGAGGGCGGCAACAACGGGTTCGTGTGGCAGCTTCCGTCCCGCGTGACCTTCTCCAACATCCGCCTGACCCGGCCGCTCACCCCCGACACCTCCAAGGTCGCCGCCTGGATCTCGTCGGTGACGACGGGCGTCGAACGACCCACGGCGCAGATCGCGGCGCTGCGCGCGGACGGTTCGGAGGTGGCGCGCTGGGGGCTGATCGACGTGCTGCCGGTGAGCTGGCAGGGGCCGTCCCTGGATCCGGCCAGTCCGGGCGTGGCCACGGAGGTCCTGGAGATCACCCACCACGGTTTCACGGACTAGGGGCGGACCGGGACCAGTCAGGAACTCGGGGACTTCAGGGACTAGGGGACGGCGAAGAACATGGCAGGCAAGGCAGGAAAGGGCAGCAAGGGCGGTGCGGGCAAGAGCCTCGTCCGTGCCACGCTGGCCATCCACGAGCCGCCCATCGGCCACAGCACGACACCGGGCGCGTTGATCAAGACGTTCAACTTCGACTTCAACCCCTCCACGCTCTCCCTGAGTCGCCGGGCCCGGTGGAAGACCACTCCGACCGCGGCCGTGCGCGACGGCTCCCTCCCGGAGTTCATGGGTCCCGAGCCGCGTGAACTGACCGTCGAGATCTTCCTCGACTCCTCCGACGACCCGACCAGCAACACGGTGCTCAAGAAGGTCGAGTCGCTGTTCTCCTGCTGCGAGGTGACGACGAAGAGCATCGCCGCCAAGCAGCCGTCAACGCCCTGGGTGGTCTTCCAGTGGGGGTCGTTCTCGACCGCGCGCTTCACCGCGTACGTCGGCTCCGTGGAGGCCAGTTACTCGCTCTTCGGCACGACGGGCGTGCCGATCCGTGCCACCTGCCAGGTGCACCTGCACGAGATCCCCAGCAAGACCAAGGGCCAGAACCCGACGTCGGGCGCCCTCACGGCACAGCGCGTGCACCGGGTCGTGGCCGGCGACTCCCTGCAGTCGCTGGCCTGGCGGGAGTACGGTAACGCGGCCGCCTGGCGTGCGATCGCCGAGGTCAACGGCATCGACGACCCGTCCCGGCTGTCGAACGGCACGGAGCTCGTGCTTCCGGCCGCCGAGGAGGTGGGTCTCTGATGGTGCAGGCCTCGTACTCCAGCGTCGTCCACGTCACGGTGGGCGGCAGCCCGCTCCCGGACAAGATCGCCTCCGACCTGGTCGGCTGCTGGGTCGACCTCGGGGCCGGGGTGCCCGGCGCGTTCCGGCTCACCTTCCGCGACCCGGACCGGCTGGTGCTCGGCGACCTCAACGTCCAGTGCGGCACCGAGGTGGTCCTCGCGCCGGTGGCCGACGGCCAGGGGGCCTCCTCCCCGCTGCTGACCGGCGAGGTCACCGGTATGGAGACCGACTACGACGGCACCGGGACCTTCACCGTCGTGCGCGGTTACGACCTGGGCCACCGTCTGATGCGTCAGCGCAGGGTGGCCGCCTACCGCAATCAGACGGCCTCCGACATCGTGCGCAAGCTGGTCGCCATGAACGGCATCCCGGTCGGCGCCAAGGTCAGGTCGACCCGGACGGTGTACGAGTTCATCAGCCAGGCCAACGTCACCGACTGGGACTTCCTGGCCCGGCTCGCCGACGAGAACGAGATGGTGATGTCGCTGGACTCCCAGGGGAGGTTCCAGTTCGTCAGGCCCGACCCGGCGTCCGGAGCGCCCTCGACGAGCACGCCCGGCGAGAAGAGTCCCTTCGTGCTCCAGGGCGGCGTCGACGTGCTGCGCTGCCGGGCCGCGGTGACCTCCGCCGACCAGGTCGCCAAGACCGAGGCCCGCGGCTGGGACGTCGGGACCAAGAAGAAGCTGACCGCGACGGCGCCCGCCACGGCCAACGCCGGGTTCGCCATCGGCATCACGCCCAAGGACACCGCGAAGAAGTTCAAGCCCGCCAAACTCGTCGAGACCGACACGCCCTACGACCGCCAGCCCGAGGTCAAGTTCGCCGCCGAGGCCCTGGCCGACGACGTGACCTCGTCCTTCGCCGAGCTGGAGGTCGTGGTCTGGGGCAACCCCAAACTGCGCCCCGGCGTCCCGATCGCGCTCACCGACGTGGGCAAGCCCTTCGAGGGCCAGTACACGGTCACCTCCGTGCGGCACGAGTTCGGCAACGACGAGCCCTACCGGACCTGGGTGACCGTCAGCGGCCGGCAGTGGCGCTCCCTGTACGGCCTGACCTCGGGAGGCGGCACGGCCACCACGCCGAAGCTGCCGAGCGTGGCCAACGCCCTGGTGACGAACGTCCAGGATCCGCTCAAGCAGGGCCGGGTCAAGCTGCAGTTCCCCTGGCTCGACGACCTGTACGAGAGCGACTGGACGCGCACCGTGCAGCTGGGCGGGAAGGGCGGCGGCGGGGTGTTCCCGTACGACGTCGGTGACGAGGTGCTGGTGGCCTTCGACCGCGGTGCCCTGGATCACCCGTTCGTCGTCGGCGGCCTCTACAACGGCAGGGACAGGCCGACCGTCGTCAGTGACGTTCCGCTGCACGACGGGCTCAAGAAGCAGGCGATCCGCCACACCCTGTCCGACCGGAAGGGCAATCGCGTCGACCTGCTCAGCCAGCAGACCGGTGCCCGTAAGCAGGGCGTGCGCATCGCCTCCGGCAACGACAAGCTGACCATCAACCTCGACCGCACGAAGACCGAGATCACGGTGGACAGCAAGGGGTCCGTCACCATCAAGGGCAGCAGGTCTGTGTCGGTGGAGGCGGGAACCGACCTCACCCTCAGCGCGCGCCGGAGTCTGACGATCAAGAGCGGCGGGCTCCTCAACATCGAGGGCCGCGGACTGGTCAACCTGAAGTCCCTGGGCGGGGCGGTGACGGTCGACGCGATGGGGGCGCTCAACCTCAAGGCGGTCGGCGCCGCGATGCTCAGCGCGGGCGGCACGGTCCAGGTCAACTCCGTCGCCGCCGTCGGTGTCCGGGCCGTCACCATCCCGCTGCAGGGCCTGGTGATGGTCAACAACAAGCCCTATCCACTGCCGTGATGGCCGCGAAGTTCGTCAGGAAAAGGCGGGTGTCCCTCTGATGGCCGAGCAGTTCGTCGGATCCGGCTGGGCGTTCCCCATGCGCATCGGTCCCACCGGAGGCATCGCGCTGGTCAGCGGGGAGCGGGAGATCGAGGAGGCCATCCGGCTTGTGCTGGCCACGGCGCCGGGTGAGCGGCCGATGCGGCCCGAGTTCGGCTGCGCCATCCACGACCTGGTGTTCTCCCCGGTCAACGAGGCGACGGCGGGGCGCATCCAGCACGAGGTGTACACCACCCTGGACCGCTGGGAGCCGCGGATCGAGGTCAACGACGTCGAGGTGACGGCCGGAGCGGACCAGGGCGTGCTCTTCATCGACGTGCGCTATTCGATCCGTGGCACCAACAACCCCCGCAGTCTGGTCTTTCCGTTCTACGTCATTCCCTCCCACGAGGATCCCGACGCCACGGGCTCGGGCAACTCCCTTGAAAGCGACCGCTGATGGCACTGCCTTCCCCGAATCTCGACGACCGCCGCTTCCAGCAGTTCGTCGACGACGCCAAGCGCTACATCCAGCAGCGCGCCCCCGAATGGACCGACCACAACGTGTCGGACCCCGGCGTCACCCTCGTGGAGACGGTCGCCCACATGGCCGACCAGATCGTCTACCGGCTCAACCGGGTCCCGGAGAAGAACCATCTGGCCTTCCTGGATCTCGTGGGCATCACGCTCTTCCCGCCCTCGGCCGCCCGCACCGACGTCACCTTCTGGCTGTCCGCGCCGCAGGAGGAGCCGATCGTGCTGCCCGTCGGCACCGAGGCCGCGACGCTGCGCACGGAGAGCGAGGAGGCCGTCGTCTTCGCGACCGAGCGTGAACTCACCGTCGTACCCACCGCGTTGCGTCATCTCGTGGTGCAGCACAGCGGGCTTCCGGTCACCGACCGGACGGCCGACCTCGCCGAGGGCAAGGACGTGCTGTGCTTCGCGGAGGCGCCCGGTCCCGGTGACTGCATGCTCTTCGGCCTCACCACGGCCGTACCGCACTGCGCGGTGGCCCTGGAGCTCGACAGCCGGGTCGACGGTGTCGGTGTCGACCCGCGCCAGCCGCCCCTGGCCTGGGAGGCGTGGACCGAGGACGGCTGGACCGCCTGCGAGGTCGACCGCGACGGCACCGGCGGTCTGAACCGGCCCGGTGACGTCGTCCTGCACGTCCCCGGCGGCCACACGCTCTCCCGCACCGGCGGCCAGGAGGCGGGCTGGCTGCGCTGCCGGGTCACCGAGCCCCTGCCCGGCCAGCCCTTCTACACCACCTCGCCGACCGTCCAGGCCGCGGAGGCGTTCACACTCGGCGGCACCACGTCGGCGATCCACGCCGAGACGGTCCGGGACGAGGCGCTCGGCGAGTCCACCGGGCTGCCCGGACAGCGGATGCGGCTCGTCCACTTCCCCGTCGTCGGAGACACCCCGCCGGTCCTGCTGCAGACGGCCGAGCGCGACGGCTGGACCGACTGGGACGTCGTCCCGCACTTCGCCGCGTCCGGCCCCGACGACCGGCACATCGCCCTGGACGCGGCCACCGGCGAGATCTCCTTCGGGCCCGCCGTCCGCGAGCCCGACGGCACGCTCCGCCAGTACGGGTCGGTGGCGCCCAAGGGCGCCGTGATCCGCGCCCGCCGCTACCGGACCGGCGGCGGCCGGGCCGGCAACGTGGCCCGCGGCGCGGTCCAGGTGCTGCGCAGCTCGGTGCCGTACGTCGCGGAGGTCGTCAACCGGGAGGCGGCGCGCGGGGGCGTCGACGGCGAGACCGTCGCCGAGGCGAAGACCCGGGCGCCGATCACCCTGCGGGCCCAGGAGCGGGCGGTGACCCTGCGCGACTACGAGGAACTCGCCCGGCGCGCCGCGCCCGAGACCGCCCGTATCACCTGTCTGGAGGGCGACGAGGGCGAGCACGGCGCCTACGCGGTCCGCGTCCTGGTCGTCCCGCAGGCGGTGCCGGACCCCGGCGGACGGCTGCGCTTCGAGCAACTCGTGCCCGGGGACGCCCTGTTGCAGCGCATCACCCGCTATCTCGACGAGCGGCGGCTGATCGGCACCCGGCTCGCGGTCGGCCCGCCCTTCTACCAGGGCGTCACCGTGGTGGCCACCGTGCACGCCTTCCGCGGGGTCGACACCGATCGGGTCCGCCGCCAGGCGCACGACGCGCTCTACCGCCACCTCGATCCGCTCACCGGCGGTGCGAACGGCACCGGCTGGCCCTTCGGCCGCCCCGTGCAGTCGGGCGAGGTCTTCGCGGTGCTGCAGCGGGTCCCCGGCGTCGAACTCGTCGACGCCGTGCAACTCCACCCCGCCGACCCGCTGACGGGCAAGCGCGGCGACCCGACCGACCGGATCGATCTCGAAGCCCCTTCCCTGGTCTTCTCGTTCGACCACCGGGTACGCGTCATCGGCGACGGTTCATGAGGGGCTCCATCGACGGCCTGGAGTCCTCGGCGCCGATCGGCGCGATGCTCCCCGCGGTCTTCGCCGACGACGACCTCGCGCTGCGTTTCGTCGCGGGCCTCGACGAGGTCGTGGCACCGATCCTGCTCGCCCTCGACTGTCTGCACAGCTACTTCGACCCTGCGCTCGCGCCGGCCGACTTCGCCCGCTGGCTCGGCACCTGGGTCGGCGCCGAGATCGACGGCTCGGAGCCGGACGCCCGGCTGCGCGCGGCCGTCGCCGCCGCCGCGTATCTGCACCGGGTACGCGGCACCCGTCGCGGTCTGGCCGAAGCGGTGCGGCTCGCCTTCGGCGCCGAGCCGGAGATCACCGAGAGCGGCGCCGCCGCCTGGGATCCCCGCCCGCTCGGCCCGGTCCCCGGCGACCGCCGCCCCCGGCTGCACGTCACTCTGCGGCTGCCCGATCCGACACCGGCGGACGAGTACCGGCTGGAGAGCCTCGTGGCGGCCGCCCGCCCCGCCCACATGCCCTACACGGTCCAGGTGACCGCCGCCGAAAGGATCCCCGAGAGATGACCACCCAGACCCCAGGCACCGAACCCGGGCGTGCCCCCGCCTGTGCCGAATGCGGCACTCGGGCGGTGCCAGGTCAGTCCTTCTGCGACGCCTGCGGCGCGGTGCTCGACTGGGCCGGGAATCCGGCCGCGCCGGCCGCCGCCCGGGCGACCGGTTCCCGGGCGGGGGCGGAGGCCCGGCACCCCGGCGCCGTGGCCACCGACGAGGCACCACCGGCCGGGGGCCCCCGGGGCGGACTGCCCAAGGCCTCCGACGCGTCCGGAGCCCCCGGGACGGCGGCAGGCGGCGCCGGGACCGCCCAGGACGAGCCGGGGTGGGTCGCGTTCCCCGTACCGGGCGCCGGTACGGGTACGGCGCTTACGGCCCATGACACGGACGCCGGAACCGGCGGACGGCAGGCGGGCACGGGCGGCCCGGACCCCGTGGACGCGGACAAGGCCGACGCCGGCAACGGCAACAGCAACAGCAACGGCGAGAACGTGCACCGCAGCGACGGGGCCTCGGACGGGACGGTCGGGGCGCGGGCCGTGGCGACCCCGGTCCACGGCGGCCCGGGTGGGGCGGACGACGACGTCCCGCGCGCCCACCCCGCACTTCCGGAGGCCTCCCCGACGGCGGCCGTGGCGGAGCACGACGACGCCGCGGACACCGAGCCGCTGCCGTCCGCCGCCCCCGCGGTCTCCCGGGACTCGGCGGCCGAGCGCGCCAGGTCGCTGCTGGTGCCGGTGGCGGACCCGGAGGAACGTCCCGCGGCGCCTTCGGTGGCACCCGTGCTGCCGGGCCTCCCCGTCGCGAACCGCCCGCAGGTCCGCGCCCCGGGTGGCGAGCACGGAGCGGAAGGGGGTGTGCCCTGTCCCTGGTGTGCCACTCCCAACCGTCCGGACCGGCACTTCTGCGGCCGGTGTGCCCTGCCCATGGCCGGCGAACGGCCGGCCCCGGGGCGGCTGCCCTGGTGGCGGCGGCTGCTCAACTCCCGTAACGGGCAGACGCCGTGGGCCGGCGACCGGCCCCGTCTGCGGCGCGGCTTCGGACGCGTCATGAACTGGGTGGTCGGCGCGGTCGTGCTCACTCTGGTGGTGGTCGCCGCGATGAACACAGGTACGGCGGTGCAGGCCGTGAAGGACCACTTCGCCAAGCGGGCCCCGATCGGGCCCGACAGCTACAAGGCGTCCCGTTCCTTCCCCGGTCACGGCGCCGGTCTCGCCTTCGACAAACTCAACAACACCTGGTGGGGACCGGGCGTCTCGCAGTCCGGGGACGGCGAGTGGCTGGAGGCCCGCTTCGCGCAGCCGACCAGGCTCCTGGACCTGGTCATCACCCCGGGCGTCTCCACCCGCGCGGACCAGCTCTCCCAGTCGGCGCTGCCGCACCGCATCGAAGCGCGCGTCACCACCGCGAACGGCAGGACCAGCACCCGCTTCCTCACCCTCGACCAGGGCGCGGGCGGCCAGAGCCGCAAGTTCCGCGCGGGTGATGTCACCGCGGTCCGCTTCATCATCCGCTCGGCGTACGGCGCCGCCGCCTCCAAGCAGGTCTCCATAGCGGAGATCGAGTTCTTCGGCCCGTCGAGCTCCAACGGCTCCTAGGGGCGCCCCGAAAGGGGCCTCCCGACCAAGTACCAGGGGGACGTCCCCGGCCTTCGGGCCGAGGGCCGTCCCCCTGAACGTGCCACTCCGTGGTCGAGTTCTTCCGGTTCTGGCCGAACTGGGAGGATGACTCCCGTGAAGTCGCCGCGGCCTTACCGTAGAGGCACGGCACCAGACACGAGGAGAAGCGCCACCCGTGCACGAAGCACCGATCTACGCCCAACTGATCTCCGAACGCGGCGACATACCGCTTCAGGTCCGCAACGAGGCCCGCAGGATCCAACGCGAACTCGAATGGATCCTCAACACGGATCCCTCCTCGGGCGGACTCCTCCCGAGGCCTCCCGGCGCTTCGGTCCCGAACGCGCGCCCGCTGCCTCCGTCCCTTCCACCTTCGCTTCCCCCGGGCAACAGCGCGACCGGCTGGCTCAGCTGACGCTCCGCCGCATCACGCGGAAGCGCGCGCCGACGCCCGCGGCGCCCGGCGCTCCCCCGTCGCGGACATCCGTGGCGGCGGCCGCGTCGAAGGAGTCGGGAGTCGGCGCCCCGGGAGCCGTGCCACCGTGACGGCACTCGCCGCGTGACGCCGACGATGCCTCAGCTCGTCAACGTCACGCTGCCGAAGTCACGTTCCCGGGGCGGCACTTCGCGGTCAGCCCTTCGAAGACGAGCCGTCCTGCGGCTCGTTCCCGTCGGCGCCCTTTTCCGGCGTCCGCAGGTACCCCGGCAGCTCCAGCAGTGCCTCCGTCTTCTCCGAGCGGCCGTCGGAGTTGTTGCCGTTCAGGTTCTGACGGACCGAGTCCAGGATCGTCAGGCCCTGGGCGACCAGGCCTGCGGCGATCTCACCGAGACCGTCCGCGCCGTTCAGGACGTTGACGTTGGCACCCGCGAGACCGCCCGCGGCCTCCTTCACGATCAGCGGCAGCTGGTCGATCAGCATCCGGTCCAGCGCCACCCGGTCGTGCGAAGCCGCCGCCTCGGCCTGGATCTTCATGCGCTCCGCGTCGGCGATGGCGAGCACCTTGATCCGCTCGGCCTCCGCCTCGGCGGGCTTCACGATCTCGGCCACCAGCTGCTGCTGGCGCAACTGGGCCGCCTTCTGGGCCAGTTCGGTCTGTGCCGCGAGCACCTCCTGCTGTGCGTGGGCCTGCGCCAGCGGTCCGGCCTGGGCCGCCTGGGCCTGCGCGCGGTCCACCTCGGCCGAGTACTCCGCCCTCACTATCGCGGTCTGCCGGGCGTACTCGGCCTGGTTCCGCGCGGCCACCTGCTCGGCCTCGACCGAGGCCTGGGTGGCCTGGGCCTGCGCGATCTGCGCCTGGCGCTGGATGGCGGCCTTGTGCGGTGCGGACATGGCCTCGATGTAACCGGTGTCGCCGTCGTCGATCGACTGGATCTGCAGCGAGTCCACGATCAGACCGATCTTGGCCATCTCGATCTTCGACGTGTCCAGGACCTCCGCGGCGAGCTTCTGCCGTTCGGTGACGATCTCCTCGACCGTCATCGAGCCGATGATGGCGCGCAGATGACCGGCGAAGATCCGGCCGGTCAGCACCGACATCTGGTCCTGGTCGGACAGGAACCGCTGACCCGCGTTGATGATGCTCTCGTGGTCGTTGCCGACCTTGAACGCGATCACGGCGCGGACGTGCAGCGCGATTCCCTGCTTGGTCACACAGGTCTCGGTGACCTCCGCCTCACACATCGAAAGGGTGAGGAAACGGGTCTTGCGAAAAACCGGGAGCACGAATTTGCCGTGACCCGTCACCACGCGGAACGGCGCGCCCCCCAGTCCCCGCCTGCCGCCCGAGATCAGCATCGCCTCGTCGGGTGCGGGAACGCGGTAACCGAACATCGCTCTACTCCTTAACCGGCGTCGGCGGGATCCCCGCCCAACGCGTCCAACGGATCGGCCCACTCGATGACGTCGACCTCACGGCATCCACGGGATTCGATCACAAGCACGATGACCCCGATCGGGAGGGGCTCCTGCGACCAGGCGAGGAAGGTCTCCGATCCACCTCTCACCCGCACCAGGATCTCGCCGGGACCGGCGGCTCCCCGCGTGCCGACGAGGAGCTCCCCGATACAGCCGACCACGGCCTCGTCCTGCACCACTACCGGCCGCCCCCAATCATTGTCGTTCTGCTTCCGACCTTAGACCTCCCCGCGTCGGACGCATACGCTTCGGCCGGTCCCCCGTGTCGTGGCCGGTGTGCGCTCAGCTCCTGGTGAACCGGTAGGTCTTGCTGTCGGTGAGTACGCAGAAGCCCGGCGACACGACGATCACGCGCAGGGTGCCGGTGCGCCGGTCGTAGTCGGTGCCCTCCGACTCGAAACTGCCCGAGCAGGAGCTGCGCAGCGGGAGCTGGCGCAGGGCCGTGACATGACCGGTCACGTCGGCGGAGCCGGGCTCGGCCGACAGGTCGATCTGCAGCAGGGGCTTGGTGATGCCGAAGAGCGCTCCCTCCGGGTCGTCGGAGGAGCACAGCAGCTGCGTCGACGTGACGAAGTCGCAGCCCTGCACGTCGCGTACGGCGTGGTCGAGGTTGATGGTGGAGGCCTGCGGGAGGTTCGCGGAGGGGGAGGTCGCGGGGTTCACGCCGGGGGTCGGGAAGACCAGCAGGCGGTTCATCGTGCCCCACTCGCCGGACACCATCCAGGAGCCGTTCGGCGAGATGGTGTCGAAGGAGTTGTTCAGCGCCTCCCCGGGGCTCAGGGCGTGGACGTACTCCGACCAGGCACCGCCCGGTGCCTGCACCCGGAACATCTTGGCGCTGCCGGAGTCCGCCTGGTACGGCTCCACGTAGTAGCCGTTGTACGAGGCGTCGGGGTCGCCCACGTGGTTCCAGCCGCGGACGGTGAGGTCGAACGGGATTGTGCCGATCCCCGTGTACCGGTTGGGGCTGCCGGCCGGGACCTCGACCGAGGCGAGTCCCTGGCTCTCGGTCAGCGGATCGGCGCGGTCGGAACCGACCTCGTTCCAGGTGTCCGCGGCCGCGGCGGGAGCGGTGGCGGCGACCGAGAGGGCGGCGGCCGTGGCGAGGGTGACAAGACCGGCCAGAACGGCGTGACAACGTTGCCGGGCGGGCATGCGCATGAGGGGTGCTCCTCGGGTGGGGGGTGCTGGTTTCGGCGCACAGTCTGGCCGGTGTAATTGGGCATGTACAGGCCAATGGAGAATCATTGGCCGTCCACTCACCTTCCGGACCACGGCAGTTGCCCCCGCATCCCCCTGCACCGGGGGCCACGCCGAGTTCTCAGTTCCGTACGCACCCGTGACGCGGCATCCATCGCCACGCCCGCACTCCCGAGCGGGGCCCGGACACCCCGGACCTGACGCCCGCTGACGGGTTGCTCGACGGGGAGAGCGGCCGGAATCGACGGTTCGAGCCGGCCGGGCGGTCTCATCACCCGCTGCCCGACGGCTCCGCACGCAGGCCACGGAGAGGCGAAGGAGCGGGCGGCGCGGCATCCGGTGGGCCTGCTCACCAACGGCGCGACTCAACCGGTGAGGGCGTGGATTCCGGCGCCGGTGCTGCCGGGCCGGTGGACAGACCGCCACGCGTGTCGAGCCCGCGTGCAGGGGGGTGGGCGACGGTCGGCGACGTCGAGGCGACAGACGGGGTGACCGACGCGGCGTTCCGGGTCGGGCAGGCCATGGCGGACGAGCCGCGCCACCGCGCCGTGGCCGTCGTCAGCGGGGGCCGCGAGTCCGCCGGCGCGGGGGGACCGGGGTACCTGGATGCCGAGCAGGCGGAGGGACCGAGCAGGGCGAGCAGGCCGAGCAGGGCGAGCAGGCCGAGCAGGGCGAGCAGGCCGAGCAGGCCGAGGGGACCGAGTGCCTGACTCGAGGGTTCTGGGAGGCGCGGCGCGATCTCGCCTGCGTCGCTCCCACCGGTTCACTGGACGACTGCGTCGACTAGACGCTCGTCCCGTCCTCCGGCTCCGAGCCGTACTCGTTCGGCGGCATCGGCGACCGTCCGACGGCGGGCGGAGCCGGCAAGGTTCGCGACGTGGCGACTGGAACGGGCCCCCGTCCGGGCGGAGTTGGCGGAGGCATCGGGTCCGGCCGGCCTCTACGCCCCGGGGCCGGTACCGGCCGCCGTCGACGCCGCGGAGAGCGCGGGCGTCGGTGCGGGGGCGTCGACTCGGGTATCGGCGCGAGCGTCGCGGTCACGGCCGGTGCGGAGGTGGACGACCGGCACGCCGGACCACTGACCATGAAGGGATCGTGCGTGCGACGCAGGACCTCGGCCGTCCTACGGGTCGGACCGTGTCCGTAGCGGCCGGATCATCACGGTCGGACGACGCGCTCGGCGGACGGGACGAGTGAGAGGGCGGCCGGCCGGAATCCCGTGCCCGGCCGCGCACCGCCGGGCAGGCAACCCTGCCCGGCAGCCCTGGCTGGTCAGCTGTTCGCGCAGGTGTTCCCGCTCGCCGGGTTCAGCAGGCCCACCACGTCGACCGAGTCGCCACACAGGTTGAGGCCGAGGTCGACGGGGATCTGAATGACGTTGCCGGACAGGAGACCGGGGCTGCCCACGGCGACGCCGACCGGGTCGGGTCGGCGGCGGAGGCGGTCCCGGCGCTGGCCGCGAGGGCCACGCTCGCCAGCCCGGCGGCGGCCATCAACGAATACGAATTACATGCTCCGATCAGTCGCAGGAGTGCGGTGCCTCCACCATCACCTGCGGGACCGCGAGCCGACATCGTTGTACGTCCGAACGGGTCGCCGTCGCCCCGCCCCCGAGGACCGCCTCCCGGCCCGTGTCCGGGCACGGAGGGGGCACGGAGGGGGCACCCCGGACCTACCCGGGACGCGTCGCGCGGGGTGCCCGGATTGCCCGTAGCGTGAGAACAGGTCAGGTGGAACAGGGAGAGATCATGTCAACGAGCCAATCGGATTCGCCCGTGCCGTCCGACGAGAGGGCGACCCCCGACGCGCTGCTGCACACCGGCGCCGGCGGCGAGGTCACCGCCGAGGACCTGGTGCTCGCCGCAGGTCGCGACATCACCCCGGAGAACCTCGCCTGGGCCGAACGCAAGCTGGCACAGGAGGGGCCCGCCGCCCTCGACAAGTTGCTGCCCTAGTCAAGTCGCCGCCCCGGTGCCGCGGCCCTTGACCGGCTCCGATGCGGCGGAGCCGGTCAAGGGCCCGAGGGACCGGGGTCGCCGGGTCAGCGATCCCGGGTCATGATCCGGGGCACTCCTTCCAGGCCAGGTGGTAGATGGTGCTGATGTCGCCGTCCGTCGAGTCCATGGTCATGAAGCTGGTGCTGCCCGGCGCGGACGTGCCCGCGTTGACGCGCAACTCGGTGTTGATGTTGAAGTTCCGCTGAACACCACAGGGGGCCCAGACCAGTTGGGCCCAGTCCGTGACGTCGGTGGCCTGCCAGTTGTCGTCGTACGGACCACCGAAGGGGTGCGTGATGGCCGCCGTGCTCGAGGAGCCCTGGAAGTAGTACGAGGCCTTCTCGGTGCTGCTGGCGCCGGGCTGCAGCGACGCGAAGCCGCGGTAGTCGGCGCTGGCGATGGCGTACGTGAAGCCCTGCGGCACGTGGACGATCAGGTTGAGCTGGCAGTTCTTGCGGAACGCGGTGGGCCCGGAGGTGCCGCCCACCTGGGCGAGGTATTCACTGTAGGTGACGGTGAAGGCCGTGTTGTCCGGCGACACCGCGACCGCGGCGGTGCCCTGCGGGCAGCCGGAGCCGTTCACCGTGGCGACCTTGATGACGATCTTGTCCGGAGGAGGGTCGACGATCCCGGAGGACGGGTCCGGTCCGGGTAGTGCGGTGGCGAACAGGGCGGCTATCGCGCCACCCAGAAGCAGCCCACCAGCCATGGTGCTCCCATCCGTTGCGTTGGCGTTTCCGGCGGCACGGATCGTGTGCCGCCGCGAATTGGGGGGTGCGGCTCCTCCCGCGTACGGGAAGGGCCGTCGCAGACCAGTGCGTTGGATCAAGCGTGAACTGTTGAAACATGTACATGACAAAGCCATGTGCATGGGTGACCCGGGAATGTGAAGAAGCAGTGAAGTCCGGGACCGACCGCATCGTATGTACCCCGGCGCCCGGGGGTTAGGGCGATCTCCGGCCATTCACCGCCTACGCCCGTTCACGGAGCACGCCCGCGGCGGCCGACGAGGACACCGGGCGCCTCGGCGAGCCCGGCCGGGGCCCGCCTCACGGCGTCGACCGGACGCCCGCAGGCCGCCGTCCCGGGCGTACCCGTCCTGGGACTCTCCTCGAATCCCCCCGCCGCCGCACGGCCTCGCACCCGCTCCTGCGACACTGAACGTCATGGAGTCCCGACACCTGCGAATCGGCCGCCGTCGCATATGGATGCTCAGCGGAGCCTGCTTCCTCGTGCTCGGCCCGGTCGGCTATCTCCTCGGCGGCTGGATTCCCCTGGCGGCGCTGATCGTGGCGCTCACCGCGGCCACCTCGGTCTCGCACTGGAAGGCCGCCTCGTGGCTCGCGCCCGCCGTGGAACGGGGGCAGCGGGAGAGCCGCCGGGACGTGGCGACCTTCTGCGTGGTCATAGCGGTCAGCGGCTACGCCCAGCCCCCGGCGCACGCGTCCCCCTCCCCCGAGGCCCCCGACCTGGCGGCACTGCGCCTGGAGGCCTATCGGGCCGCGGCGCACGACGATCTCTCCGAGCAACTCCGGGGCCTGGCGGCCGACGCGCTGGCCGCCGCCGACGCCGCACACGCCGAGGACACCCCGGTGACCTGGCGGGCCGCACGCGCGAGCGCGGAGCGGCTGGCGCACGCGGCACAGGAGGGCAATCCCTACGTACGGAATCTGCTCATCCAGTGGGTCGAGGGAAACCCGGCCGCGGACCGCTAAGGGCTGTCCCGTCCGGCCCCGCGCTCGGACCAACGGCCGGTGGCCGGTGCGATGCGTGGCCCGACGGGGTATATCCCGCCCTACGGGGTGCCCTCAGGTGAACCGACAACGCGGCGCGATGCGGCGCGAGTCGATCCGTAGGACCAGCGAGGTCGGGTACGTCATCGTCGCCAACTCCCTGGAAACGTGAGGACCATGGCGGACTTCTCCAGCAGGTCGGGTACCGCGTTCGTCGCGGGCGGCACCGGTGGTATCGGCGCGGCCGTCGTCCGTACGCTGGCCGAGCGCGGCAGTGACGTGGCGTTCACGTACCGCACCAGCCGGGCCGGGGCCGACGCGCTCGCCGCCGAGGTGCGCGAGCACGGGCGTCAAGTCCTCGCGCTGCGCCTCGATCTGACCGACGAGGTGGCCACGGCGGCAGCGGTCTCCGAGGCCGCCGACACCTTCGGCGGCCTCCACACGGTGGTGTACGCGGCCGGACCGCACGTACCGATGGTGCACCTCAGCCAGGTGACGCCGCGTCAGTTCCGGGCCCAGCTCGACGCGGACGCGGCGGCCTTCTTCCATCTCGTCCATCCCGCGCTGCCGAGACTTCGGGAGAGCCGGGGCAGCATCGTCGCCGTCACCACCGTGGCCACCCACAGGTTCCCGGTCCGCGACGGGCTCTCCTCGGGCCCGAAGGGGGCGGTCGAGGCGGTCGCGCGGGCTCTGGCGGCCGAGGAGGGCAGGTACGGGGTCCGGGTGAACTGCGTCGCCCCGGGCATGCTGACCGACGGCATCGCCGCCCGGCTGATCACCTCCGGCGAACTCGACGAGACGGCCCTGCGGATCACCCGCAGCAATATCCCGCTGCGCCGCTTCGGCGAGGCGGCGGACATCGCCGAGGCGGTGGCGTTCCTGGCCTCGGACCGCGCCGGTTTCATCACGGGGCAGGCGCTGGGGGTGGACGGCGGCTACAGCGTGTAGCGCCGGCCGACCCCCGGCAGTGTCCGCGGGTTCGGTGGAACCCGGCCTCACCGCCGGGCACGAACCGCGTCGGCCCGTCCGGCACGCCCCCGTCCCGGCCGGACTGCCGAACAGCGCGCGGGAACCGACCCGGGAGGCCGGGGTCCTCGTACGAGAAGACCCCTCGGCTCCGCGGTCCCTCCAGCAGTGACGCGCCATCACTCGCTCGCCGTCACACGTCGGCGCGTACGCGGCGGGCCGTCGGTCAGCCGTGCAGCCCGGTCGCGAGGTCGTCGAGGGACCACCAGGTCCCCGACTGCCACTCGCGGCCGTGCCAGGCGGCACGGCGCGCACCGCGAGGGTCGTCGACCGGGCGGGGCCCGGTGGGGCCGAAGACCATGGTGGCGCGCCGGCCGGTGGTGTACGCGGGCCAGTCCGGCAGCCCCTCGGTGACGGGGACCCCGGCGGTGACGAAGGCCCCGAAGGCCTCGTGGAGCAGCCCGTTGACGCCCGGACCTCCGAGCCACATCGCGGCGCCGTCCGTACCGTGGATCGCGGGCAGTGTCCCGTCGGGGGCGACTCCCGGCGGGAGGCCGGTCAACGGCATGTCGTACCGGGAACGCCAGACGGGCGCGTGGGCGGACTGGGCGTCGGCGAGGCGCGTCGTCGGGATTGCGTACCGCTCGTCGGTCATCAGGTCGACCCGCAACTGGAGCGGATCGCGGGCCGGTTCGGACGGGTGCTCCGCGTAGACGGCAAGGATGCGGTCGCGCGCGGCGGCGCCGAAGTACTCCTCCAGGACGCGGTCCGCCCGCTCGGCCGCGTCGGGAGCGAGGATCTGGTAGAGCGCGCATTCGTTGACGCACGTCTGCGCCAGCAGTGCGACACCAGCGGCGGCGCCCGCCGCGAGGGCGTCCAGGGGCCTGCGGGTGAGGGCGAGTCCGTCGATGGAGGGACGCCACAGCCAGGAGGCCCGCACTCCCTCGCCGACCGCGTTCTGCGCGCCGAGGATCTCCTCCGGCGGCACCCTGCGGATGCCGTCCGCCCCGGCTCCCAGCACGCGCAGGAACCGCCGCGTCAGGGCGGCGTCCTGGGCCCGGTCGGCGACGTGGTCGGCTCCGCCGCTCGACGAGACGGCCCGGTGGATCATGCCTCGGGTGACGGGCGAGGCGAGCAGGTTGGCGACGGACTTGGCGCCGGCGGACAGACCGTAGAGCGTGATCCGGTCCGGGTCGCCGCCGAAGCCGGCGATGTTCTCGCGGACCCAGCGCAGCGCGGCGATCTGGTCGTGCAGACCGTAGGAACCGGTGTGCTCCTCCCCGTCCAGTGCGAGGAACCCCAGCGCGCCCAAACGGTAGTTGAACGTCACCACGACCACACCGTGGGCGCGTGCGAAGACCGCGCCGTCCCCCGCGATGTCGGTGCCGGTACCGACCTGGTAGCCGCCACCGTGGATCCACAGCAGCACGGGACGGCCCTCGGCGCCCGCCGGAGCCGTCACGTTGAGGTAGAGGCAGTCCTCCGACGGTTCGGGCAGCGCGGGCGCGTCGGCCGACAGGGGGTCCGCCGTCACGGCGGGCAGGAACATGGGCGGCTGCGGGGCGGGAGCCCCGTATTCCGTGGCCTCGCGCACACCGCTCCAGGCCTCGGGGCGCCTCGGCGACCGCAGGCGCAGCGAACCCACGGGAGGGGCCGCGTAGGGGATGCCGCGCCAGCCGAGGACGCCGTCGCCGATCTCGGCACCGCGCACCCTGCCGCCGGCGGTGTCCACGACATACGCCGTGGGGCCCGCGCCGGACCGTGGCGTCCCCGTCATGCCGTCCTCCCGTGGTGCCGTCGGGACCGGTTCCGCGGGCGGCCCCGCGCCGTGACCTCGGCACACCGGCCGGCCGTCTCACCCGTCCGCGGCTGCCAGGTCTCGGCCGTGCGTCCCCCGATGAGGCGGGACTCGCCGCGGGCGGCCGTGTCGGGGAGCCGACGGTGGTGCCGTGGACGCCGGCGAGTACTGGCCGGTCACCGCTCACGGGGGCCAGTTTACGAGCCGAGGGCGAGCAACTCACCGTACGGAACGACATGGTTGGCCGGTCCGCGGCCGTGGGAGGCCGTGCGCGTCGTCGGCGGTCAGGAATCTCCCGTTCCGGGTTCCGTCCCCGGTGTTGCCGCCATCCGGGGGACTTCGTGTACCGCCCGCCGTCGTCACCGGTCAGCCCCGCCGACAACTCCGCGGCGAGGTCGGCCGGGCCGACCTGGCCGACACCGGGTGCACGGGCTCCGGGCAGCGTCACTCGCCCCTCACCCTGCCCTATGCACGGCCGTTCAGGTGAACCCTGTAGCCGGTGCGGCACGGCAACGCTCGGCCCGAACCGCGTGACCGGCGTGCCGAGGGCGTCGGAGCCGCGTACGGGCGGTGGCTCCTGACGGCAGAGGGACGCCCCTCGACCGGGGTCGAGAGGCGTCCTCCGTGTGGGGTGAAGCGGTCAGTGCTTGTCGCGGAGTGAGTCGCGAGCACCTGCGGCCTTACCACGGGCCTTCTCCGCGGCTTCGCGGACGTTGGCCTTGGCCTGGTCGGTCTTGCCCTCGGCTTCCATACGCTCGTTGCCGGTGGCCTTGCCGGCCATCTCCTTGGCCTTGCCCTTGGCCTTGTCCATGGAACTCTTGCCCATGATCACTCCTTGGTTGGGGGGATACGCCTGCCACGCTAGGGGCGGTCGGCGGCTCCCGCATCCGGAGCGCGTGACCGCGCTCACCGGCCCCGTGCGCTCCCCCGCGCCTCGGGTCCGCGCCGATCGGCCGGAGCGGAGAACCCCGTTGCCTTCCAGGGGCGCGGACCGTCGCGTGTCTCGCGGGAGACATCCCTCTCCGACCGCACGGCGACGTGGCGGGTAGCCTTCCCCGGTGAAACGCATCCTCGTCGCCGGCATCACCGGGGCCGGAAAGACCACCATGGCGCAGGCCCTCGCCGCACGGCTCGAGCTGCCTTTCCACGAGATGGACGCCCTGAAGTTCACCGGCCCGCAATGGGCGTCCAACCCCGATCTGCGGGAGCAGGTGGCCACGATCGCTGCCACCCCGGGGTGGATCTTCGACTCCCTCGGCTACCCGGAAGTCCGGGATCTGCTGTGGACGCATGCCGACACGGTGATCTGGCTCGACTACCCGAAGTCCGTCATCATGCCCCGCATCCTGCGCAGGTCGTTGCGCCGGACCCTGCTGCGCGAGCGCATATTCGGCGGCAACGTGGAGACCCTGTCGGGCTGGTTCAGAAGTGACCACCCGGCATGGTGGGCCTGGTCCCAGCACGGCGCGCGGCGGTCGGAGATCGGCCGACGCACCCAGGATCCCCGCTTCGCGCCGCTCCACGTCATCCGTTTCCGCTCACCGCGACGAGCGGACCAATGGCTGCGAACCCTGCGTGAGGCCGATTCCGAGGGCTGACCGGGTGACGGCACGAACGATGCCGGGTCCGAGCCGGTCGGCGTGGGGCGGGTCCGCGGATCAGCCGAGCTCGAGCAGCAGGTCGGTGAGTTCGGCCGGCATGGTGACCATGCAGTCGTGGCCGGTCGCCAGTTCCCGCACCTGTGCCGGGGTGCCGTTGGGCTGTGTGGCGGGGACGGGGCGCCGGTCAAAGCCCTCCGGCCTGCCGACGGTGCAGTGGATGTGCGTCCGCGGGATGGAGTTCGCCGCCGGGTTGTCCAGTCGGACCGGCTGTTGGAGGCAGCGCACCGAAAGGTCCGACAGCGTCGTGCGCAGCCAGGCGGCGTCCGCCGGGTCGGTGACCCCGAACAGGCCCGAGGGCGGCGGAAGTCCGGGGAGCGGCGGGACCCGCCAGCCGCTGTCGGACTTCAGGGCGAGGTCGATCAGTGCCTGGGTCACGGGCATGACGTCGGCCGCGCTCTCGCCGTCCTCGGGGACCATCGCGTCGAGGTAGACCAGATGCGCGATCCGGTCCGGGAGCTGGTCGGCCGCGGCCGAGATGACCAGCCCGCCGTAGCTGTGGCCCACGAGGACCACCTCGGTGAGGTCCTGCTCGGTGATCAGTTCGACGATGTCGTCGATGTGCGTGTCCAGCCCTACTTCGGGGCCGAGCAGACGCGCCTTGTCGCCGTGACCGGTCAGCGACGGTGTGAGCACCCGGTGTCCGGCCGACTCCAGCAACGGCACCACCCGTTCCCAGCACTCTCCGCTGTGCCACGCACCGTGTACCAACAAATAGGTCGACATGGTTTCGCTCCTCGCTGTGCTCGTCCGCGCTCGGCGGGTCGCTGATCAGGCTGCCGCCCGCCCTCGGGCCGGGCCAGGGCCCCCTCGGTCCTGGGGGTGACAGGGCCAGGCACCCGCGCGAGGGGGCGAATTACAGTGGGGCGATGCGCGACGAAACGAACCTCCTGGGCGATTACGTGCGCGCCCGCCGTGAACTCGTCACTCCCGAACAGGTGGGGATCCCGGTCGTGGGGAAGCGGCGCGTCGCGGGTCTGCGCCGGGAAGAGGTCGCGATGCTCGCCGGCATCAGTGCCGACTACTACCTGCGCCTGGAGCAGGGCCGCGACCGCAACCCCTCCGCGCAAATCCTCGAGTCGCTCGCGCGCGTGCTGCAACTCGACGACGACGCGACGGCCTACCTGCTGCGTCTGGGCGCCGGCAAACCCCGGCGGCACAGGAACCGGCGCCGGAGGGAGACCGTTCCTCCGGGCATCGCCAAGCTCGTCGCCACGCTCCCGCTGCCCGCACTGGTCGAGGGCCGCTACTTCGACGTGCTCGCCGCCAACACCCTGGCGACCGCTCTCTCACCGCGACTCGTGCCGGGAGCCAACCGCCTGCGGGACGTGTTCCTCGACCCCGCCGAACGTGCTCTTTACGCGGACTGGGAGAGCGCCACCGTGGGCATGGTGGCGGGCTTCCGCGAGTCCGTCGGCACCGACATCGACGACCCCCGGTTCATCCGGCTCGTCGGCGAGCTCTGCCTCGCCAGCCCCCGCTTCAGCCGGCTCTGGGCCCGCCACGACGTGGCGGCGTGCGAAGGCGCGTCCAAGCACATCGACCATCCCCAGGTCGGTGGCCTGTGGCTGAACCGGGAGCGGCTCGGCATCGGCGGCACGGCCGGCCAGACGCTGGTCGTCTATCACCCGGACCCCGGCACCGACAGCGCCGACCGGCTCGCGCTCCTCGCCTCTGCCACGCAGGCACCGGCCGCCCCACGGGGCGCCGCCGCGGAGGAGACGCGAACGGGCACCGACCGCGGTGCACGCGCGGCGGACCGGGCCGGCCGCCGCCCGGCAGCCGACGACCAGTGGAGTACGGGTTCGGCCTGATCCGGCGAATCCGGCCTGTTCCGGCGGTGGTTCAGACGGGCAGTCTCGGCACGCTGTCGAGCAGACGGCGGGTGTAGGGGTGCGCGGGGTCGCCCAGCACCTGGTCGGTGTCGCCCTGCTCGACGACGTGGCCGCGTTCCAGCACGGCGGTGCGCTCGCACAAGGACGCGACGACGGACAGGTCGTGGGAGACCATCACGATCGTGAGCCCCTGCTCCTCCTTGAGGTCGGCGAGCAGGTCGACGACCTTGACCCGGGTGGTGACGTCCAGTGCGCTGACGGGTTCGTCGGCCAGCAGCACCCGCGGATGGCACACCGTGGCGCGGGCGATGGCGATCCGCTGCCGCTGTCCCCCGGAGAACTCGTGCGGGTAGCGGTCCGCCGCGTCGGCGGGCAGGCCGACCCGTTCAAGGGCCGCCGCCGCCTTCGGAGCCGCGCCGGCCCGGGTGTCGATGCCCAGGGAGCGAAGGGGCTCCGCCACGATGGCGCCCACGCGGCGGCGGGGGTCGAGCGAGGAGTAGGGGTCCTGGAAGACGCACTGCACGCTGCTCCGGAAGCGGCGCAGCTGTCGCCGGTCACGCAGGGACAGGTCGGTTCCGTCGAAGCGGACACTGCCCGCGGTGGGGCGGGTCAGGCCCAGCAGCAGGCGCAGCAGCGTCGTCTTGCCCGCCCCGGACTCGCCGACGAGGGCGAGGCTGTGTCCGGCCTCGACGGTGAGCGAGACGTCCTCGACCACGTTGGCCGCGCTCCCCCGGTGGCGCAGCGCCACGTCCTTCAGTTCCAGTACGGGCGTCACCGCGCGCTCCTCAGGTCCAGGGCCGACTGCAGTCTGCGGGCGCTGGCCACGAGCGCTTCGGTGTACTCCTCGCGCGGCGAGCGGATGAGGGTGTGGACGGGACCCTCCTCGACGGCCCGGCCCTCCTTCATCACCAGGGCGCGGTCGGTCACCCTGGCCACGACGGCGAGGTCGTGGCTGACGAAGAGCACCGCCATCTCCCGTTCCCGGACGAGGGTGTCGAGGAGGTCGAGCATCTCCGCCTGCACGGACACGTCCAGCGCGGTGGTCGGCTCGTCGGCGATCAGCAGTCTGGGTGCGCACGCCAGGGCCATGGCCAGGGCGACGCGCTGTCGTTGTCCGCCGGAGATCTCGTGCGGAAAGGCGCGGGCGATCCGTTCGGGTTCCGGCAGCCGTACCTGTGCCAGCGCGTCGCGGACGGCGTCGCGCAGGCCGGCTCCCTTCAGACCGGTGCGTCTGCGGAGGGGTTCGGCGATCTGCCGGCCCACGCGCATCAGCGGGTCGAGCGCGGTGAGCGGCTCCTGGAAGACAACGGCGGCGTCCCGGCCGCGGACGGAGGTGAGCCTCTTCTCGGTGGCGCCCACGATCTGGGTGCCCGCGAGGTCGATGCCGCCGGTGGCGGTCATGCCGTCGGGCAGCAGGCCGAGCACGGCGAGGGTGGTGAGCGACTTGCCGGAACCGGACTCGCCGATGAGTCCCAGCCGTTCGCCGCTCGCGACGGTGAAGGAGAGGTCGTCGACCAGTGTCCGGCCGTCCGCGGTGGTGACGGTCAGGCCCCGTACGTCGAGGAGTGTCATGTGCGCCTCCGTCGGGTCGCCGGGTCGAGGGTCTCCCGCACGCCGTCGGCGATGAGGTTGACGCCGATCACGAGCAGGACGAGCAGGATGCCCGGGGCGAGGGCCCCGGCGGGGGCCGTGGTGAAGGTGGCCTGCGCCTCCTGGAGCATGCGGCCCCACGAGGCGTTGGGCGGCGGTGCGCCCAGGCCCAGGTAGGACAGGCCGGCCTCGGCCAGCACGGCGAGCCCGAACTGCAGCGCGAGGTTGACCACGAGGGTGGGCCAGATGTTGGGCAGGACGTGGCCGAGCACCGTACGCGGCCAGGAGGTGCCGGAGGTGCGGGCGGCGGTGATGTAGTCCTGTGCCAGGACCCGCTTGACCAGGATGCGTACCAGTCTGGCGACGACGGCGCTCTGTGCCAGTCCGATCGCGAGGATCGCCGAGCCGAGGGTCGCCGAGCGCGCGGCGACGATGAGCATCGCGAGCAGCAGTGTGGGAAAGGCGATCAGGATGTCGAGGAACGCGGAGAGCGTGTCGTCGAGCCAGCCCTGCGCGAACGCCGCGAGCACCCCCAGGGTGACGCCGATGGCGGCGGCGAGGAGCACCGATCCGAGCCCGGCCTCGACGGCGATCCGAGAGCCGGTCATGACCTGGGTGAACAGGTCGCGCCCGAGTTTGTCGGTGCCCAGCAGATGTCCCCCGCCGGGTCCGGCGAGCCGCCCGCCGGAGGTGTCGTCCGCGGAGTAGGGCAGCCAGAACAGGGAGACCAGGGCGAGCAGCGCGATGAGTCCGGCGAGGACACAGCCGACGACGAGCGTGGCGGAACGGCCGATTCGCCGGCCGCGCGGCGGTGCCGTCTCGGACAGCACCGGTCCGAGCACCTCGGGCGCGGTCATCGGGCACCTCCGGAGAGTCGTCCGCGCAGCCGTGGGTCGACGAATCGCTGGACGAGGTCGGCGACGAAGCCGATGAGCAGGACGGCGAGGGTGGAGACGAACAGGACGGCCTGGATGACGGGGTAGTCGTGCTGGGCGATGCCGGTGGCGAGCATCGAGCCGAGGCCCGGCAGCGCGTACACGGACTCCACGACGACCGCGCCGAGCAGGGTGGAGGCGAGTTCGATGGCGAGGACGGAGATCACCGGCACGGAGCTGTTGCGCAGGCCGTGCCGCCACATGGCCCGCCCGAAGGACGAACCCAGGGCGCGGGCGGTACGCAGGTAGTCGCTGCCGAGGACGTCGAGGGTGGCGGAGCGGACGTAGCGGATCAGGGACGCGCTCATCACCAGGGCGATGGTGACGACGGGCAGCACGAGGGAACGGATCGCTTCGGCGGGGTCGGACCAGCCGTCCGGGGGGAAGCCGCCTGCCGGGAGCCAGCCCGCGTTCAGCGCGAACACGGCGACGAGGATCATGCCGAGCCAGAACACCGGGATGGCGATGCCCAGTTGGGACACGCCGCTGAGCAACGCCCCGTACCAGGTGCGCCGCTTGTACGCGGCGACGAACCCGGCCGGCACCGCGATGAGAACGGCGAGGACGAAGGCGGCGAGGGTCAGCGGGACGGTGACGTCCAGCCGGGAGGTGACCTCGGGTCCGACGGGCAGTGAGCTGACGAAGGAGGTGCCGAGGTCACCGTGCGCCAGTTGCCCGAGCCAGTGCGTGAACTGTTCGGGCAGTGGCCTGTCGGACCCGATGGAGTGCCGTGCCGCGGCGATCTGTTCCGGGCTGGCGCCCACCGAGGTGAGTGCGTTGGCCGGGTCGCCCGGGAGCATGCGCAGCAGGACGAACAGCACGACGCTCGCCAGGGCCAGCGACACCACGAGGAAGGCCAGTCGGCGCAGGAGGTAGCGCGCCATCAGCCCTTCTTCTTGATGTCGTAGGCGTAGAACTGCGAGTTGAGGCCGTTGAGCGGGTAGCCCGAGAGCTTGCTGCTCGCTACGACGATCTGCGGGTAGAGGTAGAGCCAGTCGCTGGCCGCGTCCTCGGCGGTCTTCTCGTTGACCTTCTTCAGCAGTGCGGTCTGCTCGGCGGTGGTGGAGGCCTCTTCGGCCTGCTCGACCCACTGCGTGACCTGCTTGTTGTCGTAGCCCCAGTAGAAGTCGGGGTTGCCGTACCAGACGAGGTCACGGTCGTTGACGTGCTCCTGGAGCGTGGCCGTGAAGTCGTGGTTCTTGTAGACCTTCGTGTACCACTCGTCGGGCGTGATCGAGTTGATCTTGACGGTGATGCCGACCTTGGCGAGCTGGGACTTGATGAAGGTCGCGGCGGTGGGGTGCGGGTCGTAGTTCGGGGTGTCGAGGGTGAAGGTGAAGCCCTTGGCGTACCCGGCCTCGGCGAGCAGCTGCTTGGCGTGCGTCGGGTCGTAGGCGTTGACCTTGGTGAGGTCCTCGTACCAGGGGTCGGTGGGCGGCACCATCGAGCCGATGAGCTTGCCGTAGCCCGCCCAGACCGACTCCAGCAGCTTCTTGTCGTCGATGGCGGACGAGACGGCCTGGCGCACCTTGACGTTCGTGAAGGGCTTGGCCTTGTCGTTGAAGGCGAGCAGCAGCTTGGTGGTGGAGTCGCCGTCGTTGACCTTGTAGTTCTGGTTGCTCTTGAACTGGTCCAGGGCGTCGGGCGACTGCTCGCTGGTGACCACGTCGACGGCGTTGGTCAGCAGGGCGTTGTTGAGTGCCGTGGCGTCCTTGTAGTAGTGGAAGACGACCTTCTGGTTGCCGGCGGCGCGGCCCCAGTAGCCGGCGTACCGGTCCAGGCCGAGGGCGGAGCCGCGCGTCCACTTGTCCAGCTTGTACGGGCCGGTGCCGTCCTCGGTCGTCTTCAGGTTCTTGGCCTGGGAGTTGATGATCCAGACGTAGGAGAGGTTGTAGACGAAGGAGATCGACTTCTTCGACAGCGTGACCTTGACGGTCCGCGGGTCGGGGGTGGCGATGTCCTTGACGACCTCGAGGTTGCTCTTGCGGGCGGACTGGGAGTCGTCCGCGAGAACCTTCTGCAGGCTGTACTTGACGTCCTGGCTGGTGAGTGCCTTGCCGCTGTGGAACTTCACGCCGTCGCGCAGGGTGAAGGTGTACGTGAGTCCGTCGCCGCTGACCTTGTAGTCCTGGGCGAGGAGCTTCTCCACCTTGCCGTCGTCGGTGAGCTTGAACAGCCCTTCGTAGACGTTGCCGTTGAGGGCCTCGGTGACGCCCTGGCCGCCGCCCGCGGTGTTGTCGAGGTTCTGCGGCTCGTAGAGGGAGCCGATGTTGACGGTGGCGTTCTTGTCGTAGGAGCCGCCCGTGGCACCGCCGCCCGAGCCGGAGCCGCCGCAGGCGGTCAGGGCCAGGGCGAGGGTGGCCGCCGTCGCGGTGCCGTACAGAGAGGTCTTCTTGATGCTCATGGTGAAGGGGCGCTTTCGTGCTGCGGTGCGGGAGGCTGCGGGACGGTCAGTGCTGCGCGTCGAAGCCGGCGCGGAAGACGGGGAGCTTCTCGCCTGCCTCGACGGGCAGGTGGAAGCGGTTCTGCCGCGGCGGCATCGGACAGTTGTACTGATCCGAGAACCCGCAGGGCGGTACGAAGGCGCGGTTGAAGTCGAGGAGGACGCGGTGGTCGTCCTCCGTGCGCTGTACGAAGAGGAAGCGGCCGGCGCCGTACGTGGTGTCCCCGTTGGTGGGATCGCCGAAGACGAGCAGGAGGGTGCCGTCGTCGTCGAAGGCGCTGAGGGTGTAGTCGCGGCCGTCGACGGTGAGGGTGATGTCGCCGGGGACGACCAGGTCGCGGGTGCCGCCGTTGTCCCTGAGGTGCTCGAAGGACACACGCCGGGCATCGGACACCGGGGTGTAGGTCGCGTGGAGCACCCAGGCGGGGTCGTAGGGGAAGGCGTCGACCCGGTCGAAGTGGCGGATGGCGGGCGCGTCCGCGTCCCAGAAGCGCAGGCCGTCCTCGGAGCCGCCGGTGACCAGATCGGTGCGTCGCAGCGCGGTGACCGTCACGGTGTCCGGATGACCGGACCGGGCCTTCTCGGCGTCCGGGTCCGCGCCGGCGGGGAGCCAGCGGGTCTCGACGAGGGCGAGGTTCCCGGCCGGGGAGGTGAGGGCCCTGTGACGCTCGGCGCGCCACGCGTGCCATTGCCCGACGGCGTCGGCGGCGGGCTGGTCAGCGATGGGGTGGGACACGGAGGGACTCATTCACTCGGACGGGGCGCCGGCCTCACGCCGCGAGGGTCCCGCCGCGCATATGAATGGCCAAAGCAACTTCTTTATCATCCATAAGAGGATCTAATGTCAAATGCCTGAGTCACATGTTGAGACGACCTGTGTGGTGATTCCCGTCGGGCGGACGGCGACGACCCCGCGACGAACCGCGGGGGCGCGCCCGTCCCGCCGGCGCCGACCGCGCTCGGCACGCCCCGCGACTGCTCCGGCCCAGGTCGGCCCAGGTCGAGGAGTTCCTCGTAGAAGCCCCCGAAACCGCGCTCGCGGTCGACGAGGTGGATCTCCAGGATCCAGTGGCAGACGCGTCCGGCCCGGTCGGGACGCCGTAGCGGGGTGTCGTTACCCGGGGCGGCGTACGACTCGATGTCGGCGCCGTCGATCTTCTCGTGCGGGAACTCGCCCACCGGATGTCCGGCGTGCCGGCCGCCCAGTTCCCAGCCGCGTTCGGCGGCCAGCCGTCCGATCTCGGCGTGCAGGCGGGCGCCGGTGATGTCCGGGTCGGCCTCGAAGGCGCGGCGGCCCGCGGCGAAGATCTCGGGCAGGTCGTCGCGCAGCCGGTGCTTGACGGGGTCGTCGCCGAGCACGAAGGTGCGGCCGAAGTCGGCCTCCCACTCCTCGAAGATCGGTCCGAAGTCCGCGAAGACGATGTCGTCCCGGCCGGTGATCCGGTCCGGGGGATTCTCCCGCTACGGGTGGAGCGTGTTCGGTCCGGAGCGGACGATGCGCCGTTGCCAGTGGCGCGTCGGGCCGAACAGGTCGTTCGCCAGGTCGCGGATCCGGTCGCTGACCGCTCGCTCGCCCTCTCCGGGCGCGACCACCCCTCGCCTCGATCTCGGCGAAGAGCCGGGCGGCCTTGGCCTGGGCGTCCAGCAGTCGTGCGGCACGGGTGGTCTCGTCGGTCACAAGTCCCCCGTCGTCGTGTGTCCCGCGTGCGTGGCCCTGGTCACCGCCGGGACCGATCCCGACCGTCCCGGCGCCGGCCGCGCGATGTCGGCCGTGCGGGCGCGGCAGGTCTATCCGAAGGTGAACGCGTAGGCCTGGATCCCCGGGGCGAGGCGGAGTTCGAGCCGGGCCTGGCGTGGGGTGTCCTCGTCGACGAGTCGGTGCAGGGTGGGGGTGCCGTCGATATGGAGGGTCCTGACGGCCTTGCCGTCGACGAGGACGGTGACGGGGCCTTTGCCCGCGAGGACCAGGTTGACGTTCCTGGCCTTGTAGGTGAAGGCGAGGCGGGCGTCGGCGCCCGCGGTGAAGTGGTCGTACCCCGCGGTCCAGGTGCCGTCGAGGGAGAGCCGGCCGAGCGGGAGCGCTGCCGGGAAGTGGTAGGTCTTGGGCCGGTCGTCGAGGAGCGGGTCGCCCACGTATCCGCTGATGCGCAGGTTGCTCAGGTACGTCTCGGGAGTACGGTCGCGGGTCGGCGCGGCATCCTGCTGACCGGTCTTCGCGGGCAGCCGGACCGAGGGGTTCGCCTGCTCGAGGAGCGTACGGATCAGGTCCTCGGTCTGCGCGTACTGCCCCTCACCGAACTTGAAGTAGCGCACGGTGCCCCGAGAGTCGATCAGGTACTTTGCGGGCCAGAACCGGTTGCGGTAGTTGTTCCAGGTCGTCAGCTTGTTGTCGAGGGCGACCGGATAGGTCACGCCCAGCTTCCTGGCCTGGTCGGCGACGTTGCCCGGCTTCTTCTCGAAGGCGAACTCGGGAGAGTGGACCCCGATCACCTCAAGTCCCGAGGACGCGTAGGCGCGTTCCCAGGCCTTGATGTGGGGCAGGCTGCGCTGGCAGTTGATGCACGAATAGGTCCAGAAGTCGATCAGGACGACCTTGCCGCGCTCCGCCCCGAGGTCGACCGGCTTTCCACCGGGTGTGTTGAGCCACTTCGTGATGCCCCCGATCGGCGGCGCCTGTCCGCAGGAACGCAGTTCGTCGACACCGTCCTCGCAACGCGAGAGCTCCTTGTTGGAGTTGTCGTACAGACCGGACAGCTTCTGACGGGCGGTGTCACTGTCCTCGATCTTCTTCTGTGCGGCGGAGGTGTAGTCGGGCAGTGCCCGCTGGACGGCGTCGGTGACGTTGAAGGCCAGGCCGAACGCGAGCACGATCATCAGGCATCCCGCGCCGAACCGCAGGGCGCGGGCCCGCTTGCGGAAGGCGCCGACCCGTTCGGCGACCCGACGCCCGGCCAGCGCGAAGACCAGCAGCGGAAGGGCCGTACCGAGGGCGAAGGAGACCGTCAACGCGACTACGTCGAGGCTGAGTCGGCCGCGCGCGCCGGCCACGGTGATGGCCGCGAGCACGGGACCTGCGCACGGCACGTACAGGAGCCCCAGGCCCAGGCCCAGGACGAAGGCGCTGCCGTCCTTGTTGACCCGTCGTTGCGGGATCCGCGCGAACGGCTTCTCCAGGACACGCTCCACGGCCGGGAACACCAGACCGAGACCGATGAGCACCAGAAGGACCAGACCGACGTAGCGCAGGATGTCCTCCGGCAGGCCCAGCGCGGAGATGATGGTGACGCCCAGCAGCGTGAAGAAGCTGAAGCTCAGCACCAGGCCGGCGACCACGGCGTAGGGCCTGCGGTTGCGCGAGGACCGGGGCGCGGGCCGCGCCTCCAGGAGGACCCCGCCGTCGTCGGAGGTGCGGGGGGTGGCGGCTTCGTCGCGGCCTTCCCCCGACGCGGCCGCATCGGCCGGAGCGGCACCGCCCGGCCGCGCCCGCGGGGTGTCGGTGGCGGGTCCGCCGGCCAGGAACACCACGGGAAGCACCGGGAGAATGCAGGGAGACACCGCGGTGATCAACCCGCCGAGCAGTCCGATCAGAACCAAAGTGATCATGCGATGTGGCCTCCGAAGCGCAGTCCGGGCCCTTCGGCCCGCTCACTCCTGGTACGAAGCCGCTCACCCGCACGGATTGGTCCGGCGGCCTCACCGACCTCGCCTCAGCCGCCGATCTGCCTGCCGGCGTCCGGACCACAGGCTTGCGTGGTCACAGGTGAGGCCGAGAGCCGCGTACACCTCGGGCTGAGCCGGCGAGTGAAGTGCGGACGGCACTACGAGGGCCGGTGCGCGCGGCAGGTGCGGACCACAGGTGCGGACGCCTCAGCAGGTACGGACGGCGCGCGTCAGCAGGTACGGACGGCGCGCGCCAGGAAGTACCCGGAGGCATCCTCGTAGCAGTCCAGTTGCCAGCCGCTGCCGTCCAGCAAGGGCCGCAGGTTCGGCTCGGCCAGTGGGTCGTCGGGGCTCAGCGGGCGGCCGTGACGACGGGCGCGTTCGGCGCGGCCCGAGGGATGGAACAGGAGCAGCGCGCCGCCCGGCGCGGTGACCCTCGCCCATTCGCGCAGGGCGGTCGTCGGGTCGGGAAGGTGGTCGAGCAGCCCGGCGGTGAAGATTCCGTCCACCGCACCGGGTGGCAGCGGCAGCCGGTGACAGTCGGCGAGCAGCAGGCAGGCCTGGCCGGCGCGGCCCTCGCGGGCTGCGGTCACGAGCATGGCCGAAGTGACGTCCACGCCCAGTACCTTTCCCTTGTCGCCCACCTCCGCGCGCAGGGCCGGCAGGGCACGTCCGGTGCCGCAGCCCAGGTCCAGGGCCGTCTGGCCGGGGCTCAGCCCCAGGCGGGCGACGGCCGTCTCGTAGCGCGGGCCGTCGGCGGCGAAGCGTGCCTCCCAGGCAGCGGCCTTCGGAGTGAAGAAGGTCCGGGTCGCGGTGCGTTCGGCTCGCGCGGCCACCAGCGCCGCGAACCTCCCGAACACCCGGTCCCGGTGCGGAGCCAGTGCGGCCAGTTCGC
This sequence comes from Streptomyces sp. NBC_01571, assembly GCF_026339875.1. Lineage (NCBI taxonomy): Bacteria > Bacillati > Actinomycetota > Actinomycetes > Kitasatosporales > Streptomycetaceae > Streptomyces > Streptomyces sp. NBC_01571. Next base: position 461,265 of record NZ_JAPEPZ010000002.1, read on the forward strand.
CCGGCGCCGCCTCCCGCAGCCCTGGAGCGCCGGCGGCCTCCTGCGGGAACGCCGCCACGAACGCGTCCACGGCCGCCTCGTCGACCTCCAGGTGGAACTGGAGGCCCCATGCGGCCCCGCCCACGCGGAAGGCCTGCGCCGGATACCGCTCGCAGGACGCCAACGGCACGGCCCCGGGCGGCAGTTCCATGGTGTCGGCATGCCAGTGGAGTACGCGCAGCCGCTCGGGCGTCCCCATGAACAGTGGGTCCCTGCCCGCCGCCGAACGCGTCCGCACCTCGCCCCAGCCCACCTGCGCCCCGGACCCCGTACGGGCCGTACCGCCCGCCGCCACCGCCAGCAGCTGCGCACCCAGGCACACCCCGAGCACCGGCACCTCGGCGGCCAACGCCGCCCGCAACAGGTCGAGTTCGGCACCTCGGGTGGGAAACCCGGCGTCGCTGTACGCGGCCATCGGGCCGCCCATCGCCACGAGCGCCTCGACTCCGGCCAGGTTCTCGGGCAGCGGATCCCCTGCCCAGACCCGGCAGGGCCGCATCCGCAGACCCGCGGCCGCCAGCGCCTCGCCCACCGCGTACGGGCCTTCCTCCCGCAGGTGCTGCACCACCAGTACGCCCACAGCCTCTCCCCCAGTCAGCAGATTCCATCCGGACCAGGGTGATTACACCGCACCTGCGGGTCGGTGCGCGCAGGTTGGTTCGCATTCGCTGTTCGATCGACGGCCGCGCCTCGAGTGTTCCGCCGTGCGCGTGGCGCGTGACCCTGCGTCGCCCCCCCCGGCGAGCCCCCGGGCCGACGGCTCGTAGCGGGTCAGCCCAGATAGAGGTCCTTGTGCGCGGCCACGAACGTCTCGACCGACTGGGCGGGTACCCCCGTCAGGCGTTCGACGTCGTCGGATGTCCGGTCGTAGCGGTTCTCGTGGTGCAGTCGGGCCATGGTGGCGATGTGCTGTTCGGTGTGCGGGGGCAGGCCCGCCTTGGCGAGCACCTCCGCCCGCCATTGGTCGAGCGGCACGTCCACGTAGGACACCGGTCGCCCGAGGGCTCGCGAGAACTCCTGGGCGATCTCCGTCATGTCGACCGAGCGGGGACCGGTCAGCTCGTAGACATGGCCGATGTGCGGAGCGGGATCGCGGAGGACCGTGGCGACGACCCGGGCGACGTCGTCGACGGCGACCGGCGAGGTGCGCCCGGTCCCGAAGGGCAGCGCGATGGTGCCGTTCTCCCGGATGGACCGTGCCGCCAGCGTGGTGAAGAGAGGGTTGTCCAGGAACGACGTGGGGCGGATGTGCACCACCGGCAGCCCCGACCAGTTCAGCACCTGCTCGCCCAGCCAGTGCAGCCGCTGCTGGTTCGACTCCGCGGTGCTGGTCGCGGTCATCTGCGACACCGTCATCTGCGACATGCCGACCAGCACGTCCAGCTCCGCGCAGTCGCGGGCCACGGTGGCCACCACGGTCGTCGCCAGCAGGTGGTCCGGCGACACGGGCATCGCGAAGTACATCCTCCCGACGCCGCGCAGCGCGGCGGCGACGCTCTCCGGACGGGTCAGATCACCGACGACGACCTCGGCTCCGAGCGCGCGCAGCCCGGCCGCGCGATCGTCGTCGCGGCGGACCAGTACGCGGACAGGCATGTCCAGCGCGCGCAGTTGGTCGAGTACCGCGCGGCCCACGTCACCGGCGTTGGAGAGGAGAACAAGGTCGCTGGTGGTCATCGGTCGGCCTCCTGCCGCATCGGTGAGTGGGCGCGTGACGGGGTGGATATGTGGAGCGCGTGACTGGATGGGGTGACTGGCTGAGGGCCGAGCCGCTCTGCTGTGAGGACGACCCCGTTCCTCCTCCTCCCCCAATCTATGGAGGCCTACGGGGCCTCGCTCGGCGGAGGGCGACGCTCCGGCCGGCCCTCACGTGGGCGCCCGACGCCGGAGCCACGTCCGGTGTACGGCGCTGGTGGAGGGGCGACCTGCGCCGGCGTGCCGGTTCAGGCGGCGACTTCGGTGCGCCGTCGCCTCAGACGGGGCCGCAGGGCGAGCAGGAACGCGGCGACGCACGCCCACAGCGCGAGCGTGATCACGGGGCCCGCCGCGTGCGCGCCGTCGAAGTAGCTCAGGTCGGTGACGGCGCGGACCGCGGCGCCCGGGGGCAGGAGCGCGGAGACGGTCCGGGCCGCGGTGGGCAGCAGATCGGCGCCGATGGTGGCACCGCTGGTGGCGTTGCCGACGGTGAGGAGCAGGAGGGTGGCGACGGGGACTCCCACGGGGCCGAGGTAGGTGCCCAGCAGTTTGGTGGTGAAGGCTGCCGCGGCGGCCAGCAGGGTGAGGGTGACGACCAGGGGAGCGACCGGGGCGGGGACCGCTCCGAGGACCGGGCCCGCGATGATCGCGGCGAGGGTGCCGATGGCCACGGAGGCGCCGGCCAGCAGCCAGAACCGGTGGCGCAGGTGCAGGAGACCGGCCAGTCCGAGCGCGTTCGAGCCGAGGACGAAGCCGGACAGGGTCACGCCGAAGGCCATGTAGAAGCCGGCCAGCCCCCTGGTGTCGAAGTGTGTGAAGGGTACGACGTCGTCGGTGGTGACGCGCTTGCCCGCCCCGTGGGCGTAGGCGCCCACGAGTGTCTTCACGGCCGATGTGGTGGACGTGCCGTCGGCTCCGGCGATCTCCAGGCGCAGCCCGTCCGAACCGTCCGCGCTCAGCGCGGCGACGACGTCGTGGCCCTTCACCGCCTGGCGCGCGGCGCCGGCGTCGGCGGCCGGGTGCACCTCGACGGTGTCGCCGAGGGCCTCATGTATCGCTCCCGGCACGAGAGGTGCGGCGACGGCGATCGGGACCTGATGCGGCTGGGGATCACGCTGCAGCCCGACATAGCAGGAGATGAAGGCCGCCGCGACGATCAGGGAGATCACGGCCGGCTGGAGCCACGCCCTCACCGGCGGCCGGGGGCGGATCGAGCGGGGCGGCCTGGACGGCTCGGCCACTGTCGAACGTATCTGCTCACGCTCGGGCGCGGCTCCGACGGGGGATTCCATGGCGGGGCTTTCTGGGGAGAGGGCGCGGGAACGGATCAGGCGGACAGGCACGCCACGCCGATCCTTAGGAGGATATGCTCCTATTTGCAGTTCGGCAACCACCGCCCTCCTGGGACCGGCCCCTCGACCCGATCCCCCGGCCCGGGCAGTCAACCCGCCGGGCTCGCCGTGAAGAGGAGCATGGGCTCGTACGATGGACGGGGAGCTCAGGAGGAGATCATGACCCCTACGTCGACGAGCGTCGCCGACCAGTGCAACAACCTGGCGCTGCGCAAGGCGGCTCGATACCTGGGGGCGACGTACGACAAGGCCCTGGCCCCGTCGGTCTCCGGGGCACGCAGTTCAGCATCCTGCAGAGGCTGAGTGCGCACGGCGAGATGACGATCACCAGCCTTGCCGACACGATCGCGATGGACCGTACGACGATGGCCTCGAACCTCAAGCCGCTCGCGCGGGAGGGCCTGGTGACCGTCGAGCCGTCGGCAACCGACCGCCGCGCACGGATCGCCGCCATCACACCGGACGGCCTCTCCCGACTGAAGGCGGCGCTCCCCCTGTGGAGGGCCGTACAAGCCCAATTCGAGGAGAGCTTCGGCGGTGACGAGGCGGCCCGGCTGCGCACGTCCCTCAAGGCCGTCCTCGACACCGGCTTCCAGCCCTGGGCCGACTAGGGCACCAGGCCGCCGACGGCTCGCCCGGCCGGCACCGTTGCGGCCGACGGTGACGCCGCTGGGGCAACGGCGACGGCACACCGCGACGCAGACCATCTCGGGAAACGGCACCGCCGTTCCCCGAGCACGATCACGTTCGCGCGACACCAGGTCGCGTTGAGGCCGGTGCGTGCCCACGCACGCACCGGCCCGCCGAGCACCGACCGGCGCTCAACTCCTTGCCTTCCCCTGAGGGTGTCAGCGACGAGGGTGTCCGCCCGGACCCTCGTGACCGCGACCATCGTGACCACCCGGACCCTCGTGACCCCGACCATCGTGACCACCCGGACCCTCGTGACCCCGACCATCGTGACCACCCGGACCCTCGTGACCCCGACCATCGTGACCACCCGGAACCTGGTGACCCCGACCGTCGTGACCACCCGGAACCTGGTGACCCCGACCATCGTGACCACCGGGGAGACCGTGTCCGCGGCCGTTGTGTCCGCCGGGGGCGCCGTGGCCGCGGCCCCACGTCACCACGTCGATCACACGATGGCGGTCGTTGCGCAGCGTCGCGGTGTCCGCGCGGTTGTCCCAGGCGTAGCCACGGCGGTCCTGGAACACGTCCCGGCCCGCGTCACGCCCCACCCCCGTGTGCACCCGCACCGTCGTCCGGCCTCCCAGGCGCAGGTGGAACACGTACGCGCGGCCGTCACGGCCCGACAGCGTCCAGCCGTTCAGGTTGACCCCGTAACGGCCCGTGTTCGTCACCTCCACCCACTCCTTGTTCAGCGACGCGTTGCTCCCCGAGTCCCAGCCCGGAGAGTCGTACTGCACCCGGCTGATCTGCACCTGCGCACGAAACGGAAGCCGCCCCTGGTCCGCCGACGCCGGCAGCGCCGCCACACCCACCACCACACCGGCAGCCACCGCAGCCGCGGCAGCACGACGAACCAACACAGACCGCGAAACAGACACGAACGCCCCCTAGAGGAACAGGCGGACCACACATCAGGATCCGCGAGTTTGAGCCCCGGCCCACTGGCCGAGAACCACACCCTCCCGCCCCACCACGCCGCCCGAGCCCACCACCCGCTCAGCATTACCGATCAACGACAAGGCTGTGATCCTCGCCTGCACGCTGCACGTATCCCCCACAACGCCAGATTGACGCCACAATCCCCCAAAACACTGGACGCCACCACAAACGCCACCCTCCGCGCCACCCCACCCCTCACCCGAAAGTGAGTAACAACCCGCAAACCGCCTCGGTTCGACGCACGACTCGAGCCTGACGGCGAGGACCGCCGGAGTGGCCACCCACACGATCACGGACTTTGGTATGGACCTCCACGCGCTCGGTCGCTAACCTCGGCGTCGCACACCCTGAGAGCGCTCTCAGCATGCCCTTCCGCTCCACTCCCCCATGACGGAACGAAGAAAGGCAACTCCCTTGAGACGCAAAACAGTTCTGCGCGCCGGCCTGTCCGCGGCGCTGCTCCTGAGCACCGTGGCCGCCGGTCTCAGCACCCAGGCCTCGGCCTCCGACACCCCCGTGGGCGCGCCCCCCTCCGCGCCCAAAGCCCCGGCGTCGTCGGCTCTGATCACCGCCATGCAGAAGGACTTGGGCCTGTCCAAGGACGAAGCCACCACACGGCTCAAGGCCGAAGCGAGGGCCCGGACGGTGGACCGCGCGGCCAAGCGTGCCGCGGGCGACGCATACGGCGGATCGTGGTTCGAGGCGAAAACCGGGAAACTCACCGTCGCCGTCGCCGACAGTTCGCGACGGAAGGCCGTCGAGGCGACGGGGGCCGAGGTCGCACTCGTCCGGCACAACGAGCGGCAGCTCGACGCGACGCTGAAGCGGGTCGACTCCCTCAAGGCTCCGGCCGGTGTGGGCAGTTGGCACGTGGACACCAAGAGCAACTCGGTCGTCGTCGGCGTGGTCGCCGCGCACAAGGATGACAACGATGTCCGTACCTTCCTGGACCGAGCCCGGCGGAGCGGTCCGGTGACCGTCGAGGAGACGCGGCAGGCACCGCGCACCTTCGCCGCGGGGACGGTGGGCGGCGATCCGTACTACACAGGCAACGTCCGTTGTTCCATAGGCTTCTCGGTGTACGGCGGATTCGTCACCGCGGGCCACTGCGCGCAGCCGGGAGCCGGTGTCAGCGGCTGGGACGGCAGCTACATCGGCAACTTCCAGGGATCGTCCTTCCCCGACAACGACTACGCCTGGGTCAACGTAGGCAGCGGCTGGTGGACCGTGCCCGTCGTGCTGGGCTGGGGAACCGTCTCCGACCAGCTCGTCCGCGGTTCGGCGGAGGCCCCCGTGGGCGCCTCCATCTGCCGCTCGGGGTCCACGTCGCACTGGCACTGCGGGACCGTGCTGGCGAAGAACGAGACCGTCAACTACAGCCAGGGCGCCGTGCACCAGATGACGAAGACGAGCGTCTGTGCCGAACCGGGTGACTCCGGCGGCTCGTTCATCAGCGGCGACCAGGCCCAGGGCGTCACCTCCGGCGGCTGGGGCAACTGCAGCAGCGGCGGTGAGACCTGGTACCAGCCGGTCAACGAGATCCTCAGCCGGTACGGACTCACCCTCCACACCACCTGACCCGTACCGGCTCATATCGCCGCACACCGTGCCCCGGCGCGCAATCCGGGCGTCGGAACGGTGTGCGGCGACGGTCGGCCACTGCCGGCGCGCAGCATGCAGTACGGTATTCAACCGTCAAGCCGGTCGGTCTCGGGGAGGGCGCTGTGTCGCTTGAAGCGGCAGGGGTGTCGGTGACCGAGGAGTTCGTCTACCGACACCTGGTGACGACGGGCCGGGCCTCGGCCCAGGACGTCGCCGAACGCACCGGACTGAGCCGTGCGGAGGCCGAGCAGGCGCTCGACGCGCTCTCGGCCAAAGGCATGGCCAGCCACACGGACGTGCTCCCCCGCCACTTCCAGGCCACTCCGCCCGACGTCGCGCTGATGCCGCGGCTGAAACGGAACGCCGACGCGTTGGACCTCGCCAGGGCGGAGGCCACCAGCCTGCTGCAGGCCTACCGCGACACGATGCGCCGGCAGGACGCCAGCGAGCTGATCGAGGTCATCATCGGGGCCGAGGCGCTGCGCCAGCATCTGCGCCACATCCAGGCGAGCGTGCAGGACGAGATGCTCTGGTTCTGCAAGGCCCAGTACGTGGCGATGCCCTCGGGCAGCAACAGCTCGGAGTTCGAGGCACTGGCGCGGGGTGTGCGCTACCGGGTCCTGTACGAGAAGGCCTTCTTCGACGACGCGGGCGCCGTGGACAACGTGGTGGCGGGCGTGCGGGCCGGGGAGGTCGCACGCGCGGTTCCCCATCTGCCGCTGCGCCTGGCGGTCGCGGACCGTGCCATCGCGGTCTGCCCGCTCGTGCCCGGCGGCCCGCAGGGCAGTCCCGACGAGCCCACCGCGGCGCTGGTACGGGACAGCAACCTGCTGGCCGCTCTCATCGCGCTGTTCGAACGTTACTGGGAGGACGCCGTTCCCCTGGACGTCGACGACTCGGGCACGGTCGCCGGTACCGACGGAGTCGGGGCGGGCGACCTGCTCTCGTCCACGGACCGGCGCCTGCTGTCCCTCCTCGTGGCCGGTGTCGCCGACAAGGCGATCGCCACGCAGATGGGCCTGAGCCGCCGCACCGTGCAGCGTCACATCCAGCACATGATGGAACTCGCCGGCGCGGCCACCCGGATGCAGCTCGCCTGGCAGGCCGCACGCCGGGGATGGCTCTGAAGACCACGAGGAACCAGGCCCGTGCGGCACCAGGCCCGTGCGGCACCGGGCCTGCGCGGCACCGGGCCCGCGCGGCGGAGGATGGTCCGTCAGTTGACGCCTCGGCCGTGTCCTTCCCAGTACCTCTCGCGCAGTTTGTACTTCTGGAGTTTGCCGGTCGCCGTCCGGGCCAGCTGGTCCCGGAACTCGACGGAGGTCGGCGCCTTGAATCCGGCGAGGCGTGCCTTGCAGTACTGGACCAGTTCGTCCTCCGTCACCTCGGTGCCGGGCGCGAGGACGACCAGCGCCTTGACCGTCTCGCCCCACGTCTCGTGCGGGACGCCGATCACCGCGACCTCGGCGACCGCGGGATGGCTGAAGAGCACATCCTCCACCTCGATCGAGGACACGTTCTCGCCGCCGGTGATGATCACGTCCTTCTTGCGGTCGCTGATGGTCAGGTGGCCGTACTCGCCGACCGATCCGCCGTCGCCGGTGTGGAACCAGCCGTCGGACAACGCCCGGGTGGTCTCCTCGGGCTGGTCCCAGTAACCCTCCAGGACCACGTTCGAGCGGGCGAGGATCTCGCCCTCGTCGTCCGTGCGCAGGGTCACGCCGAGCGCGGGAGCACCGGCCCGGACCAGGTGCTCCGCCCGCGCCTGGGTGTCGAGGCCGTCCCACTCGGCGCGGGTGCGGTTGATCGTGAGGAGGGGCGAGGTCTCGGTGAGGCCGTAGATCTGGATGAACTCCCAGCCCAGTTCGGATTCGACGCGGGCGACGGTCCGGGTGGGCGGCGGGGCGCCGGCGACGATGATCCGTACCCGGTCGCGGCCGGGGATCTCGCCCTCCCAGGAACGGGCCGCGGTGAGCACCGCGTTGACGACCGCGGGAGCCGCGCACATGACCGTCACGCCGTGCTCGGCCACCCGGCGCAGGATCTCGGCGCCGTCGACCTTGCGCAGGACGATCTGCCGTACGCCCAGGGCCGACATCGCGAACGGCATGCCCCAGCCGTTGGCATGGAACATGGGCAGCGAGTGCAGGTACACGTCCCGGTCCGTGACCCCCGCGTGCAGGGCGAAGGTCACCGCGTTCACCCAGATGTTGCGGTGGGTGATCTGTACGCCTTTGGGGCGGGCCGTCGTGCCGCTGGTGTAGTTGATGGTCGCGGTGGCGTTCTCGTCCGGCTGCCAGGGCGCCGGTTCGGCGCCGAACCGGTACAGCTCCGCGTCCGCGGCGGCCCCGATGGTGAACCGGTGCTTGCAGGTGATTCCGGCCAGCCGGTCCGTCAGTTCCGGGTCGACGAGGACGACGTTCGCCCCCGAGTGGTCGACGATGTAGTTCACCTCGTCCGCCGTCAGCCGGAAGTTGACCGGCACCAGGACCCGGCCGAACCCGCTGACGCCGAAGAACGCGGTGAGCAGCCGTGCGCTGTTGGGTGAGACCACCGCAACCCGCGCGCCGTGGGGCACGCCGAGCGCGTCGAGTCCGGCGGCCTGGGCGCGCGCCAGCTCGCCGATCCGCCGGTACGTAAGGCCGTCCCAGGGCTCCGCCGGCTGATCAGGCTCGTCGACGATGCCGATCCGGTCGGCGTACACGGTCGTGGCGCGGTCCAGAAAATCACGGGCCCCGAACGGGACGATCATCATGGCCTCCCGAAGCTCAGAAGATGTGCGGCTTCCATCCGGCCACGACGCGGCCGTCGGGACAACCCCACGAGCTCGGCGAGCCACTCCGCCGACAGCCACAGCCGGGGCCTCGAACCGGGCCCCGGCGGCGATGTCCTTCCCGTGCCGTTGTGCGGCCGAAGGTCCTCGCCGGGTCGGACGCGGATCGGGGGCGCGTCGGGATCGGTGCGGCGTGGCTCGGTGCGGTGCGGTGCGGCGTGGCGTTGTACGGCGTGGCGCTGTGCGGCTCGGTTCGGCCCGGCTCGGTCCGGCGCGGTTCGGCTGGGCCCAGCCCGGCTCGGTCCGGTCCGGCGTACGAACCGGTGGAACCGTTGCGGACGTTGCCGCCGCGCCCCGCGGACGACCACCCCGTGGACGACCTCCCGCGGAAGGCCGGGCCGAGGAGGACCACCTGCCGGAAGGCCACCCTCGGGACCGACGGCCCTGCCCCGGCGGGACGGCCCCCACCCATTCCGCCGAGCCTTCGTCGAGCGCGTCCGGGCCTCCGCCCACCAGCGAAGGAGACCCGCCCCCGGACCGTGACCGCATCGGTAGACGAACTGCTTGCCGATTCCGGCACAGTGGTCGTCGGTCTGGGCTAGATTCAGGAATCCTCGGCACAGGCGCCTCTCTGTGAGGCCATGGCGAGGAGAATTCTGGAGCGGGGATGCACGCGTTCGAACTTCCTCCACCGGCCACCGGCGTCATGCAGGGGGGACTCGCCGACAGTCTCTTCGAAACGGCGCGGCGTGAGCCGGCACTCGCCCAGGTGGCGCGCCGTCTCGACGGGGCTTCCGGTACCTGGGCATCGATCTCCGCGGCCGAGCTGTGGGACGAGGTCGTGGACGTCGCCAGGGGGTTGGTCGCCTCCGGGATACGCCCGGGCAACCGCGTCGCCATCATGGCGCGCACACGCTACGAGTGGACCGTGCTCAGCTACGCGCTGTGGACGGTGGGTGCCGAACTCGTCCCGATCTACCCGACCTCGTCGCACGAGCAGGTCGCGTGGATCCTGCAGGACGCGGCCTGCGTCGCCGTGGTCGTCGAGGACGAACAGGGCATCATGACGGTCGGCTCGGCGTGCGCGTCGCTCCCGTCGCTGCGCCACGTCTGGCAGTTGGACACCGGGGCCCTGTCGCAGCTCGCCGAGCGGGGCCGGGCGATCCCGCCGACGACGGTCGACTCGCTCCGCCGCATCGTGCTGCCCGACTCGACCGCGGTCATCGCGTACACCTCCGGCACGACGGGGAACCCGAAGGGCTGCGCCCTGACCCACCGCAGCCTGGCCAGCCCCGTCGACACGCTGCTCACCGGCTGGAGACACACGGCCGCTCCGCCCGGTGAACAGCCCGCCATCCTCGCCTTCCTGCCCTTCTCCCACGTGTACGGCCTGTTGATCCAGGGACTGTGTCTGCGCGGCGGCATCCTCCTGGGACACGAGCCGGACCTGAGCGAGGAGGCGCTCTCCGCGGCGCTGCTCTCCTTCCGCCCCACCTTCCTCTACGCCGTCCCGTTCGTCTTCGAGAAGATCTACAAGAACTTCGTGCGGACGGCGCAGCAGACCGGCCGTGGCGCCCTGTTCGAGCGAGCCGTCCAGACCGCCAAGGACTTCGCCGCGGCCGGCGAACGCCAGCGGCTGGGCACCGGGCCCGGTCCCGGCTTCGACCTGAAGCTGCAGCACGCCCTCTACGAGAAGACCGTCTACCGGAAACTGCGCGCCACCCTGGGCGGACGGGTGTGCGGTGCGGTCTCGGGCGGTTCGCCCCTCAACCGGGAACTCGCGCTCTTCTACGCGGGCATCGGGATCCTCATCCACGACGGCTACGGGCTGACCGAGACGAGCGGCGGCATCACCGCGCAGCCGGTCGGCCGGGCGAAGTTCGGAACCGTCGGACAGGCGCTGCCGGGCACGGACATCCGGGTAGCCGACGACGGGGAGATCCTGGTCTGGGGGCCCTCGGTGTTCCAGGGGTACATCAACGACGAGGCAGCCACCCACGCGTCGTTCCAGGACGGCTGGCTCGCGACGGGCGACATCGGCCACCTCGACACCGAGCGGTATCTCACCATCACCGGCCGCAAGAAGGACATCATCGTCACGAGCGGCGGCAAGAGCGTGGCTCCCGCCGCCCTCGAAGAGCGTCTGCGCGTCCATCCGTTGATCCATCAGGCGGTGATCGTGGGCGACAACCGGCCCTGTGTGGGCGCCCTCATCACCCTGGATCCCGACTTCCTCGCGCACTGGCGCGGAACGTGGACCAAGGGTGAGGCGGCGGCGCCGCGCGACGCCCGGGAGGAGAACGAGCTGCGCGAAGAGGTCAGACGTGCCGTGGCGTCGGCCAACAGCACCGTGTCCCCCACGGAGTCCATCAGGGTGTTCCGTGTCCTTCCGGAGCCCTTCGACCTGGCCAACGGGTTGTTGACCCCTTCGATGAAGCTGCGTCGGGACGCCATCTCACAGCGGTTCGCCGCCGAGATCGACGCCATGTACCAGACGTCGTCGCGAAGGCCGCGGGAGTACACGCCGAACGAGCCGTCGGTCTGGGACGACTCGGACAACGTGTTCCGCTGAGGGCAGCAGCCCGCCGGATCATGTGACTTCTCGTGCTTCGATCCGGCTCCGACTCCGCTCGGCTCGTGACCGGCACGACGGGGTTCAGGTGCCGGTACGCCCGTCGACGAGCTCACGCACGACATCGAGGTGACCGTTGTGGCGGGACGTCTCCTCAATGACGTGGAGGATCACCCAACGGAGGTCGACGTAGCGGCCGTCGCTGATGGGGCGCTTGGCCGTTGAGTTCAGCTCGTGGTCGGACACCAGGCGACGGTAGCGGGCACTCTGCTCGTCGTACTCGGCGAGAAGCTGGGGCAACGGGATCTCGGCTGCTGTCCGCATCTCAGGATCGGGATCGTCGTCGGTCGCCTCGGCGAGCGGCCCCGCGAGCTCCTCGCCCAGAAAAATCACTTGGAACCAGTAGTACTCGACCCACCGCAGATGGCTGATCAGCCCGCACAACGTCATCAGCGGTGAAAGCGGGAGCGGGGCCCTGCGAGCGTCTTCGGCGGACACGCCCTCACACTTGGCTCGCGCGGTGTCACGGGCATAGTCCAGGAAGGTGACCAGCTGCGTACGCTCGTCCCACGCGGGAGGTGTGTCGGTTCGTTGAGTCATCGTGGGGAGTTTCCCGCAGTCCGGAACGGGTGTCGACTCAATTGACCGGACGTGCCGTCGAGTGCCACAGCAGCGGCAGTGCTCAGGGAGAGAGATTGGCTGGATCCGCCGGGCGGTCCCTAGACCTTGCGGGCGAGCAGGTGGATCTCCTGGAACTGCCGTCGGTCGGTGGGCTGAGGCTCGCGGACCATCCGGGCCACCTCGGCCAACCCGGACTCGCGCAGCAGCGCGGCGAGGTGATCGGGCCACCACCGATGGGCCGGCACGACCGCGTGATCGAAGACCTGCGTCGGGTGAGACGGATCGTCGCTTGCCGAGAAGCCGACCAGAAGGTGGCCGCCAGGCGCCAGTACGCGATGGAACTCCGCCAGGACGACGGGGAGTTCAGGCGGTGGCGTGTGGATGATGGACCAACGCGAGAGTACGCCGTCCAGTGCGCCGTCAGCGATGTCCAACGCGGCCATCGAGCCCACGTCGAACCGCAGGCCCGGATGCTCCTGCCGAGCCAGCTCGATCATCGCGGGAGAGGCATCGACACCGAACGCCGCCAGCCCCAGCCCGTCCAGATATGCGGTGATGTGGCCGGGCCCACATCCCAGGTCCGCGACGCGACCGTCCCCACTCGCACGGACAAGTTCGGCGAAGACACCCAGGATCCCGCGGTCCAGGGGACTGTCACGCAGCGAGTCGCGGAACAGTTGCGCATAGGTGGCGGCAGCGGCGTCGTAGGCCTCGCGGGTGGCGCTGAGGGAATCGAGTTCGACCATGCGCGGGATATTAGTTCCTGCGTCACGACGGAAACTTGCGTTTCGTAGCTGTGCTCGTGCCTCGGCCGAAGTGGCGGATGCGGTCAGCCGTCGCGGCCGGGTGGGGCGGCAAGTCGGGTACCGATCCGTCGTGGCGAGCCGGCGTGCCGACGCCACCGGAGAACACCGTGCCATCGCGCTCCGAGGACACGGAACGGCAACTCCTCGCGAGTGGCCCGTTTTTCGTCCTGTCGGGGGTACTCGAGCGCCGAACCCCACTGGAGAACGGCGTCAGGAGTGCCATGCGCGTCAAGGTCGGATACTTCAAGACCAGGTCACTCAGGAGACGCCTCCAGCGCTGTGCCCGAGAGGTGTTCGGCTGGAAGAGCCTGCGGCCGCCCCAACTCGCCGCCATGACGGCCGTGATGCAGGGGCGCGACACCATCGTGGTGATGCCGACGGGTGCGGGGAAGTCCGCCGTGTACCAGGTGCCGGGTGTGCTGCTGGAGGGGCCGACCCTCGTGGTCTCGCCCCTGATAGCGCTCCAGCGGGACCAGGTCGCCCATCTCGCGCGCATCAAGGGGTCCGGCGCCTCGGCGGTCAACTCCGCGCAGCGCGCTCGGGACAACGAAGCCGTGTGGGAACGCGTACGAGAAGGCAGTTTGGACTTTCTGTTCGTCTCGCCGGAGCAGCTCGCGAAGGACGAGGTGGTGGAGCAGATCGCCGCGGCGGCTCCCGCGCTGATGGTGGTCGACGAGGCGCACTGCGTCTCCTCGTGGGGATACGACTTCCGGCCCGACTACCTGTCCCTGTGCCACGTGCGCGAACGCATCGGCCGGCCTCCGCTCCTCGCCCTCACCGCCAGCGCGGCGGCACCCGTACGGGCGGACATCGTGGAGCGGCTCGGCATGCGCGAGGTGTACGAGGTGGTCGCCGGGTTCGACCGCCGCAACATCACGCTGGAGGTCGTACGGCACCCGGAGAACGCGGGGAAGCGCCGGTGGGTGGTGGAACGGGCCGCGGCCGAGGCCAAACCGGGCATCGTCTACGCGGGAACGCGACGGGAGACCGAGGAGTACGCGCAGGAACTGTCGGCGCTCGGATTCGACAGCGCCGCCTACCACGCGGGGCTGTCGGCTGCTGAGCGCTCCCGGACGCACGACCGCTTCCAGGACGGCGAACTCGACGTGGTCGTCGCCACCTCCGCGTTCGGGATGGGCATCGACAAGCCGAACATCCGCTTCGTGCTGCACGCATCCGTGCCGGGTTCCCTCGACACCTACTACCAGGAGATCGGCCGGGCCGGCCGCGACGGAAAACCGTCGACGGCGATCCTCGCGTACCGGCCCGAGGACCTCGGCGTCCAGCGGTTCCGGACGGGCGCTCACCCCGACCCGGAGACGCTGGGCGGGCTGATCGACACGGTGCGCGAGCACCGTGGCCCGGTCACGGCGACCAGCCTGCGCAAAAGCACCGGGCTGTCCCAGACGCCGCTGACGTCGATGCTGCACCTGCTGGAGGAGGCCGGAGCCGTGACAACACAGAAGCGCGGCGGCGTTCGCGCCGTGCCCGGGGCGCAGCGCGACGCCTGCGTCCGCGAGGCGATCCGGATCGCTTCCGCCCGTGTCGACCTGGAGCGTTCCCGGGTGGAGATGATGCGGGCGTACGCGGAGACGAACGGCTGTCGCCGGCGCCACATGCTCGGGTACTTCGGTGAGAGTCTGGCAGAAGGCGACTGCGCGGGATGCGACATGTGCGCCCGTACACAGGAGTTGAAGAGGGCACCCGTCCGGACAGGAGACATCCTTTCCGGTACGGGCCCCGCTCCGCTGGAACCCGTGGCGATCGACGGCGCCTTCCCGCCCGGAACGCGGGTGGGCCACACCACCTGGGGCGAGGGCGAGGTGATGAGCGAAGACGGGGACAAGATCACGGTTCTGTTCGAGAGCGTGGGCTATCGCACCCTGTCCCTCCCCGCCGTCAAGGCGCGGGGCCTGCTGACGCCGGTGTCGTCCGCCGCGACGAGAAGCTGACGCCACCTCGCCGAGCGTCTGCCGGAGGGCCGCCGCCGCGATCATCTGCCGGCGACGGCCCGTCCGTTGACGTCGTCGGCGCCTCCGGGCCAGTAGTGAGTAGTGTTCGGCGTCCTGTCGACGGATCGGGTGCGTCGGCCTGCGCCTCGGATCAGGAAGCAGGCATGAAGACCGACTTGCCCGCGAGGAAGCCGGCGAGACCTTCCGGTCCCCCTTCCCGCCCGTATCCCGACATCTTCCGGCCGCCGAAAGGAACGTTCGGCGAGCTGTGTGACGGACCCGGTCAGCGGATTTCGGGGGTTGATCGCCCGCTTGTGCACCTGGAGCAGCCTGCCGCCCCGCCGTCGATACGTCGCGGACCACCGGCGTGACCACCCGCTCCTCCGTGGTTCTGGACGCCGCGGCCCGCGTGCAGATCCTCTGCCGCGGCTCGAACGGCTCGGCCTGGCGCGTCGGCCAGAACGACGACTACGAGACCTTCCAGACCTCCGCCAATCTGGGCGGCCAGATCATCGACCGGCCCACCGCCGCCCTCGGCTTAGACGGACGGGTCGACGTGTTCGCCAAGGGCACCGACAAGGCCCTGTGGGTCGCCGTCCAAGCCGCCGAGAACGACACCACGTACCAGGACTTCCAGTCCCTGGACGGCGTCATCGGCGACGTCAACGTGAGCCCCGCCATCGCCAACCAGGAAGCGCTCCTCTACGTGTTCACCCAGGGTTCGGGCACGGCGCGCAACCTCTGGCTGCAACGCCAGACCTGGACCTGAGCGACCACAACGCGGACCGTGCCGCCCCCGGGAGCCGGCCGGCACGGTCCGCTCGCACCAGGCCCGCCCACAGGCGTGCGGGTGGAGAGACAGCGGCGTGATCAGTGACGGAGACATCTTCGGTCTTCGGTCCTGTGCGCTGCTGGTTGGGCCAACCCGTGGTGCGGTGGGCAAGGGCCGCGTCGCTGCCGCTGTCCTGGGCGATGCCCAGACACGAGCGAGGACGGCGCCGGTGCTGGTGTCGACGGCCTGGAGACTCTCCGGGGACCAGACGTAGGCCGTGGTCACGTGCAGGGTGACCTGCCTGCCGCCCTCCGCCTCGTCGGGCAGGGGGACCGCACTGACCAGGTCGAACGTGTGAGCCGACGGGTAACTCGTCCTGGGCGTGGTCGAGGACGGGCTCGCGTCGGCGGAAGGGTCGTGGGGACGGCCGGAGCGCGGCCGTTCGGAGTTCTCGTCCCCGTCGTCGCCGCGGCCGGCCACCAGCAGCAGAGCCCCCAGCGCGCGGACTCCGGCAGTCGCCTTGACGGTGCGTCCGAACCACATCGGAACCCCCTGCCGATGCGCCTGCGCAAGCGACGCGACACCGACCGCGTTTCAGCGCAGCGCCGGATGTCCGAGCATGGACAGGTCAAACACCTGCCAGGATCCGGGTTCCGTGACAAGAACCGGGAGTGGGGCAGCCGACCGGACCCGGAGCCGGCGGGAGGGCGACCAACCGCCGACCGGCCGAATGTGCGGCATGGTCTCTTGCACCGTCAGCCGGGCATCACTGGGGCCACCCACCTCAGCCAACGGCCGACGGTTCACAGGATGAGCAAACGCGACGGCGACGTCGGGCTCACACGTCGATGAGGACCTTGCCCACCGCTCCCTTCTCGACCGCGGTGTGCGCGTCCGCCGTGGCTTCCAGCGGGAAGCGGTGCAGCGGCAGGCCCGCCTCCTCGCCCACGCGCAGCGCCCCGTCGGCGAGGGCGGCGGTGATGGCGGCGACGGCATCCCGCTTGGCCTCGGCCGGCATGGTGTAGACGAGAACGCCTTGGAAGCGCAGGTTGCCGAAGAAGGTCCGGCGGGGCAGTGTCACGTCGGCGCCGTCGTCGTAGTACGCGACGGCGGCGTTCTGGGCGGTCACCGAGACGTCGAGCCGCGCGTTCGCTGCCATGGCGACCTCCACGACGATGTCGACACCGTCCGGGGCCACCCGGCGGATCGCCGCCTCCGCGTCCTCGGCCTTGTAGTCGACGACATGGTGCGCGCCGGCGGCCTTGGCCAGACGCGCCTTGAACGGGCTGCTGACGGTGGCCACCACGGTCGCCCCTGCCCAGCGCGCAAGCTGGATCGCCATGTTGCCGACCGCGCCCGCCCCGCCGGCGACCAGCACCGTACGGCCGCGCAGTGCGCCGGGTCCGAGCCGGGTCGGGTCGCCTTCCCGCACGGTGAGGGCGCGGTGGGCCGTCATCGCGGGAATGGGGATGCTCGCGCCGAGGTCGAGGGACGCGTTGTCGGGCAGCGGTACGGCCTGTTCCTCGGGGAGCACCACGTACTCCTGCGCCGTGCCGTCCGGGCGCTGCCAGGCGGCCTCCCAGATCCAGACGCGCTGACCGGTCCTGGCCGGGTCGACCCCCTCCCCGACCGCGTCGATCAGTCCGGCGCCGTCCTGGTTGGGCACCTGCTCGCCCTTCTCCTGCGGCCCGGCCGTGCGCGACTTCCAGTCCGTCGGGTTCACCCCGGACACCTCGACCCGTACCCGCACCTCGCCCGGCCCCGGCTCCGGCAGCGGACGTTCGGTCAGGCGCAGCACCTCAGGGCCGCCACCTTCCGTGTACACGATTGCTTTCATGATCTGCACAAGGCACGGCCGAGCCTGGTTCTTCCCGGCCCGACACGTTCCGTCCGTCCGGCCGTCCGGCCGTCCGGCCGTCGCAATCGACCACCAGCCGGATGCCGTGCACACCCAGCCACCAAGGGCGCCCGCGCCGACGCTCCCCTCCATCGCCCCCGTCCCGGCACTGCACCCCAGGCCGCCCATGGCTGCGCCCCTGATCGGCCGGATGGAACTCAGGGGCGCATGACGATCTTTCCCACATGCTCCCTGCGCGAGAGTTCCTCCTGGGCCTGAGCGGCCTGGTTCAGTGGGAAGGTCGCGGCGATGACGGGCTGGACCTCTGCGCGACGAGCGAGGTTCATGAGGAGGCCGAAGTGCGTGGGCGTGTGCATCGCGGACCCGATGACCTGGGCGTTGTGCAGGTAGAGGCGCCGCACGTCAAAGGCCACGTCGTAGCCACCGAGCGCACCGGCGATGACCCACCGGCCCCCTTCGCGCAGCAGCGGCAGCCCCTCGCCGACCAGTTCGCCCGCCACGACGTCGAGTGCGACGTCGATGCCCTCCGGGGCGGCGGCGCGGATCCGCTCGGCGATGTCTCCTGCGCGGTCGACGACTTCGTGCGCGCCTGCTTCGCGCACCGCGTCGATCTTGGGTCCACTACTGATGGCGAGCACTCTTGCGCCGCGTGCACGGGCGATCTGAATCAGCGCGAGGCCTACGCCACCGGACGCTCCCGAGACCAGGGCGGTCTCCCCCTTCCGCAGGCGGCCTCGCTCGATCATGCCCAGCGCCGTGCCGTAGGCGGTCGGCAGCGTCGCGAGCTGCTCGTCCGTGAGCGGAGATTCCGTCACGTCGTGTACACGCTCCACCGGCGCCGTCACGTACTCGGCGTATCCGCCGTCGCGTTCGCTCCCCATCAGGCCCACCGGGTGGGCGTCCGGTCCTTCGGTGTCGTAGATCGCGGGGTCGACGACCACTCGGCGTCCTACGAGGCCCCCCGTCACACCGGTCCCGACGGCCACCACCCGGCCGGCGACGTCGGCGCCCTGGATGCGCGGGAAGTCGATCGGGCCTCGCCAGCCCGACAGCGCCTTCGGGTCGTCCGGACGTCCGTAGGCGCCCTCCCGGGTCCACAGGTCGGTGTTGTTCAGCGCTACCGCACCGACCTGGACCAGCACCTCCCCTGCCCGAGGGGCGGGGACGGCGACCTCCGTCAGCTCAAGGACCTCCGGTCCTCCGTGCCTGGCGATGCGAACCGCTCGCATGACATCGGGCACACCCATAGCTTGAACCTCCTGACAGGTATACTGATCTGTGAACATCCCCCACCGTACACCGATCTGTGAAGGGGCCCGTCGTGCAGGAAGCGCGGCCTATGACGCCGGCCGGCCGCCGCATCGTGGCGGCCGCCGAGGAGCTGTTCTACAGCCGCGGCATCACGGCGGTGGGCGTGGATCTGATCGCCGAGCACTCAGGCGTGACCAAGCGGACCCTGTACAACCAGTTCGGTTCGAAGGACCACCTCGTGGCGGCCTATCTCACGGAACGCGACCAGCGCTGGCGGTCACTCGTCCGTGCCGCCGTCGAAGCGGGCAACACTCCGGCGGAGGCCGTCACGGCCCCCTTCGAGGCCCTGCGGACCTGGAGCGAGACCAACACCCGCGGATGCGCCTTCATCAACGCGCTGGCAGAACTCCCGGATCCCTCGCATCCCGCACACCGCATCGCCGCGAACCAGAAGCTCTGGCTGCTGAACCTGTTCGAGGAACTCGCCGTCGCGGCGGGCTGCTCGCACCCGGCCGCCCTCGCCACCCGACTCTTCGTGCTGCACGAGGGTGCTGTCGCCACGCAGCCCCTCTCACTCGACACCCTTCCGGAGTGCACCGACCTGGCACGAGTCCTGGTTCAAGCCGCCACATCCACCGCCAGTAGAGCGGTTTCGACGTAGAGCGTTTTCGACGAGGGGCTGCCGTTCAGCCTGCCTGGGCGGCGCCCGGTGCCTGCGACCACGAGCCGGGAGGATCGTCCTGATACGGGGTGTACGGAGGCGAGGCGACATCGCGAGGCGGGACCACGCTCTCGCCCCTCGGGCGGTGTCCTCGGCGTTCGCATCCGGTGACCGTCCCGGCGTGGAGAGGACCCGCCCGGTCCGGCGGGGTGTCACAGCGTGGGGGAAACGATCGTCAAGGGAGGCGGTCGACGAGGTTCGTGTGTCGGTGCGGGCCGGGCCGTGGCCGGTGTGGCGGGCACCGAGGGCCAGACTGCCTTCGCCTTGCGTGCGGCGTTCGTCTCGATGCGGGTGCGGACCGCCGCGGGGCACGCGATCAGGGATTCAGGTGGGCCGGGGGTGCGGTCGTGTTGCCGTGGTGGCAGGCGTCGACGTTCCTGAGTGGGGCGGCCCGGGCCGCGTCAGCTGTGGTTCAGGGACCACTCGACCTGGTCCTGGTACCAGCGGGCGGGAGTGACCCGGTGCGACGACGTCGCCTCGTCGACCTGGTCCTCGTACCAACGGGCCGCGCTGACACCGTGCCACGAAGCCGCCTCCTCGACCTGGTCCTCGTACCAACGGGCGGCACTGACACCGTGCCACGAAGCCGCCTCCTCGACCTGGTCCTCGTACCAACGGGCGGCACTGACGCCGTGCCACGAAGCCGCCTCGCCCTCGTGGTCCGCAGCCCGTACGTAACGCACCGTGTCCAGCCCACGGCTGTCGCCGTCCGTGTGGCGCCCCACCTGCTCGGCGCTGGTCGCGGAGGTGGCGGACACGTACTGCGTGTGCTGCACGGGTGCCGAGGCCGTGGCGGCCGACGCCGCGCCGCCGGCTCCGAGAAGGGCTCCGCCGGCCAGCGCGGTGGAGGCGAGGGCGATCGAGAGGCGCTTCGTCATGCTGCTCATGGTCATTTCCCTTACAGAACTGCCGCGGCTTCGCCGATCTGGCGGGCGCCGCTTCCATGTGATCCGAGATCCGGAAGTCCCGGGTCGGTCGGCTGGCTTCAAGGTCATCCGGAGGGGTGCCTCACGTTCGACTCCGCCACCATACCCGAGGGGTGCCTCATGTTTGCAGTGAGGCCCATCACAGCACGCCAGAGGGGTGAGATTGCGATCGGAAACATGACAACCATCGAATTCGAGGGGTACCTCATGTTACGCTCCAGCCATGAGCCACCAGCACGTCCTCACCGCGAGCGAGACACGGGCGAAACCCCTGCGCCGTGACGCACAGCGCAACAGGGACGCGATCGTGGCCGCCGCCCGCACGGCCTTCTCCGAGCAGGGCCTCGGGGCGTCCCTGGAGGGCGTCGCCCGCGAGGCCGGCGTCGCGATCGGCACGCTCTACCGCCACTTCCCCACCCGCCTCGCCCTGGTCGAGGCGCTTTTCAACGCGAAGTACACGGAACTGCTCGCCACCGCGGAAGAGGCCGCGGCCATGGACGACGCCTGGGAGGGGTTCTGCCGCTACCTGGAGAAACTCTGCCAGCTGCAGGCCTGCGACCGCGCCTTCAACGACCTGGTCTCGGCACGGCTGCCCCTTCACGCGGCCGGCCGCGAGATGCACGAACGCGCCAAGGAACTCTGCACCCAGATCATGCGCGGCGCCCAAGAACAGGGCGCCCTGCGCGGCGACGTCACCGCTCAGGACATCGCCTTCGTGATCTGGTCCCAGGCCGGGATCATCCAGGCCACCCGCACCGTCGCGCCCCGGGCCTGGCGCCGCCACCTCCACCTGATGCTCGACGCCTTCCGCACGCAGGGCGCCCACGAACTGCCCGAACCTCCCCTGACCAGCCGGCAGGCCGACCAGACCCTCGTCACTCTCGAGTGCACCGAAGAGGACTGCCGCGAGCAGTCCTGACCACGCGAGAGACGAGGCCGGCAGGACCTCGCCGGGGCCCACCCGGCGGTGTGCGGCGGCGGGGCCCGCGCGCCACGGGGCACAGGCCGCTCCCGATCCCCCAGGCCGCCGCCCGACCACGCCGCCCCCGCTCCTCACCGCTCATCCCCCCGATCAGGCGCGGACCAGGTGCCGCAGAGGGGATGTCAGCAACCCGGCCACCACCAACCACAGCCGCGTCCTGGCCAAACCCAAGGCATCGCCGCGGACACCGGCCTCCGCCTCCACCCGCGTCCGGGAACAGCCGCGGCCCCGCCCCGCGTTGCCACGAGCATGACGACGAATACGCCGAGGCCCGAGGTGCTGCGCTACACCGCCTTCTCCAACTCCCCCGACGGCGGAAACCCCGCCGGTGTCGTTCTGGACGCCGCTGCCCTGGACGACGGCGACATGCTGGCCATCGCCGCCGGCCTCGGATACTCGGAGTCCGCGTTCCTGACCGCGCCGCCGGAGGCCCTCGGCGGCCAGGAGGGACGGGCGTACAGCATCCGTTACTTCAGCCCCAAGGCCGAGGTGCCGTTCTGCGGGCACGCCACCATCGCGACGGCCATCGCGCTCGCCGAGCGGATCGGCCCCGGAGAGCTGGTGTTCGCGACGCGCGCCGGCACCGTGCCGGTGGAGGTGGCCGAGGAGGACGGGACACTCCGGGCCACGCTCACCAGTGTCGAGCCGCACATCGAGGACATCGCCGACGCCGACCTCGCGGAGGCGCTCGCCGCGCTCGACTGGCCGGCCACCGATCTCGACCCGGCCTTCCCGCCTCGTATCGCCTTCGCCGGCGCCCGCCATCTCGTCCTCGCGGCGGCGACGCGCGCCCGTCTCGCGGATCTCGCCTACGACTTCGCCCGCCTCGAAGCCCTGATGCACCGCCTGGACCTCACCACGGTCCAGCTCGTGTGGCGGGAGTCGGCCACCGTCTTCCACGTCCGTGACCCGTTCCCCGTCGGCGGTGTCGTCGAGGACCCGGCGACCGGCGCCGCGGCCGCCGCGTTCGGTGCCTACGTCCGCGATCTCGACCTGGTCCCCGAAGACGCCGTCCTCACCCTGCACCAGGGTGTGGACCTGGGCCGCCCCGGCGAGCTCACCGTGACCCTGCGCGCTGGTGACCCACGCGTCCGTGTCAGCGGCACGGGAGCTCGCATCAGCTGAAGCGCGGCCATGATGGCAGTACAGGCACCGGTCTTCCCGGTGGCCGCAGAGCGTCGCAACTCCGCGATCGCGCGCGGCCGACAGCCCGCCGTCAACCTTGCCCGGCGCAACCAGACATCACCCGTGCCCGATCCCCCGCAGCGCTCCCACGCCCGCCCTCCCTTGCTCTCTCCTAAAGGTGGGTGCGGGAGCGCAGAGGGGATGTCAGACCGCACGTCGGGCCCACGCATACGGCGTGATCAGCCGTTCCTGTCCGCCCGGTTGGGAGCCTCGGCAACATCCCCTGCAGGACTCTGCGCAACAGGCGTTGCGGCAGGGCGCCCTTGCCGGTCAGGTTGCGGGGACCGGGTGGATCCTGCACCGGGTGCGGGCCGGTGTTCAGCGGCGTGACCTGCCCGAGCCGTTCCGGTCCGTGGAAGGCCGTCGACGGACGCCATCACTGTCGGCGGCGGGACCGGACCCCTTCGCGCGGCCGAAATGATCTCGGCGCCTCATCGAGCAGCTCGTCCGCGAATCGTCGGAAGAACCCTCTCGGCGATGCCGAGGAGAACGCTGTCGTCCGGGAGGGCTCCGGACGCGCTCCACACCGTGATGTCGTAGTAGCCGCCCCGGTCATCACGGTCAAAGGCCACGGACAGCGTCCTGGCCAGGGGGCCTTGTTCGGCCGGTCCGCCGGATCCACCGCTCCCGAGACTGATCTGGAACCTCATGGTGTGATCCGAGGAGAACACCGCGGGCCGGCCGAGAACCGTCAGGGTCTTGACGTCCGTCTCGTCCCCGAACTTCATCAGCTTCACATACTGGTCGGTCGACATCTCGTTGTAAGTGGCCGAGGCGTTCACTGTGTACGTGTCGAACGCGACCTCGGCCTCCGGCTGGGCGACCTTCCCATCAGTCAGGAGAGCGGTGTTGCTGGTGCCGGAAGCGGTGGTCGCGGTCTCGCCAGGCGTTCCGAGGAGCTTGGCGAGGTCGGGCCGGTTGAGCGCCTTGCACAGCTCTTCGCCGGTCACCGGCTGGGGCTTCTCCTTGTAGACCTTCGGCAGCTTCTCGCGCTCTCCGACCGAACACGAGGCGGGCTGCGAGGAGTTGTCGTCGGACGGCATCACGCGTGGGGCCAACCACAGCACGGCCGCGAGTGCCCCGAACACGGCCACGGCCGCGACGGCCTGGGCCCATGCGTTGTGATCCTTCTCCGGGGCGTCCGGGCGAGGACGCGGCTCGGCTCCGGCCTGGGCGGCAGCATCGACCGCCGCTCCGTCTTCGGAGGCCACAGGACTCGGGCTCCGGCGTGCGCGCAGGGCCCGGACCACCGTGTGGACACGTACGGCGGTGAACACGATGAACACCACGCCGAGACCGGCCGCGATCCGGTCGTGATCGCGGACGGCGAGATACATGATGCGTACGCCGAGAACGGACCCGACCACGATGAGCAGGGGCTCGCGGACCCAGAACGGCAGGAGACGGAGGAGGAAACCGAGCATCCGACGATCTCACCACGCCAAGATCACGGGCGCCGTGGTGGAAGCCACAGTTCCGGGCACGGGCAGGGGCCGACGCTCGTCGGCGAACTGGACGTCGCCCACTTCCAGGACGGGCCCGGCCGCGGCTGATCCGGACCCGTCGTTTCCCCGAACCCTCGCCGGTCGGAGGCGGAGGCGAAGTCGCTGGTCGATCCGGCTCCGTTGGGCATGAGGCAGTTCGTTGTCCCCCGATGCGGGGCCGGGCGGCGATCAAGAGCGCGCCGCCGACGGGCCGTGGCCCGGCCCGGCGGGTCGCGAACGGCGGTTCAGCGGGCCAGCAGGTCCTGGATCGCCGCCGCGATCTCGTCGGGGGCCTCCTCGGCCATGAAGTGCCCCGCTCGGGTCAGTCGGTGGTCCAGGTCCGGCGCCCACGCCTTCCACACCGCGGCGGCGTCGTAGCCCAGCTGCGAGCCCCAGTCCTGCTGGACGACCGCCACGGGCATGGCCAGTTGCGACCCCGCGTCCAGGTCCGCCTGGTCGTGCACGACGTCGATGCCCGCCGAGGCCCGGTAGTCCGCGACGATCGACGTCACGGCCCCGGCGCCGGCCCGCAGGTATTCGGCGCGCACGTCCTCGGGTATGGCGGTCGGGTCGTTGGCCCAGGCGTCGAGGAACGAACCGAAGAACATGTCCGCGCTGTTGGCGATCATCGCCTCCGGCAGGCCTGGCGGCTGCGCCATCAGGAAGAGGTGGTAGCCGACCGCCGCCGAGGCGCCGTGCAGGACGTTCCACATGTCGAGCGTCGGCACGATGTCGAGCATGCCCAGGTGTGTGATGGTCTCCGGGTGGTCCAGCCCCGCCCGGAAGGCGACCAGGGCGCCTCGGTCGTGGCCGACGAGGGCAAAGCGTTCGTGGCCGAGCGCCGCCGCCAGGGTCACGATGTCGGCGGCCATGGTGCGCTTGGCATACACACCGGGGTCGGTGGCCGCCGGTTTGTCACTGGCGCCGTAGCCCCGCAGGTCGGGACAGATCACCGTGTGCTCAGCGGAGAGTCGCTCGGCGACGTGTCGCCACATCAGGTGGGTCTGGGGGAAACCGTGCACCAGCACGACCGGGCTGCCGCTGCCGCCGACAGCGGCAGCCAGCTCCACACCGTCCGCACCGGGCAGGCGGATGTGGTCGAAGCCGGGAATGGTGAGCGTCATGAAAGGCCGTCCTTGCGGGTCGGGGACTGACCGGATCAGCCTGGGCGACAACGATCAGCAGCCGATCAGTACGGTTGGGCGCAGCCGACCTCCGGCACGGAGGATAGGGGTATGCGAATCGACGTGCTCGGTGCCGTGCGAGCCCTCGGCGACGACGGCAGCCCGATCGACCTGGGCGGACCCCGCCATCGTGAGGTACTCGCCCGGCTCGTCGCCGCCGAGGGACGGATGGTCACCACCGAGACCCTCGTCGACGACCTGTGGACCGATCCGCCGACCCGCGCCGTGGGCGCCCTGCGAACCTTCGTCGCCGCGCTGCGCCGCGCCGTCGAACCCGGCCGGCCACCCCGCGATCCGCCGCGCGTTCTCGTCACCGAAGGTCCCGGCTATGCGCTGCGCCTGCCGCGTGAGGACGTGGACGTCCATCGGTTCCAGGACATTCTGGCCCGCGCCCGGCGCAGCCCCGACGCCGTGTCCGACCTCGGCGCGGCACTCGCGGCCTGGCGCGGACCCGCCTACGCCGATGTGCCCGGCTCCGCATGGGCGCAACGCGAGCGGACCCGGCTGGAGGAATTGCGGCTGGAGGGGGTGGAGCTGCGCGCCCGCATCCTCCTCGACCACGGGGAAGGGGGTGATCTCGTGGCCGAGTTGGGTGCCCACTGCGCCGAGCATCCGTGGCGCGAGCCGGCCTGGGGACTGCTCGCCCGCGCGCTGTACCGCGCGGGACGCCGGGCCGACGCGCTGGCTGCCCTCCGCCGCGCCCGCGCCATGCTCGTTGATCAACTCGGACTCGACCCCGGTGCCGAGCTCCAACGCCTGGAGACCGACATCCTCAACGGGTCCGCGCCCCTCGAAGGCGCACGTACCGCGTGGACCGGCATGGGTGTCCGTCTCGGCCCGCGCACCACCGTGGATGTGGCCCGCACTCTCGCACTGGCGGGTGGCGACGCTCTCGTCCACTCGCGGCGCGACCGCCTCGCCGCCGTCCAGGCGGCGGAACGCACGGGAGACCTCTCCCTGACCGCCCGGATCATCGGCGCCTACGACGTGCCCGCCGTCTGGAGCAGGGCCGACGACCCCGAGCAGTCCCGCGCCGTCGTCGCGGCTGCCGAGCGCACGCTCGCCGCGCTCGGCGCCGACGGCCCCGCCGACCTGTCCGCCCGTCTCCTGGCCACGATCGCCGTCGAGAGCCGAAGCGCCGATCTGTCCGGTACCGAGCAGAGGCGTGCGCAGCAGGCGGCACGGCATGCCGAGGCGCTGGCGCGGGACCTGGCCGATCCCGCTCTGCTGGCCTTCGCCCTCAACGGGGTGTTCCTGCACTCCTTCGCCCGTCCCGGACTGGCGGCGGTACGGGACCGGATCGGCGTCGAGATCCTCGACCTCGCCACCCGGCACGAACTCCCGAACTTCGCCGTACTCGGCCGACTCGTCCGCCTTCAATCCGCCTCGGCCCTCGGTGACCTCGACGCCGCAACCTTCCACGCACAAGCGGCCGAACAACTCGCCGACACCATCGAGTCGCCCCTCGTCTCCGTCCTCACCGGATGGTTCCGGGCCCGGAGCGCGGCCGCACGCAGCACAGAACCCGGCGGACCGACCGCGGCCACGGCCGCAGCGCACTACCGCGTTGCCGAGAACGCCCTCCGGACGGCCGGAATGCCGGGGCTGCACCGCGGCCTTCTCCCGCTCGCCCTGCTGGGGTTGCGCCTGCTGCACGGCCGGCCCGCGCCCACTGACCCGCACCTCGACTGGGGCCCGTACCGGCCTTGGGCGCGACCCCTCGTGCTGCTCGCCCAGGACCGGTGCGAGGAGGCCCGTACCGCCCTCGCCTCGGCGCCCGAACCAGCGCGTGACCACATGCAGGAGGCCATGTGGTGCCTGACCGCCCGCGCCGCCGCACGCCTCGGCGAGCGCGCCATCGCCGCACGCGCCGTGGCTTCCCTGCGTGATGCCCGTGCGGAACACGCCGGCGCCGCCGGCGGAATGCTGACGCTGGGCCCGGTGGCGCCGTACTTGGCGGAGGCTGAGGCATGCGCCGGAGCGGGGTAGGCGACGCCTCTGCGCAATGCTCGCGCCCGCCCGTGCCCGACGATGTGGCGGAAGATGCCCACGCCGGTGTCATGGGGGTGGCCGCGCTCCGCGCTCGTGCTTCGCCGATCAGGGACGGCCGGGAAGCAGGACTTTCGGAGCCTCAGGTTTCACCAGGTCCGCTGAGTGCTAGCGGCTCCCCGTGCGTATTCCTCTTCGTCCGCCCCCACCAGGCAACGACAGATCGACGGACATGTCGACAGACAGGAGGAACGGTGCAGCGTTCGGGAAATGTGATCGGAACACTTTTTGTGGGCGGTGCTCTAGCCCTGACCCTCTGCGCCCTCGCATACCCAGCGATGCTCGGCCTGGACACTGTGTCGACCACCCCCGACCGGGTCATCGCAAACACACAGTGGGGACCGCTGACAGAAGGCGAACGGGACTTCGTGGTCAAGGTGCGCGCGGCCGGCCTGTGGGAGCACCCGCTCGGCCAGATCGGCCTGCAGAAGGGACAGAGCAAAGCCGTCAAGACCGCGAGCCAGCACCTCGTCGACGGGCACGCCGCCCTGGACACGAGTTGCCGCAAGATCGCACCGATGCTGAACATCACGCTGCCCAACGTGGCGAGTCCTCAACAGGAGGGCTTCGTCACTCAGCTGAAGGGGGAATCGGGGCGGCAGTTCGACGTCGACTTCGCCAACATCCTTCGCATGACCCACGGCTCGATCTTCAACACGATCGCCAAGGTCCGTTCTACCACCAAGAACACGCTGATCCGCGCCCTGGCCAATCAGGCGAACGACACGGTGCTCGACCACATCACCGTGATGGAGAAGACCGGACTCGTCGACTTCGACACCACGGTCTTCAACCAGACCACCCCGCCCAAGCTGCCCAAGTCCGACATGACCCCGCCGAATCCGGTGCCAGGTCAGCCCCAGGTCGTTCTCGCCCCGCCGCCCAACCCGACTTCCACACCGCTGGATCTGAGCGCCTCCTGAACGGCGCAGGGTCCGGCTGATGCGACCGCCGTCGCGGTGCTGCCGGAGCGGCTCACCAGCCCGCATCCGGCATCACCCGCACGTCGGTGATCCCCGCCACCCCGGGCCGCCCCGGGAGTCGAGGCCGAACTAACCTTCGGACCATGGCCTTGCGACCTGACGAGTTCTACGACCACGCGCTCGCCGCCGCAGACGGTGAGCGTCGGCTCCCGCTCGCGCGCATGACAGGGTGGGACATCAGCCCGTTCGAACCGGAGGGATTGCGCGTCGCGGCGCTGCGCCCTCCGGTTCTGCCCGAGCCTCCGCGCCACGGCGAGGACCCGGCGAACTGCGCGGCGTGCCGTGCCCGAGACGACGGGATCTGGTTCAACGACAGTTGGCGGCTCACCCGGATCCCGGGAGTCGGTGTACCGCTGGTGCTCATGCTGCATCCGCGTGAGCACCATGACATGGCTGACCTGCCCGATGAGCTGGCAGCCGAGTTGGGGGTCCTGTCCACTCACATCGTCCGCCATGTGCAGGCGCTGCCACACATCTCGCGAGCCCACGTCTACCGCATCGGAGACGGAGGCGCACACCTGCACATCTGGTTCTTCGCCAGGCCCGAGGGACAGACCCAGCTGTACGGATCATGGATGCCCGTCTGGGACGACCTGCTGCCGGAATACCCGGCGGACGTCGCAGAGACCGATGCGGCGATCGTGGCGGACGCGTTGGTCACCTCCATCGGGGGCCGTCGCTCGGCCACCAGCGGATCGCGGCACGACTGATCCAACGACGGGACGCCAACCCTCGGCCTCGACCCTTATTGCGCTGACGTACGGTCCTGTTCGTTGAAGCCCTGACCTGGGGATTCACGGAAGCCGTCGTAAGAGGCCCGCAACCGGCGGGAATTGCTCCTCCCCCGGTGGTCCCCCTTCCCAGAGAGGGGGGATCGAGTGAGGGCGGAGCGCGGTGGGCACAGGTGCTGTGCCCACCGCGGTCTTCCGACGGTGGTTCCGCCGGCTGTCGGGCCCGGTCTCAGCCGCAGCAGTCCGAGCTGCCCGTGCCGCCCGAGCTGCCCGTGCTGGACTGTCCGCCGTAAAGGTCGTCCTCGTGCCCGGCAGCGATCCGTGTCCATTGCGCGGTCGGCCGTCCGTTCCTGCGGAACTGCTGGCCGCGGGTCTCGTACGGCTGCGGCCAGCCTTCCGGGGAGTCCTCCCAGACCTCCTGTCGTCCGTAGAGGGTCATGTCGAGGATGCCGTAGGAGGGCGTCATGGGCTCGACCCCGCGGCCGGTGGTCCAGTACGTCTCGTAGACGCGGTCCCCGTCGCGGAGGTAGCACGCCTTCATGCCGAAGTGACGGCCGGTGAGGAGCCGTTCGCGGGACTCGGCGGGTACGGAGTACCACGGCATCTCCCAGCCCATGAAGCGCCGGTAGCGTTCGGACTCCTCGTAGGGTCCCTGGCAGAAGGCGGCGAAAGTGACGTCACGCTGGTGCAGATAGGACAGTTCGCGGACCTGGCCGGTGAAGAAGGTGCAGCCCTCGCACTGGTCGGCGGCGGGGCGGCCGTCGTGCCACATGTGGTACGACGCGAACAGCTGGGTACGGCCGTCGAAGACGTCGATCAGGGAAACCCTTCCGTTGCCTCCGACAAGCGGGGTCGACGGGTCGACCTCGGTCATGGGCAGCCGTCGCCGTGCGGCGGCGATCGCATCGCCCTCCCAGGTGTGCGCCTTCTCCCGGGCGCGGAGGGCGTCGTGTGCGGCCAGCCACTCCGAGCGGGAGACGACCGGCGGCTTGTTCGTAGCAGTCATGCCCGTACTGACCCGGCAGCCGACGGAAACTCATCGGCGGGGTCCGAGGCGGGCGGCCTGGCGTCCGCAGCCAGTTCACGACCCTCCCGCCGACATCGGCACGCCGGACGACAGGTGGAACAGAACGGAAAGACCCTGCTGTGGATGTCGTCGGCGACGGTCCGCACCGCGTCGAACAACCCCCCGGGGAACGGCGGTTCCGTGCGGGAACCGTGAAGAGCAGGCCTCGGGACGAAGGGGAAGATCAACAGTCATCCGCCGGACATGGACGCGCCAACCATCCGGCAACTGCGCGCCGCCCTGCACCACTGCAATGCCCTGGCACCACCGACCGGGCCTCACGGCCGTACTCCGCACGTCAGGGATTGCGCACACACATGCAGCCTTCCGCATCAGTTTCCCCGTCCGGGCACTCCGCCGAACTGCGCCACGCCGCACGGCACTTGGACAGACGCCGCTTCCTGACCGTCACCGGGGCGGCGGCGACGCTGGCCTTCGCCGCGGACATCCCGCTCGGCGGCACCGCCGCGGCGGCCGAGGCGAGCGCCGTGCAGATCACCGAGAACCCCTTCACGCTGGGCGTGGCCTCGGGTGACCCGATGCCCGATTCGGTGCTGCTGTGGACCCGGCTCGCCCCCCGCCCCTACGAGAGCGGCAGCGGCCTGCCCCAGAAGCGTTTCAAGGTCCGCTGGGAACTCGCCCACGACGAGCGCTTCACCCACGTCACCAAGCGCGGCAGCGTCGACGCGCACCCGGAGTACAACCATGCCGTGCACGTCGAGGTGGACGGCCTGGACGCCGACCGCGTCCTCTACTACCGCTTCCGCGTGGGCCAGTGGGTCAGCCCCGTGGGCCGTACCCGCACCGCCCCGTCGAAGGGCGCCCGGCTGACCGAGCTGCGCCTGGCCGCGGTGTCCTGCCAGGCGTACCACGACGGCTACTTCACCGCCTACCGCCACCTCGCCGACGAGGACCTCGACGCGGTCTTCCACCTCGGTGACTACCTCTACGAGTACGCGGTGACCGCGACCGGGGGCGCCCGTGCCTACACCGACCGCGTCCTGCCCGAGATCTTCAACCGGGAGACCCTCACGCTGGAGGACTACCGGCTCAGGTACGCCCTCTACAAGTCCGACCCCGACCTGATGGCGGCCCACGCGGCACACCCGTTCGTGGTCACCTGGGACGACCACGAGACGGAGAACAACTACGCGGACGACACCCCCGAGAACACTGTGCCCCCGGAGGAGTTCCTGCTGCGGCGGGCCTCCGCCTACCGCGCGTACTGGGAGAACCAGCCCCTGCGACGGCGGCAGCTCCCGCACGGCCCCGACGCTCAGCTCTACCGGCGTCTGCAGTTCGGGCGGCTCGCCCAGTTCGACATCCTCGACACCCGCCAGTACCGCTCCGACCAGGCGTACGGCGACGGCTGGCAGGTCCCGGGACCTGAGTCGCAGGACCCGGCCCGCACGTTGACGGGCGCCACCCAGGAGCGCTGGCTCATCGACGGCTGGCGCACCTCGAAGGCCACCTGGAACGTCGTTCCCCAGCAGGTCACCTTCGCCCAGCGCAAGGACCGCACGACACCGGACTTCAAGGTCTCCATGGACTCCTGGGACGGCTACCCGGCTTCCCGGCAGCGCCTCCTCGACGGCTGGGAGTCCGCCGGCCGGGACAACCTCGTCGTCCTCACCGGCGACGTACACGTCCACTACGGCTTCGACATCAAGAAGGACTTCGACGACCCGGCCTCGAAGACCCTCGGCACCGAGATCGTCACCAGTTCGATCACCAGCGGCAAGGACGGCTCCGACAAGCCGTCCAACTGGGCCACCTACATGCAGGCCAACCCGCATCTGAAGTTCTACAACGGCCGCCGCGGCTATGCCTTGGTGACTCTCGGCGAGGACACGGCGCGCGCCGACTTCAAGACGGTCTCCGCGGTGACCACGCCGGGCGCCCCCATCACCACGGCCGCCTCCTTCGTCACCGAGGCCGGCAACCCGGGACTCACGCCCGCCTGATCCTCCGACAGGTCGCGGTACGTGGCGAGACCCCGGGGGGGGTTCCCGGGGCTCTTGCCGTGACCCGGTCAGCCCCGCCAGCGGATACAACCACCGAACCCGACTCCGGCGAGGCCCGAGCGGGCAAGCGGATCGCCACCGCCGTGCCCACACTGCTCACAGACCGCGTGAGCAAGCCGCGTGCTGGTCCCGCACTCCCTGGTCAGGCGCCGGCCATGGTGGCGCGTGGCAGAGGTCGCCGGGCTAGACTCGGCCGCGGACGTGGGGAGGGACGGACACGTGAGGACAGCACCCATACGGTTCGGCATCGTGGGCAGTGGCTGGCGGGCCGAGTTCTTCGCCCGACTGGCGAGGCTGCTGCCCGAGCGGCTGGCGGTGGCCGGCGTGGTGACACGTTCGGCCGAGCGCGTTGCCCGACTGGAGGCGGAGTGGGGTGTACCCGCCTTCCGGACGGTCAGCGAACTGTGCGCCGCTGAACCCGAGTTCGTCATCCCGTCGGTGCCGTGGGAGATCACGCCGCAGGTCGTACAGGAACTCGTCGAGCGTGCGGTGCCGGTCCTCGCCGAGACTCCGCCGGCGCCCGACGTACGCGGCCTTCGGGAGTTGTGGGATGCCGTGGGGGGCGCGACACGCGCCGGGGGCGGCGGACTCGTCCAGGTCGCGGAACAGTACACCCTGATGCCCGGCCACGCCGCTCGCACGGCACTCGTACGCGAGGGCGTGATCGGCCGGGTCACGTCCGTCCAAGTGTCCTCGACGCACATGTATCACGCGATGTCGCTGATCCGGCACACGCTGGGTGTCGCCTGCGGGCCCGTCACTGTGACCGCCCGGGCCTTCACCGCCCCGCTCGCCGATCCGCTGTCCCCCGCCGGTTGGTCGGACGATCTCACGCCCAAGGACTCCGTCAACACCCTCGCCTTCCTGGACTTCGGTGGGGCCCGCACGGGCCTGTACGACTTCACGGACAACCAGTGGTGGAATCCGCTGCGCGCCCGCCGGATCGTGGTACGCGGCTCGCTCGGCGAGATGGTGGACGACACGGTGGTACGGATGGCCGATCCGCGCACGCCCGTGGAGTCCCCGCTGCTACGTCGCCGAACCGGGACGGATCTCAATCTCGAAGGCGCGGAGGTGCACCACATCTCGTTCGACGGACGGGTGGTGTGGCGCAACGACTACCTGGGCGCGAGCTTGTCCGAGGACGATCTCGCCGTCGTGGACCTGCTGTGCCGCACGGGGGCATGGGTCCGGGACGCCGGCCCCGAACCGTATCCGCTGGCCGAAGGCTGCCAGGACCATCTGCTGGCGTTGGCCGTCGAAGAGTCGGCGCGTACGGGCGCGCCGGTGACGACCGCCGTAGAGGCATGGGCGGCACGCTGATCGCTCCGACCGCGCGCGGTCGGAGCACCGGCTGGACGTCTCCGGGCTCCCCGCTGGGGACGTAGGCCTCTTACGGGGCGTCCCGTGGCGCGGGCGGAGTTCCCGGCGTCAAGTCCGTGCTGCTGCGACACGCGGCCGAGCAGCAGAGGTCTCCTCCTGGTCAAAAACCTGTCAGGGGCCTGAGGCTGTCCGGTACTCCTCGGTGATCAGCGCGGCACCGAACGCGATGCGTCGCGGGGTGGAGGGCCGGCCTCGCACCGGGTGTGTCCGGCGGTCCGACGACGCGGCGAGGTGCCGCAGCTGTCGTCGTGCGCCCACCGGGGACCACCGTGGGAAACGCGGAAGCGATCCGCCTCTCCGCCTGGTCGAGGCGCCTCTCCGCCTGGTGGAGACGGCCGACGAGATCCTCGTCGAAGCCGCCGTCCACTTCCCCGGATCTCCGGTTCGGGCTCCAGGGGGATGTCCAGTCGGCCGCGCGCGGTGGCGCACGCCGGACCAGCAGCCTGCTCGCCCCGTACAACAGGGCGGCAACATCTCCCTTCGCCAAGGCCACCGCGGTCCTGTCGTGCGCCTCCTGCGGATCTCCGCTGCCTGACGGTCACACCCCGATGAAGCTCACTGTTTCTGCCATGTCCGCCCGCCCAGTGCGCAGATGCGGCACGCCTTCCTTCTCGAACCCGACTGCGACACCGCAGAACAGTGCGCGTCCGTCATCGGCTCCGACTGCCTGGGTGACAGTCTTGCGAAACATCGTCCACATCACCTGGGGACAACTGTGCAGCCCTTCCGCCCGTAGCAACAGCATGACCGTCTGCAGGTACATCCCCGCGTCCCCCCACTGTCCGGGCCCCATCGCGCGGTCGAGATAGCAGAACAGTACGACTGGTGCCCCGAACGCCCCCGCGTTCAGGGCGGCGATCTTTTTGGGCCTCTCGGGGTCGTCGCGCTCGATTCCCAGGGTCGCGTAACGCTGTGCGGCCGCGGCGGTGAAGCGGTCCAGATACGGCGACGTCAAGTCGGCCGGGTACATCGGGTACTCCCGCTCGTCACCCGGGTCTCCGGCCAGCGCCCTGTCCGTCGCGCGCCTCTTCAGTTCGGCCAAGGGACCGCCGGTCACGACGTACACATGCCACGGCTGGAGGTTCCCGCTCGACGGAGCTCGCGCGGCTGCGGACAGCACTCGTTCGAGTATCTCCACGGGTACCGGCTCGTCGCTGAACGCCCGCACGGCCCGGCGGCTTTCCACGGCTTCGTACACATTCACGTTCTCCCGCCCTCTCCCTCAACAACGGACCACCGCAACCGTATTCAGCGGTCAGCGTCGACCGTCACCCGGCAAGGGCGGTCTCCTGACGGGCGGTTGGGTCGTTGATTGGGCTGGGGTGACAGGAGGGTGGCTTCGTCGGCCTGGACGACATCCCCGGTGCCCGCCGGTGACCGGTGCGCCCGGAGCGTACGGTTGTCCCCGCGGGCGGCGAAGGTCCTGACCGGGTCTCCCGCCGACGCGCCGGTTCGCGAAGGGTGTCGGCACGCAGGACGGCACCACGGGCCTGGACGTCGGCCGCGGCACACGGCGATGACGATCTCCAGTCCGTGATGTCCGACCAGGGCAGGGGCCGGCGGCGGACTCAGAGGCTGCGTGGCGCCGCTGGTGGCGCCAGGCCGTCGATGCGCTCTACGGCCGGGGCTCCGCACCGGCTGCCCGGACCGGCCCGTCAGCTCTTCGTACTGCGCTGACGCGCCCGATAAGCGGCCGACTTGACCCGGCTCCCGCAGGTCTTCATCGCGCACCACTCCCTGCGGTGACCACGCGACCGGTCGAGGTAGACCTGGGTGCACTCGGGTCGCCCGCACTCGCGCAGCAACGTCCCCTCATCACCGCCGAGAATCTCGACCGCCTCACGCGCGAGGCCCGCAAGCCCCTGGGAGGCCGACCCGGTGTGGCTCACGCCGCGCGGGCCGAGCTGCACCTCCACTGGCATGCCGGCCGCTCGCTGGTTCAACGCGGCGACCGCCGCCGCGGGCAGCTCCTCACCCGCGAGGCGCACCACGACCAGTTCATAGATCAACTCACGGAGTTCCAAGGCGGCTTTGAGGTCCGTGTCGTTCGCGCCGGGCTCCGCGTCGAGCATCCCGGACTCGACGAACCACGCGTCGAGCAGCCCGGGAGAGGCGAGCTTCTCCGTGGGCACCGCGTTGCGTCGCGCGCGCAGGGTGCCGACGAAGTCGAGAGGAAGCGTTCCGCAGGGAAAGGCATGGTTCACGTCACCATATTGACCGGTGACAGCCAAATGTGCAACGCGCAACCCCGGCCGCCGACGCGACCCACCGAAACCGTACGATCGCACACGGCGACCGAAGGGGCGGCTTCTGGGCCTGTGAGTGCCTCAGACTATGGGGTGCGGCCAGTGGGCGAGGCCGTCCGGAGTGGGTGGCTGCTGGGTGGCGTCCTGAGGCGAGTCGTAGAAGTCGTAGATCGGTTGCAGGCTGTTGATCTCGAAGACTCTGCGTATCCGGGGCGAAGGGCAGGCGATGCGGAGGGAGCCCTGGCAGGCTTTGACGCGTTTGGTGATCCCGACGATGGCGCCCAGTCCCGTGGAGTCGAGGAAGGGGACGAAGCACAGGTCCAGTACGAAATTCCGGTGCCCCTGATCGAGCAGGCCGATCGCCGCTTCGCGTATTTGAGGGGCCGTGTGGAAATCGATTTCGCCGTCGACCTCGAAGACGGTCCAGCCGTTGAGGCTGTGGTGGCTGACGGCTACGGCGCGGTTGCGGATGATGTTCGTTCGCATCTCTGGCTCTTTCTCCGCGGCGGGTACGACTGGAGCCCCCGGCGACGCGCACCTCCGTGATGCCAGCTGGTATCGGTATATGTCGCCCTTCGTCCACCATACGAGCCCGCAGGCCGTGGCGTCATCGTGTTCGCGGCCGAGATGCGGATTCGGTTTGCGCCACAGGTGTTCAGAGAGGCACCGAAAGGCCCCCGACTACGGACAGTGACGCAGTAGGCCAGCGTGTCAGTGGCCTTGCCCCGCAGGATCTCGGCGGCCTGTCCGCAGTGAACAAAAGCGGAATGTAGCAGCTCAATCACTCAACGAAGTACCCGATGTCGGGACTGTGCGCGAGTACATCAAAAAGTGCGTGGATGGCTCCCCTCACTGGACCGCCCGCCCGCGAACGGTACGAGTCAGTCGATGCTCAGACGCGATTCGCAGAAGCGCGGAGCTCCCGGGAGCCCCGTAGACCGTGGTTCTCACATCTGGACGGTTCTTGCCGGGCCCACCTTGACGGTCGTCGGGGACGTGGACGGCTTCCTCTATCACCTGCGCTTCGGCCGGGCCCGCGCGGAATCGACCACGAAGACGTACACAGGTCACCTCAAGCGCTTCCACGCCTGGTGCGGCGAGCACGACCTGTCGCCGGAACACGCGGCCGCCGAACTCTCGCACTACCTGACGAAGCTGAGGACCACGCCCTGGCTGACGAGCGGCCGCGGCCGGGGGCAGCTCCCACAGGACTCCACGCTCGCCCCCGCCCTGGCGGCGATCCACGGCTTCTACCTGCACCTGGCCGACCTCCGCCGGATCAGCGCGAAGGCGGTCGACACCGGCGAACTCCAGTCCGCCGTTGATCTCGCGCCGGAGATGCTCATCAGCGAAATAGCCCCACCGGTACACGCCCCGGTCACGGCCTCGAACTCCTGAAACGTTCTGGATATCGGTGGGGCCTCTCCGGAGCGTTGGAGAGGCCCCACCTGGTCATGCGGTCAGATCCGTATCGTCGATCTGCTGAATCTCCTGGCGCAGGTCGTCGCGAGCTGGAACTCCACCAACGACAAGATCTTCTACGGCCGCGAGAGCGTCCTCACCGGCGCCGACCGCGACCACGCCGAGGTCTCCATGCTCGCACTCCATCTCCCGCAATCCAGCCTGGTCCTGATCAACACCCAGCTTCTCCAGGCGGTCTTCCGCGACCCGCGGTGGGCCGGGAAGCTCACCGCCGCAGACCGGCGCGGGCTGTCCCCGCTGTTCCGGTCCCACGCCAACCCGTACGGGAGATCTCACCTCGATATGGCCCCCAGGCTCGACATCACCAGGAGGTAGGCCTGCCTCGGACGGCCTGGGTGCCGCTTACTGCCCGTCGGCATGACGCGGCGGCGGGCTGCGCGGCGGGCGCTCTCCTTTCGGTAATCCGTCAACCGTTTGCTCAGACGGGAAGTTCGGTGACGCTGAGGGCGAAGTCCAGGTTCCCCACTCCGTGGTTGGCGAGGCCCACCGTGACCACGCCCGCTCCTTCCAGCCAGTGCGCCATCTTCAGGCCGCCGACGTCCAGCGGGCGCAGCCCGAGGGTCTCGATGAACGCTTCGACACGCGCCTTGGCTCGCGCGTTGTCGCCGGCGAGGAAGACGTCGGGCCGACCCTTCTCCAGGACGTGGCGGAAGATGGTGTTGAACGCCTTCACCACGCTGGCGCTTGCCGGGGCGGCCTTGGCGACTTCCTGCGCGATCGAGGTCCCCTCGCGGTGGGCCAGCCCGTCGAACGTGGAGTTGAAGGGGTTGCTGATGTCGACGATGACCTTGCCCGCGAGAGCGTCGCCGTACTGGGCGACTACCGGCACGACGCCGTCGTACAGCAGGGCCACTATGACGATGTCCCCGGCCGGGGCGGTGCCCCATTCTCCCGTCGTGGTGCCGCTGCCGAGAGCCGTGGCCAGGTCCGCGGCCTTGGACTGATCGCGGCCCATGACCTCGACGGTGTTGCCGCCCGCTACCGCCCGCGCGCCGATGGTGCGGGCCATGTTCCCGGTGCCGATGATGCTGATGTTACTCATGAGATGTCCTGCCCTGGTTGTGGGTTGTTCGGTTCAGATGGCGGTGGTGCCGCCGTCGGCGACGAGTTCCATGCCGTTGACGTAGCTGGAGTCGTCGGAGGCGAGGAAGAGGGCGGCGGTGGCGATCTCGTCGGGGTGGCCCATCTGGCCGCGGGGGATGAGGGACTCGAACTGGCGCTTGGTGGCCTCGTCGAAGAGTTCTGCCTGCTTGGCGGTGGCGACCTGGCCGGGGGTCAGGACGTTGACGCGGATGCGGCGGTCCTTGAGTTCGTTGAGCCAGATTCGGGCCCAGGCCTGCTGGACGGCCTTGCTGCCGGCGTAGACGCTCCAGCCGGGGAAGGCACCGAGGGAGGCGTTGGAGCCGGTCATGAGGATGGAGCCGCCGTCGTTGAAGAGCGGGAGGGCCTTCTGGACGGTGAACAGGGTGCCGCGGGCGTTGAGCCCGAACCAGGTGTCGAACTGAGCCTCGGTGATCTCGCCGAGCGGGGCGGGCTCGCCGCCTCCCGCGCTGGCCCACAGCACGTCGAGGCTGCCCTTCTCCCGCTTGACGGTGTCGTACAGGCGGTCCAGGTCGTCCAGGTCGGCGGCGTCTCCCTGGACGCCGGTGACGTTGCGGCCGATCTGCTGCACGGCCTCGTCCAGGGCCTCCTGGCGGCGGCCGGTGATGAAGACGTGCGCTCCCTCGTCGACGAACAGCTTCGCGCCGGCCAGCGCCATGCCGGTGGTGCCGCCGGTGATGACCGCGACCTTGCCGTCAAGCTTTCCCATGGTCGTTCCCTTGAGTCGGTGGTGCCGTGTGTACCTGAGGCGATGACGTTATGTACACCGCTCTGTTTTCTTAAGGTACGGGGCGGGCGACCGGGACGCAAACTATGTACACCGGTCGTTACCTAGCTGCGGTACGATGGAGCCATGACGGAGTTGGAGAAGGGCCCCACGGGCCGCCGCCGCGGCAGAGGCGCCCGCGAGCGCATCATCAGCGCGTCCCAGCAGCTGTTCCGCGAGCAGGGCATCAACCGCACCGGCATGGACCAGCTCTGTGCGGCGGCCCAGGTATCCAAGCGCACGGCCTACCAGCACTTCACCGGCAAGGACGAACTCGTCGCCGAGTACCTGCGCCGGTTCGACCCCTCCGTTCTGTCCGGCGTGTTCGACCGCCCCGACCTCACGCCGCGCGAACGGCTCCTCGCCGCCTTCGACATCCCCGCCAACACCCCCCTGTGCCCCTACATCGCCACCGCCGTCGAACTCCACGACCCCGAGCACCCCGCGTCCCAGTACGCACGCGACTACAAGAAAGCCGTCGCCGCGCGGCTCGCCGACACCGCCCGCGAAGCCGGCGCCGCCGACCCTGAACAGCTCGGCGAGCAGCTTGCCCTGCTCATCGACGGCGCCGCGGCACGCACCCGGGTCCTCAACGCCGACGCCTTCCCCACCGCCGCCGCCATCGCCGCCGTCCTCATCGACAACGCCATCCCCGCCACAGCCGGCGACGACCGGCGGCGGGAGGAAGTGTCGAGTTGACTTGGCACTCCGCGGCCGGGCCGGACGCGCTGCCGGTCGCGCGGCTGCACCCGCTGGTACGCGACACCAGCCGTCCGGCACCTGGCCCGGACCTGCGGGCTTTTACCGGAACTGGCCGCCCGCCTGCTGAAGGCTGCGACAGAAGCCGCCGGGGCGACCGGCACCCCCCGAAGGCTTCAGGAGTTCGAGGCCGTCATCCCGGCCCAGGGCGCTGACGCGCCGCCCGTTCGAACAGACGGCTGATCACATGAGTCCGTACGCGGCGGCGCATGCAAAACTCGTATGCGGCTGGGGGTTCTGAAGATGCGGGTGGCCCGCCAGCGTCGCTGGCGGGCCACCCGCATCTTCAGAACCTCTACGAGCCGGAGACTTGCTACCGCCCTCATCCACTCCACCGCGGCGCTCTCCTCGCGGGGCAGGACGGCGTTGACTTCTGGACCGAGCCGGCTGAGCCATTCACGCTGACCATCAGCGAGCGGCCCATCTGGCCCACGCCAGCACGAAACGAAGGCCAACAGGCGGGCAGCCAACACGTCCGGCTGGAACCCACCATCGAGTTCGGGATCCCAGAGACCGACTCTCGACGCCATGAACGGCAGACCGTCGGTGAACGGCTCCGTTCCGACGACAGGGCGATCAGCCGACTTGGGGCCGCGTCCGCAGCACGTACTTCCAGTCGGTCTCAGGTGCTTCCCTGCCCCTCCGACAACGGCTTGCCGAAGAACGGAACCGGCTCAGAGGTCAGCCGCAACAGCACCACTCCGTCAGGCCATGTCACTCTTCAGCGCATGATGAACGGGGGTCAGTCGAACTGCTCAAGCGTGCCTCGTGACGGCATCGCCCCCACGCTGCCACATCTCGTAGTTCCCACATTCTGCCGTGATCTCAGCCGTCGACCGGGCCGCAGTGACGAAGTCATCTACTACCGGTGAGGTGTGCGATGCCGCCACCGCGAGGCACACCTGGTCGGGCGCCAGATCCGGGATGGGCACATAGACGACGTCCGGATGCGAGTAGAACACGGACGCCGAACGGGCCAGGAAGGAGATGCCCCGTCCGGCCGCCACATGCTCGAGCGTCTCGTCCACCCCGCGCACCGGGTACCCGGCATTGGCGAGCGGGCGCTTGGTGGGCTGCGTACTCGGGTCACCCTGCCAGACCAGCGGTTCGCCGGCCAGGTCGGCCTCGGTGACCTCCTCCTTGTCGGCAA
Organism: Streptomyces sp. NBC_01571; assembly: GCF_026339875.1. Taxonomy (NCBI): domain Bacteria; kingdom Bacillati; phylum Actinomycetota; class Actinomycetes; order Kitasatosporales; family Streptomycetaceae; genus Streptomyces; species Streptomyces sp. NBC_01571. The sequence continues at coordinate 502,412 of NZ_JAPEPZ010000002.1, forward strand.
ACCGGTGTCCGGCGGGCAGTACCGCTACCCGTGGCTCGGTGTACAGCGGGGTGACGCGCAGGCCGGCCTCGTCGATGGGCAGCCGCACGTAGCCGACGTCGATGCGGCCGTCGAGCAGCATCGCAGCCTGGTCGTCGCCTTCGATCCGCTGCACGTCCACGACCACGTCCGGGTGCCGGTCCTCGAACGCACGGGCCGCCGGGGTGACTGCAACGCCGGCCCGGAAACCGACCATCAGCCGCCGTTTGCCGCCGGCGGCCGCGGACACCCGGCGGCGGACCGCGTGGGTTGAGGCGAGCAGCGGACCGGCGTCGGCCAGCAGTTGCCGGCCCGCATCTGTCAACTCCACGCCGTGGCGATCCCTGGTGAACAGCGAGGCGCCGAGATCCTGCTCGAGCGCACGGATCTGCCGGCTGAGCACCGGCTGCGCGATGTGCAGCTCATCGGCGGCGCGACCGAAATGCAACCGGTCGGCCACAGCGACGAAGTAACGCAGTTTGCGCAGGTCCAGGTCCGGATCCATGACCCCTCCCGGTCGGTGATGCCTCCAGGGTATCACCACGACTGAAAGAAGTCTTGGACGCCCACTCAGGCCAATGGCAACCTGAATAGATACCTAGTAGTACGAGCGAATTCGGCACAAGAATTCGACGTCGGAGGACCCAGGCCCAGAATGAGCACATCAGGAATTGAACGCCCCCCATCGCGTCATTCGACGGCGTCGACGAAACAACCGTTGACAACGACGGGGTGGCCTGGCGTCCTATCCAGCTCCAGAAAGCAGGAACTCAATGAGCAGCATCAGCATTATCGGCCTGGGGAACCTGGCCCGTGCTTTGGCCGGCCGGGCGCTCGCCGGCGGTAACGCCGTCGAGATCATCGGCCGCGACCAGGCCAAGGCCAAGGAATTGGCCGCTGCGCTCGGTGGCGCCACGGTCGGGACGGCCGGCACCGCCCCGGCCGGGGACATCGTTGTCCTCGCCGTGCCGTACGCCGGCGCGGCGGCGGTGGTGAGGGAGTACGGGGACGTACTGCGCGGCAAGATCATCGTTGACGTCACCAACCCCGTAGCCCCCGACCTTCAAGGCTTCGTCGTCCCCGACGACAGTTCTGGCGCACAGGAGATCGCCAAGGCGGCTCCCGACGACGCGTATGTCGTCAAGGCGTTCAACACTGTGTTCTCACACGTTCTGGCGGCCGGCCCGGCCGAGGATCGCCCTCTGGACGTGTTCATCGCCGGCGACGACGCGCAGGCGAAGGCACGCGTGTCAACGTTCGTCGAGAGCCTTGGGCTGCGCCCCTGGGACATCGGGGAACTGTTCATGGCGCGGGCACTGGAGAACGCCGGCCTGCTGGAGCTGGGCCTCATGAACCACTCCGTCAAGCACGCCAATTTCTCCCTCGGCATCGCCCTGCTCGGCTGAGCACACCCCTTACCCACACCTTTCGTGCCGCGTTATGCCAGTTCACTTGCGGCCCGAAAAAGACCCTGCACCTACCCTCACAAGGACAATCAGATGCGCGTATTCGTCGCTGGGGGGACCGGCCATTCCGGTTCGTACATCATCCCCGAGCTCATCGCCGCCGGGCACGAGGTCACCGGCCTGGCCCGGTCGGACGCGGCCGCGGCGGCCCTGTCCGCGCTCGGCGCGAAGGTGCGTCGCGGCGACGTCCAGGATCTCGACGGGCTCAAGGAGGCAGCCTCGGGTTCCGATGGCGTCATCCACGTGGCCCACAGGCAGGATCTGCTGCCCTCCGGCGGGATGGACGCCGTGGCCGCTGCGGAGCTCCCGATCATGCTCGCGTACGGCGAGGCACTGGCAGGAACCGGAAAGCCGCTGGTCACGGCGGGGAGCATTGGCTCACCCGGGCAGCACCTGGGCCGGTCGGCCACCGAGGAGGACCCGGCCCTCCCCGCCGGCGAGGAGCACAAAGGCACCCTGCGAATCCGCAACGTCGTGGAAAGGGCCGTAGTCGACCTCGCCGAGCAGGGGGTGCGGTCCTCGGTCGTGCGGATCGCCAACATCGCGCACAGCACGACCGATCGTGTCGGCTTCCTCCCCACGCTGATCGCGCTCGCGAAGGAGAAGGGGTTCGTCGGCTACCACGGCGACGGCGCGAACCTGTGGAACGCCGTGCACATCCGCGATGCCGCCACCTTGTTCCGCCTGGCGCTGGAGAAGGGGTCAGCCGGCAGATACTGGCACGCGGTCGGGGACGGGGCCATCCCGTTCCGCGAGATCGCCGAGGCCATCGCCAGCCGTCTGGGCCTGCCCGCCGTGAGCGTTCCCAACGATGCCCTGATGACGCCGGGGTACTTCGGGTTCCTCACGAATATCGTCACGCAGAGCTACCCAGCGTCCAACCTCGTCACCCGCCGGACCCTCGGTTGGGAACCCTCCCAGCCCGGCCTGCTCGCCGATATGGACAACGGCCACTATTTCCCCGCCGGCTGACGGCGGGAACCGGGACCGAAACGAGCCCGGCAACCGGCAAGTTCGGCTTTTCTGAAGGACGTTGAGACAATGACGACTGTGGGCTTCATCGGAAGCGGAAGCATCGGCAGGACCATCGCGCGACTCGCCGTCGGGGCCGGGCACCAGGTGGTGCTCAGCAACTCGCGCGGTCCCGAAACGCTCGTGGACACGGCCGAGGAACTGGGGCCGCGGGCGTCCGCGGCGACGAGCGAAGAGGCCGCGGCGGCCGGTGACATTGTCGTGGTCACGGTGCCGGTCAGCGCCTTCCCCCACGTGCCCGCCGCGCCACTGGCCGGGAAGACGGTCATAGACACCTGCAACTACGGCCCCGAGCGTGACGGGCACATCCCCGAGCTCGACAGCAAATCCCTCAGCTCAAGCGAGCTGCTCCTGCGGTACGTCCCCGACGCCCTGCTCGTAAAGGCGTTCAACAACATCTTCTTCAAGCACCTGCTGTCACTCGCCCGCCCGGCACGGGCGGGCGACCGCTCCTACCTTCCGATCGCCGGAGACTCCGCATCGGCAAAGGCGGCGGTGACCGAATTCATCGACTCCATCGGCTTCAGCGTGGTAGACGCGGGAACGCTGTCCGACAGCTGGCGGCAGGCGACGGGCACGCCTGTGTGGGGAACACCGTACGGGCCGTACTCGAACGAGAAGGGCCAGCCGGTCGGCGAGGACGCCATTCACGCGGCACTGGCCACCGCAACGCGGTAACCGTCGATTATGGCGGACCGTGATGTGGTCCGGCCGTGCCATGCCCCCGCCCGGTGGATACTGGGCGGGGGCATATTTCGCACGCAAAGGCGTCGAATCCAGCGAAGGGTTTGCCCCTGCGTCTCGTCGCGCGGAGTCAGGTTCGATGTCGCTGGGCCAGGTCGCGGACTGCTCCCCGGGCGTCCAACTGCCCGCGCAGATTCGTGTTGGCCTCCTTAGCTGGTGGTTTTGTCCCGCACGCTGCCGTAGTGCCGGACAGCCTCAGCGCTCTGCCGGACAGCTCGGACGAGACGATCGGGGTGGCAGCAGTCGATCGGCGGGGCCCCGTCACGGATGACGCCATGCTCGCCGCCGTGCTCCACCTCCGCGACAGGAACTGAGCCTGCGGGAGATCGCCGAGCGGCGATAGTGCGGCCGTGTCACGCAAGTGGACCGGGCGAGGGGTATCGGCCCGCCTGGACGTCGCCTTCGGTGCGGGAGGCTCCCTCGGCCGCCGCCATGTCCTGGGTGCCGATGACGCCGAGCAGTGCAAGCTGAGCTGCGCCCTCGGTGCCCGGCGGGGCCGTGAACCACAGGAGTCGCTGGCGGCTGTCCTCGCTGAACAGGCTGTGGCAGTCCAACTCGATGACGCCCAGCGCGGGGTGCACGATGCGCTTGTGATCGGTGCGGCGCAGGCCGACGTCGTGGGTGTCCCACAGCGCGGCGAACTCCGCGCTGCGCTGCCGCAGTGCGGCCGTCATCCGGGCGACCTCGGTGTCGCGGCCCCGGCGCGCGGCTACCGCGTGCAGGTCGGCGACGAAGACCCGTGAGTGGTGCGGATGGTCCTCGGGCGGGTAGACCGCCCGGGAGGCCGGATCGGTGAACCAGCGGTAGGCGAAGCCGGTGGCGGGGCCGCGCGGCTCCGGAGCCCGGCCGAGCAGTGCCGCGGCCGGCTCGTTCTGGACGAGGGTCTCGTGCAGGTCGGTGATGACCTGGGCCGGGGTGGTGGCCAGCCGGTCCAGCAGCCCCAGCAGGGCGGGCTGGACGTGTCGCGCGCTCGCGCCGTGCGTCGATGCGGGCAGAGGTCGGTCGGCGAGATGGAACAGGTGGTCGCGCTGGTCGCCGCCCAGCCGCAGCGCCCGGGCGAGGGCGGCCAGTGTCCGGGGCGAGGGCTGGGCGCCGCGTCCGCGCTCCAGCTCGGTGTAGTAGTCGGCCGACAGGCCCGCCAGCTGCGCAACCTCCTCGCGCCGCAGGCCCGGCACCCGGCGCCGGGGCTCGGCGGGCAGGCCTACATCGGCGGGCCGGATCCGATCACGCCGGGACCGGAGGAACGCTGCGAGCTCGGGAAGGTTCACCCGCTCATCGTCGTCTCTCCGACGAGGTCCGAGCCAGGGGCTGGTGACCCCTGGGTGGGCTCAGCCCTGGCCGGAGCAGGTGACTCGGACGGATCGTTACTCCCCTCCGGGTCGACCTCCTGCTCGTTGTGAGCAGCACCGGCGCCCCCGCACGAAGAGAGAGCACCATGCCGTTCGCGAACTTCAAGGTCCCCGCCGGCGCCCTCACCGCAGAGCAGAAGGAGCAGATCATCACGCGCACCACCGACCTGTACGCCGAGATCTTCGGCGACCGCGCCCGGGCCACCACCCTCGTACTGGTCGAAGAGGTCGCCGACGCCGGATGGGGCATCGGCGGCGGTGTCCTGACGCTGGCCAAGATCCGGCAGACGCCGCAGGAGTGACGGGCCGGCCGGTCACCGCCCGTGTGGCGCGGCCTCGTTCGTCGCCCGGTGGAGGGCGGCACGGTTCTCGACGGGGCCACCCCCCACGGCGCAAGGGGCGCGTCCCGGCACGCGCCACCGCCCGTGGCGTGTGAACTCGGCGATCGTCCTCGCCCCGACCGTGCCCGCGATCCGGGCCGGCTCGGGGGCGATCGCGTCCGGCCCCGGGCAGGGCGGCCGCCGTTCAGCGGACCGCGGTCGACGCCGACCCCTTCGACCCCGCCATGGCGAATCGTCGACCGCCCCGGCATGCCGACCGATTCGTTTCGGAGCCGACCCGAGTCCTCATTCCACAGGTCCGGAACAGCCGGTCCTGAGGACGGAGACCGACATGCGCAAGCTCATCGCGGGAGCGTTCGTCACGCTCGACAACGTGGTCCAGGATCCGGGCGGCTTCGGCGAGATCGAAGGCGGCGGCTGGGCGCTGGAGTACTTCGACGACCTCTCGCGTCGGCGGGCCACCGACGCTCTGTTGGCGAGCGACACCTTCCTGCTGGGACGGGTGACCTACGAGATCCTCGAGAAGGCCTGGTCGAGCAACACCGGACCGTACGCCGAGGCGATGAACAACCTGCCCAAGGCAGTCGTCACGAGCACGCTGAGCGGACCGCTGCCCTGGAAGGCCACCGCCCTCACCGGTGAAGCGGCGCAGACCGTCGCGAAGCTCAAGCAGGAGCGCGGCGGCAACATCGTCATGTACGGCAGCTTCACCCTGATGCGAACGCTGCTGCGGCACGGCCTGATCGACGAACTGAACCTCGGCGTCCACCCCGTTGTCGTCGGCGCGGGAAGGAGGCTCTTCGACACCGCGCTGCCGCGCTCGCTGCGATTCGTCGCCGCGACCCCGAGTGCGACAGGCGTCGTCACGCTCACCTACGCTCCGTGATGGCGCGCGGCATGGCCGACTTCGCAACGGACACGGAACCCTACCGGCGCGAGCTGCTGGCGCACTGCTATCGCATCCTCGGGTCGGTGGACGACGCCGAGGACGTCGTCCAGGAGACCTACCTGCGTGCCTGGCGTTCGTTTGAGTCGTTCGAAGGCAGATCGTCGGTGCGCAACTGGCTCTACCGCATTGCCACCAACGCATGCCTCTCCGCGTTGTCGCACCGCAGTAGGCGCTTCCTGCCGTCGGGCCTGGGCGGCCCCGCCGAAGACCCCTTGGCCTCGCTGACGGCTGCGGGAACACCATGGGTACAACCCGTTCCCACCTCGATGCTCGACCCGGCGGTGATCGTCACAGCGCGCGACAGCCTGCGCATCGCGCTGATCGCCGCACTCCAGGAATTGCCAGGCCGCCAGCGGGCGGTCTTCATCCTGCGGGACGTCCTGGCGTGGCCGGCGTCGGACGTCGCGCAGGTGATGGGCACCAGTACGGCAGCCGTCAAGAGCACACTGCAGCGTGCGCGTGCGCGACTGCACGATGCGCCTCCCGATGTCGAGGAAGCGGTCGATCCCGGCGACCTGAGCGACGTCCTCGCCCAGTACATCGCGGCCGTCGAGGAGGCCGACGGAGCCGCCCTCGAACAGTTGCTACGCGTTGATGCCAGGGTCGAGGCGACGCCTTGGCGCACATGGTTCTCCGGGCGTGCCACCTGTGTGCCCCACCTCGTGCGGCAGGTCCTGGGCTCGCCGGGCGACTGGCGGTTGCTGCCGACCAGCGCGAACGGCCGGCCCGCGGCCGTCGGCTACCACCAGGGGCGGCCCTACGGCATCCTCGTGCTCACGGTGACCTCGACGGGCATCGCGAGCATCAACGCGTTCGGGGATCCGGCGCTCGTCAAGCGGTTCGGATTCCCCGCGCTCGTATGACCGCGAAGGCCCGCGGCGGCCTCGCGGGATCGGACCACCACGCCCGGAGGATCACGGTCTACGGCTGGAGCCGACCTGGCAGCACCGACGAACAGGAGAACGGATATGACTGGCGCCGCCGCGTGTCCGGTCGCTGAGGGCTGTCCCGTTAATTTCCGGTGGATCAGCGCGCGGCGTCAGATGCGGTGCATCGCGAGGCGGAGGGTCGTCCTCATACTGGACGTATTCGGGCGATCCGGCGGCGAGGTGCCGTAGCTGTCGTCGTGCGCCCACCGGGGATTACGGGACAGCCCTTAGTTTGATCTTTAACATCGGTCTCAAGATCGTTACCGCCGTGGTGCCGCTGTGCGGCTCAGCGCCTTGGTGGCCCGGTTCTCGCATAGCTACGGCAGACAGACATGTACCGGAGAGTGACGGCCCGTCTGGGCTTACCGCGGTACATGCGTGCAGCTCAACGGCGACAACACGGCCGTCCCCGCTGGAGCGGCCCAGGCCGCTGATCAAGACGGATGGCTACAGACGCCACCTGGCCGCAGCCAGACGAGAACAGGGCCGACACCGTTGTCGGTGCCGGATGACACCATCCGGCCATGAGTGATGAGTCTTTCAACTGGCACGAGTTCCTGGGACGGTGGCAGGAGGAGTGGGTTCCGCGCGCGGACGAGGACGAGGACGAGGACGGCGGGCATTCCCTCGTCCGCCCCGGCAGGCCAGCGGCGGACGAGGCCGCGATCGCCGCGGCCAAGGAGCGGCTGGGTCGGCGGCTGCCGCCCTCGTACCGGGAGTTCCTGGCCGTGAGCGACGGGTGGCACGTGGACCAGACGGCCGGGGTCTATCAGCTTGGCGGCGCCGCGGACATCGACTGGTTCCAGGATCCGTTCGACATGACCCCGCTGTACGAGGAGAACCTGGGCGACAACTCGCGCGAGGAGGACATCCTGCTGGCTGGGATGTGGCAACGGGCGCTACGGCTGGAGACGGACTCCGACATGTCGTACGCCCTGCTCGACCCGGGCGACAGTGACCAGGACGGTGAGTGGGCGCTCTACCTCTACAAGGGCTGGGGCGGTGAACTGCCAGACCGCTACCCGTCGTTCCGCGCGTACATGGAGGCCATGTACCGCGGCTTCCACTCGGACCGAGTGGAGCGGCCCGACTTCGTGAACACGACCACGCGGGCCCAGGATGCCCATGTGGAGGAGGCCCGTCTGCTGGCCCTGCGCGGACGGTACGAGGAGGCCCTGCCCCTGCTCGAGGAAGCACTGTCCTTCGGACGGCCACGCAGCGCCGTCCTCCTGAACCAGCTCCGGCATCTGCTGGCTCCGTGCAGTTCCCGGGATTACGGCAACCTCGTGGCCGACCCGCGCTACCTGCCCGAGCTTCTGCCCGTGCATGCCATGGCGCCGGCACGCGGCGAATGGCGGCTGGGCGGGGATGACCACTGGCTCGGGATGATGACCGCCCGCGGGGCCGCCCGGAAGACCGTCGAGGCCGTACTGAGCACGATGCGGGACGGCACCCACCACTACACGCCTCCCGGTCCATGGGGCCGGGCCGTCGCCGAGGCCCGGGAATCAGCCTGCTGGGGGGCGACCGACGCCGCGTGGCGGGTGCTGCGGGACGCGCTCCCGCTGTGGGAGGCTCCCGGGCCCTTGCTGATCGCCCCGATCGGCCTGCTCGCCGATCCGGTCCTGGGTCCGCTGATCACCCCGGAGCGTGGGCGGGAAATCCTCGCGACACCGCGGGCCGGGGAGCGGGGTCCCGCTCCCGAGCCGGTGCCCGACCTCGACCCGCCGGGACTCGCCTGGCTGGCAGAGCCTGCGGCGGGATGGCGGCCGCTCGACGGATACCGCTGTGTCTGGGTGGAGGGCATCGATCCCGCCCGACTTCCCGCCCTGATCGGGGAGGAAGGCACCGCACTGAGCGCGCCCACGGATCAGCGTGAGGCGTCCTGGCGGGCGCCCCGGCCTCGCGAGCGGGAGGGCGTGGAACTCTGGGAGGACCGGGCCGTGGTCGCGGTCGGCCGCACCGCCGAAGGGTGGGTCTTCGCCTTCGACGGCCACCCCCACCACCTGAACAAGCTGTTCCTGTCCCCCGCTCCGGCTGCCTCCTCGTCCGGCCGCGTGGTGGTGGTGTGGCGCGAGCCGAGGCGCTCGTCGCCGGGTGACCACCCGGCCGCATTCCACCTGTCGGTGGCCCAACAGAGCGAGGAGCTCTACGCGTTCACCGTGCGGGGTACAGAGATCCAGCGCTCCGGCGCAATACCCGAGACGCTGGACCCCGCACGGCTGTTCCACCCGCAGGACACCGAACTGGACAACGAGCTGCGTGTGCTGGAGGCCCTGCACACCGAGCTCGGGCTCTCGCTCCCCCGCTTCGCGCTCACCCAAGGCAGGCTCCGCACCTTCACTACCCGGTCCTGGACCCGGGCGCCACGCGCGGGCGAGGGGTTCGCCTACGCCAGCTTCGTACGGCACCGGCCCTGAGCGGGTGCGGGCCCGCACCCCCGTGGAAGGCGGGCCCGCCCGGGACGCCGGCCGTGGTCTCAGCTCAGGTTGATCGCGCGGGCGCTTGCTGCGCCGACCTCTTGGGCGACCTTCGTGAGGACCGGCTGCGGCACCGTGTCATCCGTGGTCGGAGCCCTGTTCTCGTCTGGCTGCGGCCAGGTGGCGTCTGTAGCCATCCACCTTGATCAGCGGCCTGGGCCGCTCCAGCAGAGACGGCCGTGTTGTCGCCGTTGAGCTGCACGCATGTACCGCGGTAAGCCCAGACGGGCCGTCACTCTCCGGTACATGTCTGTCTGCCGTAGCTATGCGAGAAGTGCCTTGATGAGCAGCCGGGAGATGAGCCTGGGTAGGTTTCGGAACTCCGCCCCGGCGAGGTGCCGTGCCGCATGTGTTCCGTAGCCTCTGCGAGCCTGACATCCGTGCTGGGCACGGCCACGCGATGAAGCCGTAGGAACCAATCCCATGGGGCCAGGATGACCGATCCCGACAGCGAGTGGCGGCTCTGGAGCGGGGCAGTACCCTCATCGGCACGATCAACGTCGACGAGGCCGGCATGCCCTGGCAGCATGGACGTTTCCTCCCAGAGCCTGCCTTCAGCCAGTTCAGGCCCTGGTTCGACAAGGTCAACGCCCGCGTCGAGGCGGAGGAGTTCGAACGGTTCGACAACGCCTACGATCGCATCGAAAGTGCCCTGACCGTGGTGTCACTGTCGGGGCCCGTTGCCGAGTACCTCCTTCACATCGACCAGGACCGCGCGTGGTTCCGCTGGGACATGGAACCGTCAGCAAGTCAAAACTCAAGTTAGCCTCGGCCCCCATGAACCAGCGGCGGCGCAAGAAGCTCACCCGACGTCTCTTCGCAGCCATTCCCAGGGGTGACACCGCCGTCGTGAAGGCGCTTCTGCGGGCGGGAGTCGACCCGGATCACGCGGACAGCGAGGGCACCACGCCTCTGTACGAGGCATCCGTGAACGGGAAGACCGAGATCGTCCGTCTGCTGCTGGCGGCTGGGTCTTCCCCGAACGCCGAGAGCAGCGGACTCGGCGCGGATGGCACGCCCTTGTGCGCGGCCGCGTGCTGGGGGCACACCGAAACGGTGCGCGAACTGTTGGCGCACGGCGCTGATGCGAACCTTCACGAGGATCACGGCACGGGATGGGCCCCCCTGACGTGGGCGAACCACGGCCCCCATCCCGAAAGTGCCGATCTCCTCCTCGCGGCGGGAGCTACCCCCGGGGGAACTCCGTAGCATCCCCGTTCGTCATCCGGGCTCCGACTGCAGCGCTCCGACTACCGCGCTGGATCTCCCCACGAGTCAGCTTCGCAACAGGCCCTGGTCGGCCACGGCCGGGGATTCGGCCTTCTCCTCGGGCTCCGGCTCGGTGCCGGTGACGATGCGGCGGATCGTCTCCAGCGGCAGCTTCGGTGAACCGTCCGTGTAGAGAAGGCCGTTGGTCTCCTGGGCGGTGTCCATGAACTGCGTGTAGCAGAAGCCCGCGACGATCGGGCTCGTGTGCAGCACCCCGAAGATGTCGCCGAGCAGGGCGGCGTACTGCGTGTCGGAGCTGGTCCGCGTGTAGGAGAACTCGTCCTCCTCGGCGCCCACGGACAGACCGCCGAACTCGGTGACCATCAGCGGGGCTTCACCGGCGCGGTAGCGCTCCGTCTGCCGTGCGTCGAGCGAGAGGGTCCGCCCGGCGGGCCCCGGCGAGGCCAGCAGCGCCTCGAACCCGGCGGCGTCGCCGTAGCGGCGGGTGAGCAACTCGGGGTCGGAGGAGTAGTCGTGCACACCCATGATGTCGCTGTCGGTGTGCTCCCAGCCCTCGTTGGACATGACCGGGCGGGTCGGGTCCAGGGCGCGGGTGAAGTTCGCGAGCGCGACCGTGTACGCCTGTTGCGCCGGGTCGTTGGCGATGTCGGAGCAGCCCCAGCTCTCGTTGACCGGCACCCAGGTGACGACAGAGGGGTGGCTGCGGTCGCGCCGCACCATGTCCAGCCACTCACGGGTGAGCAGTTCCACGGCCTCGGTGCCGTACTCGTACGCGGCGCCGGTCTCGCCCCACACCAGCAGGCCGAGCCGGTCCGCCCAGTACAGGAAGCGCGGGTCCTCTGCCTTCTGGTGGATACGGACGGCGTTGAAGCCCATCGCCTTGATCAGCTCGACCTCGCGGCGCAGTTCGGCGGTGCCGGAGTTCGCGATCAGGGTGTCGGGGCGGTAGCCCTGGTTGAGCACCGAACGCACGTAGTAGGGGCGGTCGTTGAGCAGGAAGGCGCCCCCGCCGACGCCGGCGCTGCGCAGGCCGACGTAGCTGTCGACGGTGTCGAGCACCCCGGAGGTGGCGGCGTCGCGGACGGTCACCCGCGCGTCGATCAGCGTGGGCCGCTCCGGGCTCCACAGCAGGTCCTCACGGTCGATGCCGTTGCGCAGGGCGGGCACGACGAGGTCGATGCGGCTGCGCGGGGTGCGTACCAGGGAGGTGGACTCGGCGAGGACCTCGCCGTCGAGGCTCAGCACGATCTCCACGCTCACCGGGGCGGCCGGCACCGAGGCCAGGGTGATCTCGGCCCCGACGCCGCGCGCCGGGTCGGGGATCCAGGCCAGGTCGGTGACGTGCTGACCCGCGACGGTCTCGGTCCACACGGTCTGCCAGATGCCGGTGGTCCGCTCGTACCAGACCGCGTGCGGCCGGTCCTGCCAGTCCTGCTTGCCGCGCGGCTGTGCCAGGTCGGCCGGGTCGTCCTCGGCGCGGACGACGAGCACGTGCTCGGCGGCGCCGGGGCGCAGCGCATCGGTCACGTCGGCGGTGAACGGCGTCTGGCCGCCCACGTGCTCGGCCACCAGCCGGCCGTCCAGCCAGACCTTGGCCCGGTGGTCGACGGCTCCGAAGTGCACCAGCGCCCGGTCGCCGCCGCTGACGGCGAGAACCTCGTGGGGTACGCGGCGGCGGTACCAGACCACCGGGTGCGGAGCGGTCTCGCCGATGCCGGAGGCGGGGGCCTCGGGTGGGAACGGGACGGTGATCTCCCGGTCGAACGCACCCTTCGGCTCCTCGGAGAACCACGTGTCGCGTTCGCCCTCGCCGGCGTCGTCGTACCCGAAGTCCCAGACGCCGTCGAGGCTGTGCCACCGCTCCCGCCGCAGGATCGGCCTCGGATACGTCCCGTCCTGCTCGCTCGCCCTCACGGATCCTCCTCCTGCCTTTTCCGGAATTCCCGGCATAGGCGTTTCTACGGTCGAAGCCCTGTCATCATGAGTGATCGTTTGCATCGATGCAAGACCTGGTGAGACGCGGCGGCGAGTCGGGGCTCCCCGGTGCGGCAGACTCTGAGAGCCTGTCGGGCGCCCGATCGGGGCCACCGCCAGGCTCTGAGTGCCGGGTGCGACGGGAAGGAGGCCCCAGTGGCCAGAGTGCGGATGCGGGACGTGGCCGAGCACGCCGGGGTGTCGGTGCGGACGGTGTCGAACGTGGTCAACGGCTACTCGCACGTGAGCCCCGACACCCGCGCCAAGGTGCAGCGCTCGCTCGACGAGCTGGGCTACCGCATGGACTACCTGGCCCGCGGCCTGCGCTCGGGCCGCACGGGATTCATCGCCCTCGCGGTGCCGTTCGTCGCCGAGCCCTACTTCGCCGAGCTGGCCCAGGCCGTCATCCGGGCCGCGGGCCGGCGCGACATCACGGTGCTCGTCGAGTCGACCGCGGGCGACAGCGAGGTGGAACGGCGGATCCTCGAGGGCGGCCTGACCAATGTCGCCGACGGTGTGCTGCTGAGCGCCCTGACCCTGCCGGCTAGCGACAACGCCGCCAAGAGGCCGGACTTTCCGCTGGTCATGCTGGGTGAGCACAGTGTCGGCGACCAGTTCCCGCGGGTCGGCATCGACAACGTGGAGGCTGCCCGCACCGCGGTCGAGCACCTGCTGGAGCAGGGCTGCCGCTGGATCGTCGCGCTCGGCCGCAACGGCAGCGAGAACGGCCGCCAGCGCACCGAGGGGTACGAGCAGGCGATGTCGGCCGCCCGGGTGCGGCGGGTGAACTGGCTGGTCGTACCGGTCGAGGACTGGACCAGGGAGCAGGGCTACGAGGCCGTGCGGGAGCTGCTGGAGGGCGACGGCCCGCTGCCCGACGCCATCTTCGCCTTCAACGACGCGCTCGCCGTCGGCGCGCTGCGAGCCCTCGACGCCTCCGGGGTGCGGGTGCCCGAGGACGTCGCCGTCGTCGGCATCGACGCCATCCAGGAGTCGGCCTACACCCACCCGCCGCTCACTTCCATCGCCCCCGACCTCGATGCCATCGCCGAGCGTTCGCTGGTCCTGCTGGAGGAACAGATGCAGTCCCCCGGAGGGCTCGAGGAGCCCGTATCGGGCGAGGACACGCAGGTGGGAGAGCTTGTGGCGGCCCCCCAGGAGGCGACGCCGTACCGGCTGGTCGTCCGGGAGTCCTCGCGCCGCGGGCCCGTGCGGGAGTGAGCCGGGACCCGGCGCGCGCGATGTGACGCCTGTCGCTGTGTGACCCCCGTCGCGGTGAACGACGGCCCGGCAGAGGCAGGGTGAGTCGGGCGAGGCGGGCGCATCGGCGCGCGCCCCATCGATGCCCGATTTGTGAGGGTGTGAGGCAATGCGGTCCGAGCCCCGACCGGCGCGGCGAGGCGCGCGCGCCGCCCAGGAACCACGCCCAGCGCCGCTGCGGAACCGGCCTCGAAGAGGTCGCGGAACCGGGCTCGACGAGGTCGCGAGAGATGGGGCGGCGGGGCCACGACACCGGCCCGGCGGCCCTCTTCTCATCGATCTATTGCATCGTTGCAAAACGTGTGCCAAGGTCTGCGCCATCGAGTTCACATCGAATTAACGAGGTGAATACCCCTATGAGCGGAGCGATGGCGCGCCGACGGTTTCTAGCCCTCAGCGGTGGCCTTGCCCTGACCGGAGGGCTCGCGGCGTGCTCCTCCCCGCTCGCGTCCGGCCTGACGGGCTCGCAGCCGAACACGGCGGATGTCATCTTCTGGAACCTCTTCACCGGTGGCGACGGCGCCAACATGGTGCTGATGGAGAAGGCGTTCCAGAAGGCCAACCCAGGCACGACGGTCGAGGCGACCATCCTGGGCTGGGGCAATCCGTACTACACGAAGCTGGCACTGGCCACCGCGAGCGGCACCCCGCCGGACGTCGGCATCACCCACCTCTCGCGGCTTCCGCTGCTGGCCGCCTCCGGCCTGCTGGAGCCGATCGAGCGGACCCCCCTCGGGGAACTGGGTGTCACCCAGGACAAGTTCACCCCGGCCGCGTGGAAGAAGGCCACCGTGGACGGCACGGCGTACGCGGTCCCGCTGGACACGCACCCCTTCGTCCTCTATTACAACGTGGACATCGCCCGCAAGGCGGGCCTGCTGAACTACGCCGGCGACGGTCTCGTGCCCCTCAAGGGCAAGGAGGACTTCGTCGACGCGGTGAAGGCGATGAAGGACGCGGGCGGCGCCCAGTTCGGCGCGGTCATGTCGATCACCGCCGACCCGTCCACGGCCTGGCGCTTCTTCAGCATGATCTACTCCGGCCTCGCCGGCCCGATCGTCACCGACTCCGGGACGAAGATCGCCATCGACGACGAGGCGACGCAGGAGACGGTCGCCTTCATGCAGAGTCTGACCGGTCCCGACCTGATGCCGAAGAACCTCACCGGTGCGGGCGCCAACGCCCTCTTCAGCACGGGCAAGGCCGGCTTCCTCTTCGACGGCGAGTGGCAGATCCCGACGTACCGCCAGGTCAAGAACCTGAAGTTCAACGTGGTGCCGTTCCCGGCGCTGCTCGGCTCGAAGCCGGTGGCGTACGCCGACTCGCACGCGCTGATCCTGCCGCGCAACGACCGCGGCGACGAGACCCGCACCCGCAACGCGGCGAAGTTCGTCAAGAGCCTGCTCGACAGCAGCGCGGTGTGGTCCGAGGGCGGGCACATCCCGGCCTGGCTGCCGACGCAGCACAGCAAGGCTTTCCTCGACCAGTCGCCCCAGCGCAACTACGTGCAGGCCGCGTTCGACGCCCAGTACGACCCGGTGGCCTGGTACACCGGCGCCGGCTCGGACTTCCAGGGCGTGATCGGCGGGACGGTCATCGAGGCGCTCGCCGGGCGGGTCACGCCCAAGGGCATGGTGGCCGCGATGCGCTCCGCTCTGAAGCGGTACACCACGTCCCGACCGCCGGTCACGATGAAGTAGGAGGCAGTCACCATGACGACCGTCGTCTCGACGCGACCGGCACCCGCCGCATCCCCCACGAGCCTCGCCGCCGACCGGCCCACCCGTTCCGAACGCCGGGCGGGCAGGCTGCTCACCGCCCCCTTCCTCGTGATCTACCTGCTGTTCCTGGTAGGCCCGCTGCTCGTCGGTGTGGTGCTGAGCTTCTTCAACACCACCACCGTCAAGAGCGGCCTCGGGGACTTCGTCGGCCTGTCGAACTACCGCGAGGTGCTCGCCGACTCCCTCTTCTGGGAGAGCATGTGGCACTCGGTGCTCTTCACGCTGCTGACCACTCCCCCGCTGGTGATCCTCGCGCTGGGCGTCGCCATCCTGGCCTCGCGCGTACGCCGCGGCAGGCTCTTCTACCGCATCGCCTTCTTCCTGCCGTACGTCGTGCCGTCCTCTGTGGTCACCCTGGTCTTCCTGTGGATGTACACCCCGCAGATCGGCCTCATACCGAAGGTCTTCGACGCCGTCGGACTGCCGGTGCCCGACTTCATCGGCAGCACCTCGGGCGGCTGGACCGCCGTCGTGCTGATGACCGTGTGGTGGACGTTCGGCTTCAACTTCGTCCTCTACACCGCCGCGATCCAGGACGTCCCCGCGGACGTCTACGAAGCGGCGGCGATCGACGGCGCGAGCCCCTGGCAGCAGATCCGCCACATCACGGTGCCGCTGCTGGGCCGGACCACCAGCCTGGTGCTGATCCTTCAGATTCTCGCGTCGCTGAAGGTGTTCGACCAGATCTACCAGCTGCTCGGCGGCGGACCCAACCAATCCACCCGACCGGTCATCGAGTACATCTACGACACCGGCTTCACCGCCTACCGGGGTGGCTACGGCGCTGCCGCCACCATGGTGTATTTCGTCATCATCGTCGCGATCTCGGCGGCCTGGTACGGGCTGCGACGCCGTCGCGCGACCAGCAGCGCGGCCTGAGCGGAGGACCCATGACCACCATCACCCAGCCGCAGGCCGCCGAACCGAAGGGCGCGGTCAACGGCGCCAAGCTCTTCAACCGGCTCTGCGCCGTGTGCCTGACCCTGTTCGCCCTGATCTGGCTGGTGCCCTTCGTCTGGGCACTGATCACTTCGCTGCGCGACGACGCGTCCATCACCCAGAGCCCCACGTCCATCTTCGCCGGCGGCTGGTCGCTGGACGCGTACTCGACCGCCTGGGGCAACCATCCGATCGGCACCTGGTACCTCAACAGCCTGGTGATCTCGGTGCTCGCCGTGGTCTTCACGGTGGCCTTCTGCTCGATGGCCGGGTTCGCGCTGGCCTTCCTGCGCTTCCGCGGCCGGGGCCTGGTCGTGGCCGTCGCCACGGCCGGCCTGATGCTGCCGACCGAGGCGCTGGTGCTGCCCCAGTTCATCGAGTACCGGTCGTTCCACCTGCTCGGCACGTTCTGGGCGCTGGTCCTGCCGTCGGTCGCGGCACCGATCTCGGTGTTCGTCTTCCACTCCTTCTTCCGCGGCATCCCCACGGCGCTGATCGAGGCGGCCCGCATCGACGGGGCGAGCTGGTGGCGCATCTACGCCAACGTCTGCATGCCGATCTGCCGCCCGGCGGTGTCCACCGTCGCGATTCTCACCTTCATCAGCTCCTGGAACTCGTTCCTGTGGCCGCTACTGGTCCTCAGCCAGACCAAGTCCCAGACCATCCCTGTGGGCCTCGCCTCGCTGGTGGACCCCAGTAGCCCCCAGTACGCCGAGGTCATGGCCTCCTCGGTCCTCGGCTTCATCCCGCTCATCGCCGTCTTCCTGGTCTTCCAGCGGCAGATCGTCCAGGGGATCGCCACGACGGGCATCAAGTGACGGACCCGACCCCGCCATCGCGGCGGTGCCACGTCCCGTGCCGGGAGACCGGGACGGGAGACGGCACCGCCGCGGCGGCGTTCGCGGCCGGAGGACACAACGACCTCGGCGCCCCGCTGAGGCGAGAACTCCCGTCGCGGTCCCGGGAATTCCGCTGTCGGGTTGCGGTCAGCGGTGGAGACGTCGGTCAGCGCACGGAGAGGCTGGTCAGCCGGGCGCCGTCCCGCTGCCCCGCGTCGGTCGCCAGTGCCACGTAACGGGCGGTGCCGTTGGTGGTGAGCCGGCGGCTCGTGCCGCGTCCCGTGAGGTGGCCGGCCTGCGTGTAGGCAAGACCATCACTGCTGAGTTCCGCCTTGAG
The DNA here is from genome assembly GCF_026339875.1 of Streptomyces sp. NBC_01571. NCBI lineage: Bacteria > Bacillati > Actinomycetota > Actinomycetes > Kitasatosporales > Streptomycetaceae > Streptomyces > Streptomyces sp. NBC_01571. The sequence goes on from NZ_JAPEPZ010000002.1 coordinate 520,080, forward strand.
GCTGGGGACGTGACCGCCGGTCCACTCCGTGCGGATCTCCAGGACGGGGCGCTCGGCGCCGAGGTCGACGACCATGCGGCCGTTGGGGCCGGGTGTCCAGGCCGTATGCGGGTCACCGTCGACGGCGGCCGAGGGGTCCGACATGCCGGGCGGGAGCGGGTTGGTCGGGAAAACCGTGCGGCCCAGGGCGAGGTCGTCCAGCGGGTAGACCTCGACGCCCCGCAGAGTGACGGTGGTGGTCCGGCGGGCGCGGACCTGGGTCACCTGGCTGCGGCCTTGCGCCGTTACCCGGAAGCGGCAGGACGGCCCGGTGAGCCGCACCGTGGCGGCGTCGACGACCTCCGCCCGGAGTCCGGCGGGCAGCCTTCCTCCGGACAGTGGGCTCACCACCATGCGCGGAGGCAGCAGTTCGGCCGTGGCGGCGTCAAGGTGGGCCTCGTAGGCGCTGCCTTGGGCGGTGAGGGTCTGGAGTCCCTCGAACAGGACCGTGCGCGAGCCGGATTGAGGGATGTCGATGCGCGTCGTCACCTGCTGGTCGGACAGGTTGAACAGGCTGAGGTGATCCTCGGTGAGAGCCGCGCGGACGTTATCGTCCTGGGCCTGCGGAGCGGCACGGCGGGCGAGGTCGCGGAGCTTGTCGGTGGAGATGCCGGGATAGCCCTCGGCGAGCAGGGGCGACGCCGGGCCGTCGGCCAGGACGACCGTGTCGCCGTACACCGCGAGCGGCTGCTCGGTGCCCCTCACGACGAGGCCGGCTCGGCCGTCGACGTCCAGCCAGCCGCCCTTGCTGGAGACGTCGGGTTCGGGCCAGGAGGCGAGGTCGTTCCACTGCCGGCCGTCGGTCGATCCCTGCACGGTGTAGGCCCGTCCGGCGGCGGCCTCCCAGCGGAGGGTGACACGGTCCACGGCGTGCGTCGCTCCGAGGTCGACGGCGATCCAGCTGTCCGCCCGGGGTCGGTCCGCCTTCGAAACCGCCCATCGGCTCGTGGCGTTGCCGTCCACCGCGAGTGCCGGCTCCTTGCCGGGGTCGTACGAGGACGCTGTCGCCGTCCCGTTCCGGGCGAGGTCGGCGCCGTCCGAACCGTCGCGGACCTCGAAGGCGTAGAGGGAGTAGCCGTACGTCGGGTCGGGCAGGACGCCGACCATGCGCAACTGCCTGACCTCCGACTTCGCGAAGGTAACCTCGTCCACGCGCGGGGTGGCGGCGGCCGGTCGGGCGTCCTGTGCGGTCACCGTGGCGCTGCCCTCCTCGAAGCGGTAGGTGCGCGAACCCGTCAGGCCCGCCATGCCGGGCATGGTGAGGTTGTGGACCTCCAGGTGCCCCTCCCCCTCCGCGACGCCGGTCGTCGCGTAGACGACGGCGCCCGAGGGCAAGGTGGTCAGGCCCGCACGGCCCGTGCTCAGGCGCACCATGGTGGCGCTGCCGTCGAACCCGTCACGGAGCCTGCTGTACGTGCGCACCTGACGGCCGGTCACCTGTGCCGCCGTGCTGGGCAGGAACATGGGGTTGGCGCCACTGAGCTTGAACAGCCAGTCGTCGTGGGCCGGTTGCCAGGCGAACTTCACGAAGCCCGGCTTGGTCACGGCGCCCGCCCAGGCGCCGGTCGACTGGTGGGACACCAGACCGGGGACAGTGCCGAAGTCGGTCACGCCCGAGGCGTGTTCGAACAGTTCCTCCGCGGTCAGGGGTCGCACCGTGCGGCCCTGGGCCGACGCCCACAGGTGCAGGAGGTAGCTGATGGCCACCTCCGCGCGTGCCTCCGGCTCGTACTTCGGCTCGCCGGAGAACTTCGCCAGACGGTACTCCGGCGGGTACTTCTGGTACGCCTCCAGCCGCTCCGCGAGCGCCGCTTCCGCCCGGGCCGCCGCGCGGTCGCCGACCACCTGGGCGAGGAAGGCGAGCGGGATGACGTCCCGGCCGTAGAGGTGCTCGCGGTCGTTGACCATCGGCATCAGCGGCTCGCCGGCGTCACTCATCACCCCGAGCAGGGTGCGCCACAGTTTGTCCGCGTTCGGCTGGTTGGTGAGCACCTGGGGCAACGGGCGCCCGGCGGTGATGAAGTGGGCGGCGTTGCGGCCGGACGTGCGCCACAGCTCTTCCTGGTAGTGCGGGCCGAAGGATCCGTGGTTTTCGACGATGAAGGTGTCGTACAGGTTGCGAGCGGTGTTGTCGGACACGGGGACGCCGTCGACACGGGCCGGGTTGACCAGGTCCGCCTGGGGCAGACCGGTCTCGTTGCGTGCCCAGGTGCCGAAGGCCTTGTCCCAGTCGGCATGCCGCGCATCGTCCGTGGCCCAGGCCAGCCCGGGGGCCAGGGACTGCGCGTAGACACCCATCTCCTCGAGCTTGGTGTCGCCCTCGTGGCCACCGAGCAGGCCGTGCGGGGTCCAGCCGCCGGAGTTCGGGTCGTCGCCCGTGCCCAAACCCGTGGCGTAGGCGGCCTGTTCGCGGACGATCGTGTCGACGTTGGTGCGGGTGGCCTCATCGAGCTCGTCCCACAACAGCCGTGCGGCCAGCACGAAGTAGAGCTGGAAGGTGGTGTCGAAGAACAGCGTTCGGCCCCACTGGGTGCCGCCCGTGAGCCGGTTCGAGGCGGCGAAGTGCTGGATCGTGGCTATCGTCCGGGCCTTCAGCGTCTTCTCGTCGATCCCGGCGCGGTCGCCGTCGTAGCTGCCGTGCGTGAGCAGCACCGCGTTGCCGAGCACCACGGCGAAGCCGAAGTCCTTGTCCGTGTAGTACCCGCGGGCCTCGTCCCACTGCGTCTCGGACCAGTGGGTGTGGTTCAACAGGACGCGGTAGTAGGTGTCCGCAATGGTGTCGGGCGCCGTGCCCGGGCGTCCTTGGGCGCGCGCGGTGCCGCCACCGAGGGTGACGGGGACGGTTGCGGCGAGCGCGGCGGCGCCGAGGAGCTGGACGAAACGGCGGCGGTCGACATGCAGGGATGCATCGGGCACGCTGGGCGCCTTTCGTAAGACAACGTTGTCAAGCAGATGACCGAAATTCTTCGTCCGGAATCGTCCGTGCGTCAAGAGGCGTGGCAGGAGTGACCGTTGCTCCCCGCGGTGCGCGAGGGCAGCCCCGTTCGAAACCGAGGACGCGTGGGCCCGCGCCCTGCCGGTCTCATCGGCCTCGTACCGGCCTTGTGAACTGCAAGGCCTAGACAGCCTGATACCCCAGTGCGACTTCGTGATCTGGCTAGGCGTCGAGGTAGTGGTAATCCCCATCCGGGAGGCCGACCACAAGGCTCCCGTTGTAGACCCTCCACTCGCTCATGCCGTTGACGTCGTGGCTGACCAGAAACAGCCCCCGGGGCCTCTCGTCGTACTCGTCATCCTGGTAGGAGGCCGGGATCTGGGCGATCTGACGCAACCTCTCCTCGAACCAGTCAAGGGACACCGCGCGGATGTTGCCCCCGTAGAAGGCCCACCCGCCGCTGTTGTACTGCCGAGCGGGGAAGGCCCAGCCGCCGCTGTAGGTGCGCTCCGGATCGTCTGCTTCCACGATCTCCTTGACCTGGGCCAACTGTCGGTCGTCGCACTCCAGCCAACCCCTGATCGAGACCATGATTCCCACGGCGGTTGCTCCTCATTCGTGTGGCTCGCGGCCCTGGCCCGCGGTTTCTATGCGCTCGCACGCTAGGGGCGACTTGCTCGGTCGCGCAAAGGAATTGACCGGTGGATCAGCCGCCTCGGGCGGGACGCGTCATCCCCATCCGGTCGGCCCTCGCGCTAGTGCGCTGGGCCCGGGTGAGTACGAGAACGGCCAACGCGTGATCATCAGAGGTTGTCTGGACTCCTGAAGACCGTGCGATGGGCGCGGGCCGCAGCGTGGACGCGGCCCGTCGGCAGGCGATGTTGGACCAGGTCATGGCCCGCGTCGCGGGCCGGTTGCGCCGAGTGGAACCGCGGGCGACGGAGGTCGAGTTCGCCACCCGAAACCCCGCCTGGCCTGGCAGATGATCGAAGCGGCCCTGGACGCCGGATGCTCCTCCAAATGGTGACCGGCGACGAGGTCCACGGCCAGGACCCACAGCTTCGGTCCGCCCTTGCGGCGCGCGGAATCGGCTACGTTCTGGCAGCCGCCTGCACCACCAAGGTGCGGATCAACGAGAACCGCAGGTGGTCCAGGCCGCCGCCGTGGCCGTTTCACCCGGCCCCGGCTTCCCTCCCCCGCAGGGCAGAACACACGCATCGGGTGTCTCGTCCGACGGGCCGCCGCACGGCGGGCCGGCTACTCGACGCCCAGCCTCGCGCCCGCCCCAAGCTGGGGCGGGCGCTCGCACGTCTGGCGGCGCGTTCCCGATGGATGCCCGTGCGACCTGGCCTACTTGTAGAAGACAGCCACGCCTCCGTGGTGCGAGCAGGCGCCCTGATGGTGTGCGGCAAAGGAATAAGTGCCGTCATTGCAGCGAGCGGTAGCACCGTTTCCGGCAGCGCTGGAGCCGCCCGAAGAACTTGAGCCACCGCTCCCAGATGATCCGCCGGCCGAACCGCTACCGGAGCCGCTGACGGAGGCGGCTCTCGCGGTGACGGTCACCTTCACCTTGACCGTCTTCGTGGCGGTCACCGTGGGGGCGGGTTTCGGTGTCGCGGTCTCCGTGGCTGTGACTGTGGCTGTTGCCGTGACGGTGGCGGCAGGCTGCACCTTGTTCGCTGCGGCCTTCGTGGTGTTGCTGTCCTGACTGTTCCCGCCGGCGCCGATGCCGAGGATGAACGCGAGGCCGACGGCGGGCAGCATGTACCGCTTCCGGGCCCACTTCGGTCTCGCCGGCTGTGGGGAGGGCGTGAATGGCGCGGGCGGCCCGTAACCGGGCGGCGGCGGAGGCTGGTTGTACGACATGGTCCCCCCAAGGATGGTTCGTAGTGAGGCGACCGTAACGGGCGCTGTGAAGAACGTGTGAGTGCCCTGCGGTGGTGGTGACACATTTGTGACCGTTCACGGATGGGCAGACGAGTCCGACATGGCCGCTTCGGTGCACGTCAGCGCGACTGCGGGAGGTCCCGGCTCAACCGACGCGATCTTCACATCTCTGTACCCGTTGCTTCCGGCGGGTGCCTTCCGGTTGTCGGCGCGGACCCGCTCGCAGCTGGCGCCCGACGCACGCGGGGTGTCGTCGGGGCCTGTTCAGGTGAGTTCGCAGTACCGCACGGTGGTCGACATGAAGCAATCATCGCTGGTGGCACCGGCAGCCAACTGGTTTCGGCCAGCGTCTATCCTCCTGGCTGGTTTGTGGTGCATGGTGTCCATGCGGGCGCCGCGCCAATCCTCTGGGTGAGCGCCCTTGTTGGGCCCTGCCGGCTGCCGCGAAGCAGGGCCCGCCGCACCTCCCGGCTCCCCACGGGAGGCCATGCGGCTGCCCCGGCGCTCGTATGACTTCCGCTCACCCGGGTGACGTTCTCGCGGTTCCCTGCCGCGGCCCGCCGCGCGGCCGGTATCAACGCAGCATGCTCAAGATCGCGTTGCGGGGCTTGACCGCCGCCGCTCTCCTCGTCGCGCCCCTCACGACCCCGGCAGCCGAGGACTCCGCCCGGTACGTCGCACCGCTGCCGCTGTGCGCGGCCGTCGACCCGCTGCCGTCCGCCGTCGAGACCCGCGACGGCCACCAGTGCACGCGCTTCACGCCCTGGGTGGATGCCGACCACGACTCGCGCAACACGTCCTTGCCGCCGTCGTAGGCGCGTGATGCTGCCAGCACCGAGGCGGCGCCCTTGACCGACTACGAGTCGGTGTTGGCCGCGGTCGGCTCCGCCTCGCGGCTCTCGGCCAGGCGGGTCCCGCCGCGAAGCCGGTCGTCGAACTCCTTGGCTAGGCCCTTCGCCCGTCGCCTGCGGAAAAAGGCATGCACGCGGTCCGACGCCAGGAAGCCGGCCGGTATGGAGCGCCACTTGATCCCGTGTCGGTGACCTAGCGGATCGCGTCGACTGCCCGCCGATGGCAGTAGCCCTCCGGCTGCCCGCCCCGGCCCTCCAGCCGCGCCGGCACCGCCTCCCGCACCACTGCCCACTCCGCGTCCGTCGTGTCCGACGGATACTGAGGCACCCCGTCAGGGCGGTCGGCGGCGTTCCCGAACCGGTAGGCGAGACAATCACTGTCCGACACACGGAAGTTGGACGGAACAGGGGCACACCGGGCTGGGACGACAGGGCCGCCTGAGAGGGCGTTTGATCTAGGTGGATTGCCGTTTATCTCCTAGTATGTTCCTCGCCAGGTGGGTGTCGTCTCGTCCATTATGCGCTTGGTGAGGTTGTCGATCGAGGCGACGTGGATCATGGCTTCGGAGCTGGCGGGCAGCGTCTCGTAGTCGCGGGCGAGACGCCGGTGCATCATGATCCATCCAATACTTCGCTCGACAACCCAGCGCCTTTTGACAACGTGGAAGCCGCGAACTCCCGGAGTTCTATTGACGACTTCGACGTCGATTCCGAGCTTGGCTCCGTGTTCGATGACGGCGTTTTTGAAGCCGGTGTCGACCCAGCTCTTGGAGATGGTCGGGTAGGTCTTTTTGGCCTGGTCGAGGAGCTGGATTCCCACGGCGTTCTCGGACAGGCTCGTCCGTGATCGACACCCAGAGCGTGAAGACCTCCACCAACGTGCCCCTGACCACCTCGCTTGCGGCCGACGATTTTCTTGGCGGCGTCGGTTCCCTGGCGCGGCGGTGACGGTCGCGGCGAGGAGCAGGCCGAGTGTGTCGGTGAGGATGCCGCGGTGGGTTCGGGCTTGCGTCCTTCCTTCACGCGGGCCAGGCCGGTGAGGTCGTGGTTGAGCTGGGTGAGGATTCCCTCGTCGCGCCAGGCGGCGTAGTAGGCGTAGACGGTGGCGTGGTTCGGGAAGTCGTGCGGGAGGTATTTCCAGGGGATTCCGGTGCGGTTGACGTAGAGGAGTGCGTCGAAGATGTCGCGCAGGTCGACCTTGGCCGGCTGCCCGGTGGGCCTGCGGTCGAGTCGGGCCTTTCTCCAGGCCGTCAATGTCGGTTCGAGTAAGGCCCATCGGGCGTCGGACAGGTCGCTGGGGTACGGCTTCCGCTGGCTCACGCCGTAGCGTGATCATGGATTGCGGTGGTCGGCGCTGTTCCGCTGCTGCTGGGCGTTTCTGCCTGATCTTCAAACCAGACGGACTTCATGCTTGAGAACCGGAGCAAACGGGCGGGCAAGTCCGCAGCCCGATGGACGCGAGGGTGCGCATATAAGACAAACACCCCAAGCGTGACGGCCGCGAAAGTCACTTACCGACACAAGTCATCTCTAAATGCCCACTTAAGACGACCCCAAGATACCCGGAGTGTGCAAGACGCTCGACAACCTTGCGTTCAATCAAGCCTTCATTGATGGCCTGGACATTGCCGCCGCATGCGACACCCCAGCCGCCCTACCGGGCAAGTGTTGAGCTGATGGGATGCGCAAGGCGCCCCACATCCGGTAGGGCGCCTTCGTCGTGCGGTCAGACGCGCGGCACCACCCCGCAGCGGCTCATGTTCGAGGACCTAAGGGGTGTCTTTGCACCTGGCCTGCGACGATGCCTCGGCGGCTGTCGACTGGCGGCTGTTCCTGCCCGAGAGCTGGGATCCCGCCTCGCCGAAAGCCGATCCGGCCAGAATCGCCCGCCGCACCCCCGCGGCATCCCCGCCGACGTCGGCCACGTGGAGAAGTAGCAGCTGGCCCTGGACATGATCGACGAGACGAGATCGTGGGGCATCGACATTCCGCTCGTCGTCGCCGACGGCGGCCACGGCAGCCTTCCGCCTCGGCCTGGAGGAACGCCGGCCTCGCCTATGCGGGGGGGCATCCCCACCACCGCCCACCCCCAAGACGCACGCCCGCACCTCCCGCCCTACGGCGGCCGCGGCCCAAGACCCCAGCCGGTCTACCCCGAGCCGGCGCAGACAGTAAAGAGGCTGGTCATCGCGGCCGGCAGACAGGCCGCCCGGCCGGTGCAGGGGCAGGAGGGCTCCCGTCCCTGCACCGGCCGCAGCGGGCTGAAGCGCATGTACTCACGCTTCGTGGCCCTGCGGATCAGGCCCGCCGGACGCGAGATCCGCAAGAACACGACGGCCCTGAACTGCCCGTGCGGTGGCTGCTGGCCGAATGGCCCGCCACCGAGCCAACCGGTGCAGATCTGGCTGTCCAGCCTGCCCGCCGACACCCCTCCGGCCACCCTCGTGCGCACCGCGAAACTGCGCTGGCGCATCGAGCACGCCTACCACGAGATGAAACAGGCCCTGGGCCTGACCCACTTCGAAGGCCGCACCTGGCGGGGCTGGCACACCACGTCACCCTCGTCTCCGTCGCACACGCCTTCTGCACCCTCCAGCGCATCACCCGCTCCCCAAAAGAGACGGCGCCGGCCTGAGCCTCTACCGAGTTGCCCGCGAACTGCAGTCACTCCTCGCACTCTGGACCGGCGGCGCCTGCCCCACCTGTCACCGCGACACGCCGAACCTCATATCAACCTGACCAGGCACTACTAGGTGTGTGGGCGGTTTACGACGTTCACTCCGGAGCGCGTGCCGGACTCGATGGCGGGGGCCAGGAAGGTGTGCGAGTGCCAGAAGCCGAGGAGGCCGATCAGGACGACGACCCAGGTGCGCACGTGACCACGGCCCGGGGCCGCCACGTGCCCGGACATCCGCGCGGGTGAGCACGCCTGGCCGGTGGTGTGTGCCACGAGCGGCCAGGGGTACTCGGGTGTAGCCACCGTGCGGGGCGCCCCGCAGGAACCCAGGCCGTCACGGCTCGACGGCCGCGGGGCACCCGGCGTCCCACTCCCTCCTGCGAGGCCTCCTATGAGCCGTCTCTTCTCGCCGCTGACCCTCCGCGGCACGACCTTCCCAAACCGGGCCTGGGTGGCCCCCATGTGCCAGTACAGCTCGGTCGACGGCTATCCGCAGGACTGGCATCTGGTCCATCTCGGCTCCCTGGCACGCGGCGGGGCCGGCCTGGTCATGCAGGAGGCCACGGCAGTGGAACCTGAGGGCCGGATCACTCCTTCCGACGCCGGCATCTGGGATGACGGGCAGGCTGCCGCGTACACGCGGATTACCGACTTCGTCCACGGGCAGGGAGCCATTGCCGGCATCCAGATCTCCCATGCCGGCCGCAAGGCGTCGACGGCACCGCCGTGGGAGGGTGACGTGTACGTCGAACCGGAGGCCGGAGGATGGCAGACGGTCGCACCGTCACCGCTGCCGTTCGGCGACTGGCCGGCCCCGCGGGAGCTCGGCGCGAACGACATCCGGGCTTTGGTCAGGGCCTTCGGTGAGGCCGCCGGGCGCGCGCTGTCCGCCGGCTTCGAGGTCCTGGAGATCCACGCCGCGCACGGCTATCTGCTGCACCAGTTCCTGTCACCGCTGTCCAACCACCGCAGCGACGAGTACGGAGGCGATCTCGACGGGCGCAGCCGTTTCCTGGTCCAGGTCACCGACGCCGTACGGGCGCAGTGGCCGGAGGACCGCCCGCTGTTCGTACGCTTCTCGGCCACGGACTGGGCCGACGGTGGCTGGACCCCGGAGGAGACGGTCGAGCTGTCGCGGCATCTGGTGGCCCACGGCGTCGATCTGGTGGACATCACCAGCGGCGGGCTCGTCCACAACGCCCGTATCGAAGTGGAGCCCGGCTACCAGGTGCCCTTCGCCCGAACCGTCCGCGAGGGCGCGGCCCTGCCCGTCTCCGCGGTCGGCCTGATCACCGCACCGGAGCAGGCCGACCAGATCCTCGTGGACCGCTCGGCCGACGCGATCATGCTCGCGCGCGAACTGCTGCGCAACCCGACCTGGCCGCTTCGCGCGGCCCGCGTGCTCGGTGACGACGTCCCGTGGCCGAAGCAGTACCAGCGTGGCCGCCCACGTCATCGCTGAGGCCGTCGTCGCCCGAGCAGCCGGGAATTCGGCACAAGACAATGAGGTTTCCTCCGATATGAGCGATCCATGCACCAATGCCGCTTTTCCCGTGCCCCAGGGCGAGTCGATGCGGGCGCTGCTCGCGGCCGACCGTGTCGCCACGCTGCAGCAGATATCCGCCCTTAGCCGGGAGTTCGAAGGGATCGTCGAGGCGAACGCACAGGTGGCCATTGACGACGAGCACGACCCGGAGGGGGGGAGCACGGCCTTCGAGCGGGCGCACGTCGCCGCTCTGCTGTCCCAGTCGCGCGAGCATCTGAACGATCTCGATCGCGCCCTGGAACGGTTGGAGAGAGGCGACTACGGACGCTGCGAGCAATGCGGTGAGCCGATCCCGACGGAGCGCCTCGAAGTTCGCCCGGCGGCGAAAACCTGCGTGCGCTGCGCGTCCGTAGCTCGCTGAAGGGTCACAGTTGAGGGCGCGACATGTCGTCCTGCCCCAACTCGGCGTGCGGGTAGATGCCGAGTTCCTCCGTCGGCGGCCATTCACCATCTGACCTTCACCCGGCTCGATCAGGAGAAGACACGGCCTGGCTCATCGGATACCGCCGACCACACCGCCGCTACGAACGCAAGGCCGACCACTTCCTCGCTTACACGAGCATCATCTGCACCCTCATTTGCTACCGCAAACTCACCAAATGAGATGTCTTTCAAGTCTCTCGGCTGTTACTGACCTTTTCGGGTTGCCTTCGGGTGGTGGCGTTGGGTGATTCCTGCGGTATGCCGGTGTTATGCGGTACGCGGATGGTGGGGGCCTGACCGCTGAGCGGCGGGCTGCGCGGGGCCCCGTTTCCACCTGCTAGTCAAAGGAGCACGCAAGGGTTTTGCCTGGCAGGACTACCGCGACCTCCTGGTCCGTGCGCACCTGCAACTCGGCGCCCCGATCATTGTCGTCTGGGGCACTTTGAACACCCACCGTGCTGCCGGATTGCGGGAGTACGCAGGCAGCCACGAATGGTTCACCGTCATCCAGCTGCCCTCCTACAGTCCGGACTTGAATCCTATGGAAGGGATCTGGTCGTGGTTACGGCGCGGGCCGATGGCCAACACCGGCTTCACCGACCCCGACCACCTCGCCCGCACCCTCCGCTGAGGGCCCGCCCACCTCCAGCGCCACCCCAAATTCATCGACGGCTACCTCACCGAAACCGGACTGACCCTCACCCCAGATCCCCCGACGCCAATCCGAAAAGGTCAGTAGTCTGCGCGTATGTCAGACCTGGGGCCCATCGCCTGGCCGCCTGAGCCGATCAAGACCGAGAGACTCGTGCTCCGTGAGTCCGAGGCCCGGGACCGTGCGGCGTTCATCGAGCTACTGGCGTCGCCAGAGGTGCACACCTACCTCGGCGGCCCCCGCCCGCGTGACGAGCTTGAGCGCGAGATGCCCGGGGTACCCGAGCGGTGGCCCGGGAGTTTCGTCGTTGATCTCGACGGGGCGATGATCGGCCACATCCTGCTCAGGAGAGCAACGGAGCACCGTCGCCCAGCTGCTGCGGGGAAAGTTGATCTCGGCTATCTGTTCCTGCCGCGGGCGTGGGGATTCGGGTATGCCGCCGAGGCGTGCGCGGCGGTACTCGGCTGGTTCGACGGCGTCCTTCCCGCCGAGCCGGTGGTGCTCCACACCCAAACCGCCAACGTCGGCTCGATGCGCCTCGCGGCAAAGCTGGGGTTCGCCGAGGTAGAGCGGTTCCAGGCCTGGGACGCCGAGCAATGGCTCGGCCTGCGGTCGCCTGTCATGGCGTCCACGTGACCCCAGTCACCCGAGTGCGTTTCTGATGCGGTGACTGCTCCGAAGCATCAAGGATCAAGCAGCGAGCGCGAGTTGGTCCTGGCAGCGGACGGCGTAGGAGCCTACTCCGCCCACACCCAACTGCGGGCGGCTGACTCCCGCGCGGGTGTGGCGGTCGCCCCGCCCTCCGACGGTTCGCCAGGTGACCGGCTGGCTCATCCGTCACCCCACCGCCCTGACCCAAGGAGGATCACGCCGCAATTCGAACTACTCCGGAGTCGGCTCGATGGTGTTGCGGTCCGACCGGATGGGATGTGGAAGTCAGTGGAACGGTTACGTCGGGATGGTGCATGATCCGCTCATGGAGCGCGTCATCGACCTTGATCAGGCGGCCGCAGAAATCGCCAAGGTGGTTCCGCGATGGCTGGCAGCCGGTCTCAAGGTCGGGCGAGTGACGTGGCGGGACGCAACTGCACGGTGGCCTCAGCAGGTTGAGACTGACAGAGCTCTCGTGCGTGAGCCCGACTCTGTCGGCGTGCTCATCTCCGGCCCGGCGGACGCTGAGCTGTCGGTGGTGCTTTTCCGGGGCGGCTGGGCGGATGTGGACTACTTCGACGGCCTCGACGATGGCGGCCCGATACCGGCGTTCGGCATCAATTCGGCAGCAGCTTTCGGCACCCAGCTCGATCAGTGGCTGGCGCGCGTCTTTGGAAACCTCGGCAGGAAGTAGAGCTGGAGTGCCGGCACCAGACCAGGGATGGATCTCACCTCGCCTTCGGAAGCTCAGGTGATCAACCGGCACCGACTCCTACCGCCTCGCCACCACCCCGGGCTCGCCCGCGCCGAACAGCAAGCCGTTGTCAGCTGAAGAAGACACCAGGCCCTCACCACTTTGGCCGACATCGGACCGGGCGGGTCCCGATCTGCCGCCCGGCCGTTCGAGGTCGGACGCGCCCTACTGTGCGAGTCGCTGGTCGCGGATCTCAGCCCAGCGCAGCGAGTCACGGATGCCCTCGGCAATGCTGAACTGCGGCTCCCAGCCGAGCAGCCGCTTGGCCCGGTCGCTGCGAGTGAAAGCACCAGCCACGTCGCCCGGGCGCGGATCCGCGTCGACCACCGCGACCGGCGGAGTGACCACGCTGTTGAAGGACGAGACCAGCTCGGTGACGGTGGTACCCGTACCGGTCCCGAGGTTGATCACCGAAGAGCGGGCATCGGCCAGCGCGGACTCGAACCGCTGGAGCGCGGCCACGTGTGCGGTGGCCAGATCCCAGACATGCACGTAGTCACGGATACCGGAGCCGTCCCGGGTAGGCCAATCGGTGCCGGTGATCTCAAACGGCACTCCCCCGTCATGTGCCTCGATCAGCTTGCCGAGCGCGTGGCTGGGCCGACGCAGCTGAAGGCCGGTGCGCAGCTCGGGGTCGGCGCCGATCGGATTGAAGTAGCGCAAAGAGAGGACCCGGATCGGCTGGGTCGCGGCGATGTCGGCGAACATGCCCTCGCAGACCGCCTTGGTGCGCGCGTACGGGCTCTGCGGGGCGATTCCGGACTCCTCGTCCACGCTGAAGTCATCGCCCGGCAGGTAGATCGAGCCAGAGGAGCTGAAGATCATCTTCTGGCAGTCGTTGCGGATCAGGTGGCCCACGAAGTCCAGGCTCTTGCCCACGTTGGCCTGGTAGTAGCCGAGCGGGTCACCCACGGAATCCGGGACCACGATCAGCGCCGCGCAGTGCACGACCGCCTCGATCTCCGGATGCTCGGCGAAGATCCGGTCCACCAGAACACCGTCCTCGATGTCGCCCCGGTAGAAGGCGCGGCCCTCGGTGAATTCCCGACGCCCCGTCACCAGACTGTCCAGAATCACCGGGGTGATCCCGGCGTTCAGACAGGCAGAGGCGACAGTGCTACCGATGTACCCCGCGCCGCCCGAGATCAGTACCTTCATGTCAGGGTTCGACCCTTTCTATCCGCCCGCTGACCAGATTGTTCGTGCGGTGAGCCTAACGTCCGACCCAGGCACCGGTGTTGATCGCCGAGTCCCACATCGAGCCGACGGTCGAGGCCGGCTGCAGAGTGACGGATGGTGTAACTCGTACACGGTGGCGTCGCCGTGACCCACGCCGGGCTGCGCGGACTTCGTCCACATGGTCGCGCTCCAACCCTGGCATGGTCGAGATCGGCAACGCCGGATCGGGCGGTCACTACGCTCGCCGCATGACTACGTACGTGCAGGTCTCGACGGCCACGGCGACGCGCGACGACGCCGTCGAGTCGGCCCAAGGAGCAGTGAAGGAGCGGCTCGCTGCCGGGTCACAGATCGCCGGTCCGGTCCTGAGTGTGCACTGGCACCTCGGCGAGTTCGGTGAGGGCGAGGAGTGGCGGCTGACCTAACGACGACAGCGGACCGGTACCCCGCTCTGGAGGCGTACCTCCTGGAGAACCATCCGTGGGACAACCCGGAAGTGATCGGTGTGCTGATCAGCCACAGTGCGCCTCGATGTCTCGGCCGCGCGAGGACCGTTGCATAGGCTGGCCGTCTCATCCGACGCACCGCGACAAGGATCAGCCCATGCACGGCAGCACCAGGATCCGCCTGATCGAGCCCACCGACGCGGCCCAGATCGCAGCACATCGGGTGCGGGACGTCGAGGCCTTTAGGCCATGGGAACCGGTCCAGCCGGACGGCTTCTTCACCACGGAGGGCCAGGCGGAGCGGATCGACAGGCTGCTGGCCGGATACCGGGCCGGCACGGTCTGGCCGGGCGTGGTACTTGCCGACGACCAGGTGATCGGGCAGGTCACTGTCGGAGGCATCCTGCTGCAGGCGCACCTGCTCCGCGGCTCCGTCGGATACTGGATCGCCAGCGTCGCCCAGAATCAAGGCCACGCCGGCCGCGCCGTCGGGCTCGTACTCCAAGTGATGGCCGACAAACTCGGGTTGCACCGCGCCGAGGCGTCCACCAATCTGGAGAATCTGCCGTCGCAGCGGGTATTGCGCCGCAACGGGTTCAGTCCGTACGGCGTCGCGCACTCGTCGATATTTCTCGACGGGCGCTGGCAAGACGGGTTGCTCTGGGAGCGGCTCCTCGGTGAATAGGTCGTGTCGCGAAAGTCCCGCCTGCCTCGCGGCGCCTGGGTCGGTGAATCGTCTGCGCGCGGAGGCTCGGTTTTGATAAGACCGAGCAGGTACGCCTGGTCTGGCGGGCGTTGCGACCGGCAAGTCGGCCCGCCACCGTCGAGGCCGGGGGCGAAAGACCTCAGGCATGAGGATTGGCGTCACCGCCCATGAGCTGGTGGTCCACGCCCAAATGCGGCTCACATGGGGCGGTATCCAACGCTTGCGCCTGGTCACGTGACCACCAGATACAGGACGACCCTTGGGCCCCAGCCCAGCTGAACCGCCCCGGGCGCCCCTCGGTCAGCAGAGACTTCGGGGACTCCGCCGCGGACCGCAGGTGATGCTCTGTGAGGTCAAGAGGCTCAGGCAAACTTAGGCGTTCGTTCCAGGTGGACTTCCGGCGTCTCCGTCGGCGGGATTCTGAAACGATCGGTCAGCCCTGACGTGGGCGGAATCGAGTTCGATCGGCAGCCGCGCCCGGCGCGAACGTGCGGCGCCAGGCATGGCCCGTTCCAAAAACCCGACCTCACCTGAGACCCTGCCCTCTCACGCGGCCGCGCGTCAGGCGATCGTGCCCAGGTCGGCGCCGGTCCAGTGCTCCGGCCTCATCCGGACCACGACGTGGTCGGCGAGTTCCACCTCGGCCCATACCGCGTATCGGTCCAGGGCTTCGCCGTGGAGGTAACGGGCGGCGAGGTCGCGGTGAGCGGTGGGGCCGGGCTCTGCGATGTCCGCGACGGGACCTTCGACGGACACGTACCGCGGGGTGGGCTCGCTGCGCTCGACGAGGAGGCTGAACCGGCCGCTGGCTCTGATCAAGTTCAGTTTGCGCGAGTTCGCGCCGGTGAGGATCCACGGCATGCCACCGGGTCGGTAGCCGTACCAGATCGGTACGAGTAGCGGTCCGCGGCTGGGGCCGTCGGTGACGCCCAGCGCGGCGACGTGCGGCTGTGCCAGGAAGGCTTCGCGTTCTTCACGTGAGAGTGCCATGCACCCGACTCTAGGCCTGGGCACTCACAGCGCATCGTGACTCGCAGCGGGTAGGTATTCCGGGAGGTCGGCCGCGGTCAGGAAGCCTGCCTGCGCGATATCTCCGAAGCCATGACGCCCGCTGGAGCCCGTCGGGCGTCCATGCGCCGCTTGTCCAACCTCGTCTGTCGGTTCACGAAACGCGATCAACGGAACCAAACCAACTCCCCGCTGCCGCTTGGCACCCGGGGGCGCTCCCCACGACCGCGGCGAGCAGAACGGCGCGGACGCCACCCCCACCGTCCTCACGTGACCATCTCGCGACCGGCGCGACCGGCGCGACCGGGCGGCGAGCGGTCACCCAGGGCCTTTGCGCCGCAACCGCCGACTCAACGCCCACCTGCGGAAAGTGTGACCTCGCCCGGATTCGCGCGGTTCACGGCTGACAAGTCTGTGCCATGGCAAGGACTTGCCTTCATCGGGCCTTCTCGTCGGCGTTACCGGCCGATAGACCCATGGCATGTTCTCTCCCTCACAGTCTTCCGCCGTCCTGCGCAGACGCCGGCAGTTGGTCTCGGCCGCCGTCGTGGTGCCGCTGCTGGCGTCGGGGCTCGCGGTTGTGCAAGCGCCCGCTCAAGCGGCTCCGAGCAAGCCCACCGTTCTCGCCAAGCCCTCGGCAACCCACAAGGTCACCCTGGTCACCGGCGACGTCGTCACGGTCACCACGATGGCCGACGGCAAGCAGACCGCCGAGGTCCACCGGCCGGACAGAGCCGTCGGCGGCGTAAAGATCCAGGAGATCAAGGGTGACCTGTTCGTCATCCCGGACGAGGCGGCGCCCCTGCTGAGCACGGACAAGCTGGACCGGCGGCTGTTCGACGTCACCGGCCTGATCAAGATGGGCTACGACGATGCGAAGTCGGCCGCGGTGCCGCTGATCGCGACGTACGCCCAGCCGAAGTCTCGCGCGGCCGTCGAGCCGACGGCCCCCCGCGGCAGCAGGCTGACCCGCAGACTCAAGGGCATCCGCGGCGCCGCGCTCAGCACCGCGAAGCGGCAGGCCCGCACCTTCTGGACCAGCGTCGCGCCGCGGGGCAGCGCGAAGTTGGGCGCGGGTGTGGCGAAGCTGTGGCTCGACGGCCGAGTGAAGGTCGACCTGAAGGAGAGCGTGCCGCTGATCGGCGCTCCCGAGGCCTGGGCGGCCGGGTTCACCGGCAAGGGCGTCAAGGTCGCGGTTCTCGACACAGGCATCGACGTCGACCATCCCGACTTCGCCGGCGTGATCGACGGCACGGCCAGCTTCGTGCCGGGCGAGGCCATCACCGACGTCAACGGGCACGGCACGCATGTGGCCGGCACCATCGTCGGATCGGGCGCCGCCTCCGGTGGCGACTACAAGGGCGTCGCTCCCGGGGCCGACCTGTACGTCGGGAAGGTGCTCAGCGGCGCGGAGGGCTACGGCCAGGACTCCTGGGTCATGGCCGGCATGCAGTGGGCCGCCGAGTCCGGTGCGGACGTCGTGAACATGAGCCTCGGCGACTCCTACCCGACCGACGGCAGCGACCCGATGTCGCAGACGGTCGACGCGCTGTCCGCGCAGTACGGCACTCTGTTCGTCATCGCTGCCGGCAACGCGGGCCCGGAGAGCATCTCCGCCCCGGGCGCGGCCGCCTCGGCGCTGACCGTGGCGGCCACGGACAAGCAGGACCAGCTCGCGTCCTTCTCCAGCACCGGCCCGCTGGCCTCCTCCGGCGCCATGAAGCCGGACATCGCGGCGCCAGGAGTGGACATCACCGCGGCCCGCTCGCAGGAGATGACCGACGGTGGTGAGGGCCTGTACCGCACGCTCAGCGGCACCTCGATGGCCACCCCGCACGTGGTCGGCGCGGCGGCGATCCTGGCCCAGCAGCACCCGGACTGGACCGGCGCGCAGCTCAAGGAACACCTGATGAGCACCGCGAAGGGCCTGGACGAGGGGTACTCTCCGTACGAGGTCGGCACCGGCCGTGTCGACGTGGCCGCCGCCGTGCGGACCGCCGTCCGCGGCACCGGATCGCTTTTCTTCGGGAACCACACGTGGCCGCACGAGCCGAGCGACGTCGCCGTGACGAAGGACCTGACCTTCACCAACACCGGTGCCGCCGACGTCACACTGAACCTCGCGTTGAGCGACGACGGCGGCCCGTTCACCCTGGGGGCGACCGAGGTGAGCGTCCCGGCGGGCGGCACCGCCGCCGTCCCGGTGACCGGTGACCCGCAATCCGCCTCGGTGGGCCGGCACGTCGGCTACGTCATGGCGACCGACGCGGCCACCGGGAAGCCGGTGACCCGCACGTCCGTGGCGCTGCTCAAGGAAGAGGAGCGCTACGACCTGAACATCAAGCTGGTCGGCCGGGACGGCAAGCCCGCCTCCGGCTGGGTCGGCATCAACCTGGCCGGTGACACCCTTCCTTGGTCGGTCTACGTCGACGGCAGGACGACCATGCGCATGGCTCCGGGCCTCTACACCGTCGCGGGGTATCTCGACGTGGCCGGGGAAGAGAGGGACCGCTCGGGTCTGGCCGTACTGGTCGACCCGGAGACCGTGCTGAAGGACGGTGCCGCGAACGTGGTGCTGGACGCGAGCAAGGCCCGGCTGCTGCGGACCGAGGCGCCGCAGCGTACGGAGGACCGCCAGCGCAAGGTCGACTTCAACGTCCACTACAAGGGCCAGGACCCGTACACGGACTATCGCAGCGCGTATGTGCTGCCGCCGACGTACGACGACGTCTACGTCTCGCCGACGGAGCCGATGAAACAGGGCGAGTTCGTGCTGACCACCCGTTGGCGCAAGGGCGAGCCGCAACTCGCTCTGAGCACGCCGGGTGGTCGCCTCCGCTTCGACGCGCTGGTGCAGACCGGCAGCACACTGGACTCCGCCACCGACCGGCGGGACGTGGTCTACGCGGGCGACGGCACCGCGGCCGCCTACGAGAAGGTCAAGGCCAAGGGCAAGGTCGCTGTTGTCGAGCACAGCGACGAGGTCTCGCCGCTGGAGCGCGCCGAGGCCGCGGCCACGGCCGGTGCGAAAGCCCTGATCGTGGTCAACGACGGTGCCGGCGCCCTGATGGAGTACGTCGGCGAGTCGACCATCCCGGTCGCCACCGTGCACCGCGACGCCGGCAGGACACTCATCGCGATGGCCAGGTCCGGCACCCTGAAACTGACAGTGAAGCAGACCCAGTACACCCCGTACGTCTACGACCTGACCCGCGACTACCCCCGGCAGGTCCCGGACCGAGCCCTGGTCTACAAGCCGACCAGGAGCGACCTCGCGCGGATCGACGCCCGCTACTACTCGGCCACGGACGGCGAGTTGGCGGAAGGCTACCGATCCGACTTCACCCTCAGCCCGTCCGTCAACATTCCCGAAACGGAGTGGCACCCGGGCACCCGCACCGAGTGGGTGACCCCGGGGCAGGTCTGGAGAGAGTTCCACACGCAGGGCGTCGACGGCACCCTGCCGTGGTCGATGGTGTCGGGCGACAACACGTACGAGAAGGGCAGTACCACCCGTCTGAACTGGTTCGCCCCAGCGACCCGCCCCGGGCAGAGCGAGTCCTTCGGCGTGTACAACTCCCGCTGGCAGAACTACATGACGTGGAATGTGCAGGCGTGGGCCTCCGCCAGCGACAACATGCGGCTGGGTGGCTACCTGCCGTGGGGTGAGACACCGTCCCACCTGCAGGTCTTCCAGGGCGACACACGGATATACGACAACCCGAACAGCGGAGACATGCAGTGGCAGGAGGTGCCGGCGGGCAAGCTGCCCTACCGCGCCGTCCTCGACGCGGAGCGGCCCGGTGACGTCTTCCGGCTGTCGACGCGCACCCACACCGAGTGGACGTTCCTGTCCGACACCGTCGACTCGGACTCCTTCGAGCCGTTCTCGGTGCTGAACCTGGACTACGAGCTGGAGTCGAGTCTGCACGGCGACGTCAAGGCCGACGCGACCCAGCAGATCGCGCTCAAGCCGGTGTCGATGGACCTCGGCACCGTGCCGGGCACCGTCACCAGGGTGAAGCTGGACGTCTCGTACGACGACGGCGCCACCTGGCAGAAGGTGACCCTGGCCAAGGGCGCCCACGGTTACTGGACGGGTTCGTTCAGGACGGCGAAGAAGCCCGGCGGTTTCATCTCGGTCCGCGCGAGCGCCGGGACGGACAGCGGCTTCGGTGTCAAGAACGAGATCATCCGGGCGTACGGCCTGCGATGACCCGCGCTGTCGGGCCCGGGGAGGAGACTCCCCGGGGCCCTTCCCGTCATGTCCGCTCCCAGCAGGGACTGTTCAGGGTCTGTCGCCGTGGCGCATACTCTCCCCGCTGCGGCAAGCGGAAGAAAGTCGGTCGCCGGTGCTGGACGTTCTGGGCCTCGAACCCGATGACGAGTGCGTCTACCGGGTGCTGCTCGGAAGGCCGAACTCCACCGCGACGCTGCTGTCGGATCTGCTCGTCGTAGCGCAGGCCGACGTCGACAAGGCCTTGTCCCGCCTGGTCGGGTGGGGACTGGTGATCAGGTCGGTGGACGAGCGGTTCAGCGCCGCCCCGCCGGCCATGGCCCTCGGCGCTCTCATCAGCCAGCGCCGGGACGGTCTGCGCGTCGCTGAGCAGGCGCTGGTGACCTTCGCCGAGGAACACCGGGCGGCGATGACCGGGAACAGCATCAACGATCTGATCGAGGTCGTCACGGGCGTCGACGCCATCCGTCATCGCTTTCTGCAGGTGCAGCAGGCGGCCCGCACGGAGGTCCGCAGCTTCATCACCGCACCGTTCCTCGCCGTGCCGCCCGACGAGAACACGGCCGAACCCATGGCCATCGGCCGCGGCGTGCACTTCCGGGCGGTACTGGACCGGGCCGTGCTGGCAGAGCCGGGCATGGTCACCGACGCGATCGATTCACTGCGCAACGGAGTGCAACTGCGTGTCGCCGACCAGTTGCCGATGAAACTCGTGCTGGCCGACGCCGACCTCGGACTTGTCCCGCTCGCGGTCACACCGGCCGGAGAGCCCGGCGCCGTGCTGCTGCACCGCAGCGGCCTGTTGGACGCGCTGGACGCGCTGTTCGAGACGGTATGGCGCACCGCCCACCCGCTCCACTTGTCGGGCACCGGCGGAGAGGCCGAAACCACCGTCGAGCTCGGTGTGGAGGGCCCGACCGACCTCGACCGAAGGATCCTCGCGCTGCTACTGGCCGGACTGACCGACCCGACGGCGGCGGCACAGCTCGGTCTGTCACCGCGCACGCTGCACCGACGCCTGCGCCACCTCATGGACATAGCCGGAGTTCGGACCCGGATGCAGCTGGGCGGTTACGCCGTCCGACACGGCTGGGTGGAGTCGCGGTGAAGGTCCGAGCCGTTCAGAAGTGCGACTGTGCGCCGCACTCCATCACGCCCTCGGTGAGTTGGGGTTCGGCTCGCGCATGACGTGCCGGCGCCCTTGCGGGACCGGAACGAGGCCGGCTCCGGCAGCGGCCGCACGAGGTCCCGCCGGCCGAGTCGAACGCGGTCTCGCCGCTGGGCCTGGTCCCGTTGTGTGTTCGGCTCCTCCCACGACGGGGCGTCGAAAGGGGGCAGTACACGGAGCGGTCGCAGGCCGACCGGGCCCGGGCCGGCTCGCGACAGCACGTGGTGCGGCCGATGAGCTTTCCCGGGCCCCGGTCGGGCGGGCGGATCAGCGCAATCCGGCGAAGAGATCGTTCTCGGGGACGGCCGAGCCGGTGGCGTCCTTGACCCGTACGAAAGTCTCCATACCCATCAACTCGCCGAACCTCTCCTTGCCCATCTTGAGGAAGAAGATGTTCTCGCCCTGACTGGCGTGCGCGGCCAGCGCATCGAACTTCTGACCACTGAACGCAGTGGTGTCCACCCACGTGGTGATCTCGTCGTCGGGGAGGCCGATCTCGGCCATCGCGGCGGCCTCGGCGGGATCCGGCTCCGGCATGTCCTCCTGAAACTCGCGCATGACCTCCCCGAACCGCTGCATCATCGAGCGGGGCGCCGTCGTCCAGTACACCTTCGGTGTCAGCGCCGTCATCTCCAGCGCGGCCATCGTGATGCGGTGCGCCTGGATGTGGTCGGGGTGGCCGTAGAAGCCGTTCTCGTCGTAGGTGACGACCACATCGGGCCGGTAGTGCCGCATGAGTTCCGCGAGTCGGGCGGCGCCTTCCTCCACGGGGGTCTGCCAGAAGGATCCGGGGGCGTCGTTGCTCGGCCACCCCGTCATCCCGGAGTCGGCGTAGTCCAGCATCTCCAGATCGCTGATCTTCAGGACGTCACAGCTCGCCTCGAGTTCCTGACGGCGCATCAAAGCGACGGCTGCCGGATCGTGCCCGGGTTCGCCCGGCTTGACACCCCCCGTTCCGTCACCGCAACCGCCGTCGGTACACGTCACGAGAACCGTGCGGATGCCTTCCGCCGCGTACCGCGCGAGGACCCCTCCGGTTCCGGTGGCCTCGTCGTCGGGGTGTGCGTGTACTGCCATGAGCGTCAAGCGCCGGTCAGTCATGAAGAACAGTCCTCCTGCAGATATACGTATTGGTCCGAGGGCGCCGCGGGTGTACAGCGGCCCCGGGATCCGGATCCTGGTGGGACGGACGACCTTGTGGTCTCCGTGTTCCCCGCCCGTGCGGCGCCGGTCCCCCGGTCGATGCAACCGTGCCGGCCGGACCGGCTGTTCCCGGCATGGCGGTGCGGCATTCCAGTCGTCGACATGTCAACGCGAACGAGGTGCAGGCGCGAGCGCGTCACCTTGAGAGGCGGGCTTCGATGCCGTCGAGCAGGAAGTCGAGGCCGATCCGGAAAGTCCGGTCGGCGTCCAGGTGGGCGGCATCGCGCACCACCGTGGCCAGCGCGGGGAATCGGCCCGTGGCGAAGGTTCGCTCCAGATAGGGCCCGAGTGAGGCCTGCCAACGCCTCTCGTCCGTCCCGGTGGCCCGCTCGGCACGCCGCTCGGCGATCTCCCGACGCACCGCGCCGATGGCGTACGCGTTGACCGCGGCGACCACCGGCATGATGGCGTCCACGTCGACGGCGCCCAGTGCGGCCACCACAGTCTCCCCGGTGGCCAGTGCGTGCGGCCCGAGCTGGGGTCGGCCACCCAGTAGATCGGCGAGCCATTCGTGCTCGTGAGCGGCGTGCCGAGTGGCTTCGGCAAGAGACCGGAGCGCCTCCCGCCAGCCGTCTCCGACCGGCCGGATCTCGGCATGGACGGCGTCGACCATGAGGTCGAGCAACTCCTCCTTGCCGGCGATGTAGCCGTACAACCGCATCGGACGGACGCCCAGCGCGGTGCCGACCTTGCGCAGGGATACCGCGTCCAGGCCGTCGGCGTCGGCCAGTTGGATCGCCGCCCGCACGATCCGCTCCCGGCTCAACGGGGCCGGAACGGGTCGATTCGGTGGCTCCGGCCTCTCCCACACCAACATGCCGCTCACCATACATCGCATCGGTCGATACACTGTATCGACCAGTACGCTGTATCGAAGGGAAACAGCCGTGACCATCACCATCGTCGGAGCCGGCCTCGGCGGCCTGGCTCTCGCCCGTGTGCTGCACGTGAAGGGCATGGATTCCGTCGTGTACGAACGGGAAGCGTCACGCAGCGCGCGCGGCCAGGGCGGCATGCTCGACATCCACTCCGGCCAGCGCGCGCTGCGCGAGGCCGGTCTGATCGACCAGTTCCGGGCGATTGCCCGTGGGGAAGGCCAGGACATGCGTCTTCTCGAGCCGGACGGCACCCTGCTGCTCCAGGAGGACACGCCCGTCGACGCCCCGCTCGAGCGGCCCGAGGTCGACCGCGCCGATCTGCGCGACCTGCTGCTGGATTCCCTCCCCGAGGACGCGGTGCGCTGGGGGCACGCGTTAGAATCCGCCGACAACGGCCGACTGCGCTTCGCCGACGGCAGCAGTGCGACGTACGACCTGCTGGTCGGCGCGGACGGCGCGCAGTCCCGGGTTCGCGCGCTGCTGACCGACGCCTGTCCGACACATATAGGCCAGAATGTCGTCGAGATCGGCATTCCCGACATCGACCGCACGCACCCCGACCTCGCGGTGATGGTCGGGCGCGGCAACTACTGGGTGCTCGGCAACGGACTGTCCCTGGCGGCGCAGCGCAACGGCGACGGCCGCGTTCGCATCGGCCTCAGCTTCTACAACACCGCCGAGGACTGGTTCGCCACCAGCGGGATCCCGTTCGACGACCCTGCCGCCGCCCGGGCGCGGCTGATCGACCTGCTCCCCGGCTGGGACTCACGGTTCACCGCGCTGATCGCGGCCTGCGACGACACGGTCGTGCCGCGGTCGATCAGCACTCTCCCGGTCGGCCTGACCTGGCCGTCGACGCCGGGCGTCACACTGGTCGGCGATGCCGCGCATCTGATGCCGCCGGTGGGAGAGGGCGCCAACATGGCGCTGCTCGACGGCGCCCTGCTCGGTCTCGCGCTGGCCGCGCATCCGGACGACTTTCCCGCTGCCGTCAAAGAATACGAAAGCGAGATGTTCGAACGCACCGGCGCCGCCGCCCGGATGTCCGCGGATCTGCAGGAACTGCTGATGTCGCCGGACGCCGGCCAGAAGATGCTCGCGTTCTTCCGACCTGGCTGAAGGCAACCACGTACAACCAGGTGGCCGGCCTGAACAGTTGGCCGCAGACCGCCGTCGACAAGGGCGAGATCGTCGTCGTCGGTGCGGTGCGGTGCGGTGCGGTCCGGGGCAGGGCAGGCAGGGCAGCAAGCGAGCGCCGCGAGGCGCTCGATGGTCACCCGGCCGGCACCGAGCCGCTCGGCGAACACGCCCTTGGACAACGGTCGTCCCCGCGCTCGGGCCCGGCAGCCTCGCCGGACTCGCCGGGTCGCGTGCGCGGCGGGTACGTGCCGCGGTCAGTCGTTGACGAGGTCGAATTCCTCCCAGGGCCCGATCGCCGTGCGGTTGGCGATCAGCGGATCGGCGCCGGCGTTGTCGGCGGTGACGTAGTCGCCGTTGATCATGGACTTGAGGCTGACACTGCCGTCGCCGTTGTGGATGAGCTGGAACTGCTCCCAGGTGCCGACCGCGTCCACCTTGGCCAGCAGTGGGTCAGCGCCGGCGTTGTCGGCGGTGACGTACTTGTTGTTGGCGTGAGCGCGGAGCGCGACGGAGCCGTTGCCCTGGTCGATCAGGTCGAACTGCTCCCAGGGGCCGATGGCGGTGCGGTTGGCGATCAGCGGGTCGGCGCCGGCATTGTCCGCGGTGACGTAGTCGCCGTTGGCGTGCGCTTTGAAGGAGACCACAGAGCTGTCGCCGGGCTGCCTCCGCTGCCGTCGATGCCGATCTGTACGGTGCCCAGGTGTCTGGCGGTGGTCGCCGGAGACCCGGAGACCTGAGCGTAGGGCAGCGCCGTGGTAGGGGCTGCGACCTGCTCGACCAGGTAGGACTGGCCGGAGACGACCGGCACGTCGAAGGTACCGGTCGTGGTGGAGGAGACCACCACCGGGTTGCTGGACCCGTTGACGACCTGGACCGCCTTGCCGGGCCAGGGGTTACCCGGACCACTGGCTCCCGGGGCGGCGAGACCGGCCGGGGAGCGCAGGGCCGTCAGCCTGTGGTCCGCCGCTCCAGCGTTCTCCTGGCCTCGGCGACCACTGCCGCGTCGGTGACGAAGTGGGTGTCCTGCTCGGGGGACGCGCTGGAGGCGCCGAGGGGGATCCACGCGGCGCCGCGCCGGGGTTCGGCGCGGCGCTTCGCCGAGAGGTGGACCGCGGCCACGCCGGCGGCGGTCAACTCCGGGATGTCGGCGGGGCGTACCCCGCCGCCCGCCATGACCTGCACGCCGGGCGCGACTTCGACCATGGCGGCGAGGCGATCCAGCCCTTGCCCGGCAACCGGGGCGCCGCCGGAGGTGAGCACCCGGGTGAGCCCCAGAGCGGGCAGCAGCGCGGCGGTGGCGACGGGGTCCGTGGACAGATCGATCGCGCGGTGCAGTGTCACCTCGACAGGGCGGCCCACGTCGTGAGCCGCCGCGGCGAGACGGGTGACGGCAGCGGTATCGAGGCTGCCGTCGGCGGCGAGGGCGCCGACCACCACGCCGGAGGCTCCGGAGGCGATCACGGATCGCACTTCGGCGACCATCAGGGCGGTCTCCTCGGCGTCGTAGACGAAGTCGCCCGGGCGGCAGCGGACCAGCACCTGAACCGGCAGGCCCACGGCGGCGACCGTCTCGACCAGGGCGGCCGACGGGGTCAGACCTCCCAGTTCCAGACCGGTGCAGAGTTCGACGCGATCGGCTCCGTGGTCGAGGGCGACACGGGCGCCGGCCGCTGAGGTGACGGCGATCTCCAGTGCGGGCCGCGTTACCGGTCCGGCCGCGCCGGGCTGCCCGCGTCCGGGAACCTCGCCGGCGGGAACCGGTGCGGGGCCCTGGCCCGCACCGCCGGTCCGGGACGGGTCGAGAGACCGGGTGGTGCGCCCGCTCATTCGTCGTTCCCGGTGAGCGGCCGGTCGGAAGCCGGGATGATACGGGCCGTCAGGTCCGGGGCGGCCATGTCGCGGTCGAAGGGGAACATCGGGCGGCGGATGCGACGGTGACCGAGGCGCACCAGGTCCTGGTCGACGCCGCCGGGGGTGAGGGCCATCTTCCAGCCGACCGACATGTCGAACAGTTCGGGCTCCAGGTAGCCGATCTTGACGATCACGATGTCGGCGGAGCGCGGGGCGAGGCCGAGGTCGGTGAAGTCGTGCTCGTGGTGGTACGGCTTGCGCAGCCTGGTGAGGATCGCGTACACGCTGCCGACACGGATGACGACCTCGGTCTCGGCGTCCCGGTCGCCGTGCCGGATCGCGTGGACCACACCGGTGAGGGTGACGGGGCCGGCGTGCCGGTCGTCGACCTCCGCGCCGGCGGTGACGGTGACGGTGGCGCCGATCCCGGCGACGACGGCGGTCTCGATCGCGGCGGGGGCGGGCACCGAGGCGTAGATGACGGTCGGCCCGTCCTCCTTCTGGAACTCGGGACGCTCCAGCAGCCGGGTCAGGCCCCAGGTGACGTCGCCGGCGCCGCCCGCGGTGGGGTTGTCACCGGTGTCGCTGATGAAGTACGGCCGCTGGTCCGAGGCGAGGGCCTCGTCGAGGAGTTCGTCGTAGGTGCCGGTCGGGGCGACGAAGTCGAAGTCGCGGCGGGCGTCCCAGAAGCCCCGGGCGAGGCGTTCGGCCCCGGCCGAGACCGCTGCCGTGTCGTCGCCGGTGACGACCACGACGGCGCGGTTGCGGGGTTCGTCCGCCCAGGCGTAGCCGACCCAGACGGCGGCGTCCGTCACGCCGTCGACGGCCTCGACCTCGTCGACCGCCGCGTACACGCTCCTCGCCGGTTCGATCCGGGTGGAGGTCTGCTCGCCGGCCAGCAGCACCGGGACCGGCACCCACGCCTTGACCGGGCGGGGGCTGCCGGAGACCAGCAGCTCGACCAGGTTGCGCACGGCGCGCTCCTTGGTCTCCATGTGGTCCTCGTGCGGCGCCATCCGGTAGCAGGTGATCAGGTCGCTGCGGTGGGCGAGTTCGCGGGAGACGTTGCCGTGCAGGTCCATCGAGGTGGAGACGATCACGTCCGGGCCGACGGTGGCGCGGATGCGCTGCAGCAGCACGGCCTCGGCATCGTCGACCCCCTCCACGGTCATGGCGCCGTGGATGTCGTACCAGAGACCGTCCAGCCGGGGCAGCGCGGCGAGGCGTTCGATGAGTTCGTCGGCGAGCGCGGTCCAGGCGGCGGCGGTGACGGTGCCCCCGGGCAGCGACTTGCCGACCAGGGCGCCGTGCCATTCGGCGGCTTCGCGCAGTTCCTCGCCCGGGGCGAGGAAGGGGTACCGGTCGAACACCCCGACACCGCGCGAGGGATGGAAGGCGGGCGCCTCGGTGCGGGCGGGAGAGAAGGTCGAGGACTCGATGCCGAGGCCGGCGACGGCGATGACGGGGCGGGCGAGAGCGGTGCGGGTGTGCGTCATGGCTCCTCGTGCGGGGTGGTGCGGAGTGGGCGGTGCGGGGGGCTTTCCGCGGGCTCCGGGCTGCTGCCCGGGATCCGGGCTCCGGCCGCGGGCGGGTCCCGGGCCCCCGACCTTCTTCGTTTCCTTCAGGACTTCGTTTCCGGCAGGAGGCCGGCTGCCGGACGGCTCCGGTGCCGTGGGAGGTGGCCCGGGGCGGGAGTTCACCCGGGGCGGGACGTGGTGAGCGGCGTCAGCCGCTTCTGGGGGGCGTGACGGTGTGGAACCGGTCCGTGCCGGTGCCGGCGACATCGCCCAGAGCGCGGGCCAGGGCGCGCTGCAGGGCGAAGAGTCCGACTCCGACCAGTCCGGCGTCGGCGCCGAGGACGGCCCGCTCGATGGTGAGGTGTTCGGTCACCAGTGGGTGGCAGCTCTCGTAGAGCTGGCTGCGCACCGCGGCGACGAACGGTTCGAGGGTGGAGAGTATGCCGCCGAGGTAGACGGCGTCCGGGTTGAAGAAGTTGACGTTGGCGGCGAGCACCTGGCCGAGGTGGTCGCCGGCCCTGCGGACGGCTCGGGTGGCTTCCGGGTCGGCGTCGGTGGCGAGTTGGACCACGTCCTCGGTGCTGGTGACGTCCAGACCGCGTTCGCGCAGGATGCGGACGAGCGCGGCGCCGGACGCCACGGTCTCCAGGCAGCCGGTGTTGCCGCAGGAGCAGGGGATGTCGGCGCCGCCGTCGATACGGATGTGGGTGATGTCGCCGGCGGCTCCGGTGGCGCCCCGGTAGAGGCTGCCGTCGATGATGACGCCGGCGCCGATCGCCGAGCCGATCTTCACCGTGATCGTCCGTCGGTGCTCGGCGGGCCTGACGCTCTGCTCGCCGACCGCCATGCAGTTGGCGTCGTTGTCGACGACGGCCGGGACCCCGAAGCGTTCCTCCAGCCAGGCGGCGACCGGGAAACGGTTCCAGCCGGGCATCCGGGAGGGCAGGATGACGGCGCCGGCGGCCACGTCCACCGGGCCGGGCAGGGAGAGCCCGACGCCTCGGAGCCGGTCGCGTCCCCGCTGCTCGGCGAGGGACTCCAAGTGCTCGGCGAGCCTCGGCAGGGCGGCCTCGGGGCCGTCGGCGATCTCGAAGGGGACGTTGGCGACGTCGCGGACACCGTTGCCCGGGAGCACCACACCGATCCGGGCATGGCGGCCGCCGACGTCGGCGGCGACGGCGTACTCGTCGGTGCTGCCGGCCCTGAGCACCCTGCGGGGGCGGCCTCCGGTCGAGGACTGGGTGCCTTCCTCGGCGAGGAGCCCGCGCTCGACCAGCTCGGCCACGGTGAGGGAGATGGTGGAGGGGGCCGTGCCGAGGAGTTGCGCGAGTTCGGCGCGGGACGACGCCTGCCCTGACGCGACGAGTTCGAGGACTCGCGTGGCGAGGGTCGCGCTCTTCGGCGCGGTGCCCTTCGGGGACACGCCCTTGGTGCCCTTGCGGTCCCGTGCACTTATTTCAGTCATGTACGAAGTAACTTCCACGGTGTTGGGTGTGCCGGAGACAGTACGCTCGTTGCGGTCGGCAGGGAACGGCTTCGCGAAGAAAGCGGAGAGCACGTGCGCGAAGTCGATTCCACGCAAACCGGCCCATATTCTCCGATTGAGGCGCCCGTGAGGGGCTCGTCGGACTTTCGTCGAGATCGCAGTAACTTATTTGTTACTAATTCTTGTTTGTTTGTTCGGCGGGTCCGTCGTTGACTGTCGCCATACACAGCGCCGATCCCGCGGCGCCGGTTCTGGGTCCTCCCATGACGTTTGCGGGTCCTTTCACCCTGAGGAGAGTCATGTTCCTTGCTCACACGGCCGCCAGCCGCCGCTGGGCGCTCGTCGCGGGTGCTGCCGTCA
This sequence comes from Streptomyces sp. NBC_01571, assembly GCF_026339875.1. Classification (NCBI taxonomy): domain Bacteria; kingdom Bacillati; phylum Actinomycetota; class Actinomycetes; order Kitasatosporales; family Streptomycetaceae; genus Streptomyces; species Streptomyces sp. NBC_01571. The sequence goes on from NZ_JAPEPZ010000002.1 coordinate 549,674, forward strand.
TCACCGGCGCGCTGGTCACCGGCTGTTCCGGCGGCGGTACCTCGATCTCCGGTTCGGCATCGTCGGACACGATCAACTACGCCCTCCCCGCGAACTTCACGCCGAACTGGATCCTCCCGATCGGCACCGCCGCGCACCTGAACACCAACAACTCCTCCATATCCCAGGCCGCCTGGGAGCCATTGATCGCGTACGACGGCTCCACCGGCAAGGTCGGCTGGAACAAGGACAACTCCCTCGCCAAAGAGGCCGAGTTCGCCCCGGACAGCAAGAGCGTGACGATCACCCTCGACCAGCGTCACTGGAGCGACGGCAAGCCGATCACCTCGCGCGACGTGGAGTTCTGGTTCAACCTGGTCAAGGCCGACAAGGCCGACTGGGCCAGCTACAGCCCGGGCAAGGCGCCGGACAACTGGACCTCCTTCAAGACGGTCGACGACACGCACTTCACGATCACCTTCGACAAGGCCTACAACCAGGAGTGGATGCTCGCCAACGAGCTGAGCATGATCCGCCCGATCCCGCAGCACGTCTGGGACAAGACGAGCGACTCGGGCGCCGTCTCCGATCTGGACCGCACCGCCGCCGGCGCCAAGCAGGTCTGGACGTACCTCAACAACGCCGCCAAGAAGATCTCCGGCTACGCGAGCGACCCGCTGTGGAAGACGGTCAGCGGCCCCTACACCATCAAGTCCTTCTCCACCGCGGGCAGGGTCGAGCTGACCGCCAACGCGAAGTACGACGGCGGCGGCAAGGCCAACATCAAGAACGTCAACCTGCTGCCGTTCACCACCACCGACGCCGAGGAGAACGCCCTCCGCGCCGGCACCGTCGACTACGGCTACATCAACGCCACGGACCTGGGCCAGGAATCGGCCTTCAAGGCCAAGGGCTACTCGGTGAAGCCGTGGAGCGGCTGGGCGATCACGTACATGCCGTACAACTTCAACAACCCTGCCATGGGACCGGTGTTCAAGCAGCTGTACGCCCGCCAGGCGATCCAGATGTCGGTGGACCAGACCACCCTCTCCAAGGTGGTCTTCAACGGCAGCGCCGTCTCCACCTACGGCCCGATTCCGCAGGGCCAGGAGTCGTCCTTCGTCTCCTCCGAGCAGAAGAACAACCCCTACCCCTTCGACGCCGTCAAGGCGAAGAAGCTGCTCACCGACCACGGATGGACCGAACAGGGCGGCACCATGGTGTGCAACGACCCCGGCACCGGCGGCAACCAGTGTGGCGCGGGCGTCGACAAGGGCACCAAGTTCGAGATACAGGTGCTGTCGCAGTCCGGCTCGACCGTGACCGACAACATGATGAGCGCGCTGCAGTCGTCGTTCGCGAAGACCGGTATCAAGTTCGGCATCAAGACCGCCCCGGTCAACTCCGTCCTGTCGCAGGCCGGCCAGTGCACCGCCGGCAAGTCGAGCTGCTCGTGGCAGCTGTCCTTCTTCGGCACCGCGGGCAGCTGGTACTTCCCCGCCTACCCGAGCGGTGACTCGCTCTTCGCCACCGGCGGCGGCTCCAACTTCGGCAGCTACTCGAACGCCGAGGTCGACAAGCTGATCACCGAGACCACCACGTCCTCCTCGAACGAGGCGGTGCAGAAGTACAGCGCCGCACTCGCCAAGGACCTCCCCGTGATCTGGCTGCCGGAGCCCGACTACCAGATCTCCGTGGTCAAGAACGGTCTCGGCGGCTTCGCCCAGGACTCGCTCGCCAACTTCCACCCGGCCATGTGGAAGTGGACCAAGTAAGCCCGGTCGGTGCCCGCGCGGGCCGACGGAACCCGGCCGCCCGGCCGGCCGGAGCCCGCGCGCACCCCTCGCGCACCCGCGCCACCCCGACACCCCGTCGCAGTGACGCCCCTGTCCAGGTGACGCCCGCACGCGCCACAGAGACGAAGCGACCGGAAACGACATGAGCACTTCCTCGTACCTGATCAAACGCGTCCTCCAGGCCGTCGTGGTGATCGTCATCGTGACGATCGTCGTCTTCGGCCTGCTGCACGCCCTTCCCGGAGGCCCCGCGCGCGGGATCCTGGGCCCCCAGGCCACCGCACAGCAGATCGCCCGCTTCAACCACGAACAGGGCCTGGACAAGTCACTGCCCGTGCAGTACTTCCACTACCTCGGCCGACTGGTGCACGGAGACCTCGGGACCTCGTACACCCTCAACGAGCCGGTCTCCCAGCTCATCGGCGAACGGCTGCCGAAGACGCTGGTCCTCACCCTGCTGTCGGCTCTCGTGGGTCTCGTTCTCGCGATACCGCTGGGCATGTGGCAGGCCATGCGCCGCAACAAGGCGACGGACTACGTCATCACCACGCTGAGCTTCATCGCCTACTCCACACCCGTGTACTTCCTCGGGCTGATCCTGGTGCTGGTCTTCAGCCAGGAGCTGGCGTGGTTCCCCTCGCAGGCTCCCCAGGGCGCGACGCTGGGCCAGGTGTTCTCCGACCCGCAGGCCCTGGTGCTGCCGGTCGTCGCGGGCGCCGCCTCCATGGTCGCGGTGTTCAGCCGGTACATGCGGGCGGCCACCCTGGAGAACCTCTCCGAGGACTACGTCCGCACGGCCAGGGCCGGCGGCTCCCGTTCCCGCGCCATCCTGGGCCGGCACGTGTTCCGCAACTCGCTGACGCCCGTGGTGGCCATGCTCGGCTACTACATCCCGGTGCTCTTCGGCGGTGCCCTGGTCGTCGAGCAGCTCTTCAACTACCCCGGAATGGGGCTGCTGTTCTGGACGGCGGCGCAGTCCTCCGACTACCCGGTCCTCCTGGGCTGCGTCCTGGTGATCGCCGTCGCCACCGTCACCGGCACCCTGCTCGCCGACATCGTCCAGCGGATCATCGACCCCCGAGTGAAGGCAGGCCGGGCATGAGCGCCGTCATCCAGCCGGACGCGGGCCCGGCGAAGGCCGCCGCTCCGCGTGAGGCCACCAGCACCCGGCTCGCCGTCCGCCGTTTCCTGCGCAACAGGCTGGCCGTCGTCGGACTCGCCGTCGTGGTCCTCTTCTTCCTGTTCTGCTTCGCCGGTCCGCTGGTGTACTCCACCGACCAGACCCACACCCTGCTCCAGCAGGTCAACCTCGCCCCCAGCGGCGCCCACTGGCTCGGCACCGACGCCGTCGGCCACGACGAGCTGGGTCGGCTGATGTACGGCGGCAAGGTGTCGCTGATCGTCGGCCTCGCGGCGGGCGTCCTCGCCACCTGCATCGGCACGCTGTGGGGCGCCGCCGCCGGTTACGCGGGCGGCTGGATCGACGCCGTGATGATGCGGATCGTCGACGCCGGCATCGCGATCCCGGCGCTGTTCATCCTGCTGGTGGTCTCCGCCATCACCACACCGGGCCTCACCGGACTCGTCCTCATCCTGGGCCTGGTGTCCTGGCTGGTGCCGTCCCGGCTGGTCCGCGCCGAGACACTGACCCTGAAGAACAGGGACTACGTCCTGACCCTGCGCGCCATCGGCGGCACGCACGCCCGGGCGATCCTGCGGCACATCCTGCCGAACTCCGTCTCGACCGTCATCGTCGCCGCGACCTTCCAGGTCGCCGACGCCATCCTGCTGGTCGCGTACGTCTCCTACCTGGGCATGGGAGTCCGGCCGCCGCAGACCGACTGGGGCGGCATGCTCTCCGCCGGTCTCACCGCCGCCTACTCCGGCTACTGGTGGCTCATCCTGCCGCCCGGCCTGGCCATCATCCTGGTGGTGTGGGCGTTCAACGCGATCGGGGACGGACTCCGCGACGCATTCGATGTGAGGGGACGCGGATGACCGCCACCACCAAGGGCTCCCCCGCCCGCACCGCAGCACCCGGTCCGATCCTCGAACTCGACGACCTCGGCGTCGTCTTCACCACCGAGACCGGCGAGGTACCCGCGGTCAAGGGCGTGTCCCTCCAGGTCCGCCCGGGCGAGACGCTGGCCCTCGTCGGCGAGTCCGGCTCCGGCAAGTCGACGATCGCGCTCGCGGCGATGGGTCTGCTCACCGGGAACGCCCGTACCACCGGCAGCGCCGTCATCGACGGTACCCAGATCGTCGGCGCCTCGGAGAACGGCCTCGCGGCGCTGCGCGGCAAGACCGCGTCCATGGTGTTCCAGGAGCCGGCCACCGCGCTCGACCCGCTCACCCGCGTCGGCAAGCAGATCGCCGAGGTGATCCGCAACCACCGCGAGGTGACCTCCAGGGACGCTGCCGCCGAGGCCGTCGACCTGCTGCGCCGGGTCGGCATCCCCGAGCCGGAGAAGCGTGCCCGCGCCTACCCGTTCCAGCTCTCCGGCGGACAGCGCCAGCGGGTCGTCATCGCCATGGCCATCGCCAACGAGCCCAGGCTGCTCATCGCGGATGAGCCGACCACCGCCCTCGACGTGACCGTGCAGGCCGAGATCCTCGACCTGCTGCGTCGGCTCGCCGTCGAAACCGGCACCGGCGTGCTGCTCGTCACCCACAACATGGGCGTCGTCGCCGACTTCGCGGACCGGGTCGCCGTCATGTACCACGGGCGGATCGTCGAGACCGGGCCGGTCGAGGACGTTCTGCTGCGCCCCACCCACGACTACACGCGGCGCCTGCTGGCCGCCGTGCCCCGGCTGTCCGTCGCCGAGGCCGCGGGCGGAACCGACGCCTCGACCTCACCGGCCGCTACTCGCCGTCCGGCAGCCGAGCCCTCGGTTCCGCCCACGGGTTCCGACGGCCCCCAGGACCAACCCGTGGTCCAACTACGGGACATCAGCGTGGTGTTCGGCCGCGGCAAGGCCGCCGTGCACGCCCTCGACGGAGTGTCGTTCCGGGTCGGGCCGGCGGAGACCCTGGGCCTGGTCGGGGAGTCGGGTTCCGGCAAGTCGACCGCCGCCCGGGTCGCGCTCGGTCTGATCCCGCCCACGTCCGGCACCGTCTCCCTGTTCGGCGCCGACCTGGGCCGCACCCGCGCCCGGGCCCGCCGCGCGCTGCGGGCCGGCATCGGTGTCGTCCTCCAGGACCCCGTGGCCTCCCTCGACGCCCGGATGACCATCGGCGAGTGCATCGCCGAACCGCTCCGGATACACCGCCGCGACCTGTCCCCCAGGGACCGGCAGGCCAGGATCGCCGCCGTCCTCGACCGGGTCCGGCTGCCACGCGAAGTCGCCCGGCGCACGCCCCGCGAACTCTCCGGGGGACAGCGCCAGCGGGTCAGCCTGGCCCGCGCCCTGGTGCTGGAACCCCGGCTGCTGGTCGCGGACGAACCCACCAGCGCGCTCGACGTGAGCGTGCAGGAAGCGGTCCTGGAGGTGATCACCGAGCTCCAGAGCGAACTGGGCTTCGCCTGTCTGTTCGTCTCTCACGACCTCGCCGTCGTGCAGCACTTCGCCCAGCGCGTCGTCGTGATGCGCGCCGGCCGGATCGAGGAGCAGGGCTCCACCGGGACGACCCTGTTGCATCCGGAGACCGACTACACCCGTCGTCTGCTGGCCGCCGTGCCGGTGCCCGACCCGGTGGTGCAGCGGGGCCGCAGGGCCGAGCGCCTGGCCACCCTCGCGGCCGGCCGTACGGAGGCCCAGGCGTGACCGGCCCTCTCCTCTCCCCCCACACCCCGCAGGATCCGGCCGTGCCCACCGCTCTCCGGCCGCTGTTCGCCGGTATCGACATCGGCGGCACCACCACCCAGGTGGTGGTCTGCTCCGACGATCTGACGGTCCTCGACCGCGCGGAGGCCGCCACCCCGGCGCGCGAGGGCGGCCAGGCCATGGTCGGCGCCGCACTCGACGCGCTCGCCCCGCTGCTGGCCCGTACCCCGGGCCGCCTGGTGGGCGCCGGAATCGGCGCCGCCGGGGTGGTGGACTCCGTGAACGGCCGCATCCTGGTCGCCAGCGACTCCTTCCGCGGCTGGGCCGGCTTCGCCGTCACCGCCGCCGTCGAGGACGCCCTCGGTGTCCCGGCCTACCTGGACAATGACGTCAACGCCTTCCTCTTCGGAGAGGTCCACGGCGGGGCGGTGCGCGGTGAGGCCGATGTCCTCGGCATGACCCTGGGGACGGGCGTCGGCGGCGCCCTGTGGACCAACGGCGCCCTGTACGCGGGTCCGCACGGCGCGGCCGGCGAGATCGGGCACATTCCCGGCTTCGGAGACCTGCCCTGCTCCTGCGGTGGCCGCGGCCACCTGGAGACGCTGGCCTCCGGCCGCTCCATAGGCGCTCGTTACGCCGACCGCACCGGTCGGCGCCGCACCGCCCGTGAAGTCGCCGAGGCCGCTGTCCGAGGCGACGACGACGCTCGCGCGGTGTACCGCGCCGCGGGGGCGGGCGTCGCCCGTGCGATCGTGATCACGGCGGGTGTCGCCGATATCACCACGGTGGTCGTCGGCGGTGGCGTCAGCCGCGCCTGGCCCTTGCTGGAACCCTTCATCCTGTCCGCCCTCGCCGCCGATCCCCCCGTCAGCGGTCACTCCGTCCGCCTGGTCCGGGCCGCCTTGGCCTCCGATGCCGTCCCGGTCGGCGCCGCCGCCCGCGTGCGAGGTGAACTGGGCACGGGGCTGAGGGCGTTGACGTAGCGACAGGACCAACGTGTGTCACGGTGCGTCCTGTTCCTCCGTCGCGAAGGCATGCTTTCGCAAGAGCGTGATCACGAGGAGGCTGAAGGCTCCGAGCGCCGCCGCGGCAAGGGCGTCGGCGGTGCTGTCGACGCGCTGCAGGAGTACGCCGCCGATGATGCCGCCGAGCGCCATGGCCGCGTTCCACAAGCTCACCAGGACGGCTTGCGCGGTGTCGGCCACGGCCGGGCCGCGTCGCATTCCGGCGTGACCGGCCGCGGTCTGCAGGAGTGTGGGCGCACCGCCCCATCCCAGGCCCCACGCGATGGCCGCGGCCCAGACGACGGCCTGTGCCGTGGTGGCGGCGAAGGCGGCGGTGGCGAGGGTGAACAGCGTTGCGGCGGTCAGCGCGAGCCCGCGGAGGTGCCGGTCGATGTGACGACCGGTGTACCAAATGCTGACCAGGCATGCGATGCCGAAAGCCAGCAGGATCGCGTCCACCGCGGTGGCGAGGCCGGCGTGCCGCAGGTACGGCGCGATGTACGCGTAGATGATCGTGTGTCCGAGGACGAAGGTCACGACGACGACCATGACGGCGCCGACCCCGGGGACCCGGAGTGTTTCTCGGACGGTCGGTTTCGGCTCTTCGACTGTCGTCGTCGGCAGGCCTATGGCGGGGACACTGGACGCGATCCATCCGATGACGGTGAGGGTGATCGCTGAGACGGCGGCGAAGGACGCTCGCCACCCGATCTGTTGCCCGATCAGCGTCCCGGCGGGAACACCCAGCGACAGCGCCAGGGGGATCCCCGCCATCGCGATCGCGATGGCGCGGCCCTCCTGGCCGGGAGACGCGATGCGGCGCGCGTAGCCGGCGAGGATGGCCCACGCGAGCCCGGCGGCGACCCCGGCGAGGAAACGCGCGCAGAGCAGGACCGCGTAGCCGGGCGCGGCGGCAGTGAGCGTGTTCGCGATCAGGAAGACGGTCATGGCGCACAGCAGCAGAGGCTTGCGCCGAATTCCCGCGGTGGCGGCGGCCAACGGTACGGCGGTCAGGGCCGTGCCGGCGGCGTACACGGTGACGGCCTGGCCCGCCGCACCAGAGCTGACGCCGAGAGAAGAGGTCAGCTGCGGGAGGACGCCTGCCGGGAGGGTTTCGGTCAGGCTGGTGATGAAGACCGCACTTCCCAGTGCCAGGAGCGCGGACCATGGCAGGAGTTCACGTCTTGTCGGAGAGGCCGTTGTGGTCGTCATGCACCGATCATGAAACCTTCACATTGATGTGAGGGTCAAGGGCGCGGGTGCGCGGTTACTCTCGACGGTGTGCGGATCGGTGAACTGTCACGGTTGACGGGCGCGTCCCGGCGCCTGCTGCGCTATTACGAGGAGCAGGGACTGATCGTCCCCGATCGGTCGACGAACGGATACCGTGAGTACGACGAACGGTACGTGGACCGCGTGAAGCAGATCCGCGGTCTGCTGGCGGCAGGGCTGCCGACTCGGATCATCAAACAGATCCTGCCGTGCTTGGACAAACCCAGGTCCATTCACTTCCCGGACGCGACCCCGGAAATGTTGGCGTTGCTGACCTCGGAACGGGACAAGCTCACCGAGCGGATCGAGGTGCTCACCCGTAACCGGGACGCGATGACCGAGTACTTCGCCGAGGTGGAGCAGCATCGCGCCCCGGTTGCGCCTGATGGGCCGCGGGGCGCCTGACGCCAGTTCCTCAAGAGGGCGTCCACCACATCCGGTTGTTCCAGGTGCACGTGGTGGCCGCACCGGTCGCGGGCTCGGGTCGTCCTGCGCCTGCAGGGTCCCCCCCGTTCAGAAAGGGAGCGTTGATCCGCGGCCCCGAGGCCCTGCCCGTCAGGTCTCATCCGCCTCGACCGACGCCGGGCCGGGGCCACGACGCGGGCCGCTCACAGATCACCGCCGGCAGGACGACCGGCCGCGTGATCGGTCTGATCCACGGCAACGTGCTCGCGGCCTCGCGGAGGCCGCCCGGCTCGGCGCGGCCATGGGCGCGGACCCCTTGACGTTCTCCGGACTCGCCGGTGCCGGGGACCTCATCGCCACCTGTGCCTCCCCGCTCTCCAGGAACCGCACCTTCGGCGAACACCTCGGCCGCGGGCTGAGTGTCGACGGGGCCACGGCAGCGACGAGGCAGACCGCGGAGGGCGTGAAATCGTGCCGCGCCGTCCTCGACCTGGCGGGCACCTACGGCGTGGAGATGCCGATCACCGAGGTGGTCCCGCCGTCATCGCGGGCACCATGGCCGTCCCGGACGCCGCCGCGGCCCTGATGTCCAGGACACCGAAACCGGAACGCTCCGGCGCCTGACGCCTGGTCCGTCTGCCGGGGAGCTCCGACCCAGGCGACTGACGTGCCCCGGCCGAGCAGCTCATCACGGTGGGAGAGGGGGCGATCAGCTCTCGGCCGGCCCGCCGATCGCTTCGGTCACGGTCTCGCGCACGATCCGCACCGCACGATCCACATCGAGGCGCGTCACGTCCAGGTGGAACACGAAGCGCAGTTGGCCCGGGTATGCCGCGCACAGGAGGCCACGGCGCTTCAGCCGGGCGTTCACCTCGTCGGCATCGAGGCCGGGCGCAGGCTTCGCGAAGACCATGTTGGTCCCGCTCGGCTCCACGGTCAGGCCCTCCAGCCCCTTCAGTCCCTCCGCGAACAGGGCGGCGTGCGCGTGGTCGTCCGCGAGGCGTGTCACGTGGTGGTCGAGCGCGTGGAGAGCCGCAGCCGCCAGAACGCCCGCCTGACGCATGCCGCCACCGAGAACCTTGCGCCAGCGTCGCGCACCCGCCACGAACTCCCGGGACCCCACGAGCGCCGAGCCGACCGGCGCTCCCAGTCCCTTGCTGAAGCAGACCGAGACGCTGTCGAAGTGGCCGGCGATCCGGCGTGCCTGGTCGTACGGGTCGTCCCCGCCGGCCACCGCGGCGTTGAACAGCCGCGCCCCGTCAAGGTGCGTGGCGAGTCCGTGGTCCCGGGCGATCCGTGTGGCCGTCTTGAGGTAGTCCATGGACACAGCCCGGCCGCCGACGGTGTTCTCCAGGCAGAGCAACCGGGTTCGGGCGAAGTGCGGGTCGTCCGGTTTCACGGCCGCCGCGATGTCCTGCGGGTCCAGTGTCCCGTCCGCCCGGTGCGGGAGCGGCTGGGGCTGAATGCCTCCGAGCACGGCTGCGCCGCCACCTTCCCACCGGTACGTGTGGGCCATCTGACCGGCGATGTATTCGTCTCCGCGACCGCAGTGGGTCAGCAGAGCGCACAGGTTGCTCTGTGTCCCCGAGGAGACGAACAGCGCGGACTCGAATCCGAGGAGCCCGGCGATCCGCTCCTGGAGCGCGTTGACGGTGGGGTCGTCGCCGAAGACGTCGTCCCCCACCTCGGCCTCGGCCATGGCCCGGCGCATGGCCTCGCCGGGCCGAGTGACGGTGTCGCTGCGCAGATCGATGGGATGACCGGGCTCGTCGCGGGCGGCGCCCGCCTCGTTCTCGGCATGGGAGACATCGACGGGGTCAGCGGCGCGGGCGCTATCGGTGGTCAGCACACGCACACTCTGCCACGGCTGGACGGGCCGCGACCGCCCGGGGGACGACGATCAGGAGAGGGCGGTCCCGGCCGCGCATCTCGGCCAGGAGACGACCGTTCCACGGGTCTGAGGGAGGTTCGGGCAGCGTGCTCCCGCCCGGACTCTTCCCGATCCGATGGGCCCTGGGCATCCGATAGGCGCTGGGCCGGTGCTTGCCGGACGAGTGAGCGGGCGGCGGCCGGTTCCTCGCAGGACGCCTGTTCCGATACTTGCCCGCAGGGAGACCTCGTGACGCCCTTGGCGAACCCGGTCGTCAGGCGGGTTCCTCGACAGCGGGTTCCTCGACAGCGGATTCTTCGACAGCAGGTTCCTCGATGGTGTGGGAGTCGGTGAGGCTCAACGCCCCGCCGGCCGCGATCAGTCCGACGACGACCGCGAGAAGGGCGTAGGTGATCCGTTCGCCGTGGAAGAACGACGCGACGAGCCCGCCGCTCCAGGTGCCGGCGGGGAGCCGGGTCGTGACCAACGCGGCAATCAGGGTGCCGACGACAGCGGTACCGACGCTGGAACCGACCTCCTGCGCGGTGTCGTTGAGCGCGGCACCGATGGAGGTGCGGTTGCTCGGCATCGCGTCGACGAGCGCGACCGCGCAGATCGTCATCACGGTGCGCAGTCCCACGGTCATGAGCACCATGCAGACAGCGATGGCGGCGTACCCGTGGTCGACTCCCCAGGAGAGACCTGCCAGCGAGCCGGCCAGGCAGGCCGCGCCCACCAGGCAGGCGATGCGGTGGCCGAACCGGCGCCCGAGCCCGAGCCACTCGGACAGGGGAGTCGCGGTGAGCATCGTCACGATGATCGGCAGGTTGGCCAGGCCGGCCCGTACCGGGCTCCACCCGTAGGCGTACTGGAAGTGGGGGATCAGTCCGAACATCACGCTGGCCATCGCGATGGACGTCCCGATCTGCGCGATGGTGGCGCCGCGGACGGTGCCGTTCGAGAAGAGACCCAGATCCAGCATGGGAGCCGCGCTGCGTCGCTCGTGCCGTATGAACGCCGTCGCGGCCACGACGGCGCCCACGATCGACGTGAGGGTGACCGCGGAGAGCCAGCCGTGCTGGGCCTCCGTCTGCAAGCCGGAGCCTGAGCGGGTCGGGTCCCACACGGGCACGCCACCGATACACCCAGCGACGTGACCCGTCACCCTCGCCTCGACGACCTCAGCCGCGCGGAGCGCGCCGCCGGCCGATCGGCCCGGCGGCGCCGTTCCCCCTGAGCAACATCCGGCCCGCTTACCGAGCAACGGCGGTGACCAGCTCCAGAGATGAAACGCGCCGCCGGTCCATGGCGCTTGCCCCTACGGCGCCCCCGTGACGCCGATCCGAAACCTGCCACTCCCGCCAGGGACTTGGTTTTGAACATGTTCAAGTCTGCGCGTACGCTTCTGCCATGAGCGACAGAGCGGCCCTGTTGAAGGGCATTCGCGCATGGCTGGTCCTCTTCGTCGTCTGCCTGGTGCTCAGCGGCGCCACGGCCTTCCCCCTGGTGCACGAACTGCACTGGACCGAGGACCTGTTGCGATCCCTTTCGGTCCCCGAGCACCTGCCCGTCCTGATGGACTGGATCGAGCGCGTACGCCGCGGGCTCGACACCGCCGACGCCGAGTACCCCTTCCTCCTGTACGGCACGGACTGGCTGGCCTTCGCCCACCTCGTGATCGCGATGGCCTTCTACGGGCCGTACCGCGACCCCGTCCGCAACATCTGGGTCGTCGAGTTCGGCATGATCGCCTGCGCCGGCATCGTCCCGCTCGCGCTGATCTGCGGGCCGCTCCGCGGAATTCCCTTCTGGTGGACAGTCATCGACATGTCCTTCGGGGTCCTCGGGGTGATCCCCCTGTACGTCGTACGGAAGAAGATCAAGCGGCTGGAGGCGCTCAGCCCCCATCCCGGACCCGACCCGGCACTTGCCGCCTAGGCTCCGACCGGGAAGGTTCGCCGGGTCCGCGGATGGGCGGATGGCAAGGGACGACTTCCGATGACGAAGATCCGCCCCATACGATCCTGAGTCCATTTGCAGATGGAGATCGATCCGAGCGCCGCGCGGGAACTGCGTGAGACATTCAGTGCTCTGCACACGGCGCTGGTGGCCTGACCCCCGTAACCCCTTGGTCAGGCTGCCATCGTGAGCGGACGTCGTCCCCAGCGGACGCCCTTCTCGCTTCGCATGCGGGCGCGTTCCCTGCGTTCGGCGGCCAGGACGTCGTCGCGGTGGCGTGCGTTGGCGTTGCGCCGGCGCAGACAGGCGCGCAGGGCCCGGATCTGCGCAGGTGGTTGGGGTGGTTGGAGTTGGTGACGGTGGCGGTGCGCTGCCTCAGTGGTCCGAAGTGGGCTTCGATGGGCATTGTCCACGAGGCGTAGGCATCGTGGCACCTTTCCTGCGGCGGTTGACGCGGCAGGAAAGGTGCCACCGCTGCGGGGCGAGCAGGCAACGACGGTTAGTCGCCGACCTCGTACTGGCCGACCGTGCGGAAGTGTCGGAGGGCCTCCGGGGAGCCGTCGTCGAGGGCTGCCTCGGCCGCGGTGCGGAGGGCGTCGCTGGTCTTCGGGTCCGCGAGCAGGCGGAAGATGTAGACGGCGTCGTCCTCGGCCTGGGCCAGGCGGTAGCCCGTCTCCCTGAAGGCGCGCAGCTCTTCCGGGGTGCCGCCCAGAACCTCGTTGGCCTCCTGAGCCACCCGCTTGTCGCCGTTGGCCCGCGCCAGGTACAGGATGCGGGCGACCGCCACCCGGTCGTCCTCGGCCTGAGCCTGTCCGTAGCCGGTCTCCAGCCACGCGCGCAGCGCTTCCGGGGAGTCGTCGTCGAGGACCTGGTTGGCCTCACAAATGACCCGCTTGTCGCCGTTGGCCGTCGCCACGAACAGGATGTGGGCGACCGCCACCCGGTCGTCCTCGGCCTGGGCCAGTCGGTAGCCGGTCTCCAGGAAGGCCCGCATGTCCTCCACGGTGCCGGCGAGGGCCTCATTGGCCTCCCGGACGACCGCCACGCCGCTGTTCTCGTCCGCCAGGATGTCGGCTATGGCGGTGCGCAGTTCGGCCTCCGACATCTCGTCCACCGGGGTGTCGGACGTGGCCGACACGGTGGTGGCCGGGGCCTGGGGACCGGCGGCGAACGCCGGGGCGGTGAAAAGGAGGGCTGGGGTCAGGGCGGTGGCCACGACGAGCAGAACCGTGCGGGTCGGTCTCATGAATGCATGCCTCCGTGATCAGACTGCGGTGATCACATCCTCATCCCCGCACCGCATCAGCGTCAACGCGAATTCTCCTGGGGGCGTGCAGAGTTGGGGACTGGATGGGGAGGGTCGTGCGGGTGTCGCGGTGGAGGGTGGCGGGCCTCGCGTGACGGGCGGGCTCGGGGCGACAGGCTCCGCCGAACCCAACACGGCACCTGTGGCGGGATGCCCAGGGCATGGCGCCACAGGTCCGGACGGGCCGGGACCGCTCGGCTACTGCGAGACGCGCACGTAGTCGACCAGCATCTTCTGCGGGAAGACGGTGGTGGCGTTCGGGGCGCCCGGCCAGTCGCCGCCCACCGCGTTGTTGAGGATCATGTAGAAGGGGTGGTCGTAGACCCACGGACCCTTCGTCGTCTCCAGTGTGGAGCGGGCGACGGTGAAGAAGGCGTTGTTGTCGACCGTGAAGGTCATGTGGCTGGAGTCCCAGTCCAGCGCGTAGGTGTGGAAGGCGGAAGAGAAGTCACTGCCCGCGACCTGGTACGGCGAGCCGAAGCCGCCGCCGCCGTTGTAGGCCGGCGCGTGGAGGGTCGAGTAGACGGTGTCGGGCACCTTGCCGATGTGCTCCATGATGTCGATCTCACCGCAGGCCGGCCACGGGGTCCCGGTCTTGAAGTTGGAGCCCAGCAGCCAGAACGCGGGCCACAGTCCCTGGGTGCCGGTCACCTTGATCCGCGACTCGACGTGTCCGTAGGTGAAGTTGAAGTGGTCCGAGGTGTTGATACGGCCCGAGGTGTACTGGCAGGTCGTGGAGCCGGTCAACGGATCGGTGGGGCAACTGGAGCCCGGCGTGGCCTCCTTGCGGGCCTCTATGACGAGGTTCCCGGCGCCGTCCATCGTGGTGTTCCTGGCGTTTGTGTAGTACTCCAGCTCACCGTTGACACCGGGGCCGGTGTCCTGGGTCCACTTCGAGGCGTCCGGCGTGGTACCGGCCGCTGTGTTGAAGTCGTCCTGGAAGACGACGTGTTCGGGGCTGCCCGGGTCGGGCGGGTCGGTCGGCGGGGCCGTCGGGCTGCCCCCGGTGCCGAACACGTCGAAGGTCCACAGCGAGTAGCCGTACGCCGTGCCGCGCGCCGTGCCGTACATCCGCACGTACCGGCCGGTGCCGTCGACATTCAGGGTCTGCTTGAAGCCGGTGCTGGTGGTCGTCGAGTAGACGTCGGTCCAGTTGGCGTTGTCGGCCGAGACCTGGACCCGGTAGGCGCTGGCGTAGGCCGGGTCCCATTGCAGGACGACGTGGGTGACGTGCGCGCTCGCGCCGAGGTCGACGCTGATCCACTGCGGGTCGGTCCAGCCGCTGCCCGCGGCCGTGGCCCAGCGGGTGGCCGGGTCGTGGTCGAAGGCCTTGGCGGGGGTGCAGCCGCCGCACTGCGCGTCGTCCTGTGTGCTGGAGGCGGTGGCGGGCTTCTTGTAGGAGAGCAGCACCGCGTTGCCGCCGCCCGGCGGTGGGGTGGTCCCGGTGGTGAACACCTGGAACTCCCAGAGCGAGAAGCCGTACTGGGTGGCCCGGGTCGTCCCGTTCATGCGGACGTAACGGCCGGAGCCGGTCAGGGTGAGAAGCTCGGTGGCGCCGACACCGGTGGACGTCTGGTACACGGTGGTCCAGGTCGTGCCGTTGTCGGAGACCTGGATCTGGTAGGCCTTCCCGTAGGCGGCCTCCCAGCTGAGCTGAACGCCGCAGATGCTCTGCGTGGCGCCGAGGTCGACCTGGATCCACTGCGGTTCGGCGGCGGTGCTCGACCAACGGGTGTCGTTCCTGCCGTCGACAGCGGCCGACGCGGGGGTGCCGGCGTTCTCGGTGGACGAGGCCGTGGCGGGCTTGTTCAGCGCCGCGTTGGTGGTGGAGCACCCGGTGCCGCCGCTGCCGCTGGTGCCGTAGACCTGGAACTCCCAGAGGGAGAAGCCGTATTGGGTGGCACGCGCCGTACCGTACATGCGGACGTAACGGCCGGTGCCGTTGACGGTCAGTGTCTGAGCGCCGCCGGTGGCCGTGGTGGTGGAGTAGATGTCGGTCCAGGAAGCACCGTCCGCGGACGTCTGGATCCTGTACGCCGTGGCGTAGGCGCTCTCCCAGTTCAGGACGACCTGGTTGACCGTGGAGGTCGAGCCCAGGTCGACCTGCAGCCACTGCGGGTCGGTGGCGGCGCTGGACCAGCGCGTTCCGGCGTCGCCGTCCACGGCGGCGGAGGCGGGGGTGCCGACGTTCTCGGTGGACGAGGCGGTGACGGGCTTGCCTTGCGACAACAGCGTTCCGGCTGCCTGGGCGGGCGCCTGCACCAGGGCCAGCAGGCAGGTCGCCAGCAGAGCAGTGACGACGGTGAACAGCAGGGTTCGGGACGAACGTGGGCCGGGACGGCGGAATAAGCGGTACGGGGGTCTTCCACTCACGGCGTCTCCTGTGGGTTGGTCGCCGAATGAGAGAGCGCTCTCCGGATGACTGATGGTTACGGCCTTGTTGCTGACACGTCAAGGCTGTGAACGAAATCGGGCGACGGGCTTTCCGCGGCCGCCGTATGCCTTCAAAGAATGAAGACGTCTGAGCCGCACGGACCCGGAGTGCCCGTTATGTCCCAACGGGCCGGTGAACCGCTGAACGCGACGCATCGACGGTCCGCGACGGCGGGATCGGGGCCCCGGCCGAGGCGCGTGGGGATGGTCCCTTCTGGCCCGCGGCAGCCACCGGGTCCTGGTCCCAGCGCTCGGCGTGGGTACCGGCGACCAACTCCGGTAGTTCGAGGGGCATCCCACCGGAGCGCAAGCAGGACGCCCGACGCCACGGTGACCTGTGAGGACCACTGGACTGAATGCCCGAGGTCCACCACCCGATCGGGAGCGGGGAGGCGGTCATCCCCGACGTCCTCATTTTCATTGCGCTGGCATACAGGACCTGGGACCGTCGGTCGGTCCCCCGACGGTTCGCTGTGCCGACCCCGACGAGTGGGTGCGACTTCGGCGATGGGCGGCCCTCGGGTGATCTGAAGCTGACGCATATCGTTCTGGCGCGTGGCCGGATGCGCGAGCAGCCCATGCTCACGCTGTCCTGTTCCTCGTCGTACGCCGAGCAGGCCGCACGAGCGCGGCATGTTGTGGCGGGGCTTCGGACGGACGGCTTCGAGCCGGTGCGGCTGAAGACCGAGTCCACGCCGTGGGCCGCGGAGGTACCGGCGCGGCTCGGCGGGGGCGACGAACGGCACTTCGAGCACCATGTGAAGCTGCTGCTCGAGGCGGACACGGACCTGGCCGCCCTCGCGGCCCGGGTGGTCCCGCACGGCGCTCATCTGTCATGGAACGCGCGGGTACGGGCCGGCGCGGGGCACGAGCGGTTCGTGACGCAGCGGTGCCGCGGGGTGGGCGCCGACGGGGCGGGGCGGGCGCTGGAGCGGTTGCTGTCGGAGCTGGGCGGATTCGTGGTGCTGAGCGTGGAGCGGGAGTTCGTGCTGTACGACAGTGACCTGTCCGTGGACGACGGTTGGATCGAGGAGTCTGTGGGGGTACGGACGTGAGCGGGACGGCGTGGGACGGATTTGGCCGGCGGAGCACCGAGTTGCCCCGGGAGCCGCTGGACGAGGCCACTCGCAGGGCCGAGGACCTGCCGAAGACGCTGCGGTGGGTGCCGGGGGACGACGTGATGCAGCGCCCTGTCTTCGACCCGTCGCTGAAGCACCACCAGAAGAGAGCGACGAGGGGACACCGCTGCACGCCGACGGCTACGACCTCATCACCCTGCGATTCGTGGTTCCGTCACTCAAGTCCCGGGACCGGACCCTGCACGCCCTGGGGCAACGGCTGCGTCGCGGAGGCGCCATCGTGGTCATCACGCCGCGCGCCGCCGACATCCCGGCCGAGCGGCGTCGTGTCGCGCTCGACGAGGACGAACTCGCCCAGCTGCGGACCGCATGGGCGAGCACGACCGTGCACGACGCCGAAGGCCTGGCCTTCGTGATCCTGCGTGGCCCGTGCCGGACCGGGACGACCACGCCGCAGGACCGCCCTCAGACGGCCGGAGCGCAGGGCGGGCCATCAGGCGCGGGGAGCGTCGAGTCCACCGCGCCCGCCTCCCCGCGGCAGCATCGCTTCTCTCTCCTGACTCGCTCCTACCGACAGGTGGAGTCCGGTCGGAAGACGGTCGAGGTGCGCGTCGCCACTCCTGGGACGGCAGCCGTCGAAGTCGGGGACGCCACCGTCTTCCGCGACCGGGCCAGCGGTCGTGACCTCGACATCGTCGTGAAGCGGGCCACCCCGTACACCTCCTTCGAGGAGCTGCTCGACGCGGAGGAGCCGGCATACATCGACCCTGACGCACCCCGCCAAGAACTGCTCAGCAGGCTCCGCAGCATCTACCCGCCGGACAAGGAAGCCCTCGGCCCCTTGGCCTTCGAGTTCGACCACCGCCCGGCGCTCCCCGGCCACTCCAGGCCGATGACGCCGTCGGAGTACGTGCGGACCGTGCCGCACCACACCGTGTACGGCTGCCTGTACGTCCGCGACGAGCACGACCGGCCCGTACAACTGCGCTCGGTCTACGGGTCCCGGCTCTGGCATTTCCCGGGCGGCGATCTCGACACGCGAGGGGAAGATCCTGTCCAGACCGCCCGCCGCGAAGCCGTCGAGGAAACGGGTCTCGACCTCGGCCTGGAAACACCGAGGCTGCTCCTGACACATTTCCTGCACGCCGGGCCGCCCCTGGCGCTGAACAAGGTCGGATTCATCTTCGACGGAGGGCGCCTCACCTCCGACCGGCTCCGCCGGATCCGCCTCGATCCGTCGGAGCACGACATGTGGGCCGTGCACGACCTGGACGGGTGGCGGCAGTTGATGGCGCCGGAGGCCTTCGCCCGCCTCGACGCCGTCGAACGGGCCCGGCTCGGCGAAGGCCCCGCCCACCTCGTCACGCACACCTGACCCACGGCGCGCCGCCTGCCAAGGAGACGCCCGTGTCCGTCGAAGGCATCAACGGCGAGGCCTGCACGGTCTGGAGACAGCGCCGGCTCCCCCGTTCCTCCGTCCCACCGGTCGCCGAAGAACTGGCGTGGACACCTTGGGAGCAGGTCGGACCCGGTGCTGCAATCCTCGGTGACATCGGAGGCCGCCCGGCGTCGCGCAGGGCCCCATGCTTGTGCGTGCGGGGCCCGGTGACGGGCCGGCTGTGCCGACTGGGGATTTGACCGCGCCGAGGAAGAACCTCATAAGCTCGGGGCCCAACTCGGCACTTTGGATTCGTAGTTGCTGGCGACACTATGTTGGTGACGCCATTCACCTCGGCCTTCAGCCGCCAGGATCCGGCTGAAATACCGGAACGGAAAATCCTGCGTCGGGACAGGACAGGTCCAGGTCGATCGGCGCGCCACGTCAGTGACCGGTATGGCTGCCGTGGTTCCGAAAGGTGCCGTCCTGTCGGCCGGAGCACTGCTCAGCGCGGCCTCCGCCGGCGTGGAGAGCACGCACGTGGCTCGGACCAGGTCGGATGAGGCTACCGGCCAGGAGAGAGGGCCGGTGCGGATCGCGCCGGTGAGCGGGGCGAGGCGGGTCCGACAGGCGGCTCCTTCGGAACGGGGCACACGCAATTCCCGATGGTTCGGGTGGCGCTGACATGGCGCGGCGGCGTGCGGCTGAGGCGTGTCGCCAATGAGACATGTCGCAGGTACGACACCCGGCGCTAGTGACGTTTCAGGCTCTATTAGCCAATCCTTTCGGAGGGTTTTACCTCCAGCTGTGCGCTTGGTGTTTTACAGCGCAGTGATCGCCCGCACAGCGGCCACAAATCGCCTATCCCCGCCGCCAGTTCCAACCGGGCAGTGCCGAAAGCCCCGTGCCCGGGCTGTTCGCCGGCCGCCATCCAGCGGCCGCCGCAGAAGGAGTCCGAGTGAGACAATCCCCTCGCAAGTCGGTCGCAGGTGCGCTGATAGCCGGCGCCACGGTGCTCGCTGTCACCGCGTCGTCCGGCGCCGCGACGGCCGGTACGCCCCAGGCGCACGCCCGTGCGGTCCGGGTCCAGCCCCGGGCAGGCGCACTGCCCGTGCGGCTCTCGGCCACGGAGCAGGCGAAGCTCCTCGGAGCGGCTCTGGCGGGCCGTGCGGCCACCGCCCGGTCGCTGCACCTGGGAGCATCGGAGCAGCTGGTCCCCAAGTCGGTCGTCAAGGACGCCGACGGCTCCGTGCACACCCGCTACGAGCGCACCTTCGCGGGACTCCCGGTCCTCGGTGGCGACTTGGTCGTGCACACGGCTGCCGACGGGACCTCGAAAGGGACCGACAGGGCCACCGACGCGCGCATCAGCGTGCCGAGCACCACCGCGACCCGTTCCGCGGCTTCGGCGAAAACCCTCGCGCTCGGCCGTGCCAAGGCCTCGGGGGCCACCAGCCCGACGGTGACCAGCTCCCGCAAGGTGGTCTGGGCGGCCTCCGGGGCTCCGGTCCTGGCCTGGGAGTCCGTTGTCGGCGGTCGGCAGGACGACGGCACCCCCAGCCGCCTGCACGTCATCTCCGATGCGAAGACCGGCGCCAAGCTGTTCGAGTATCAGGGGATCGAGACCGGCGCCGGCAACAGTGAGTACAGCGGCAAGGTCACCTTGGGGACCACTCTGTCGGGCTCGACGTACAGCATGACCGACAACACCCGCGGCGGCCACAAGACGTACGACCTGAGTCACGGCGACTCGGGTACCGGCACCCTGTTCACCAACTCCACCGACACCTGGGGCGACGGCTCGCCGGCCAACGCCGAGACCGCCGGTGTGGACGCCGCCTACGGCGCCCAGGCCACCTGGGACTTCTACAAGAACGTGATGGGCCGCACCGGAATCCGCAACGACGGTGTCGCCGCCTACTCCCGCACCCACTACGGCGTCGCCTACAACAACGCCTTCTGGGACGACGACTGCTTCTGCATGACGTACGGCGACGGCGACGGCGACAAGCACCCGCTGACCTCGCTCGACGTAGCCGGCCACGAGATGAGCCACGGTGTCACCGCCGCCACCGCGGGTCTGGTGTACGGGGATGAGTCCGGCGGCCTCAACGAGGCGACCTCCGACATCTTCGGCACGTCGGTCGAGTTCTACGCCGACAACGCGAGCGACGTCGGTGACTACCTCATCGGCGAGAAGATCGACCTCTACGGTGACGGCACCCCGCTGCGCTACCAGGACAAGCCCTCGCGGGACGGCGTTTCGCCGGACAACTGGTCCCCCGGCCTCGGCAATTTGGACGTGCACTACTCGTCCGGCCCGGCGAACCACTTCTTCTACCTGCTGTCCGAGGGAAGCGGCGCGAAGGTGATCAACGGCGTCAGCTACAACAGTCCCACCGCCGACGGAGTGGCGGTACCCGGCATCGGCCGGGAGAACGCCGCCAAGCTCTGGTACAAGGCCCTGACCGAGCGCTTCACCTCCACCACCGACTACTCGAGCGCCCGTACCCAGACCCTGCAGGCCGCCGCCGACCTGTGGGGGGCCGGCAGCGCCACCTACAACACGGTCGCCAACACCTGGGCCGCCGTCGGCGTCGTCGCCCGCGTCACGGTCACCAGGCCGGCGGACCAGAACACGGTCGTCAAGACCCCCGTGAGCCTGCAGGTCCAGGCCGGCAGCAACAACCCGGGAGCGCTGACGTACTCCGCCACCGGCCTGCCGTCGGGTCTGTCGATCAACGCGACCACGGGCCTGATCTCCGGCACGCCGACCGCCGTAGGCCTCAGCACCGTGACGGTCAAGGTCAAGGACTCCTCCAAGGTCGCCGGCTCGGCGACGTTCGGCTGGGGGGTCTCCACCGTCGGCGGCAACGTCTTCACGAACACCACCGACGTGCCGGTGCCGGACGCCGGCGCAGCCGTGTACTCCCCCATCAAGGTCTCCGGTCGGGCGGGCCACGCGCCGAGCAACCTGGCGGTCGGCGTCAACATCGTGCACCCCTACCGCGGTGACCTGGTCGTCGACCTGGTCGCCCCGGACGGCAGCCTCTACCACCTGAAGAAGTCCAACGGCTTCGACTCCGCGGCCAATGTCATCGCCACCTACACCGTCAACACCTCCACCGAGACCGCCGACGGCACATGGAAGCTGAAGGTCCAGGACGCGTACCACCTGGACAGCGGCCACATCAACAGCTGGAAGCTCACCTTCTGAGCGGTGCCCCCTTCCCGGCCGGACAGTGCTCGTGATCCCGGCCCGACCACCCAAGCCGTACGAGAGGTATCTGACTGATGTCCACAATCCGCCCGGCGGCGGCGATAGCAACCGGATTGATACTGGTTGCCGCAGCCGTGCCAGCCGCGTTCGCGGCGCAGCCGGACCGCACCGACACCGCCGCCCAGCCCGCCGCCGCGCCGACTGCCCGCTCCGCGACCGTACGGTTGGTGACCGGTGACCAGGTGACGGTGACGACGCTGCCCGGCGGCCTGCACACCGCGTCGGTGCAGCCCGGACCCGGTCGCGAGCACATTCCCTTCCGGACGCTGGAGGGGGACGACAAGGCACTGACCGTGCTGCCGTTCGACGCCCAAGGGCTGGTGTCCGCGGGCACCCTGGACCGGCGGCTGTTCGATGTGACGGCCCTGATCGCCGATGGCTACGACGAGGCCCACACCACCGCGCTGCCGCTGATCGTCTCCTCGCAGCCGGTGCCGTCCCGGGCCGGAGCGAGGGTCACGGCGCAAGCCTCGAAGGCCGCCACGGCCACAGCCGACCGGCTCCTGGCCCTCAAGGCGGCCGCGACCCCCTTCCGCGACCTGGAGAGCATCCACGCTCACTCGATGCGTGTCGCCGACCACGACCTGGGCAAGTTCTGGAAGACGCTGAACTCCGGCGCGTCGTCGGACGCCGCCCGCGCGGCGGTCACTCCGCGGATCTCGCTCGACGGCAAGGTGAAGGCGCTGCTGGACCGCAGCACCGCGCAGATCAATGCCCCCACCGCGTGGAAGGCGGGCTACGAGGGCCAGGGCGTCAAGGTGGCCGTGCTGGACACCGGTGCCGACGCAAGCCATCCCGACCTCGCCGGGCGCATCGCGGAGGCGAAGGACTTCTCCGGCAGCGGAAACACCGGTGACCACTTCGGGCACGGCACGCATGTCGCCTCGATCGTCGGCGGCAGCGGCGCGGCGTCCGGGGGGACCCGCAGGGGTGTCGCGCCCAAGGCCGACCTGCTGATCGGCAAGGTGCTGGACGACAGCGGTTCCGGCGACGAGTCGGGCATCATCGCCGGCATGGAGTGGGCGACCGGCGAGCACGCCAAGGTCGTCAACATGAGCCTCGGTGCGTCCATCGAGACCGACGGCACCGACCCGCTGAGCGAGGCCGTCAACACCCTGACCGTCTCCACCGGCACCCTGTTCGTCGTCGCGGCGGGCAACGACGGCCCGGGGACGTCCACCATCGGCACGCCGGGCGCGGCCGACTCCGCGCTGACCGTGGGGGCCGTCGACCGCGACGACTCGCTCGCCCCCTTCTCCAGCCGCGGCCCGCGCTTCGGCGACGGGGCGGTCAAGCCCGACGTGACGGCCCCCGGGGTCGGCATCGTCGCCGCCCGCGCGGCCGGTACCACCCTGGGCGACCCGGTCGACGCCCACTACATCTCGCTGTCCGGGACCTCCATGGCCACCCCGCACGTCGCCGGCGCGGCCGCCCTGCTGGCCCAGCAGCACCCTGACTGGCAGGCACAGCAGCTCAAGGACGCCCTGACCAGCACCGCTCGCACGGTGCCTGGTACCAAGGTGACCGAGCAGGGCGGCGGTCGCATCGACCTGGCCACGGCCATCGGTCCGGTCACGGCCACCGGCTCCGTCGCCCTCGCCCCGCTCCAGATCGGCGGCGCGGCGGGCCGGCAGCAGGCGGCCACCATCCACTACACCAACACAGGTGACCACCCGATCACCCTCTCCCTGGCGGCCAGCCTGGCCACCGACTCCGGGAAGGCGCTCCCGGCCGGAGTGGTCAGCCTGGGCTCCGGCACCGTGCAACTGGCCGCCGGCGGCACCGTCGACGTGCCGCTGCGCACCGACGCGACGAAGGCCTTCCGCGGTAATTTCTATGGATACGTCACCGCGAAGTCCGCGGGCGGCGCCGTGGTTGCGCACACTACGGTCTCCCTGGTGGTACATGCGCCGCAGCACCGGCTGACCGTGGTCTACCGAGACCGCGACGGCCATGTCGTGCCCGGCTCGCTGCCGAACATCTGGGGCGCCGACGGCTGGGTGCAGTACACGGACAGGGACGCGGCGGTCGCCGTAGTGGAAGAGGGCACGTACTACCTCAACTCCGGTTTCTACGACACGACGTCGGACGGTGACCAGGTGGGCGACGTCGTCGTCCCCGAAGTGAAGGTCACCAAGGACATGACGGTGACGCTGAACGCCGCCAAGGTCACCGAGGTGAAGATCCGCACACCTCGCCCCGCCGAGCAGCACGGCGTCATCAGCACCATGCTGCACCGCCAGATCGACGGTCACGGCCTGCTGCAGGGCGCCCTGTACTTCGACACCGTCAATCATCTCTACGTCAGCCCCACCGCTCCGGTCACCGACGGCGCCTTCGAGTACCACACGCGCTGGCAGCTGGTGGCCCCGCAGCTGCGCGCGAAGGTCTCCGGCAGCTCGCAGGGATTCACCCCGTACTACGAGCCGCTCTCCCCGGTCTTCGGGGACCGGGGCGCACGGCTGACCGCCGTGGACGCCGGGTCGGTGACGGCGCCCCAACTCGACAACGTGCGCGGCAAGCTGGCCGTGGCCCGTTACGCGTGGCCCACGGGCGACTACGCCGGCTTCTCACGACTCGCCGCGGCAGCCGGGGCCAAGGCGGTGCTATTCGCCTGGGAGCCTGCCGGGGGCGCCGCCTGGACCCGGTGGCAACCGGACGGTGACCGGTTGGAGCTGCCCTCGATGCGGACCAACTGGAAGAACGGCGGTGCCCTGCTGGATCGCATCAAGAAGGGCACCACGACGCTGGAGTTCTCCGGCACGGTGAACAGCCCGTATCTGTACGACGTGATGCCGGTCTCGAAGGGCTCCATCCCCCAGCGGATGGTCTACACCGTCTCGGATCGGAACACCGCGCAGGTCAGCGCCACGTACACCCGCACCGGTGCCTCGGCCTGGGCAAGTGAGCAGCGGTTCGGCTGGCGGCCGTACGAGGACACGGCGTGGAACCAGTACAGCCGCTACGTGCCGGTGGGTCAGCAGCGCGTCGAGTACGTGAGCAGTGCCGAGGACACGCTGTGGAACCACGTCGTGCACCACAACGTCGTCTGGATCCCCGACTTCCCCCTGCAGGCCGGGTCGCAGGACTCTCCGCACACCTACCGGCCCGGCCAGCACGCCACGGAGCGGTGGTTCGGGGCAGTGGTCCGACCGTCGGTCCCGCGCGGCTTTGCCATGAAGTCGGTGCGCAACGGGGACACCCTGTCGGTGTATGTGCCGGAGTTCAACGACTCCGGCACCGGCCACTGGTCGTTCTCCGAACTGCCGGTCTTCGGCGGCGGTGTCGGTGACGCCGCGGTGAACGACAGCGGGCCCGACGCGGTGCCCGACACGGCCACGGCGGTGTTGTCCCGCAACGGGAAGCAGATCGCCGCGTCCGACAACGGCGCCTGGGGCAACTTCGAGGTGTCCCCGGGCAAGGCCGCCTACAACCTGTCCCTGACGACGGCCCGCGAGTCCGACGACTGGCGCTTCGCCACCGACACGCACACGTCGTGGACGTTCCACTCGGACACCGCGGCAACAACGACCATGCTGCCGCTGCTCCAGATCGACTACAACGTACCGGTCGACGCCCAGAACGCGGTGAGTCGGGAGCGCGTGCACGCGCTCGGCCTCAACGTCCGCATGCAGGACGGCATGCCCGCCCCGCGCGGGGTGAAGCTGAAGGTCGAGGCGTCCTACGAGGACGGGAAGAACTGGGCGACGGTGCATACGGCGCGGCGCGGCAGCGACGGGCAGTTCATCGCCACCCTTCAGCGTCCGTCGTACATTCACGGCGACGCGTACGTGACACTGCGGGTGACCGCAACGGACGCGGCCGGCAACAGCGTTCAGCAGACCGTGGTCCGCGCGTTCCTGCAGCGCGGCCCCAAGTGATGCGCCGGCGGCCACCGGTGACGTGAACCGTCCCGGCCCGAACGCGGCGGGTGCCGGGGTCTTCGGACCCCGGCACCCGCCGCGCCGTCCGGCGACGCCCAGGACGGTCGGATGCGGGCCGTCGACGGCACCTACCAGGACCGTGGTGAGTATCCCTTCCCGAGTGGCGTCCACGGCCCACCTCATCAGCCGTGTGTGAGCGGTCTGGAACGAGCCGGGCTCGTGGAAGGTCGCGCCGGGGCGAGCAGGTGCGGTCCTTTCGCCGCGACGGCCTCAAGGGTGCGGCGGTGGCCGGCCTGTCAAAGAGACACGCGCTAGCTGTTGTAGGGGACCCAGGCACGCCGGTCCGCGTCATTCGTGCCGTACCAGTAGCGCGGCATCCCCTTGATACTGGTGGTCCGGAACGGGCTGCCGTGGTCGTCGATACGGATGGTGCCGGTGCGGCCCTGGGAGGACCAGTCGACTTCGAGGTACCAGTGGACGTCGTAGGTCTGTGTCGTCGCGTCGACCTGCAGCACCTCCGGATCCTCGGCGGAGACGCGGTAAGGGAAGTGCACGGCGGGGATGGTGTGTTCGCTGTCGGCGCCGTCCGTCGGGCGGGCGATGGGGCGGTCGACATCGAGGTTCGTGGTGAAGCGGCGGGGCGTGAGGTCGCTGCCGCAGCCCTGGCCCATGGCGTACGCGCCTCCGGCGCCCGGGTCGCCTCGGCTGACGATGCGGACGCGGAGCGCCTCCAGGACCACGGCCGTGGACGAGCGCCCCTGCACCGAGATGCGCACCCTCGTCTGCCGCCCGTGCACCGCACCCTGCCTTGCCGCCCACGCGCTGGCGTCCTGCTCCGTCGGCGGCGGAGGCACCTGTGCGGGCGGCTTGTCGATCACGTAGTCGTGGTCGCACCCCTTGTCCCACACCAGGGAGTCCGTGCTCCAGGCGAGGGGCAGGCCGGTGGCCGGCTTCGCGGCCGACGTGGGACCGCCGCCGGTGGCGGACGAGGCGGGCGTCCTCTGCCAGGGGTTGGGCGTCGCGGAGCTCGGGCCAGGGAAGGGAGAGGCGGAGGCCGGCGGTTTCGCTGAACGGTGGGGTACGCCCGGGGCGGCCGTCCGCGGGCCTTCGGTGCGGGAAGCCTCCGCCTCGGAGGAGCGGTTGTCCGACAGCGCGGACGTGCCCCGCAAAGTGGCGAGCAGCACGCAGGTGACGGCAGTGGCCGCCAGGACCCGCCGGCGGCGGTACCAAGGGCGGGGGGCGGGGGTGCCGGCGGGCTCGTCCAGGTCGGGAGTGTCCCCTTGCTGCTCCGCGGAGTTGTTCTCCTCGACGAGGGCCCCGTCCGGGGCCGGTAGCGGTGCCGGTGTCCGTGCCGGAACCGCCTCCGCCGAACCGGCCGTGCGCACTCGCTGCCGGGCCGCCACCGCCGCCAACCACAGCCGGTGCAGCTCGAGCCGTTCCTTCGGCGTCGCCTCGCAGAAGGCCGCGAGGCGTTCCACGGGCGCGAAGTGCTGTGGCACCGCCTCCCCCGCGCAATACCGGTGCAGCGTAGAGGTGTTCATGTTGAGGCGGCGAGCCAGCGAGCCATAGGTCCGGCCTGTGCGGTCCTTCAGTTGGCGCAGCAGCGCCGCGAACTCTTCGACGTCGTCCCGCATCAACACCGTTCCTCCGTCGTCCGCCCGCGATCCCGTATCCCAGGCACTCATATCCCTGCACGTCAGGTGGGCTGGGATGGTTCCACCTTCGATAAGAGGCGGCGGTTGTTGCGCCGGACTCCGGTGACCGCCGATGCTTCTGGTGTCGCACCGACCACGGGCCAGGGGGCCAACCGGCGTTGGGCGACGTCCGGTGCGCATGCGCCAACGGTTGCTCCTACGGCCACCGCGCCTGGTACGCCGTCACACACGCTCAACCGGCCGGCCGTCGCACTCGTCCGCAGCACCGGCCTCGCCCGTGCCGACCAGCGGCATCCGCGACGGATCACCAACCACAGCTGCTCTGTCAGACGATCCGCACAACTCCTGGAGGTTTCATGAAATCTGTCCTTCGAAAGGCGGCAGGCCTCGCGGGAACGGGCGTGGCCGTCGCGGCCCTGTCCGTGACCGGCGCGTCGGCGGCCCGGGCGGAGCCCCCCACCCACGGTTGCCCGTACCCCTACGTCTGCTTCTACGTGGACGAGCACGCCTATGACGCGGGAACACCGATCACGAAGTACCGCGATGTCACCGCTTCCTACCAGACGGTCAGGCCCCGCCCGCATTACCACGTCGTCAACACCCGGAACGACGACGTGGCGTATCTGCGGCTCCAGGACGGGAACTCGATCTGCCTGGTGCCGAACTCCGAGACGTGGTTCACGAACGCCTACAGCGTCACCGGAATAAAGATCTCCAGCAGTTCTACCTGCTGAATCCGCTCGGGCAGTCGGGCCGTCCTGTCCTCGCATCGGACGCGGACGGCGACAAGTCGGCAAGCGCCCCCGGCACCCGGGCCCGGAACCGGCCGGGAGTGACCACCTATGGACCAGAGAAGGAAGACGCACATGAACAGGAAGTCACCCGCACACCGTCGTCCGGGCCGCCGCGCGGCCGTCGCCGCCGGCCTCGTCCTGGCTGTCGGGCTGGGTGTGTCGACAAAGGTGTCGGCACAGGCGTCCGTCCATGCTCCCCCACGGGCGTCCACCGCCGCACCGCAGTCGGTCAGCGGCACGCCCGGCCAAGCGGTGACCCGGGTCGCCGACTTCTACGGCGCGTACATCGACGCGAAGGGCGACTACACGGACCCGGACGTCACGCTGGCCACGACGCTCCGCAAGCACTACCTGACGCCCGCCTTCGCCGAACGGCTGGCGGCCTGGGAGAAGAAGAACAACACGGACGGCGTCCTACGTGCCCAGAACGTCCCGGGGCGGTGGACGGTGACCGACAACGGCGCCGTCGGTAACGGCCATGAGGTCGTCGTCACCCTGACCTTCGGCAGCGGGGAGACGACGCAGAAGCCCAAGCTCTACGTGCTGGTGGAGCGGTACAACCACATCGTCGACATCGAGACCACGAGCGCCCGCTGACGGCGGAGCCGCTCCGCCGGGTCAGTCCGATCGTGCGAGTCCACCAGTACGGTGCCGGGGCCCGGGGCCCGGGGCCCGGGGCCCGGGGCCCGCGAAAGGGGGCGGCTCCCGCGTCGCTCGCCCCCTCGGTACGGTGCTCAGCCGAAGGTGTTGCACCGGGTGACGCTGCCGGAGCTGTAGCCGGTGGAGAACCACTGCCGGCGCTGGCTCGCGGAGCCATGGGTCCAGGTGTCGGGCGTGACCTTGCCCTGGTACCGCTGCTGGATGCGGTCGTCGCCGACGGCGGCGGCCGCGTCCAGCCCGCGGTTGATGTCGTCCTGGGTCAGCTTGGTGATCAGCGGTTTTCCGCTCTTGGGGTCACGAGTGGTGGTGGCGTGGTGGGCCCACACTCCGGCGTAGCAGTCCGCCTGGAGCTCCAGTTTCACCGAGCCGCTGTTCTGGCCGTGGCCGCCGCCCCGGGAGATGGTGCCGCTGAGGTCCTGGACGTGGTGCCCGTACTCGTGCGCGACGACGTAGGCCTCGGCGAACGGCCCGCCCTGGGCACCGAACTTGCTGCTCAGGTCGTTGAAGAAGCCGAGGTCGAGGTAGACCTTGTCATCGGCGGAGCAGTAGAAGGGGCCGACGTCGGAGGTGGCGTTCCCGCAGCCGGTGTTCACGCTGCTGGTGAACAGGAACGTCGGGGCCTGCTCGTAGGACTTGCCGGCGGCGGTCTCAGTCTGTTGCCAGAACGCCTGGACGCTGTCGACCACGGCGACGATCCGGCACTCTTCCTTGCGGTTGGCGTCGGCCCCGGTCCGGCAGTCGGCCGCCAGGTCGGCGGCCGACGTGCCCGATCCCGTGCCGGCACCCGGCGAGTTGGCGGTGCTGTCCGAGCCGAACAGGCTCGGATCAACGCCGAAGACCACTGACGCGACCAGCACCAGGAGCCCGACCACTCCACCGCCGACGGTCTTCCCGCCGCCCGGGATGCCGCCCAGCGCTCCACCTCGATTGTCCTGCACCTCGGACGTGTCCAGAGCAGCGTTGTCGTCGAATTCCATTCGCTGACTTTCCCTCCAGCAGCGCGTCGGCCCGCCCCGCGTCGTGACGCTCGCGTACCCCGTGGAAGGGGGTTCACATCCGTCCCGCCGCGGCGACTCGTCGCCGTCGGCAGACGGTGAGGGTGTGCCGGGAGGCATCCGAAGAACTCGGCGAAGGTGTACTGCCTCCGAGGCAGGCCCGCCTCACCGTGCTCGCGGCGACCGGCTCGATGGGGCTTCGATCGTGAGCGGTGCGCCTGTGCAGGGCCTCTGACGTTTCGTTACGCTCAGCGACGGCGGTCGGTGGCTGCTGCTGGGGGCCGCGGGCGCGCCGGGAGTCCGGGGCAGCACACGGCCACGGCCCTCTCCGTGACTACGGGTGCGGCTTCTCGCCCTTCGCCAGCATCGCTACGTACTTTTCGATCCGGCGCGCCCGGGTCTCGGCCTTCTTCGCGTCTTGGATCCGGTACAGGATCGCGTAGCGGTTCTGCCGGTCCAGTGTCTCGAAGAACTCCGCCGCGGCCGGGTCGGCGGTCAGGGCCGCCGTGAGGTCCTCCGGCACCGTGGCGGTCTTCGCGCCGTCGTAGGCCGCTTCCCAGCGACCGTCTGCCTTGGCGCGGTCGACCTCGGCCTGTCCAGGCGGATGCATCCGCCCCTGCTCGATCAGGGCGGCCACCTTGTCCCGGTTGGCCTTGGACCACTTGCTGCGCGGCTTGCGCGGGGTGAACCGCTGAAGCCACCACTGGTCGTCGAACTTTGCCTTCTGGCCGTCGATCCAGCCATAGCAGAGTGCCACGTCGAGCGCCTGCGTGTAGTCCAGCGCGGTGATTCCGGGGCCCTTCTTGCGAAGCTTGAGCCAGATGCCGGGCGAGACGGCGTGGTTCTCGCCGAGCCATGCCTGGAATGCCTCGGCGGATTCGAATGCGACGGTCTCCATGTCCTGAGTCACCCCAGCAGCGAACCACACCCGGCCGGTGGTCATGAGGCATTCGGCACGGCCCCGGATGCGGGATGCCCGTGGGCCTGCGTGATCATCTCTGCTCTCGCCGCAGAACGATCACGCAGGAGCCACGGGCTCGGCTTGATTCCCCGCCCGGCGCGGCACGGGCCGGCGGTGCCGTCCTCGCTCCGGCCGAGCGCACCACCTACCGCGCTCGCCTCAACGAACCTGATGAGCCGCGGATCCCGGCTTCGTAGAGCAGACGCTCGCCTGCCGCGCACTGGTGGCACTCCCTGACACGGCATCGTCGACACGGCATCGTGCCGGCCAGTCGAAGGCCGAGAAGGCCCGCTCTCCCCTCCACCGACGCGGGGCCACGGTGAGATGGGGCACCGCTGGACGCAGCTCTGCCACTCGGACCCAGGTCGAGCCGAATCCCCGCGTGGAGGCCGGAGCCGCGACATCCCCGGTCCACCCGCACGTGCCTCAGATGCGGGAAGGCTTCAGCAGCTCGGACGAAGAGCACCACAGCGCCGACACCCGCCGGGTTGACGCAGGGACGAGGAGGGTTCCCCGGGCGTCGACGAGAAGATGTCCCTTTTGAGCACCCAAGGACCCTTACGGGGCGTCGGCCAGGTCGAACATGCCGCCGCCCAATGGGGTGGCTGGTACGACGCCGAGCCACTCCACACCCCCGCCCCCGGTGTCGGCCACGGACTTCACGTGAAGCACGTCGCAGCGGCCACTTTGCAGAACCTTTGACGCGCCTTCCGGTGACCGTGCGTGAGGTCACCTACCCGGTGCGGGTGGACAGTTGGGCATGCCCGAGCGTCCGATCGGCCGAAGTCGCGCAGGTAGGACCGCATTCGAGGCTGCCTGTCGTCCCTGACAGCTCAACCGGCAGGCCCGATGGATGTCCCCGAGGTTGCTCGCTGTGAACTGCCGCACCAGAAAGTCCTGTTGGCCTCGTTGACACGCCGCAGGCACGCGCGTTCACTCGTCTCTCGTGCATGGCAACGTTGTCAGGCCGTTGGAGCGACCGGCACCGCTGCCGCTCGTCGGTGTGCGCTCTTCGGCACGCCGACTCCTCATGTGCGAAGTGGGACCCGCTGTGGAGGCAACAGATGGCAAGACCCCGACGTTCAGCCGCTCCACGTAACCGCAAGAGATTCCGTCAACGCCTGGCCGTGGTGTCGATCATGGGCATCGCCGTGCTGCCGCTTCCCACCATCGGGAACGCCCAAGCAGCGAGCCCCGCGGCGCCGGGCTTCGTCAAGGACCCCGCGTCCCTGGTCAACCCTCTCATCGGCACCTCCGGTGCGGTGGACACCTTCCCCGGCCCCGACATGCCCGCCGGCATGGTGCAGTGGGGTCCCGACACGACGCCCGACCGGCCCTCGGGCGGCGGCTACGAGTACGACGACAGCAAGATCTCCGGCTTCAGCCTTACTCATGTCTCCGGGCCCGGTTGCGGCGTCGCCGGCGACCTGCCCGTCCTGCCGGTCACCGGAGCATTGTCCGGAAGCCTCGGCGGCACGTCCGTGGGCTTCAGCCACAACGACGAGAAGACCGGCATCGGCTCGTACAAGGTGACCGATGCGAACGGGGTCACGACCCAGCTGACCGACACCACCCGCGCCGGGCTGGGCGCCTTCACCTTCCCCAAGGGCCAGCAGGCCAACCTGCTCTTCAAGCTCAGTGGTGGCGCCACGCAGGTGGACGGGACCCGTGTCCAGGTGGTGAACAAGAAGGAGATCAGCGGCTCGATCGACAGTGGCCACTTCTGTGGCGCGAGCAACAGGTACACGCTGCACTTCGACATCAAGTTCGACCAGCCGTTCACCGCCGGCGGCACCTGGGTCGGCAGCACGATCAACCCGAGCGCGACCGCTCTGAAGGCGGGCAAGGTCCGGCAGAACCTGTCCACGCACCCGTCGAAGCCGCTGAAGGAGAAGCACTTCACCGTTCCGGCCGCCCCGTCCCCGACGGTGCACGACGCCGGCGGCGGCACACGCTCCGTCGCCCCGTCCCCGGCGGCGAGCGCAGGCAGCGCACCCGGCAAGTCGGCCACGGGCAAGGCCAAGTCGAGCGTCGAGCCGCCGACGACAGGTGCGAACGGGATGTACCTGACCTTCGACACCTCCACCAACCCCACAGTGCGCGCGAAGGTCGGCATCTCCTACACGAGTGACGCCGGTGCGGCGGGCAACCTCTCCCGCGAGATCAAGGACTGGAACCTCGGCACCGTCGAGCAGGCCAACCACAACGCCTGGAACGCGGTGCTGAACAAGGTCCAGATCGGCGGCGGGTCCGCGGACCAACAGGTGCAGTTCTACTCCGCGCTCTACCACGCGCTGCTGCACCCGAACGTCTTCTCGGACGCCGACGGGCAGTACATGGGCATGGACAATCAGGTCCACAAGCTGGCCAAGGGACAACAGGCCCAGTACGCCAACTACTCGGGCTGGGACACCTACCGCTCCCAGACCCAGCTGATGGCGATGGTCGAGCCCAAGGTCACCAGCGATGTCGTCACCTCGATGCTCAACGGGTACGACCAGACGGGCCTGCTCCCCAAGTGGGCGTCGAACAACGGCGAGAGCTACGTCATGGTCGGCGACCCGGCCGCCGGCATCATCGCCGACGCGTACGCCTTCGGGGCCCGGAGCTTCGACACGGACAAGGCGCTCGCCGCCCTGCAGCACGAGGGCACGACCCCGAACAACGACCGTCCCGGCGAATCGGTGCGGGACGCGAAGGGCTACCTCCCGCTGGACGAGAACGACTACAGCTGCTGCAACTTCTACGGACCGGTCTCCACGCAGTTGGAGTACGACTCCGCGGACTACGCCGTCGCCGCCTTCGCGAAGGCACTGGGCAAGACGCCCGTCTACACGAAGTTCGCCACCCGCGCGCAGGACTGGATGAACGTCTTCAACCCGCAGACCGGGTACATGCAGGGCAAGAACAAGGACGGTCAGTTCGCGGGCGGATTCACGCCGGGCACCTCCAACGGCTTCGTCGAGGGTACGTCGGCGCAGTACACTCCGATGGTCCCGTTCAACCTGCGGCAGCTCATCCAGGCGCGGGGCGGCACCCAGGCGTACTCGTCCTACCTGGACAGCCTGCTGGACAACGTTGCCCACCCCGGCGGCACCGACGCCGACCTGAGCAATGAACCCAGCGTCGAGATCCCGTGGGAGTACGCCTACACGGGCGAGCCGTGGAAGACCCAGGCGGCCGTCCGCGACGCCCAGCAGAAGCTGTACTTCAACGCCCCGGTCGGTTCCTTCGGCAACGACGACCTCGGCGCGATGAGTTCCTGGTACGTCTGGTCCGCGCTCGGCATGTATCCCGAGACCCCGGGCACGGACACCCTGGTGCTCGGCAGTCCGTCCTTCCCGGTGGCCAAAGTGACCCTCGGAAGCGGCAAGGCGGTGCAGATCAAGGCGCCCCAGGCCGCGCCCGACGCGCCGTACGTGCAGTCGCTCGCCGTCAAGGGCAAGCCGTGGCAGACCTCCTGGTTGACCTACCAGCAGTTCACGGGAGCCGGCACGCTCGACTTCACGCTCGGCACCCAGCCCGACAAGTCGTGGGCGTCCGACCCGTCCGCGGCGCCGCCGTCGGACACCACGGGCGGCGACCGGGTGCTGGCCGCGACCGGCCCCACCAGTGACGGCCTCGTCCTCCAGCCGGGTGCGTCCGGTGACGGGACGCTGAACCTGACCAACCTCGGCAGCAAGGCCGTCACGGTCGACTGGAAGGCCACGGCACCGTCGGGAGTCACGCTGGACACGGCATCCGGCGCACTGCCGGTGGCCGCGTCCGGCAGCGCCGAGGCCAAGGTCCATGTGACGGCGGGCTCGACCGAAGGCACGTTCCCGGTCACCTTCGCACTGACCGACCACACCACCGGTACGGCAGTGGGCAGTGCCGTCCTCGGCGTGGCCGTCGCGAAGGCGGGTGCGCTGTGGCCCTACGACACCAATGAGGGCGTCTTCCCCGACGGGGCCACTTTCTCGTCCGGGTTCGACGGCGGCGGCTGGGCGTTCTCGCAGAACGCGCTGTCGGCGGCCGGGGTCACCAACGGCTCCGCCGTCACGGCCGACGGCATCTCCTACACCTGGCCGACAGTGACGTCCGGTCAGCCGGACAACCTGGAGATGGCCGGCCAGACCATCCCCATGCCGGCCGGCACTTCAGGTGCGTCCCTCGGCCTGCTGGGCGCTGCGACCAACGCGCCGATCGACGGCAGCGGGGTCTCGGGCACGCTGACCGTCACCTACACCGACGGCACCACTTCCCGGGCGACAGTCGGCTTCTCGGACTGGACGCTCAACGGAGGCGGCGGCAAGCCGATTCCGGGTGATACGACGGCCGTCGCGACGGCTTACCGGAACACGGCGAGCGGAGGTCGGGACAGCGTGAAGACGTACGTCTTCGCGACGAAGGTCCCCCTCGACGTGTCCAAGCAGGTGGCGTCGATCACCCTTCCGGTGACGGGCTCCACCGGCACTGTCCACCTGTTCGGCTACGGCTTCGGGCAGTGAGGCACGGCAGGCACTGACGACAGAGGGCTGGTTCCGGTCACGACCTCCGGAACCAGCCCTTCGTGCATGGGCGGGTCCCCGACAGCGGTGATCGAAGTGCCCTCCGCTCAGATACTCGACTTCGAGAGAATTGAACGTTTCAATCAGTCGATCTGCTGTTGCAACACGTCGTCCCACGCGGATGGTTGAGCCCTTCTTCGTTCAACCTGCCTGGTCAATCGGACTGTTCATCCCCGCACTTTCAGGAGGTCCGCTCAATACTTGTGAGAAGTATTGACGCTTGCGGTGCCCGAGCCTAGCGTCTGCGGCTGCGATGTAAAACGATTCAACCGGCAGCGCGGCCAGGTGCTTCCCCCTCCAGGGACCGGCGCCGGCCGCGCGTGCCGTGCCTGCCCGTACCGCCGAAGGGAGCTCCGTACGTTGCCCGCATCACGCGACATCGCCGGCCCGCCCCGCCGCCAGGTGCTGTTCACCGCCTCCGCCGCGGCCGCCGTCACCACCCTCGGATCCGTCCCGCCCGCTCGCGCGGCCGGCCATGGCCCCGATGCGGCGCCAGGTGGCCCTAGTCCCGCCCTCGTCGCCTTCGACCTGTCGGACGTCCGGCTCCTGGAGAGCCCGTTCCTCGCCAACATGCGGCGCACCAGTGCCTATCTGCTCTTCGTGGACGCGGACCGGCTCCTGCGCAGCTTCCGCCTGAACGTGGGCCTGCCCTCCGCGGCCGAACCCTGCGGCGGCTGGGAAGCCCCCGATGTCCAGCTGCGCGGCCACACGACGGGCCACCTGCTCAGCGCCCTCGCCCAGGCCCACGCCAACACCGGTGTGACGGCGTACGCCGACAAGGGGCGCCTCCTGGTCGGCTCTCTCGCCGAATGCCAACGCGCCGCGCCCGCGGCCGGTTTCACCCCGGGCTACCTCTCGGCCTTCCCCGAGCAGGTCTTCGACCAGTTGGAGGCGGGCGGCAAGCCCTGGGCGCCGTACTACACGCTGCACAAGATCATGGCGGGACTGCTCGACCAGTACCGGCTCTGCGGGAACGGCCAAGCCCTCGACGTCCTGCGGGAGATGGCCGCTTGGGCCGACGCACGTACCGCTCCGCTGCCGTACGAGCAGATGCAGAGCCTGCTCAAGGTGGAGTTCGGCGGTATGAACGAGGTGCTGACGAGGCTGTACCTGGAGACGGGCGACCCGGCG
Organism: Streptomyces sp. NBC_01571; assembly: GCF_026339875.1. NCBI lineage: Bacteria > Bacillati > Actinomycetota > Actinomycetes > Kitasatosporales > Streptomycetaceae > Streptomyces > Streptomyces sp. NBC_01571. The sequence goes on from NZ_JAPEPZ010000002.1 coordinate 585,832, forward strand.
CACCTGCGCACCGCGCGCCGCTTCGACCACGAGGAGCTGTACGCGCCGCTGGCCGCCGGCCGTGACGAACTCGCCGGGCACCACGCCAACACGGAGATAGCCAAGATCGTCGGAACCGTTCCCTCCTACGAAGCCACGGGCGAGAGCCGCTACCTGGACATCGCGGAAACCTTCTGGACGACCGTCGTCCGCCATCACTCGTACGCCATCGGCGGCAACTCCAACCAGGAGCTCTTCGGGCCGCCGGACGAGATCGCCGGCAGACTCTCCGCGGTCACCTGCGAGAACTGCAACAGCTACAGCATGCTCAAGCTCGGCCGCAGTCTCTTCCTGCACCACCCCGAGCGGTCGGAGTACATGGACCACTATGAGTGGACCCTCCACAACCAGATGCTGGGTGAGCAGGATCCCGACTCCGCGCACGGGTTCGTCACCTACTACACCGGCCTGTGGGCGGGTTCGCAGCGTGAGCCCAAGGGCGGTCTGGGTGCCGCGCCGGGAAGCTACAGCGGCGACTACGACAACTTCTCCTGCGACCACGGCACCGGACTGGAGACGCACACCAAATTCGCCGACTCCGTCTACTTCCACTCCCGTGACACCCGCTCGCCCGCCCTCTACGTCAACCTCTTCATCCCTTCCGAAGTCCACTGGCGCCAGATGAAGGTGACACTCCGTCAAGAGACGCGGTATCCGGACGAAGGCAGCACACGCCTGACCGTCGAGGCGGGCCGGGGACGCTTCACGCTGCACCTCAGGATCCCCGCCTGGGTGGCCGACACCGGACGCGACGCCGTGCTCAAGGTCAACGGGCGGCCCGTCACGAGCCGCGTCCGCCCCCGCGCCTACGCGGCGGTCGAGCGGTCCTGGCGCCCGGGCGACACCGTCGAACTCACCCTGCCCCGACGGCCCGTGTGGACCCCGGCGCCCGACAACCCACAGGTGAAAGCGTTGTCGTACGGCCCCCTCGTCCTGGCGGGCGAGTACGGCGACACCGAACTCGCCACCGTCCCGGCCATCCGTCCCGCATCGCTGCGCCCGGTCGAAGGCACCTCCACCCGCTTCACCGCACTCTCCGACGGCGGTTCCGTGAGCCTGCGGCCGTTCCACGAGATCCAGCACCAGCGCTACAACGTCTACTGGGCCGTGGCCCCGCATCGAGGGCGCGAACGGGACGTCGCCCACTACCCGTTGAGCGAGGCGATCGGCAACCCGGCCGACGCCACGGGCCGCTTCGCCGACGCGGCCCTCGCCGCCGGAGCACGGTGGGCCGGCGACGGCACGGGACCGTCCGTCCAGCTGGACGGGACCGGCGGTCACGTCGCCCTGCCGCCGGGCCTGTTGAGCGGTCTGGACGAGGTGACGATCAGCGTGCGGGTCCGGGCCGACGCCCTCGCCGCCTCGGCGCGCGTCTTCGACTTCGGCTATCACAAGGACACGTATCTGTTCCTGGCCGTCACCACCGGCGCCGGCCGCGCCCGGGCCGCGCTGAAGATCGCGGGTATGGAACGCGAGGACTTCATCGACGCCGACGGACCGCTTCCGGTCGGTAGCTGGACCCATGTCGCGCTCACCCTGGGCGGCGGCACCGGTGTGCTCTACCTCGACGGCACCGAGGCCGGCCGCAACTCCGCCATGGTGTCGAGCCCCCTGCTGCTCGGCGTGACCACCCGCTCGTACCTCGGGCGCTCGCAGAACACCAGCCACCCCTACCTGAACGGCGCCGTACGCGACCTGCGCGTGCACAACCGCGCCCTCACGGGGGCCGAGGTGGCGCGCCTCGCCGCCGGCTGACCGGCCCCGCCGTCATTCCTCCCCACCCCCGCACTCCGCAGGAGCACGCGCATGTCCGACTCCACCCCCGCCGTCCGCCCCGAAGGCCACCTGTCCAGACGCGGCTTCGTCGCCGCGGCGGGCGCCGGCACCGCCCTCGCGACCGGGCTGACCGGTCTCGGCCTCGCGGTACCGGCCGCCGCCGCGTCCGCGCAGTCACCGGACACCGTAGCCGCCGCCTTCTCCGCCCGCCGGTTCACCGACCCGCCCAGGGACAGCCGCCCCACCGTCTACTGGTACTGGAACGGCGCCGTCACCCCGAAGCTGGTCGACCGGCAGCTGGCGGACCTGCGCGACAAGGGCATGTACGAGGTCATCCTCTTCTCCTTCGACAACGACGCAATGCGGCCCGTCTACTTCACCGAGGAATGGTTCGACATTGTCGAGCACGTGCTGCGCACGGCCCAACGCACCGGTATGCGGGTCTGGCTCTTCAATGACGACCACTTCCCGAGCGGCAGGGCCGGCGAGTTCATCGTCAAGGGCGGCACCGTCGGTTCCCGTACCTACGCACCCCGACCCGACCTCCGGCTGAAGGCCCTGTGGCGCTCCACCTCCGTGGTCGAGGGCCCGGCCCGTGCCGACCTGCGCCGCAGCACCGGCGTGGGCGTGGAGACCGGACACCTGGTCGCCGACGCCGCCGTACTGGGCGGCGCGACCGTGCTGCGGGGCGGCGAGCGCTGGAGCGACCTCACCGTCACCGCGAGCGCCAAGGCGGACCACACCGCCGCCGGGCTGGTCGTGCGCGCCTCCACCGACGGCCTCGACGGCTACGCCGTCACCTTCGACCAGACCGGCGTGGTCACGGTGCTGCGCCTGACCCGCGACGCGGGCCCCGTCACGCTGCTGACCAGTACCCGCACCGACGGCTTCAACAAGACGAAGTACCACGCGCTCGTCGTGACGATGAGCGGCGGTTCCCTCACCGTCACCCTCGACGGCCGCGCCAAAGGCACCGTCGACGACGACCGGTACGCGACCGGTGGGGTGGGGGTGCGCGCGGTCGGTGACGAACGCGGTCTGTGGGAGGACCTCACCGTCACCACACCAGACGGCGGCACGCTGTACTCCACGGCCTTCGACGACGCGTCCGTCGCCGGCGACTTCCCCGAACGGGCGTCGCTCGCCGTCCGGGCCGCCGCCGCGGCCGCCCGCCCGGTGGGGTCCACGGACGCGGCTGCCGTCGTCGACCTGACGGACCGTCTCGCCAAGGACGGCACTTGGCAGGTCCCGGCCGGCCGTTGGCAGCTCGACCTGTTCGGTGGGGTCCCGCTGATCGACGACTCCCAGGGCTACAGCCGCAGTTACGTCGACCTCCTCGACGACGAACCCGTACAGCTCTTCCTCGACATCGTGCCCGGCGAGTACCACCGCCGCTTCCACCGGTGGTTCGGGACCGTGGTGCCCGGTTTCTGGGACGACGAACCCTATTTCGCCTCCGCCGAGGCCCATTTCAAGCGGCTTCCCTGGTCACCCACGCTCGACCGGGCCCTGCGCGACGTGGGAGCCGAACCCGGCGTCGCCTACGCCAGCGCCTTCGACGACCTCGGCCGCACCGGCCGTATCACCCGCGGCCTGTACTGGCAGGCCGTCTCCAACCGGTTCGCCCGCTACTTCCGGGCCCAGGCCTCCTGGTGCGAGGACCGGGGAGTCGCCCTCATCACCAACCCGCTCTACGACGAGACGGCCCCCTCGAAACGCATCCCCAGCACCGGCGACCTGCACAAGGTCAACCAGTGGGCGCAGGTGCCCGGCGGCGACATCATCACCGCCGAGTACGTGGCGGGCGAGCAGACCATGCTGCCCCGCAACCCGGTCTCGGTCGCCCATCAGATGGGCCGGGAGCGGACCCTGATGGAGATGTTCGGCAACATGGGCTGGCAGGTCACCCCCGGTTTCGTGCACGCGACCGTCGGCGCCCAGGCCGCTCGCGGCGTCAACCTGACCGTGCTGCACGCCCTGTGGACCGACGAGGCCGTGGTCTACTTCCCGCCGCCCTTCGGGCCGCGCGCCCCCTGGTGGTGGTCCATGCGTCCGCTGGCCGAATGGATCGGCCGGGTCATGGAGGCCGCGCGCGGCACCTCCGCCGCGCGCACAGCACTGCTCCAGCCCCAGCGGGCCGCCGAACAGTGGACCGGCACCGACCGGCAGAGCGCACTCGACGGCGCGCTCAGCGACGCCGCCTACGCGTTGGAACGCGCCCAGGTCGACTTCGACCTCCTCCACGAGGGCGTCCTCACCGGCGATCCCGAGCTGCTGGCCCACGCCCGGGTCCACTCCGGACGCCTGGCCGTCGGAGCCGCCCGCTACGACCTGGTCGTCCTGCCCGAGACGCCGACCCTGGACACCGCCACGGTCCGCGCCCTGAACGACTTCGCGCGGGCAGGCGGCACCGTCGTCGCCGTCGGCACGCTGCCCGCCGACGAGGCCGACGCCCACGACCACTCGCTCACCCGCGCCCTGAACGACCTGTTCACCGGCACGGCCCCCGGCAGCCGGACCCTCGGCCGGGGACGCGCGGTGCGCGTCCCCGATGTCGCAGGCCTGGGCACCGCCGCCCAGGACGCCGGCGCCGCCGCAGCCGTCCTCGACCCCGCCCAGGAGACGGTCCGCGTCCTGCGCGTCACCCGGGGGGACGACACCGCTTTCCTCTTCAACAACGAGAGCGCGGCGGCGGTGGCGGCCACCGCCGTCCTGCCCGCCGAAGGGGTCCCCGAGCTGTGGGACCCGGTGACCGGCGCGACCGGATCCGCGCCCGTGTACCGCGTGAGCAGACGCGGCCTGCACGTCCCGCTCGGCCTCGCACCGTACGAGACCCGTGTCGTCGTCGTCCGCGCCCACGGCACGGCGGGGCCGCACCTCACGGACGCCCCGGTCGACGTCCTCGCCGTCAAGCGCCACGGTCTCGGCCTGCGCGCCACGATCGAGGTGGCCGAACCCGGGACCCACATGCTCACCGGCACAGACGCGGGCCGCACCTACCGCGGCACGGTTCACGTCGACGACCCGCTGACCCCGGTCCCCGTCACCGGCGACTGGACGCTCGCCCTGGAACGCGAGAACGACACGCCCGTCACCGGCCCGCTCGGCAGCTGGACCACGTACGCGCCGCTGTTCTCCGGCAGCGGCACCTACACCAAGGAGGTCGACGTGCCCCGCGCGCTCCTCGAAGGGCGCAGGGTGCTTCTCGACCTCGGAGACGTACGCGACGTCGCGGGCGTGACCGTCAACGGCACCGCTCTCCCCCCGCTGCTGTGGGCGCCCTTCGTCACCGACGTCACCACGCTGCTGGTCCCCGGCCGCAACCGGATCGCCGTACGGGTCGCCAACACCCTCTCCAACGAACGCAACAAGCCCCTGCCCTCCGGTCTGCTCGGCCCGGTCACGCTGCGTTTCAGGCGCCGGGCCGACGCCGACCTGGACCGTGTGTAACGAGCCGCTCCGTCACGAAGGACCCTCATGCCCAGACCCGGACCACACACCGGACGCCGGCGCCTCGCCGCCCTGCTGTCCGCCACGCTGACCGCCCTCGTCACCGCCGTGTCCGCCACCGTCCCGGCCGCGGCCACGACCACCGGCGCCCTCACCCCCGTCCATCTGCGCACCCAACACCTCGACGAGGCGCTCGGCATCGACGACACCACCCCCGCCCTCAGCTGGCAGACCGACGCCCGCACCGCCGACATCCTCCAGAGCGCCTACCGCGTCCAGGCCGCCACCTCGACGGAGCGGCTGCGCTCCGGCCGACCCGACCTGTGGGACTCGGGGAAGGTCGCCTCCGCCGTACCGGACACCACCTACGCGGGCCGCGCGCTCGGCTCCCGCACCCGTGTGTACTGGCGTGTGCGGCTGTGGTCCGACTCCCGCCGGACCTCTGGCTGGAGCGCACCGGCCGCCTTCGAGACGGGTCTGACGAAAGTCGGCGACTGGCACGCCCAGTGGATCACCCACCCCGCATGGCGGCTCAGCGACCGGAAGATCGAGCCCGTCGTGGTCAGACTGCCCCGCACGACGGCCCGCTACCTGCGACTCGACGTCAGCCGTCTCGGTCTGCCGCTCAAGGAGAGCGTCGACGCCCGCACGTGGCGTCTCCAGCTGGGCGAGATCGACGTACGGGACTCCGGGACCGGGGCGACCGGGCTCGCCGTGGGAGCCGCGGTCACCGCCTCCGAGACCTACACGATCCGCAAGACCTATGAACCCGCCCTCGCCGCCGACGGTTTGACGAACAGCGCCCTGCAGACGGCCGCCGGCTACTCCAGCGCCGCCCACACCTCCGCCGACACCTCGGCCGCTCCCGTCACCCTCACCCTCGACCTGAAGTCGGCCAAGACGTTCGACCAGGTGGCGCTCTACCCGCGCGCCGACGTCCTCACCGCCGACGGCAACGTCCCCGACTTCCCCGTGGACTACGCCCTTTCGGCTTCCGACGACCCGGCCGGACCCTTCGCCCCGCTCGCCCACGTCACAGGCCAGCAGCCTCCGGAACCCTACCTACCCGCCGGACTTCCCCTGCTGGCCGACGACTTCACGCTCCCCCACGGCATCCGCAGCGCCCGGCTCCACATCGCCGGACTCGGTGTCTACGACGCCACCGTCAACGGCGAGCCCGTCGGGGACGCGGTGCTGGAACCCGCCAACACCGACTACCGCGAACGCGTCCAGTACGCCACCTACGACGTCACCGACCGGCTGCGCACCGGTGCCAACACCCTCGGTGTGGCCCTGGGCAACGGCATGTCCAACGTCATCAGTACCGCCGACCGCTACCGCAAGCTGTACGGGAACATCAGCGACCCCAAGCTCATCGCCCAACTGGAGGTCACCCTCGCCGACGGCACCCGCCGCACCGTGACCAGCGGCGACGACTGGCGCACCACGCTCGGCCCCACCACCTCCAGCAACTGGTACGGCGGCGAGGACCACGACGCCCGCCGCGAGATCCCGCACTGGGACGAGCCGGCCGGCGACCACCGCTCCTGGAAGAACGCCGTCACCGTCGCCGCTCCGGGATCCCCCGGCGCTCCCGCCGCGCTCAGCGCCCGTGAGACCGAACCGATCCGGGTCGTACAGACCCTGACCGGCGAGGAGGTCGACGGCGCCGCCGGCAGCCGCGTCTTCGACCTCGGCCGCAACATCGCGGGCTGGCCGGAGATCACCGTCAGTGCGCCCGCCGGCACCGAGATCCGCGTCTACCCGGCCGAGAGCCTCAAGGACGGCCATGCCTTCCAGTCGATCAGCAACGTCGGCGCGCCCCTGTGGGACAGCTACACCACCCGCGACAGCCGCACCGCCACCTGGCATCCCACGTTCGGCTACCACGGCTTCCGCTACCTGGAGTTGAAGGGCGTACCCGAGGGCGCGACGGTCTCGGTGCGTGGCAAGGTCCTGCGCACCGACAACGCCTCCGCCGGTGACTTCACCAGCTCGGACCCCCTGATCAACGGCATCCACGGCATCATCCGCCGGGCCGTCGAGGGCAACATGATGAGCGTCCTCACCGACTGCCCGAGCCGGGAGAAGCTCGGCTGGCTGGAACAGGACCAGTTGGTCTTCCCGGCCCTCGCCGCGAACTTCGACATGGAGGCGTATCTCCGCAAGATCGTCCGTGACATGGCCGACGCGCAGACCACCGAGGGTCTGATCCCGAGCACCGTCCCCGAGTACACGAGCCTGCCCGGCGCCTACCGCAACGACTCCAACTGGGGCGGCGCCTTCGTCCTGGTGCCGTGGCAGCTCTACACGACCTACGGCGACCGGGAGACCCTGCGCACCTACTACCCGCGTATGAAGCAGTACGCGGCCTTCCTCAGGACCCAGGTGTCCGACGGCATCCTCGACTACGGCCTGGGCGACTGGTTCACCCCCGACCGCACCTTCCCGCGCGCGGTCGCCGGTACCTACGGCTACTGGCGCGTCGTCGACGCCCTGTCCCGGATCGCCACGGTCCTCGGCGACGACACGGCAGGCGCCGACTACCGTGCCGAGGCCGACGCATCCGCACAGGCCCTCACCGCGAAGTACTACGACTCGGCCACCGGTACGTTCGGGGGCGGCGGCCAGGGCGCCGAGGCGGTCGCTCTCGACATGGGCGCCTATCCGGCGGGTGAGGAGAACCGGCTGCTGGCCCACTTCACCTCGTCCGTCGCCGCCGCAGGTGACCACCTGCTGCTCGGCGAGATCTCCCTGCCCGCCGCGTTCCGTGTGCTGTCCGCCGCGGGACGCGACGACGTCGTGTACCGGATCGCCACCCAGACGACCAGCCCCAGCTACGGCTACCAGGTGCTCGCCGGCAACACCACGCTCGGCGAGTCCTGGGACGGCGGTCCCGGCCAGTCGCAGAACCACTTCATGCTCGGCGCCGTCGACTCCTGGTTCACCGGGCGGGTCGCGGGCATCGAGCAGACGGCCGGCTCCGTGGGCTACCGGGAACTCCTCGTCCGTCCCGCGGCGGTGGGCGCTCTGACCTCCGCGTCGGGCTCCTACCGCACCCCGTACGGACTCGCCCGGACGGACTGGACTCGTACGGCCGACGCCTTCCGTCTCACGGTGGACGTCCCCGCGGGGAGTACGGCCGAGATCCACGTCCCCGCCGCCGGCGGCCACGCGACCGCCCCCGGCAAGGCGAAGCCGCTGCGCACCACGGCCACCGAGGCCGTGTACGAGGTCGGCTCCGGCAGCTGGACGTTCCGGTCGACGCCGCCGTCCGGCGAGTCGGCGGCCACGTCCTGAAGGGCCGCGGGTGGTGCCGATCCCGTGGACCGGGATCGGCACCACCCGGCCCGGGGACTACCACGTGCTCTGACCACATGGGTTCACCGCCTTGGGTCACCGCACCCCGACCCACAGGGGGCGGTAATCTCCGCGCTCGGCCGGATGTTCCGCGGGCAGCCGAAGGGTAGGGGCCATGAGGGTTGCGCGGCAGGTCAGAACGGGGGCGAGATCCGAGTCGGGGTCGGAGTCGGGGTCGGGGTCGGGGTCGGGGTCGGGGGCGGAGAGAGATCCGAGTCCGCTGCCGGCGCGAGGGATGTTCATCGTGCTGGCCGCGGTACTGGAACGCTGTCTGTCGCTGTTCGGTGGACCGGAGACGTACGTACTCTGCGATGACCTCGCCGAGCTGTCCCGACGACTCGACCGGGAAGCAAGCGTGAACCGGTGGCTCCTGCTGGCCGGCCTCGTGCTGGCCGTGGCGGCCCTTGTCATCTCACGCGTACGCCGCGGGCGAGTTCTTCCCGTGCTCATGCTGTCCTCGGTTCTGATCTCGGTGGTTCTGGCGGACGATCATGCGGCGCGCGCGGATGCCGTCGCCCTGCAGATCTCGACATCCCAGACATGCGACGAACCCACGACCCTCTACGACACTTCCCGAGGCTGGTTCAACTGGAATCCGCTCGACCGACCGTGCACGAACTCGTTGGGGCTCGCAGAGAATCGACATGCTGGAGAACGCTCACACCCCGGACGACCGTGGCCCGTAGTTCTCTCACCAAGGCGCGCACGACGGCGGACCTGGCCAGCTCGGAGGTGGTGACATAACCGACCTGGCGTGTCGGGCGTTCGGGGCCCAGGTCAGTGATCTCGACCGAGTTCGGTGCTCCGACCAAGGAGAGCGCGGGCATGATCGCCATTCCGTGGCCTCCGCTCACCAAGGAGAGCACCGCTCCGTCGTCCTCGGCCTCGACGGTTGCCTTAGGGATCCAGTCCTGTGCGGCCCACCAGCGGCGGGTGTACGGACCACAGTTTTCGGCCCAGTCGACCAGCGGCAGCGAGCGCGGGGCCTCGTGACCCGTCGCGTGCACCAGGGCATACGGCTCTTCGAAGAGTCCGCTCGCGATCAGACCCGGTGGAATCAGCGTAGAGCCGCCCAGCGCGGCGATGGCCATGTCGGCCTTCCCGTCGGCCACTTCGCCCGCTGCGCCGCGCCCCACCTCGCGTACGATCCGCACCCGCGGCTCGATCCCGGGGTGTCGGGCGCGTAGGCGCTGCAGTACGGGCGGCAGCAGGTGGAGAGCCGCGCTGCGGAAAGCCGCAATCCGCAGCAGTCCCTCCGCGGCATCGGGCCGGGCCGCCGCGCGCGCCTCGGCGGTCAGGACGTCCAGCAGGCGCAGGATGCGGCGGGCGTGCGCCACGGCCCTCTCTCCGGCATGGGTGGGGCGGGCGCCCGTGCGGCCGCGTTCGAAGAGGACGGCACCGACCTTGCGCTCGCTGCCGCGAACCGAGTGGGAGACCGCGGACTGGGTCAGGCCGAGTGTGCCGGCCGCGGTCGAGAAGCTCCCGGTGTCCGCGATCGCCACCAGGACGCGAAGTTCCTGCGGTACGAGATCGGAGTCGGTCGTACGTGCCATGGGGCGCTCACCTCAGCGTATGAGAACTGCTCATGGAACGGTGCGTCGCATGAGCCCAACCGGCTGCCCGGGAGGCGCATTCCCGCCCTACGGTCCGGACATGAACGAGACCGCGATCTCCGTGCACCAGACCACCCGCCCCCACGGATTCCCCACCGCCGAGCACTTCACCTTCGTCGAGACCCCACTTCCCGCCCCTGCCGCCGGCAGCGCGCTCGTGGAGAACCTCTACTGGTCCGTCGACCCCTACCACCGCGAGATGATGGACGACGTACCCGGCGGCTTCGCGCTCGACACACCGCTGGAGGGCCGCACCATCGGGCGGGTGATCGCCTCGCGCACACCTCGGCTCGCCGAGGGCGATGTCGTGATGCACCGGCAGGGCTGGCGCACACACGCGGTGGTCGGACCCGAAAACGTCCGGGAGCTACCCCACTTCGACGGGGTGCCCCTGACCGCGTACTTGAGCACGCTCGGCGGCACCGGCCTGACCGCCTACGTGGGGCTGACCCGGATCGCCCGACTCCAGGAGGGGGAGAACCTGTTCGTGTCGGCCGCCGCGGGCGGGGTCGGCACAGCGACCGGACGGTTCGCCAGACTGCTCCACGCCGGACGGCTCGTGGGCAGCGCGGGCTCGACGGCCAAGGCGGCCCACCTCGTGCGGGAGGTGGGCTATGACGTCGCCTTCGACTACCACGACGGGCCCGTGGCCGACCTGCTCGGCAAGGCCGCACCGGGCGGCATCGACGTGTTCGTCGACAACGTCGGCGGCGAGCAGCTGGCCGCAGCGGTCGGAGCGCTGTGCGAGTTCGGACGCATCGTCCGCGTCGGCACGATCAGCCAGTACAACACCCCCGACGCACCGGCGCCTCGCTTCAACTATGCGGACATCGTCGAGAAGAGCATCCGCATGGAGGGCTTCCTGGTCAGCAACTACCGAGACATGCAGGAGGAGTTGTACGAGTTCGCGGTACCCCGTCTGCAGAGCGGCCGGCTCGCCCTGGACGAGACCCTCGTTGACGGGTTCGAGCACATCGTGGACGCATTCCTGGGAATGCTGCGCGGCGAGAACACCGGCAAAATCATCGTGCGAGACCACACACAGGCCCCGCCCGCAAACTGACACCGCCTGGACCTTCCCGCCCCGTCCAGGCCCTCCCGGCTCCGGCTCTCCCCAGCGGAATCGGCCCCTTCGTTCCCGCCGCGGATCCCGTTGTCGCCGCCCGGCGAAGGTGCACGTCGACAAGGGCTACGACTACCGGCAGAATCCGTCAGTGCGAGGCTCCGACGCTGCAGACCCAGACACGGAAGGGCATGACCTCCGGCTCGGTCTCGGTCTGCTCCGCGTGGCCCTGCACGTCGTCCAGGGCCGACCAGTCGATGATGCCCGGCTCGCTGTCGGCCAGAAACCCCTCGACGACCGGGCCGAGTTCGTCCGTAACCACATAGGTACCGCTGAACGGCAACGCCTCCGGGGGCACAGAACCGGTCGAGCACCGGAGCTGCCCGGCCTGCTCGTCGTGCCACACATAGAACGTCGCCACCCCGGGAAAGCCCAGCTCGCGAGCACGTTCCCGGATGGCAGAAGCCGTCCGCTCGAAGGCAGTCACCACTTGGGAGACGGACAACGACCTCCTGTCGTCGTCCGACGCGCCCAGCGACCAGGTGCTGGTCTCCCACTCCACGCGCCGGTCAGCCGGCTCCAGCACCAGGGGCTCGTCCGCCACCTCAGCGATCCACGTCAACAGCACCACGACAGTATCCCCGGACAGCTCGGGCCCCAAGAACCACCATGAGGGAATTCGCCACGGCGGTGCGTAGGGCTGCGGCCAAGGGTGTCGGAGCGGTTGCGTTCGCCTGACTGGTCAGCTTGGTAGACCGACGGAACACACGCGGCGCGAGCTTCCTGAGCTCACTGTGTCCTTCGACCTGCGTTGATCAACTTCTGCCGCGTAGGCCGCTATACGGTCGATCTTCTCGGCGTCGGACTCACGCGCGTCGCCGGCTCCGGACACACCGTCAGAAGTTGTCATGAGACATGAGTACCGGCTCAGCGACCGTCAGCGAAGTCCGTCGCCTGCACGGGTTCGACGCGTGACTCAGCGCCCTGCCATCTGTGCGGCAAGCGGCACAGCGAGTCTCTGGGCGCGTGTGACGCGTCCGTCGGGAAGTTGAACGGCCGGGTCCGGAACGGGTGGCCGGTCCGGTGAAGCCGACGACGTCGGGGGCGACGGTGTCCGCGTACCGGACCTTCTGCCTTCCCCGCACCAAGTCAAGCAGAGTGATCATGCGGCTCGCCTGGGTCGGGGCGGACCGGCCGAAGGCGACGAGCTGAGACTCGTACGGGCTCGTAACACGATCATGTTGCCGACACGGACTCGGTGGCGCGGCCCGAGGACCAGCTCCAGCCGTAGGAAGCTGCTTGCGCCGGGCGTTGTCAGAGGCATCAGGCACACTTCGCCGTATGACCTTGGTGACCGCGCACGACTACGCATGGATCCGCACCTCGCCGCTCTTCCGCCACATGATGGAGAGCGGATACACACTGACACTGATACGGGGGCGGACCCCGCGCGAGGTGCTGCGCGCGATGGAGGCGGCGCCGCGCGGCACCGGGGTGGGAACGGCCGGGCTGATCGAGGCGGAAGACGCTCACCGCGCCGAGGTGGACTACGACTACTGGGACGAGTCCTACGTCGCGGGCGCCTTCAGCACTCCGGGCGAGAACGGCGACTGGACACTCGTTCTCGGCTTCGACGGCGGCCTGGGGATCGCGGCGCCGTGCGTGGAGACGCTGTCGAGGGGCGGCCGGGTCGTGGCGCACTCGACCAACGGCGGCAAGCCCATGCACTTCTTCCACTGGTTCGAGGACGGTGACCTCCGTACGACGTTCGAGGGCCCCTCCTCGCGCGGCGGCAGCACCCCCGATGAATTGGTCCCCCTGCTGCGGGAAGTCGGCTTCCCTCTGACCCCTGAGGGAGAGCACGACGAGAGCGCCCCGGACGTCGACCGGAAGGCGGCGGTCCTCGCTCTGGCCGAGAGACTCACCGGCGTACGCGTCACCGAATCCCTCCTCCAGGACGCTGCGTACGAGCTGGGACTCGTCCCCGAACAGCCCGCCGAGAAGTGGACCGGCGTGGTCATCGACATCACCGATGCCCACGGGAAGCGCCTGTACAGGGAATGGAGCTACGAGGAGATCGCGACGGCGTCGGACCGGGTACGGGCGGAGGCAAACGCGCCGGTGGTGATCACCTACAACGATTCACCAGCCAGGGATCGTTCGGAGCACGAGACAGGTGAGTAGCGAGCGAGCGCGTGGAGGGTGACCCGGCGTACCTGCCTCCCTCGGCAAGGGACCCGGAGCGGGGTGCCGCGCCCCTCGCGGATCAACTGGTCTTCGCTGTGTGTATTCCGCCGGTCGACCGGCGACGGACTGGACGCGGCACCCCCTTTTTTCAACACCTGTGTCGCGGACGTGAGGCGCTGGACGTACCGAGAGCAACGATCACTTTGCCGATCTGGCGTTTTCGCCACTACTGGCATTGAAGCGCGCCTTCTTCTGACGATTCCCGCATGTGTTCATGTCGCACCATTTGCGGGTGCGGCTCTGACTGGTGTCGAAGAAGGCGGCTTGGCAGGTTGGCGACGCGCACAAGGCCAATTTCCCGTCTCGTTCACCTGCGATGATGCTGACCGCGTCGGCGGCGACAACGCTTAGGGCATCCTCCACGGAGGAAGTCGGGCCAAGCCGCCACTGCCGATTGTTCTCGGGCGTCAAGACCGCCGCGGCCCGACCCTGAGTGCTGCAGTCATTGATGATCTGGACAGCAGCCACAGGGAGTGGGGCTCGGCACGCGGCCGCTGTCGCAGCGGCGTGAATTGATTCCCTCAGCTCCCAAGCGCGTTCGAGCTGGGCGGTGGTGCAGGACTCCACGGCGAGGCCACTCACCACCAGCCAGTCGACGAGTCGTTGCGGCGTGGGGATGCG